>NZ_JBQTHN010000008.1:0-16791 GCF_052389815.1 Bradyrhizobium sp. | reverse complement strand
TCGTAGAAAGTTCATTCTCTGCACTGCTTGCGCAATGACGGCAACAGAATATTTTCGGCGCTATGGCGTCGGACTGCGAATGGATTTCTACTGCGTCGATGGCCGATTGAATATTTGCCCAGCCTCTCCCGCTTTGCCCTCCCTACAAAATCACACCGGCCTGATCTTCACCTTCAGCCCGTCACGCGGCTTCGGGATCGGCCACATCTGCCAATTCGCCTTGTAGCCGGGCTCCAGCGACACCTCCAGATTCTGCAGGAAATGCCGGGCGAAGGTCTTCGCCTGCATGTAGGCGAAGTGCAGGCCGAGGCACATATGCGCGCCGCCGCCGAACGGCACCCAGGCGAAGCGGTGGCGGTTGCGCTGCGCTTCCTCGGAGAAGCGCAAGGGGTCGAACTTGTCCGGCTCCGGAAAGATGTCGGGCATGTGATGCGTGTACAGCGGATTGATGCCGACCGCCGTGCCGGCGGGGATGTCGTATCCGCGGAACGAGAAATCGCGCACCGCGCGGCGCGGCATCGAGGGTACCGGCGGCTTGAGCCGCAGCGCTTCCTTGAAGGCCATTTCCGACAGCGGCATCTTCTCCAGGTTGTCGATGCTGGAGGGGTCGTTGGCCTCGATGCCGAGGCCCTTCACTTCGTCGCGCAGCTGCGCCTGCCATTCCGGATTGGCGGCGAGCTCGCCGACAAAGGTGGTGAGCGAGGAGGTCAGCGTGTCGTGCGCGGCCATCATCAAAAAGCTCATGTGGTCGATGATGTCCTGGGTCGACAGCAGCGCGCCGTCCTCGTGCGTGGCCTGGCACAGCTGCGAGAACAGATCGTCGCCGCCCCGGGCGCGGCGGATCGGGATCTGCTCGGAGAAATAGGCGACGATGCGCTTGCGCCCCGCGACGCCGCGGCCCATCTGCGTGAACGGCAGGGGTGTGCGGATCGGCGCCACGGCGGCCGCCACCATGTCGACGAAGGCGCGGGTGACCTCGTCGACCTCGGGCCCGATGTCGGCGCCGAGGAAGGAGGTTGCCGCCAGATCCAGCGTCAGCTGCTTCATGGCCGGATACACCAGCATCTCGCCCGGCTGCGCCTTCCACTGCCTGACGCGCGCGGCGATGCCGCGGTCGAGATCGACCAGATAGGACTTCATCGGCCCCGACTTGAACGCCACCGACAGCGCGCGGCGGTGCAGGCGATGCTCCTCGAAATCCAGCAGCATCAGTCCGCGCGGAAACAGCAGGCCCAGGATCGGTCCCCAGCCATGGGTGGAGGAGAAAAGCCGCCCCTGGTCGAACAGCACGAGTTCGTTGGCGTCGGGCCCGAGCAGGGTGATGCTGGTCTCGCCGAACAGATGGGTACGGTAGATCGGGCCGAATCTGGCGGCCGACTTCTCGATCTGCCCCTTGGGGTCGGCCAGCACCTTCAGCGTGTTGCCGATGAACGGCCAGCCTTCGTCTCCGGGAATGTGCCGCAGCGCCTTCGGATTCGGCGGCACCGGGACATTGGCGGGCGAAACCACACTCTGCATCGACATGGCGGTCACTCCGATTGGGCGAGCGGAAAATAGCCGGTTGTGCCGGCGCCGCAAAGCCTCTCCCTGCGGCGCAATTGCGCCACAAGGCCGCAAGCTCACGGGAATGTCAGAACGGCGTGAGGCAATGCGACGTCGAAATTGCCGCGCCACTGGCGACTGCGCGATGCAAAGGCTTTCGTCATGGCCGGGCTTGCTGCCTTCGCTAAAGCTTCGGCGGGCCGGGCGAGTTCGTTGCCCCGGCGGAGCCTTGGCGGAGACGGGACCCGGCCATCCACGCCCTTCTTGCAGGTCGCCCCAAAGACGTGGATGCCCGGGACAAGCCCGGGCATGACGAACCGATAGGGCGGGCCTCGCTTACGCCTTGCGCTTCGCCGCTTCCTTCTGCAAATCCGGCGCGTTCGCCGTGGCGATCGGGACGCGGCCGGGTCCGGTTTCCGCGAGCGCAGCGGCGGCCTTGTCGTTGCCGAGGATCTTCGCCATCACGGCTTCGCCGGCCCGCTCGAACACGGCGCGGTTCTCGATCACGAACTTCTGCGACTTGCGCAGGCTGTCGATGTAGCCGTTGATCTCCGGCACCACGTAGCGCGCGACCAGGTCCCAGCTCCGGCGGGTGGCTTCGATGTTGGCCCAGTCATGCGCGAAGCCGATGATGCTGCCGACACCGCCCGACAGTTTCATCACGTTCTTGATCAGCTGCACGAGGTCGTCGGGCGTTCCAATGGCGGACGCCGCGCCGTCGACGAAAGCGGTTTGATCGACGGCCTCGTCGGGCGATTTGAACGCCGTGACGCCCGGCCGCATCAGCGTGCCGACATTATATTCGTTGTGCCAGCGCAACAGCCCCTCGCGGGCCTCACGCCGCGCCTGCTCGCGGGTCTCGGCGACGTGCCAGGAGAGCAGCACACGCCAGTTGGCGCGGCTCACCTGGGTGCCGGCCTTCTTCGCCGCATCCTCGGCGAACTCCCATTGCTGCGCGAGCGACATCAGGCCCTTGGTCGACATCGAGCCGAGCGAGATGATGCCGATGCCGTATTTGCCGGCGAGCGTCATGCCGGACGGAGAGATCATGGACGCCACCACGCACGGCATGTCTTCCTGCAAGGGCAGGATCTGCAGCGCGGCGTCGTTCATCGTGAACCAATCGCTCTTCGCGGTGACGCGCTCGCCGGCGAACAGGCGGCGGATCACGCCGATCGCTTCGTCCTGGCGGTCGCGCTGCGTCATCGGATCGATGCCGAGCGTGTGAGCGTCGGAGGCGAGCGCGCCGGGGCCGGAGCCGAAGATGGCGCGTCCCCCCGTCATGTGGTCGAGCTGCACCATGCGCTGCGCCACGTTGAAGGGATGATGATAGGGCAGCGAGATCACGCCGGTGCCGAGCTTGATGCGCTTGGTGCGCTCGCCGGCCGCGGCCAGGAACATTTCCGGCGAGGCGATCATCTCCCAACCCGAGGAGTGGTGCTCGCCGCACCAGAATTCGTCATAGCCGAGCTCATCGAGCTGATCGACGAAGGCGAGGTCGCGGCGGAATTGCAGCATCGGATGCTCGCCGATCGGGTGATGCGGGGCGAGGAACGCTCCGAACTTCAGGCGCGCCATGGGGTTCTCTCCGGATTTTTTCTTGTCGGATTTCGGCCCTACGGTACGGTCTGGCCGCGCCCAAGGCAATGCGCGGAGCACGGGCGACGATGCATGGTGGCCGTGTCAGGCATGCGCCATGCCGCCGGATGGAATGGCCGTAGCGGCTTGACGCAAATTCCGGCCGCCTTGTCGCAACGCTCCCGCGTGCGCAAGCGGAAGCAATGACGACGGCCCCGGACATGCATCGGCGCACCGCCGGCCCACTTCATTGCTTCAGCCCCATTTGCTCTCGCAATCGTTACCTCCGTCGCATTGCCGTCATGGAAGCGCCGCGTGATGCCGAATTGACACTTCACCGCGATTTCAGGGGATCGGCCAACATGCGGTCTTTTTAATCGACGCGGCAGCAACTATCTCTCTGGGCCAACGTTGTAATCGTCACCGCTCCAGGGGCCGCTTTTTGCGCTCGCTCGCCGCCAATATCGATTTCCTGCGCCGTCTTCCGAAGCTGACCGGACTCAACGGCTTCGTGCCGTACGGCCGCAGCCGCATGTCCGGCGTGCGCAGTCCGCTCGTCGAGGTGACGGATTTCGGCGCCAACCCCGGCGCCTTGCGGATGTTCACCTACCTGCCGCCGGATCTGCAGCGGCGGCCTGCGCTGGTCGTGGTGCTGCATGGCTGCGGCCAGGACGCCGCCGGCTACGATCACGGCGCCGGCTGGTCTACGCTCGCCAAGCGCTATGGCTTTGCGCTGCTGATGCCGCAGCAGCAGCAGATCAACAACGCCAACACCTGCTTCAACTGGTTCAATCCGGAAGACGTCGGGCGCGACCAGGGCGAGGCCGCCTCGATCCGCCGCATGATCGACAAGATGGTCTACGACCACAAGATCAATCGCCGCCGCATCTACATCACCGGCCTTTCCGCCGGCGGCGCGATGACGGCGGCGATGCTCGCGATCTATCCGGAAGTCTTCGCCGCGGGTGCGGTGATCGCCGGCCTGCCGTACGGCATCGCGGGCAATGTGCGCGAGGCGCTCAGCGGTATGTTGGCCTCGCCCGCGCGCCCGGCGCGCGAGCTCGGCGATCTCGTGCGCAGCGCCTCGGATCATCGCGGCCCCTGGCCGCGGCTCTCGGTGTGGCACGGCAGCGAGGACCGCACCGTGCATCCCGGCAATGCCGACGAGATCGTCAAGCAATGGCTCGACCTGCACGGTCTGCCGGAAGCGCCGATGTCGGAGTCGACTGTGGACGGCTATCCGCACGAGGTGTGGTGGAATGCGGAAGGCAAGACCGTGGTGGAGTCCTACACCATCTCGGGCATGGCGCACGGCACGCCGATCGGGCTCGCCGACAATGACGAGCGTTACGGCTTCGAGGGCGCCTTCCTGATCGAGGCCGGCATCTCCTCGTCCTGGCACATCGCCAATTTCTTCGGCCTGACGCGCCGCCTGCGCCGGAGCAAGGCGCAAGCCGAGGCCGCCGCGATTTCCGTGCTGAGCGCCGCGGCAAGAGAACGCGCCAGGCCGTTTCCGGCCATCGCGCCCGTCACGCTGCAGAACCCCGATCTCCCCGAGGCGCTCTGGCCGCGCACCACGCCGACAGGGCGTCCCGAGCCGGCCAAGCGCCGCCGCAGCTTCGACGTCGGCGGCGTCATCGCCCGCGCGCTGACCGCCGCGGGATTGAGGAAGTAACGCCGGCAGCCGTGACCGGCTGGAGCCGGTCGTCAGCCCCGGATGAAGCTTTCGTAGACCCAGATTCCGATTTCGATCGCGATCAGCAACACGATCAGCAGCTCCACGCGGTTTTCGCGCCGGGCGTTGATCAGCTCGGTAAGCCCGCTCGTCATCACCTCGATGACGTCCAGCTTGCGCGATACCGACTTCGCCCGCTTCTTCAGATGGTAGGCGTCGGCAAGGCGCTCGCATAGATGACCGGGCTCGCCGTCGCCAGGCGGAAAATCGGGTCTCTCCTCGACCTCCACCCGCTCGAGAAGGCGACGATGGGTCCGGAAGGCCTGCCCTACGGTGCGCAGCATCCGGCGCCGGTTCATCGGCAGCCGGCCGGTGTCGGCCAGGTCGCCGGTGAAAGGCTCGAGCGCCAGCAGCAATTTCCTCACCTCCTCTTCCTCGAAGGCGAGGGCGACGTTCTTGGCGAGCGCATCGGCGATGACGACGAGGGCGGCCGGCGACTTGTCCTTGATGGTGATGCGGTCGCCCGCGATCCTCGTGTTTGGTCCGAGCTCGATCTCCGATGCGACGACGGCCGCCGTATCGAGCCGGTCCTCGATGCGGCCTTCGATCTCTTTCAGGACGGCTTCCTGCTCGGCCGCCGAGGCGCCGATGAAGACGACCGTACCGTAGGAGAACAGCGCGGCGACACGGCCGTTCTCCAGCCGCAGCATCGGCGGCGATCTGGAAGGCACCTCGAGCGGGGCGAGGCCGGCAAGGTCGAGGCCGGTCAGGTTGAGCCGGCCGCCGAGCCGAAGCGCGCGCGCGGACAGCCGCTGCTGCGGTACTGCGCGCGCAGGCTTGATCAGATTGTCGGCCATTTCATCTTGAGCGGCTCGTTTCCCGTCTTGCAGTTTCCCGCAGGGCGCAGGAACCGCCTTGAGCTGCGTCAAGCTTTCACGGACCGGCCGCGGCCGTCCGTCAGCCCTCGATCTCGCCAGTCAGGAACGGATTCGTCATCCGCTCCTGCCCGATGCTCGAGCCCGCGCCGTGTCCGCAGACAAAGCCGACGTCGTCGCCGAGCGGCAGCAGCTTCTTCGTGATCGAATTGATCAGCGTGGCGTGGCTGCCGCCGGGCAGGTCGGTGCGGCCGACCGAGCCCGCGAACAGGACGTCGCCGACAAGGGCAAAACGCAGCTCGTTCGAGAAGAACACGATCGAGCCCGGCGAATGGCCGGGGCAATGCAGAATGTCGAAGGTGAGCTTGCCGATCTCAACCTGCTCGCCTTCGTCGAGCCAGCGGTCGGGCCCGAAATTGCGCACGTCCGTCATGCCGAAGCGCGCGCCGGAGGAGACGACGTTGTCGAGCAGGTATTTGTCGGCGATGTGCGGTCCTTCGATCGTGACGCCGAGCGCGTCGCGCAGCTCCGCAGCGCCACCGACATGATCGATATGGCCATGGGTGATCCAGATCTTCTCGACGGCAACGCCGGTCTGCTTGATCGCTTCCTGGATTCTCGGCACGTCGCCGCCGGGATCGATCACCGCCGCCTTCCTGGTGGCCTCGCACCACAGAATGGTGCAGTTCTGCTCGAACAGCGTCACCGGCACGATGGTCGCGCCGGCCTTCGCCTTGGTCTGAGTTTGCTCGTTCATGGGGGGCACCATAGCCCTCCCGAGCAAGGGGTCAACTGCGGGCCGGATCACGGCGCCGCGAACTGTGATAGGGTCACGTCGACGAAACAATTTGGGGCGAGGCCGGTTTCCGCAAGGGTGAGGCCGCGTATTCTCGGCATGGATCAGGTATCGGAATCGCCGCTTGACGCAACGCGGGTCACCGCCCGCGCCTTCTTTGTCGCCGAGCGCATCAACACCGCCGGCCTCGAACGCGGCGACGTGCTGTCCACCGCGCCGCTGGCCTTCCGCGTCGGCGACAACGGCGTCGCGGTGCTGTTCCGTTACGGCGTCGTGGTGCTGATCGGCCGCAATGCGCTGGAGGAGGACGAATTCCTGCGCGGTCTGGAGCATCGCATGACCGGCGCGTTCGCACGGCGCGAGGAGGAGATTGCGGCCATCGAGCTTGCCTCCGACAAGGACGACCAGATTCCGCCGGGCGGTCCGATCTGCCTGCAAAGCCTGTCGCCGGAGCGGCTGATCCTGATCGCGGAGGCGCTGGCCAAGAGCGTGGTGCTGGCGCGGCACGAGCGCGAGGTCGCCGCCGTCTTCGACAAGACCGAGCCGTTCGCGCGAGAGCTCGCGAACAGCGGGCGCATGGCTGGCGGCCGCCGAGCCATCCTGCAACAGATCGGCAACGCGCTGTCGGTGCGCCATCGCGTCACCGGGCCGGTCGCGGTTTCCGAAAAGCCCGACATCCTCTGGGACAAGCCGCAGCTCGAGCGGCTCTATGCCCGGCTCGCGGACGAGTACGAGCTGAAGGAGCGCGCCGAGGCGCTCAACCGCAAGCTCGAGGTGATCGCCGAATCCGCGCAAGTGTTGACCGACATCATCGACACCCGCCGCGCGCTGCGACTGGAACTGATCATCGTGCTCCTGATCCTGTTCGAGGTGCTGGTGACGATCTACCAGCTCGCGTTGCGCACGCTCGGGTGATGCGCTGCCGCCGGGACACGAGACAGCCAATGCGGCCGGGCCTTGGCATTGTCATACCGGCGTCGCCAAAGCCCGTTTGAACCTGTCCACGGTTCCGGCGTTACCCGGCGAAGCAAATTCTGGCAATGGGCGGCAGGATGAAACACGACGACCATCTCTGGTGGCGGCATGGCATCTTCTACCAGGTCTATCCGCGCTCGTTCCAGGATACCGACGGCGACGGCGTCGGCGACCTCAAGGGCGTCACGGCGCGGCTGCCCTATATCGCCTCGCTCGGTGTCGATGCGGTCTGGCTGTCGCCGATCTTCACCTCGCCGATGGCCGACTTCGGCTATGACGTCGCCGATTACAGGGGTATCGACCCCCTGTTCGGCACCATGGCGGATTTCGACGAGCTGCTGGCGGCCGCGCATGCCCGCGGGATGAAGCTCATCCTCGATCTGGTGCCGAACCATTCCTCCGACAAGCACCCGTGGTTCGTCGAGAGCCGCGCCTCGCGCGATAGCCCGAAGCGCGACTGGTACATCTGGCGC
The DNA here is from genome assembly GCF_052389815.1 of Bradyrhizobium sp. Classification (GTDB taxonomy): domain Bacteria; phylum Pseudomonadota; class Alphaproteobacteria; order Rhizobiales; family Xanthobacteraceae; genus Bradyrhizobium. Next base: position 8,877 of record NZ_JBQTHN010000008.1, on the reverse strand, counting down.
GATGCCGCCCCCGACGGCGGCGTGCCCAACAACTGGCTGTCGGAATTCGGCGGCAGTGCCTGGGAATACGATGCGGCGACGGGGCAGTATTATTACCACGCCTTTCTCAAGGAGCAGCCCGACCTCAACTGGCGCAACGCAGAGGTGCGCGAGGCGATCTTCGAGGTGATGCGCTTCTGGCTCGCCAAGGGCGTCGACGGCTTTCGCGTCGACGTGATCTGGCACCTGATCAAGGACGACGCCTTCCGCGACGATCCGCCGAATCCCGACTTTCACGAGGGCCTGCCGCCGAACCGCGCCGTCGTGCATTTCCATTCCGCCGACCGGCCGGAGATCCACGAAGTCATCGCCGAAATGCGCCGCGTCAGCGATGAATTTGCCGCGCGGGTGCTGATCGGCGAAATCTATCTGCCGGTCGAGCGTCTCGTCGCCTATTACGGCAAGGATCTTGCCGGCGCGCATCTGCCGTTCAATTTCGCGCTGATCTCCACCGCCTGGCATGCGCGCGAGATCGAGGATCTGGTCGCGCGCTATGAAGCCGCGCTGCCGCCCGGCGCATGGCCGAACTGGGTGCTGGGCAATCACGACAAGGTGCGCCTCGCCTCCCGCATCGGCCGCGACCAGGCCCGCGTCGCCGCCATGCTGCTGCTCACATTGCGGGGAACGCCCACGCTCTATTACGGCGACGAAATCGGCATGCCGCAGGTCGCCATCGCGCCGGAACAGGTGCGCGATCCCTTCGAGAAGAACGTGCCCGGCCTTGCCGTCGGCCGCGACGGCTGCCGCACGCCGATGCAATGGGACGCCTCGGCGCATGCGGGCTTCTCCGACGCCGCACCGTGGCTGCCGCTGGCGAAGGATTGGCCGAGCGAGAACGTCGCGCTGCTGGCTGCCGCCCCGCGCTCGATCCTCAACCTCTACCGTGCCTTGATCGCGCTGCGAAAGGAGCTGCCGGCGCTCGCACTCGGCGACTATGTGCCTATCGAGGCGGAGGGCGATCTGCTGGTCTATGTCAGGAAGAGCGCAGGGGGCGCCGTCGCCGTCGCGCTGAACCTCGGCGCCTCGCCGGCGTCGTTCCCGATTCGCGGCGAGATACTGCTGTCGACCTCGATGGACCGGCAGGGCGAGAAGGTAGACGGCCGGCTCCGGCTTCGTGCCAATGAAGGCGTGATCGTCGCTACGTGATCGGTGTCGTCCCTGCGAACGCAGGGACCCATACGCCGTGGCGGACGCTGTTGAAGTAAAGTGGAGGACGGCTTTCCTTCAACAACTTCTCCCTGTGGTTATGGGTCCCTGCATTCGCAGGGACGACAGCTGGGTGCAGGGGGCCGACGGATGGCTTCGCCGGGACGACATGTCGATAGAGCCGTACCCAACCACTCACCGCTTGATCTGCGCGCGCAGCGTGTCCTCGACCACGCGGTCGAACGAGGAAGCCTTCGGCGGCGCCTTGGCGCGCGCGTCGGCGAGGTACTTGTCGCGCCTGGCCACCAGCGCGGCGAGCTTCTCGTTCAGCGCCTTGCGCCGGGTCATCTGCTTGTTGACCTCGCCCATGCGCTGTTCGGGTTTCATCGCCCGAAGATGGGCCGGCAGGTCGTCGTCCTTGATGTCGGAAAAGCTGGTACGGCCGGCGTTGATGTCGGCGACGAGATCGCCGTCGCCGGTCACGGCCTCCGACGACACCCTGGCGCGCTTGTTGAGATAGCTCGCCATTTCCGAGGCCTGCGCGGGAGCCGCGGCGGCCACCTGCGAAAGCTGCTTGGTCTTTTCCTCGGTGCGGCGCTGCAACGCGTGCGGGCCGTAGGGGATCACGGTCCCGTTGATCTCCCGTTGCAGGATGATGATGTCCTCGTCATAGGGCGTCTCGATGACGACGACCTGGCCGCCGTCCTGCGGGATCGGAATGAAGCGGCCATCGCCGTTCTGGGCGATGTCGCGCCAGACCCGCTCGGTCTCGCGCGCGTTGCCGGCCAGCACCGCGTTGACGACGATGTCCTTTTGCCTGGCGACCTTCAGCGTCACCGGATATTTGGTGTCCTGCTCGTAGTCCATGTGCGGCGGGGCATCGCCGACCAGGAAGACGATGCGGCGGACGTCGTTGCCGTCGGTCCATTTCATCTTGTTGACGGCGGCATCGAGCGCCTCGTTGACGCTCTCCGGCCAGTCGCCGCCGCCGCGCGCCCGCAATTCCAGCAGGTTCGCGTAGAGGTCCTGGATGTCGGTGGTGAGCTCGAATTTCCTGGTGACGTATTCGTCGCCGATGTCGCGGTAGGCGACCAGCCCCATCCGGATGTCGGCGTCGGGATTGGAATCGACGATCGCGGTGGCGATCGACCAGATCTTGCGCTTGGCGCCCTCGATCAGGCCGCCCATCGAGCCCGTGGTGTCGAGCACGAAGGCGACCTCGACGGCGGGTCTTGCGACGGCGGCCGAGGGGACGGCGATGGGCAGGGCGGCAAGGACGGGAAGGGTAGCGGCGAAGGCAAGCGTTCGGGTGACGATGCGCGGCATCGTTGTTCTCCTCCAGTGCGTTCGTCCCCTGAAGGGCAGGTTCCGCCGGCTTCGCGGTTCCCTGAGGTCGAAATCGTGGCGGGCCGGGTACCAATTTGCGGCCGGTCCGGCCCATTGATGAACGGATTGGACCGGCGGCATGATCCCGGAAACGTGGGCACCGGTTTTCCGAGAGGATCATGCCCAAACAGGAATGTGCGTCAGGGCGGAATCGGCTAGGCTCGGAAGCCATGGAATCGCCCGCCCGCCAGATCCACCTCGTGCCCCCGCCGGACCGCCGCCAGTCGGAGACGGCGCTGGCGGTTGCCCGCGGCACGGCGCGGCTATTGCGCTCGCTCGGCTTTGCCTGCGTCAGCGAATTGCCGCTGCCCTCCGGCCGCCGCGCCGACCTCGTGGCGCTCAACGAACGCGGCGAGATCTGGATCGTCGAGATCAAGTCGTCGCTGGAGGATCTGCGCGCCGACCAGAAATGGCCGGAATACCGCGCCCATTGCGACCGGCTGTTCTTCGCCTTCACGGCCGAGCTGCCTTGCGAGATTTTCCCGGCCGGCACCGGCCTGATCGTGGCGGACGCCTATGGCGCCCACCTGCATTGCGAGGCGCCGGAGCATCGCCTGCCCGCGGCGACCCGCAAGTCGATGACCGTGCGTTTCGCGATGGCCGCCGCCCAGCGCATCAACCGCCTTGTCGACCCGCAGGGCCATGAAGAGATTTGAAGGAAGCCGTAGGGTGGGCAAAGGCGCACTCGCGCCGTGCCCACCTTTCAAATCGCGATCGGAGAGGTGGGCACGCTTCGCTTTTGCCCACCCTACGAGTACTGGAGACGTTCATGCCTTCCGAATCCCGCTCGCCGCGCCTCGCCGTCCTCATCGATGCCGACAACACCTCGTCGAAGATCGCCGACGGATTGTTCGAGGAGATTGCCAGGCTCGGGGAGGCGAGCGTCCGCCGGATCTACGGCGACTTCTCCCATCCGCGATCCAGGGGCTGGACCGACATCCTCGCCAAGCATGCCATCATTCCGCAGCAGCAGTTCGCCTACACGACCGGCAAGAACGCATCCGACATCACGCTGGTCATCGATGCGATGGACCTTCTGCACAGCGGCCGCTTCGACGGATTCTGCCTCGTTTCCTCCGACAGCGATTTTACGCGGCTAGCCGCCCGCATCCGCGAGCAGGGAGTGGATGTCTTCGGCTTTGGCGAGCAAAAGACCCCGGAGAGCTTCCGGCAAGCCTGCCGAAGGTTTGTCTACACGGAAAACCTGCTGGCACCGGCGTCGAACAGTCAGGACGCCGCCGCCCCCGTGAAATCGCTGCAGCCGGCCAGCGCGGCTACGCCGATCATCAAGAAGATCATCAACCAGATGGACAGCGAAGACGGGTGGGTGACGCTGGGGGAAGTCGGCACGCAGCTTGCAAACCTCGCTTCGGATTTCGACCCCAGAAACTACGGCTTTCGCAAGCTCAGCGACCTCGTCCGCAAGACGGATGCGTTCGACATCGAAGAACAGAAGGGCGGGGCCGTCCGAATTCGCAGGAAGGTCGCCGCGAAGGCCGCACCCCCGAAGGCGGCGGCCAAGGCCGCGACGTGAACTCAGCGCGGCGCGCGCTTGGCCAATATCCGCTGCAGGGTGCGGCGGTGCATGTTGAGGCGGCGCGCGGTCTCCGAGACGTTGCGGTTGCACATCTCGTAGATGCGCTGGATGTGCTCCCAGCGCACGCGGTCCGCCGACATCGGGTTGGACGGCAGTTCCGACTTCTCGGTGCCGGTGGCGAGCAGCGCGGCGACGACGTCGTCGGCGTCCGCGGGCTTGGAGAGATAGTCGACCGCGCCCATCTTCACCGCGGTCACGGCGGTGGCGATGTTGCCGTAGCCGGTCAGCACGATGGCGCGCGCGTCGGGGCGCTTGCGCTTCAGGGCGGAGACGACGTCGAGGCCGTTGCCGTCGCCGAGCCGCAGATCGACCACGGCAAAGGCGGGCGCCGCGCGGCCGATCTGCGCCAGCCCGTCCGACACCGTGTCGCAGGAAGTGACGGTGAAGCCGCGGGTTTCCATGGCGCGCGACAGCCGCTCCAGGAACGGCTTGTCGTCCTCCACGATCAGAAGCGAGCGATCGGCGTGGTCGGCGAGTTCGGTGCTGGCAGCGGTCAAGTCGGGCGTCCCTGCTATGAGCGATCTTGAACATATGGCGCGTCGATCCGCCGCTGCCAAGGCCGTAAAACGTCTGATCCTGCGCGGCCAAATACCGCTGTGGAATGGTTAACTCGTTGACTCCCCTACGGGTTCCTCCGCTTCGAAGCGGCTGCGCGGCCACACGATCTGCACCACGGCGCCGTGATCGGGGAAGGTGCGGTTGGCAAACGACACCTTGGCCCCGGTGCGCTCAAGCAGCGTGCGGGCGATGAACACGCCAAGGCCCATGCCGCGGCGGATGCCGTCGTCGGCGCTCGGCCGGCGCGACACATAGGGCTCGCCGATCCGCCTCAGCATGTCGGGCGCGATCCCCGGGCCGTCGTCGGAGATCACGATCTCGACGGTGTCGCTGTTCCACCACGCATTCACCTCGACCGCATCGCGGGCGAAGTCGACCGCGTTCTCCAGGATGTTGCCGATGCCATAGAGGATCGCGGGATTGCGCGCCCCGACCGGCTCGCTCGAGGGCGCGACCGCGATCCGCACGTTGATGTCGACGCCGAAATCGCGGTGCGGCGCCACCACCTCCTCGATCAGCAGCGACAGCTCCATGCGGTCGAACGGCGCACCGGCGGCGGAGAGCTGCGCGATTTTTGCCAGGATATCGCGGCAGCGCGTCGCCTGCTCGCGTAACGTCTTCAGGTCGGCGGTGAGCGGGCCCTCCGGCACGGTCTTCTCCAGCTCGCGCGAGATCAGGAAGATGGTCGACAGCGGCGTACCGAGCTCGTGCGCAGCGGCGGCCGCCAGGCCGTCGAGCTGGGTCAAATGCTGCTCGCGCGCCAGCACCAGCTCGGTGGCAGCCAGCGCGTCGGAAAGCTTCCGGGATTCCTCGGTGACCTGGAACGCATAAAGGCTGGTGACGCCGATCGCGAGCACGATGGAAAGCCAGACTCCGAACAGATAGATCGGCGGCAGCACCAGCGGGTCTTCGGGGTCCCACGGCAGGGGATAGTGATAGAAGACGAGGTTGGACGCGCAGGCCACCGCGACGAAGCCCAGCGCCATGGTCAGCCGCACCGGCAGGGCGGTGGCGGAGATCAGCACCGGCGCGAGGAACAGGAACGAGAAGGGATTTTGCAGGCCGCCCGTGAGGAACAGCAGGCCCGCGAGCTCGACGATGTTGAGCGCCAGCAGCGCCGCTGCGTAGATCGGCTCCAGCCGCTGCATCGGATTGAAGATGGTCTGCACCGCCAGATTGATCAGCGCCGACAGGCCGATGATCACGAGGCAGGGAACGACCGCGAAATCGAAATTCAGTCCCTGCGAGACGATGAAGACGGCGGCGATCTGGCCCAGCACCGCTAGCCAGCGCAGCCGCAGGATGGTGTCGAGACGGACGTAGCGGCTCGGATGGCGGAATTCGGAAGGCGCTACGTCGGTCATCCCGGCAGCTTACCCGTCGCCCGCCGCGATCACAAATTGGCCAGACGGCCGCAAAGCCTTGCACTCGCGCGCCCGATGGCCCAATGAACCGCGTATGACGCTTGTCGCCGATGCGCCCGCGAACACGCCCGCCGCCGCCCCGAAATCGGCGGCGATCGATGTCGAGCATCTCGTCAAGGTCTACAAGACCACCCGCGCGGTCGACGACGTCACCTTCCGCATCGCGCGCGGCAGCATCACGGGGCTGCTCGGCGGCAACGGCGCCGGCAAGACCACCACCATCGCCATGATCATGGGGCTGGTGCTGCCGACCTCGGGCCGCATCCACGTGCTCGGCCACGCGATGCCCGACGAAAGCCATTCCGTGCTGGGGCGGATGAATTTCGAAAGCCCCTATGTCGACATGCCGATGCGGCTGACGGTGCGGCAGAACCTCACCATCTTCGGCCGCCTCTACGCCGTGCCGGACTTGCGCGCCCGCATCGCGCAGCTGGCCTCCGACCTCGACCTCGCCGAATTCCTCGACCGCGCCAACGGAAAACTCTCGGCCGGGCAGAAGACGCGCGTGGCGCTGGCCAAGGCGCTGATCAACGAGCCGGAGCTGCTCTTGCTGGACGAGCCGACCGCTTCGCTCGATCCGGATACCGCCGACTGGGTGCGGCGGCATCTGGAGAACTACCGCAAACGCCACAACGCCACGATCCTGCTGGCCTCGCACAACATGCTCGAGGTCGAGCGGCTCTGCGACCGCGTCATCATCATGAAGCGCGGCCGGATCGAGGACGACGACGGGCCGGGGCAGATCATGGCGCGCTATGGCCGCGGCACGCTGGAGGAAGTCTTTCTCGACGTTGCCCGCGGCCGCGACCGGGAGGGGCTGCGATGAGCGAGCTTGCCGCGGGCGAGGGGCGGGGCATCGCGCTGCATCGCATCAACGCGATGGTCTTGCGCTACTGGTACCTGCTGCTGTCGTCCTGGCCGCGGCTGCTGGAGCTGATCTACTGGCCGGCGCTGCAGATCATCACCTGGGGCTTTCTGCAAAACTATATCGCGCAGAACGACGGCTTCTTCGCCCGCGCCGGCGGCACGCTGATCGGCGCCGTGATCCTGTGGGACATCCTGTTCCGCGGCCAGCTCGGCTTCTCGATCTCGTTCCTGGAGGAAATGTGGGCGCGCAACCTCGGCAACCTCATGATGAGCCCGCTGAAGCCGATCGAGTTCCTGATCGCGCTGATGGCGATGAGCCTCATTCGCCTCGCCATCGGCGTGATCCCGATGACGCTGCTTGCGTACTTCTTCTTCGACTTCAATTTCTATTCGATCGGCCTGCCGCTGATCGCGTTCTTCTGCAACCTGATCTTCTTCAGCTGGTCGATCGGCATCTTCGTGTCGGGCCTGGTGCTGCGCAACGGCCTTGGCGCGGAGAGCATCGTCTGGACGCTGATGTTCGGCGTGATGCCGCTCGCCTGCATCTACTATCCCGTCAGCGTGCTGCCCGGCTGGCTGCAATACGCCGCCTGGACGCTGCCGCCGACCTATGTGTTCGAGGGGATGCGGGCGCTGCTGATCGAGCACAGTTTCCGCAGCGATCTGATGCTTGATTCGCTTGCGCTCAATGCGGTGCTGCTTGTTGCATCATTTCTGGTCTTCCTGGCCCTTTTGCGGAGCGCCAAACGGCACGGATCGCTGCTCGGGGGTGGCGAATAAGTCACATTTCCCCGTGAAATTTCGGGGGTTTTTGGTTTTCTGCCCCCAACCATTAACTAACCGGTACATTGACGCTTTATTGCGCTTCTTGCAGTATGCTGCGACGCAAAACAGGGCTTGAGGGACACATGGCGATCGGTAAATTGGACGATGCACCGCCGCTGGCAATCGGTGAATTTGGCGGCGCACCTGGCCTGGCAGGCGGAGGCGGTCCGGCACTAACGACGCCGATGTACTGGATGTATGAGATGGCCCACGCCTCTCTCAATCCGGCCCGCGCCGTCACCGACGCCACCAAGATCCTGTTTCAAAATCCGCTCAACCCCTGGACCCATACCCAGCTCGGCAAATCCATCGCCGCCGCCTGCGAATTGTTCGAACGCACCACGCGCCGTTACGGCAAGCCGGACTGGGGCCTCGACGAAACCCAGGTCAATGGCGTCCGCGTCCCCGTCGAGGTCCGCTCGGTGTGGGAGAAGCCGTTCTGCCGCCTGCTGCACTTCGACCGCAAGCTGACCCGTCCGCTGCACACGCCGGCGCCGCGCGTGCTGATCGTGGCGCCGATGTCCGGCCACTACGCGACGCTGCTGCGCGGCACGGTCGAAGCCTTCCTGCCGACGCATGAGGTCTACATCACCGACTGGTCGGATGCGCGCATGGTGCCGGTCGTCGAAGGCCGCTTCGATCTCGAGGACTATGTCGATTACGTGATCGAGATGCTGCACGAGCTCGGCGGCAACATGCATGTGATCGCGGTGTGCCAGCCTTCGGTGCCGGTGGTGGCCGCGGTCTCGGTCATGGAGGCCAACGACGATCCCTATGTGCCGATCTCGATGACGCTGATGGGCGGCCCGATCGATACCCGCCGCAATCCAACGTCGGTGAATGCGTTGGCCGAAGACCGCGGCATCGAGTGGTTCCGCAACCACGTCATCACCAAGGTGCCGTTCCCGCATCCCGGCGTGATGCGCGACGTCTATCCGGGCTTCCTGCAGCTCAACGGCTTCATCACCATGAACCTCGACCGGCACATGGACGCCCACAAAGCGCTGTTTGCCAATTTGGTGAAGGGCGACGGCG
>NZ_JBQTHN010000007.1:0-5660 GCF_052389815.1 Bradyrhizobium sp. | reverse complement strand
ATCGGCGCCGACGTTCAGCGCCCAAGACCTTCACCTGCATTCGCCACATGACCTTAAGGCTAGACTTAAGGTCAAATCCTCAGACGAACCGCCAAACCGCACAAGGCGGCCTCCGCCGGAGCGATACTTCGAAACGACACCACGAAGCAACTATCTCATTCGCTACCGCAGAAAAATCAGCGGCTGTATCACGGCTAATTTCAGCCAAGCGATGCTTGATAGGCCGCACTCACGATTAAAAACGGCATGATGAAAGCCAACCAACTTAAGCACACACCCACAATAAGGGTCCACAGAAACGTAAGACTGATCGACACTGCACTAACGTACTCGCCGCGTGCTCGCCGTTCGGAGACAGACCGCCAGTAAGCAATCGGTCCCAGGATCGGCGCGCCTAGAAATTTAGCATAGCCTCGAAAGAATGCGGCTGCGGCTCCCGGTAACTTGGGCGCCGTGTTACGTACACCTACGAAAACGGACGCCACTACGACGATCAACGCGTAGAGCAACGTCAGGGTCACGACAATAACCGCTAGCCATCCGAACCCGGCCAGCACTGCGCCCGCTCCGAATAGCAGGACGCAAAGTATCAGGATCATCAGCAGCGCTATCATCTAGGCGGAACCCGGCGGGATCGGCTGATGGCTAAAAGGCTTCCTTTCGAGACGAAGCTTGAGTCCAAACTCTCTATTTAGAGCGTCCTGAAGTCGGTTGAGGATACTCCAAGCCTCTGCGCTGTCCGTCGTTGTCCTTTGAACCATTCCGTCAATAATCGTATCCAGAGCAGCCATCTTAGGCGCGAGACGTTTCACTTCCTCTGGCGTCAACGTGGTAGAACCGAGCATGCCGTTCATTTCCGCTGACAACGTAGATGTCAAAGCATTCCTGTCAGTTCTGTAAAGCTGGAAGACATCGAGTAACGTATTATGAACGTCATCGAACGGTCCGAGATCGTTGAACAGGTTGAAGTCTAACTTCATGATCTCGGTGAGTTCTTTTGGCTCAAAATGGACTTTTGCTGGAAAGTTCGCCAATGGAATGACTATCGTCCAAGGTGGCCCTTTTATTCCGTCCTTCTCGGCACGAGCGAACGCCTGCTCAAGTGACTGCATCAGAAGTTCAAGCGTTGAGGCAATCCGTATCATTTTTGTCAGGACGTTGAGACCTAGCGTTCGGCGCTCTTCCCGCTTATCAAGCTCCTTTTGTCGGCGCGCCTCAGCGAATGAATTTCTTTGGAGAAAATACGACACTAGAGCGCCAATCGCTGCACCGAACAGCACTCCGCTAGCCGCTTTCCAGTTAACCGACTTTGCAAGACCGAGAAAGAATTCCAACATCCCTGACTCCGAAGTTAAGGTGCGTCGGTTTTCTTACTACCACCAACACTGCACGGCCTGTCCGGGAAACAGCTCGCCGAAGGACGCAAAGCAACAGCGGGCACTTGGCAAAAGATCCGCGACCCAGCGGCGCAGATGGAAAAAGGGCCTGCCCGAAGACAAGCCCTTTCCAGACTTAGAACCCGAACACTCGGCTAAGCACGAGCCATCCTAGGGACAGCTTGAGCTTGAAGCGAATAGTCGAGCCATCCGCCTTGCCGGCTTCGAAGGCGAAAGTAGCGAACACGCTATTTCCTCCAACTTTATGCGTGCGGCCCATAGGGCAGAGAGTTCCACGCACCAGCCGACACCGGGGGAATAGGTTTTAATTTCCTCAGAACCGCGGCCCCCCGGTGCCTCTCTGAGCCTTTGAAGCCATTGCTGGCTAAACTCGCGATCGTGAAAATAGCTTGCGCGCCACACGCGCATCAATAGGAACTCAGATAGAGAAATGTTAGACGTGTGGAGCATTGACTAAATTCGACATCGGCGCTTGCTTACGAAACTGTAATCCATGGATTACATGTGATCTGTGATTGAAATTGGCGAAACACCCGAGTTCACCCGCTGGCTCGCCGCTCTCAAAGACCAGCGCGCCGTCCTTCACATCGTTCGCCGGATCAGCCGCGTGGCTGCCGGCAACACCGGAGATGCGAAGTCAGTCGGCGGGTCGGTATCCGAGCTTCGGATCGACCACGGTCCCGGATACCGGGTCTACTTCACCCGTCGCAGACAGACGCTTGTTATCCTGCTCTGCGGTGGCGACAAGCGCACCCAGAGCCGGGACGTTGTTGTTTGAGCATGATCTTTCGGAAAACCGCTTCACACTTTTCCGGATCATGCTCCAGGAAGGCAACGGAGATCGCGGAGAAACTGGAGGATTAGGATGAAAGTCGGCAAACTCAGGAAATTCGACGCCGCCGAGCACCTTCGCACACCGGAAGCTCGCGCGGAGTATCTGAGTATCGTTCTCGCTGACGGCGACCCTGCCGAGATCCGTGACGCCCTCAATCTCGTTGCCAGAGCACAGGGCATGAGCGGGGTCGCCAAGGCCGCCGGGGTGACCAGAGAGGGTCTTTACAAGACGCTCGGAGCGGGCGGCAACCCGGAGTTCGCGACCGTCATGCGGGTGATCGGCGCCATGGGAATCCGCCTTTCGGCGCAGGCGGCGGATGCCAAGCGGAAGAAGCGCGCTGTGGCGTGAAGGGAATGTGCGGATGCTCCAGCGCCATTCGCGCGCTGATGACGGGGCCGTTCTCGCCGCGCTTGAGATCGTCGGCACAGCACGAAACAAATCCAATTGATTTGCCGATGCCCGGCCTACGCGACTTTCTGCATATGCAGCAAGGTCGCCACGCAGCGGTCGCCCTGCCAGATCTCGATCGTCTGGTCGCCAAGCGACTTCCGCGCTTCGGCCAGGGCTGCTGCATCATCCCTGAATGGCGCGACTCGCGGCGGCCGTGCTGTGCGGCCCTGGCGGTCCAGTAGATAGAACTGGTAGTTGGTCATGATCGCCCCCCGACGCGCCGATATGGTCGCTACCTTTCCCCAGGATTGCGGCAACTTCCCATCGGAAAAGAAGGCTAAATCAGGGAAAGCGTGAGGGGATAGCCAGGGCTACCGTATGCGAGAGAGAACTGGCGGGCGGTGCCTTTGCGGTCCATCCTTCGAGACGCCCGCCTTTGGCGGGCTACTCAGGATGAGGCTTGTTGCGCGCTTTGTAGGGTGGGCAAAGGCGCGCAAGCGCCGTGCCCACCTCCACGTTCTCTGCGCTTGAAGGTGGGCACGCTTTCGCCTTCGCTGGTTGAGCTACGGCGGACGTAGTCGCTTTGCCCACTCTACGGGTTACGGACTGGCCGGACGGCTTCATGGCGAACGTGGTTTGCAGAACCGCCCGAAGAGGCTCGTCATCGCCCCAATCGACGGACCGCTTCATGCGCGCGCACCAGACATGCGGTCACCTTGCGGTCGCAGGCCATCACGCATTTGTTCGATGGAAACGCCCCGCCATAGGGGTTGGGACACAGGGTGCACCTTGCGGCCAGATCGTCACATCGTATGGGCAACAACGCCTGTGCCGGTGAGTTGAGCAGCCCTGCGGTGCCGATGAGGGCGAGCGCGAGGAAAAGGTGCCGTGCCATGGTCGCTACTCCCTGAGAGAACGATGTTCCTGCAGCCGGCGCGGTCGGGGTCGCGTCGGCGGAAGGAGCAGGCATGGGCACATTTAAGCCGACGGCCCCGGGGCGAGGCAACGGGGATTGCGCCCTGCGAACGGCGCTGCAGCATGGATGAAGGTCGAGATCGAGTGCCAGTCCTCTGTCGAGTAGAGCGAGACTAAATCGACATGGTCGTCATTGCGAGCGAAGCGAAGCAATCCAGCTTCGCCGCGACAAGGAAGCTGGATTGCTTCGTCGCTGTCGCTCCTCGCAATGACGAATGGATATATCGATTGCTTCGGAAACTTACTGCTTCGCCCCTTCGGCGGCGGCGGTGGCCATGTATTTCGTTCGGAATTCGGCGACGCGCGCGCGCCACATGCCGACGAACGCTTCCGATGTCACGTTGTCCACCGATTTCCACGCCTTCTTGAGGACCGGAAGGGTATTGCCCCAGATCGCGCGCTTGCACCACTTCTCGCCCTTCTCCCGGCCTTCGCGGGTGGCGCACATGGATTTCCAGGCGATGCGATCGGGCCGGCTGATGTGCTCGGCGGCGCCTTCCCAGCCCTGCTGATGGATCAAATAGAGATCGCTCAGGTCCGGCTTGCGGCGCGTGATCCACTCGAACAGGATGCCTTCGGTGATGATCTTGTAGGCGGCCGCAACGGCATTGTCGCGGGGACTGCGAATCTGGCCAGCGCCGAACTTGCCGAACTCGTATTCGCTGAGCTGGAACAGGCCGATATAGGAGCCGGTGCGCTGGTTGGGATCGAAACCGGACTCGATCTTGGCCACCGCTTTCATGTAGTTGAAATCGAGGCCGAAGGCGTCGGAAGCACGCTTGATCTCCTCGGCCGGCGTTCCCTGCGGGATGTCCTTCCATGAATTCAGGACGGTCTGCGCCGGCTTCTCGGCGGGCGGCAGCTCGGACCAGACGTAATAGATGAGATATCGGAAATCCTGCGCCGCCGGCGCCGGGCTGGCGGCGTCCCTGGCGATGTCGCCGGACGTAATGCGCGTTGCCGGCAGCGGCGCTGCGACATCGTGGGGGTTCAGCGCCGCCAACTTCGTTGGGACAGAGTTGGTGGCGATTTCGGCGCGGGCCATCAACGGTCCGGAGATCGATCCGGTGACCGAGCCGGGCCCTGCCAGCGCCGATTCGGCGCCGGCGGATGCCTGCCGCGGCACGGCGGCGGAGAGCAGAGGCAGCACGGACTTCACAACCGATTCCGGCATGGCGGCCTTCACGGCCGTTACAGCCGTTTCCGGCGTCGCGCCCGGTGCGGTCGCGACCGGCCTGTTTCCGGCAGCCAGATAAATTCCCGTGAGCGCTATGGCACCCACGATGCAGGCGACCTGCAAGGCTTTCATGGTTCCCCAACTTTGCGGCACGGTTCCCGAAACGACGCCAAACACACGTTCGCCGTCGTTCAAGGCGAGTTCGTGACGGTAACGGCTTTTGGTGGAGGGTGCGTTAACCCTTTCGCACCGCGCTGCGCTGGCCGAAAGGGCCGGCCGGAGCTAGCCTCCTTGCGTCCATCCCCATTCGCGAGGACGCAATGACCAAAATCCAGCGCATCATCGTTCCCGACCTCCCGAAGCCGGTCAGCCATTATTGCCACGTCACCCGCGCCGGCCCCCACGTCTGGGTCGCCGGCGTCGTCGGCACGGCGCCGGACGGCAGCATACCGGCCGACGTCGTCGCCCAGTTCGACATCGCGATTGCCACGATGGACAAGTGCCTGAAGGCGGCCGGCGCCGGACCCGAGCACGTCGTCAAGGTGCAGGTCTTCATGACCGACATCACCGAGCGGCCGAAAATCAACCCGCGCCGCATCGCGTATTTCGGCGACAACCTGCCGGCCTCCACGCTCGTCGAGGTGAAGGGGCTGGTCGATCCGCGCATGAAGGTCGAGATCGAGTGCCAGGCCTATGTCGAGTAAAGCGAGATTTCTCTCTCGCTCTGTTTTCTCTTGCGGGCAGGGACGCTGTCTGAACTCTGAGGAGCCCCCCGATCGCTTGCAGCATTTACAGCATTGCTGTATATTACAGCAATGGAGCATGCCTCATGGCCCAATACACAACCAGTGACCTCTCCCGGAAATCCGGCGACATCATCGCGGAA
>NZ_JBQTHN010000006.1:0-118406 GCF_052389815.1 Bradyrhizobium sp. | reverse complement strand
TACCGGCATCGGAGCGTCATCCCGCCGGGGCGACGCCACCATGCGCCTGTTAACAGACCCGCGTGTGCGGGCCAGTGGAAGCGGATTTGACTTACGCTCCCAATCTGCCGCGAGCGCGCAAGCGAATGTCAAATCCGCGCCACTGGCATCTTAAGTTGCTAGTGGTCCTGAGATTCTAACATTCGCCAAGTGGCTCCCCGACGGGGAGCGAATGTTAGAATCGGACCACTAGGAAAGCAGTCTTTTCCATGCGCACGGCAACCATCAAGCGCAAGACCAAGGAGACCGACATCGAGGTGGCGGTCAATCTGGACGGCACGGGTGTGTCCAGGGTTTCGACCGGGATCGGTTTCCTCGATCACATGCTCGACCTGCTCGCCCGGCATTCGCGCATCGATATCACGGTCAAGGCCGACGGCGATCTCCATGTCGATCACCACCACACCACCGAGGACGTCGGCATTGCGCTGGGCCAGGCCGTGAAGCACGCGCTCGGCACCATGGCGGGCATCACCCGCTATGCCTCGGTCCATATGCCGATGGACGAGACGCTGTCTCGCGTCGTCATCGACATCTCGGGCCGGCCGGTGCTGGTGTTCAAGGCGGATTTCCCGCGCGACAAGGTCGGCGAGTTCGACACCGAGCTGGTGCGGGAGTGGTTCAACGCCTTTGCGATGAACGCCGGCGTGACTTTGCACGTCGAGACCCTATATGGCGAGAACAGCCATCATATCGCCGAATCCTGTTTCAAGGGTCTGGCGAGGGCGCTTCGCGCCGCCGTCGCGATCGATCCACGCGCGGCCGGCGAGGTGCCATCCACCAAGGGCTCGCTCGGCGGCTGAGCCCCCGCGAGCATGACGGGATCATGCTCAAAACAACGGCTTCGGAGAGTGCCATGCCGGTCTATACGGTGCATGCCCCGGTGAGCAACGGCGCCGATCTGGTGGCGACCGACAAGTTTGCCTTCGTGCGCGACGGCTTCCATTTCTGGGCCGCGGTCGCGGGCCTGATCTGGCTCGCATGGCATCGGCTCTGGCTGGCGCTGATCGGCTGGATCCTGCTTTTGTCGGCCGTCAATGCCGGGCTTGCGTGGTCCGGCGTCGGATCGCGCACGACCCTTGCCGTCAATGTCGTGCTCGCGCTGTTGCTCGGCTTCGAAGCCGCCAGCCTGCGGCGCTGGACGCTGTCGCGGCGCAAATGGCGCATGCTCGACGTGGTCGTGGCCGACGATGAAGAAACCGCCGAGCGGCGCTTCTTCGACCGCTGGACCAAGCGCAACCGTGTCGTCGGCAATTCCCATTCGGTCGAGCGTGGCGGCCCGCCGCCGACGCGCAACGTACCTGGCCAGCCTTTCTCGAAGCCGCCGCCGATCCCGCAGGGCGGCATCATCGGCCTGTTTCCGGAGCCGGGAGCATCGCGATGACGGTTGCCATCATCGATTACGGCTCCGGCAATCTGCATTCCGCCGCCAAGGCATTCGAGCGCGCCAGCCGGGCCTCGGAAAATCCCGAGAAGATTTCGGTGACGCACGATCCCGACGCGGTGTACCGCGCCGACCGCATCGTGTTGCCCGGGGTCGGCGCCTTCGCCGATTGCCGCCGCGGCCTCGACGCCGTGGATGGCATGGTCGAAGCGATGACCGAAGCGGTGCGCGTGAAAGCGCGGCCGATCTTCGGCATCTGCGTCGGCATGCAGCTGTTCGCGACCCGCGGCAAGGAGCACGTCGTCACCGAAGGCTTGAACTGGATCGAGGGCGACGTCGAGAAGATCAAGCCGCGCGACGAAAGCCTGAAGATCCCGCACATGGGCTGGAACACGCTCGACCTGGTGCAGGAGCATCCGGTGCTGGAGCGCTTGCCGCTGGGACCGAAAGGCCGCCACGCCTATTTCGTGCACTCCTATCACCTCAATGCCGCAAGCGAGGCGAACGTGCTGGCGCGCGCCGACTATGGCGGGCCGGTCACTGCCATCGTCGGCAAGGACACCGCCATCGGTACCCAGTTTCACCCCGAGAAGAGCCAACGCTTCGGGCTGGCGCTGATCTCCAATTTCCTGAAGTGGAAGCCGTGATCCTCTTTCCTGCGGTTGACCTGAAGAACGGGCAGTGCGTGCGCCTCGAGCAGGGCGACATGGCGCGCGCCACCGTGTTCAATCTCGATCCGGCGGCGCAGGCGCGTTCCTTCGCCGCGCAGGGGTTCGAGTACCTGCACATCGTCGATCTCGACGGCGCTTTTGCCGGCAAGCCGGTGAATGCGCTGGCCGTCGAGGCGATGCTGAAGGCCGTCGCCATACCGGTGCAGCTCGGCGGCGGCATCCGCGATCTCAGGACGGTCGAGGGTTGGCTCGACAAGGGCGTGGCGCGCGTCATCATCGGCACCGCCGCCGTGCGCGATCCCGACTTCGTGAAGACGGCCGCGCGAAAATTTCCCGGCCGTGTCGCGGTCGGGCTCGATGCGCGCGACGGCAAGGTGGCGGTCGAGGGCTGGGCCGAGACCTCGCAAGTCACGGCGCTGGAAATCGCGCAGCGCTTCGAGGATGCCGGCGTTGCCGCCATCATCTTCACCGACATCGCCCGCGACGGCCTGCTGAAGGGCCTCAATCTCGAGGCGACGATTGCGCTGGCCGACAGCATTGCCATTCCCGTGATCGCCTCCGGCGGCCTCGCCTCGATCGAGGACGTCAAGGCGATGCTGGCGCCGCGCGCCGGGAAATTGGCCGGCGCCATTGCCGGCCGCGCGCTGTATGACGGGCGGCTCGATCCCGCTGCCGCGCTCGCACTGATCAAGCGCGCCGGCGCGGCCGCCTAGAGCCATGGTGAGACCATGGCTCTAGGTCTTTGGTTTGACGCGTTTTCTTCACGCGAACCGGTACCCACTTCGCTTGAAAACGCTACTAGGAGACACCTATGTTCAAGGTTCGCGTGATCCCGTGCCTCGACGTCAAGGACGGCCGGGTGGTCAAGGGCGTCAACTTCGTCGATCTGCGCGATGCCGGCGATCCCGTGGAAGCGGCGATTGCCTATGACGCGGCCGGCGCCGACGAGCTCTGCTTCCTCGACATCACCGCGACCCACGAGAACCGCGGCACCATGATGGACGTGGTGCGGCGGACGGCGGAAGCCTGTTTCATGCCGCTGACGGTCGGCGGCGGCGTGCGCACCATCGACGACATCCGCATGCTGCTGCGCTCCGGCGCCGACAAGGTGTCGATCAACAGCGCCGCGGTGGCGCGCCGGGAATTCGTCAAGGAGGGCGCCGAGAAATTCGGCGAGCAGTGCATCGTGGTGGCGATCGACGCCAAACGGGTGCCCCGTCCCGGCGGCTCCGACCGCTGGGAGATCTTCACCCATGGCGGGCGCAAGAGCACCGGGATCGACGCCATCGAATATGCCCAGGAAGTGGTCGCGCTCGGCGCCGGCGAAATTTTGTTGACCTCGATGGACCGCGACGGCACCCGCCAGGGGTTCGACCTGCCGTTGACACGGGCCATCGCCGACAGTGTCCCCGTACCGGTAATCGCCTCCGGCGGCGTCGGCAATCTCGACCACCTCGTGGACGGCATCCGCGAGGGGCACGCCACCGCGGTGCTGGCGGCGTCGATCTTCCACTTCGGGGAATTTACCATCCGGCAGGCCAAGGAGCACATGGTGCGCCGGGGCCTGCCGATGCGCCTCGATCCCTGACGACTCCCCGTCACAAAAATGCTAAGTGACGTCCGGATGGCGCCGGGGACAAAGCGGCGCCGGAGGCATTTGACGCGTTTTCTTCACGCGAACCGGTATCCACTTCGCTTGAAAACGCTCTGGTATTGAGTTTGGCGATGTCGCGTTTCACGGTCCACGATCTGGCCGCTACCATCGATGCCCGCGCGGCATCCGGCGGGGAGGCGTCCTATACCCGGAAGCTGCTCGACAAGGGCGCGGAGCACTGCGCCAAGAAGCTGGGCGAGGAAGCGGTCGAGACCGTGATCGCCGCGATCGAGAACGATCGCGGCCACCTGATCGCCGAGAGCGCCGACCTGCTGTTTCATCTGCTGGTGCTGCTGAAATCGCGCGGCGTGAAGCTCGAGGATGTCGAAGCGGCGCTGGCGCAGCGCACCGGAATGTCGGGATTGGAAGAGAAGGCCTCGCGCAAGCGGGAGGGGTGAGCCAAGGGTGAGCCATGGATATTCGGGCACCGGAACAGCAGTATAATCCGTACCGCATCTTCACGCGGGACCAGTGGGCGCGGCTGCGCGACGACACGCCGATGACGCTGGAGCCGGGCGAGTTCGACCGCTTGCGCTCGCTGCATGATCGGCTCGACCTCAACGAGGTCGAGGAAATCTATCTGCCGCTGTCGCGCCTGTTGTCGATCTATGTCGATGCCACGACCCGGCTGTTTCAGGCGCAGCGCCAGTTCCTCGGCATCCGCGACCGCAAGGTGCCCTACATCATCGGCGTCGCGGGTTCAGTCGCCGTCGGAAAATCGACCACGGCGCGCGTGTTGCAGGCGCTGCTGGCGCGCTGGTCGCCGCGGCCCAAGGTCCAGCTGGTCACGACGGACGGCTTCCTGTTTCCCAATGCCGTGCTCGACCGGCAAGGGATCATGCAGAAGAAGGGTTTTCCGGAGAGCTACGACCTGCCCATGCTGCTGCAGTTCCTCTCCGACATCAAGGCGGGGCGCCGCCCGGTGCGCGCGCCGGTCTACTCGCATCTCACCTACGATATCGTGCCGAACGAGTGGGTCACGGTCGACCAGCCGGACATTCTCGTCGTCGAGGGCGTCAACGTGTTGCAGACCGGGCGGTTGCCGCGTGACGGCAAGGCGGTGCCCGTCGTCTCCGACTTCTTCGATTTCTCGGTCTATATCGACGCCGAAGAGCCGGTGCTGCGCGAATGGTACGTGAAGCGTTTCCTCGCGCTGCGCGACACCGCGTTCGCCGACCCCAGGTCCTACTTTCACCGCTACGCCCTGTTGTCGGACGAAGAGGCGACCGCGACCGCGATCGCGATCTGGGAGCGCACCAACCGCGCCAATCTCGAGGACAACATCCTGCCGACGCGGCCGCGCGCCACGCTGATCCTGACCAAGGGCGCCGACCACGTCGTCGAGCAGGTGGCGCTGCGGCGGCTGTAAGCCGCGCGACGCTAAGCAGCG
Organism: Bradyrhizobium sp.; assembly: GCF_052389815.1. GTDB lineage: Bacteria > Pseudomonadota > Alphaproteobacteria > Rhizobiales > Xanthobacteraceae > Bradyrhizobium. Next base: position 113,268 of record NZ_JBQTHN010000006.1, on the reverse strand, counting down.
ATGTGACGGCCGGCGGCGAGGTTTGCCAGCGCCTCGGCCAGCTTTTCCCGGTCCAGCGGCTTGATCAGAAACCCGTCCATGCCCGCTTCGAAGCAGGCGTAGCGGTCCTCCACCAGCGTGTTGGCGGTGAGCGCCAGGATCGGCGTGCGGCGGCCGGGCTCGCCGGCCTCCAGGTTGCGCAGGCGGCGGGTGGTCTCGATGCCGTCGAGGCGCGGCATCTGGATGTCCATCAGCACGAGGTCATAGGGCGTGCCGGCCGATTTCGCCGCTTGCCAGGATTCCAGCGCCTGCTCGCCATTGGTGGTGATGACGGCGCGATGGCCGAGCCGGCCGAGCAGCGAGCGCATCAACAGCGCGTTGATCTCGTTGTCTTCGGCGACGAGGATGGCAAGGCCCGGTGCGGCCGGCGCGGGCGCGGCCTGTGCCGCAACCTCGACCGGCGGCTCGGCGGCGATGTCGGGTGCTACGACCTCCGGCGGCGCGGCAAGCCGCGCGGCAAGCGAGGCGGCGCGCAGCGGCTTGACCAGATAGCCGGTGAAGGCCGAGCCGACCGTCTCCTGCAGCTCCTGCCGCGTCGAGGGCGTGAACATCACGATGCGATGGGCGGCGTGCGCGCGCGCACGCTCACCGAACTTTTCGATCGTTGCCGCGCCGAAGGCATGATCGACCAGCACGGCGTGCCAGGGGCGTTCCGGCAACAGCACTTCCGCTACCGCGACATCCGAGATCGTGCAGACCTGTCCGCCCCAGCGCTGCAGCCGCCGCTCGATCAGGGAGACGCCGACGCCGGACGGCGCCACCAGCATGATCGACTGGCCGGAAAGATCGGGCGCGGCGAAGGCCGGCTGCCGGCTCCAGTCGGCCGCACTGAGCGGGATCGACAGTTCGAAGGTCGAGCCTTCGCCCGGCTTGCTGTCCAGCGCGATCCGCCCACCCATGCGGCGCACGATCCGCTCGCTGATGGAAAGGCCGAGGCCGGTGCCGCCATAGCTGCGCGCGATCTTGTCGTCGGCCTGCTCGAACTCGCGGAAGATGCGGCTCTGCGCTTCCGGCGCGATGCCGATGCCGGTGTCGCGCACCAGGAAGGAGATTTCGTTGGGCCAGATGCCGGGCTCGACGATCAGCGCCACGCCGCCTTCCTGCGTGAACTTGATGGCGTTGCCGGCGAGGTTGAGCAGCACCTGGCGGAGCCGCGCGGCGTCGCCGACCACCTCTCTCGGCAGTCTCTCGTCGACATAGGCGGCGATCTCGATCTGCTTCGCCTGGGCGCGCGGCGCCAGCAGCTCGGTGACGTCCTCGATCAGCGTTGCCAGCGCGAATGGCCGCGCTTCCAGATCGATCTTGCCGGCCTCGATCTTGGAATAATCGAGCAACTCCTCGATCAGGGCGAGCAGCGCGTCGCCCGAGGTCCTCACCGCGCGCGCATAGGTCGCCTGTTCCGGCGTCAGCTGGGTGTCGAGCAACAGGCCGCTCATGCCGATGATGCCGTTCAGCGGCGTGCGGATTTCGTGGGAGGCCATCGCCAGGAAGCGCGATTTGGCGCGGTTGGCCGCATCCGCAAGGTCGCGCGCTTCGGCGAGCGCCCGCTCGCTCTCGGTGCGGTCGGTGACGTCGCGGCCGACGCCCTGCATCTCCGCCGGCCCGCCGGCATCGTTGCGTACCAGGCCCTCGCGCCAGGCGATCCAGCGCGGACCGAACGCGGTCTCGATCCTCTGGTCGTGCACACGAGTGCCGTTCGGCTCCAGCGCGGTGTCGCCCTGCTCGATCACCTCGAGCGTCGCCATGCTGCCGATCAACGTTTCGCGCGGTTGCCGCGCAAGCTCGCAATAGGCGTCATTGGCGAAGGTGATGCGGCCTTCCGCATCGCGCAGCACGATCAGATCGCCCTGCGATTCGAACAGGCTGCGGGCGCGCGATTCGGCTTCCTGCAATTCCCAATTGCGATCGGCCATCGTCTCGTTGTGCGCCACGATCTTGCGCAGCTTGCGGCGCATCAGCCGCAGGCGGATGCCCTGCGTGACGATCCATAGGCAGGCGAGCGCGAACAGAAAGCTCGCGCCGATCGCAAAGGCGTGGGGATCGTAGCCGGAGACGGGCGAGGTGCTGCCGGCGATGAAACCATATGCGCCGCCGAACGCGGCGGAGAAGATCATGAAGGAGCGGGCGATGGAGGTGAGCCACGGGTGCCGGCGCGCGAAGCGGCGCATGTGCAACTTGATCCGGAAGGTCCGTCCCATCGCCGATCTGCTCCAGGATTGTTCGAAAATCGCCCGCGGCCCGCGCCGCCACGATGCGTTGGCTCCGTTGCAAAGTGCTTGAGGCGGTATCGCGCCCTCAGGGCGCGATACAAACAGGGTTGATGAGTGGTTAAAGCGAGGCGGACCGGCCGTGCAGGCGCCCGCCGCGTGCGCCGACGATCAGGGCCGCGGCATCGAGCATCGAGAATGTCTTCGACTGCACGAAGATCCGGTAGTCGGCCGGACCATCCTTGGTCAGGTAGATCACGGGATCGGCTGCCGAAAAGCTCTTGGAGATCGACACCAGTTGCGGTGGCCGGCTGGACTGGCAGCCGCTGCCTTCGGCGGTGGCGTCGTCGATCACGGCGAAGTCGGCGGCCTCGGCCTGGTCGATCACCTGCACCCGGACGGTCGCCTTTGCCGGATTGGTCGTGAAGCTGACTTGCAGGCTGGACTGCCAGGGCAGGGACGTCAGCTGCACCGAGGTATCGGCCACCGCGATGCAGGGATGCGTGTCGGCAAACAGCTCGCCGCGGGCGAGGAAGGCGGTAACCGCCAGGGGAACGACCGAAGCCAGAATCCGGAAACGCAACATGGAACACTCACTTCACTCACCAGGCCCGGCAACACGCGCGGGCTTATGGTTGGTGGAGTGTAAAGAAGAGTGGTTACTGCCGCGTTGACGCGCGGCAGGTTCACGCCGCCCGGCGCAGGTCGTCGGCCAATGCACGATAGGACAGCGCTTCGGCGAGGTGCAGCCGGCCGATCTTCTCGGTGCCGTCGAGGTCGGCAAGCGTGCGCGCCACCCGCAGCACCCGGTGATAGCCGCGTGCGGTCAGACGCATGGTCTCGGCCGCATCGCGCAGCAGCTTCTGTCCGGCCGCATCTGGCTGCGCGATCGTCTCGAGCAGCGAGGCCGGCGCCTCGGCATTGGTGCGGATGTTCGGCATGCCGGCCGCCGCAAACCGTTTCAGCTGGATATCGCGCGCGGCGGCAACGCGGGCGGCGACTTCGGCGGAGCCTTCGGCAGGCGGCGGCAGAATCAGATCGGCCGCGGTTACCGCCGGCACTTCGATGCGCAGGTCGATGCGGTCCATCAGCGGGCCTGATATCCGCATCTGGTAGTCCGATGTGCAGCGGTCATTGCTGCCGCGCTTGCAGGCATAGCCGGGCTCATAGGCGTGGCCGCAGCGGCAGGGGTTCATCGCCGCCACCAGCATGAAGCGCGCCGGATAGGTGACGCGGTGATTGGCGCGCGACACCGAAACCTCGCCGTTCTCCAGCGGCTGGCGCAGCGAATCCAGAACGCGCGCATCGAACTCCGGCAATTCGTCGAGGAACAGCACGCCCTGATGCGCCAGCGATATCTCGCCGGGCCGCGCGCGGACGCCGCCACCGGTGAGCGCGGCCATGCTGGCGGAATGGTGCGGCGAGCGGAACGGCCGCCGCGCGGTCAGCGCGCCGTCGCGGATTTCGCCGGCGACGGAAGCGATCATCGAGACTTCCAGCAGCTCCGCCGGCGACAGCGGCGGCAGGATCGAGGGCAGCCGCGCCGCCAGCATCGACTTGCCGGCGCCGGGCGAGCCGATCATCAGGAGGTGATGACCGCCGGCCGCGGCGATCTCCAGCGCCCGCTTGGCGCTCTCTTGGCCCTTGATGTCGCGCAGGTCGAGCTGGGTCTCGGCGACCTCGTGCACCTTCGGCTGCGGCCGCGACAGCACCTGCGTGCCCTTGAAATGGTTGGCGATCTGGATCAGCGATTTCGCCGCGACGATCTGGATGTCCGGGCTCGCCCATGCCGCCTCCGAGCCGCAGGCGGCGGGGCAGATCAGCCCCTCCTCGCGCGCATTGGCGCCGATGGCGGCCGGCAGCACGCCCGCGACGGGCGCGATCGATCCGTCGAGCCCGAGCTCGCCAAGCACCGTGTAGCCGCTGAGTGCATCCGGCGGTATGGCGCCGATCGCCGCCATCAGGCCGAGCGCGATCGGCAGGTCGTAATGGCTGCCTTCCTTGGGCAGGTCGGCGGGCGCGAGGTTGACGATGATTCGCCGCGCCGGCAGCGCCAGCCCCGAGGCGATCAGCGCCGAGCGTACCCGCTCGCGCGCCTCCGACACCGCCTTGTCCGGCAGGCCGACGATGGCAAACGCCGGCAGCCCGGGCACGATCTGCACCTGCACGTCGACCGCGCGGGCCTCGATCCCCTCAAAAGCTACCGTGGAAACCCGCTGAACCATGCCGCTCCCTGCCGCAATCGAAGGTAGCGGAAGATAGTCTGATGTGCAAGAACATTACAGGAACAAACGAGACGCATGATCGACCTGCCTTTCGTCCCAACGTCGGAGCCATAGCAGTTGAATTCGAAAGATTACCTCACTGAGCTAAATCGGCATCTCTCGCACCTCTTCGCATTTGCGCGGCAGATGAATGAACTCGACTTCGCTATGTCACTGAGCGGCGAGTTTCGAGGCATGCAAGATGCTGGGTGGACAACAACAATTACTGCGTACGAGGTCTTCGAAGAAATCCGAGGATGCACCGACAAGAAGCGGCCCTTATCCAAAGCTGAGCTACGCGTAGTACTAATGCTTTACTGTCAGCTGGCAGAAGCGGGAGGGGTATACGAAACTCTGAAGAACGTCTTTGGCGTTATCACGCTGAAGCCCTATCTGCTTTGGCCCTTCAAGGATCTTGTGAGGGGTGCGCCAATCTTCGCGGAGAATAATCGGTCCCAACGCCAACGCGACGTTCCGAGATTTGGCGATAACCGCCAAGGCGGTTGGTCATTCAAGGCTTTCAGAACTTCTTGAGGGTGCATTTCGGGACGATCTGCGAAATGGTGTGTCTCATGCAGATTATGTGATCTGGGACGACGGCATCCGACTACGCAATCGGAACGGTGGATATGCCACCAAGCTGTCGTTCGCTGATCTGAACGACGCCCTTCAGAAGGGAGTCGGATTCTTCCGAGTCCTTACGGGAAACAACAGCTTGCGCCAATTGGCGGACCCGCCGGCGCATAAAACGGCAGGGAAAAGTACCTCCCAGCAACCGCGTCACGCTTGGCGCTGACGATCAGGATCGAGCGGAGAAGGCGATCAAGGGTGCCACAGGCAAGGGCCTGACCTATGGGCATCCGCTAACGTTCGATTTCATGCAGCGCAAAAAATGATTCGCGCCAATGGGTTAGCTAACTGCTTGATTCATAATGCTGAATCAGCTATAGATTGATTCTGGCAGGATACGCCGGAACCACCTTGGGCCGAAGACACGCGCGTCGGAGGCAACTTGCGGACAAGGCCGCTCGCGGTAGCGACCTACATCTCTCCGTTGGTGGCAACAAGGCCGGGGCCTGCCGCTTTTTTTCACCGTCGGGCATGAAAACGGAAGCGGTCGAAGCCGTAGAATTCGAGCAGATCTATTTGCTCCGGTCGGAGGTCCGACTCGTAATATTTGAAGGGCAGGAACGTCACGCCGAAGTTTTCAAACACACCATCCTTCTCGGCTATTCGAGGTTTCAGTAGGCGCGCGTTGTTTGTGTCGAAATTCGTAGGCGGGAGAATATCTACGCCCTGAAAGAACGAACTAGCGACGACATCAGCTAATTGAAGCCCGGCATTCACTTGGGGCTGCGACACCTGAATCAGGCGAGAGTCGAAGACCTCCCATTTGATGGTTCTTTTGGAGAGATAGGTCGTTCCCGCCTTGCTTTGATCTTTCAACATTTGAGCGTACCACGTCGCGCGCGCGTAGCTGTGGGTGCCGCGCTCACCTAGGATTATCTTGACGTGACGCGGCACTCCGTAGGCCCGGATCGAATGGCGGTAAACGAAATCGGTCACCCGTTCTAGGATGATGCGCAAGCACCAATTGTAGAAGACTTGATCGATTCCAATGCCCTCGCTTCTCGACGCTGCCCTTATGTTGCCGTGTCCCTTCATGTTCTTTTTGTTAGAAAGCATCGCAAAACATCGGACATCCTTGATGCTCCCGAGGAACTGGCAGGCGAGCGGCTTTCGCCAATCGTCCAGCTCGCGGAAATGCAGCACGGTTTGCTGTTTCATCTCCAACTTATCGAGGATTTGGCGTACCCATAGCACTTGGTCACCTTCGCTTCTAACTTGGATAAGAGAGCAACCAAGAACCAACCACTCACTGGCGCCCGTAGGATCGATCGGTCGCACGCGACGAATCCCCGGGTCGCCCGCTTCATCAATGCAGGCGATGTAGTAGTATGCCGGCGGCTTCGTCAGATCGGACATCACATGCCCAAGTCAAAGTCTCAGGTTCAAAAATTCCGTGACGCCGCTCGTAAACCTCGAAAACGGACGACAGCGAAGGGTCAATTCAAGGTGTATGAACCTACTCCACCCCGAGCAGGGGATTCTTGAATTGCTTTGTTCAGCATGTCCCTGAGCGCGACCAGCTGCTCCAGCGGTGTGACTATGCGGGCGCGCACTACGTTCTCGTGTTCGAAAACGCCAGCATTGACGAGCGGCCCGGCCTTAGCGCGAACCGTGGTGAAGATCAGGGTAGCCAATGGCCCCGGTCCGGCAGAGAGATTGCAGCGACCAATGCAAAGGGTCTCTGGGATATCGTCAGGGTCTACGGTAGGCGGTTCTTGGTTTTCGTTCGTCACAGGGGAATCTCCGGTTGATGAGAATCGGGGCACAACCCTGATGACTCATTAGCCCGGAGATTAGGGAGCGAAAGTAAAACTCGACTTAACCCTCTATTAACCGGCAGCTATCCACCGCTTTGGGTGTGGAAAGCACACGATCCGGTGACGGCAATGAGAACATTACAGGCACAAAACAAGGGCCGGACGGTTTTTCGGCCGTCCGGGCCCTTCCGAGTCACAGCTGCATATTCATCGGCTCCGGATAAAACCGGAATCCCTCGCCTGCCTTCGCAACATGACCATATCCCGGCCAGGCGAAATGATAGGCCATCACGGGAATCTTCTGCGCGGCCAGCATGTCCAGCAGCTTCACCCGCGTCGCGGCCGACTGCTTCGGATCGGTGTCGTAGGAGAATTCCATCCGCGGCTTTTCCATCAGCAGCACCGAATGGTGGGTGAGGTCGCCGAGGAAGGAGAAGGACTTGCCCTTCGAGGTCACCATGAAAATGGTGTGGCCGACGGTGTGCCCGGGCGCCGCGATCGCCTGGATGCCGGGCAGGAACTCCTGGCCGTCCTTGATGAAGACCAGGCGATCCTTCACCGGCAGCAGGTTCTTGCGGGCGTGGAGGACGAAGTCCTTCAACGGACTGCCGAGCTTGCCCTCGTCGGTCCAGAAATCGTAATCGGCCTGTGTGATGTAGACCTGCGCGTTGGGGAACAGCGGCTTGTCGTCGGCGCCGACGAGGCCGCCGATATGGTCGATATGGGCGTGCGTGCAGACGACAGCGTCGATGTCGGCAGCCTTGATGCCTGACGCCGCGAGGTTCTTCTGCTGCTGGCCCGTGGTGGGTCCGAACATCTTGGAGGTGCCCATGCCGGTGTCGAACAGCACGAGCTTGTCGCCGATATTGACCACCGGGGAGTTCTGCTCGAGCACGACGTTGTCGGGATTCATGAAGTTGTCGACCAGCATCTTCTTCACTTCTTCCTTCGGCACGCCGGTGAAGGTGCCGGAGGGATCGCCGAGCGGAAGCGGGCCGTCGGAGACGACGGTGATCTCGGCATCGCCAACCACGAAGCGGTGCCAGTAGGGCGTTTGGGTATTGAGCTTCGGCGCCTTGGCGAGCGCGGTGCTACCGAGCATGGCCGATGCGCCGAAGCCGGCGCCAAGGGCAAGGAGAGACCGTCGCGATAGTTGGGTCGTCATTCGTTCCTCCACACTTCTGTTTTGTAGCGAAGGCCGACCAGCCCCACGGTGACCCGCGCACGAACATGCTGCGCCTGCCCCGGCAACGTGGCAATAGGCATCAGGTCTGCGAAAAGAGCAGAGTGGTACAGCGCCGCTGCCGCGGAGGCGTTGGAGGAAGTTCTATTTCCCGCCGCGCCTCGCTTCGATCGTATCCCAGATCTTCCCGGCGACATCGAGCCCGCCGAGCCGCGCGATGGCGCGGATGCCCGTCGGCGAGGTGACGTTGATCTCGGTCAGATTGCCGTCGATCACGTCGATGCCGACGAACAACAGCCCGCGCTCGCGCAGCGCCGGTCCAAGCGCGGCGCAGATTTCGCGCTCGCGCGGCGACAGATCGGTCGCCTGCGCGGCACCGCCGCGCACCATGTTGGAACGCAGGTCGTCGGCCGCCGGCACGCGGTTGACGGCGCCGGCAAACTCGCCGTCGACCAGGATGATGCGCTTGTCGCCGTTCTTCACCTCGGGGAGGAAGCGCTGGATCACCCAGGGCTCGCGGAAGGTGACCGAGAACATGTCGAACAGCGAGCCGAAATTCATGTCCTGCGGCATCACGCGGAACACCGCCGCGCCGCCATGGCCGTGCAGCGGCTTCATCACGACGGCGCCATGTTCCTTGCGGAAGGAGTTGATCTCGTCGAGGTCGCGCGAGATCAGCGTCGGCGGCATCAGCTGCGTAAAGTTCATCACGAACAGCTTTTCCGGCGCGTTGCGCACCGAGGCCGGATTGTTCACGACCAGCGTCTTGGGGTGGATGCCTTCGAGCAGATGCGTCGAGGTGATGTAGGCGAGGTCGAAGGGCGGGTCCTGCCGCAACAGGATGACGTCAAAACCGTTGAGCGGTTCGCGCTTGGCCTCGGCCAGCGTGAAATGGCTGCCTTCCTCGTCGCGCACGCTCAGCTTCTGCACCGGCGCCACCAGTTCGCCGCCGCGCAGCGAAATCTTGTCGGGGGTGTAGTAGGAAAGGCCATGGCCGCGCTTCTGCGCCTCCAGCAGCAGCGCAAAGGTGGAATCGCCGCGGATGTTGATGCGCGCGATGGGGTCCATCTGGACGGCGACGTTCAGTTTCATCTTCGGGGTATCCGGTCCTTCTTGTGATGCTCTTTAGAGCATGATCCGGAAAAGTGTGAAGCGGTTTTCCGAAAAGATCATGCTCAAACAACTAAGGGCTGGCGTCGAATGCCGCCAGGAGATGGCGTGGCAGGCTGCGCGGCGCAATCAGCATGGCGTCGAAACGCATCTCGAATTCTGCATGCTCGGGATGCGCCATCAGCCAGGCTTGCGCCGCATTGATGATGCGCTGCTGCTGGCGCGGCGTCACGGCCCAGGCGGCGTCGTCGAGGCTGGCTCTGGCCTTGACCTCAACGAAGGCGAGCAGATTGCGCTTGCGCACGACGAGATCGATCTCGCCATAGGGCGTGCGGAAGCGTTTTGCCAGGATGCGGTAGCCTTTCGCCATGAGATAGGCCGCAGCCCGGCTTTCGGCTGACAGGCCGGTGCGGAAGGCCGCGACGCGTTCGGGCGAGGCGTTCTCAGTCTTCGCCATGCCCGCCCCGGATTTGCTTCGCCAGCTCCAGGGCGCGGGCATAGACCTCGCGGCGCGGCCGCCCCGATACCTCGACCGCGTGCGCGACCGCATCCTTGACGCTGTCGCGGCTCAGTGAAGCGCGCAGCACATCGTCGAGCTGGTTCTCCGCCATGATCGTGCTGCCCGCCGCGGGCGGACCGATCACGAGCACGAACTCGCCGCGCGTTTCCAGTTCGTCCGCCTTCGCGGCCAGCTCGGCAAGGGAAGCGCGTGTCACCTCCTCATGCAGCTTGGTCAGCTCGCGGCAGATCGCAGCCTCGCGCGCGCCCATGATTTCGGCGAGATCGGCCAGCGTGTCCTGGACGCGGTTGCCGGATTCGAACATGACCAGCGTCGCATCGATGCGCGCAAGCTCGGCCAGCCGCGTGCGGCGCGCCGTCTGCCGCGACGGCAGGAAACCCTCGAAGAAGAAGCGGTCGGTCGGCAGCGCCGCGACCGAAAGCGCGGTCAATACCGAGGAGGGACCGGGGATCGCAACGACGGCATGGCCAGCCGCGCAGGCCTCGCGCACCAGCTTGAAGCCGGGATCGGAAATCAGCGGCGTGCCGGCGTCGGATACCAGCGCGACGGATGCGCCCTGCGCGAGCTTCTCCAGGATCTTCGGCCGCGCGGCGGCCGCATTGTGCTCGTGATAGGGTGTCAGCTGCGCCGAGATCAGGTAGCGGTCGATCAGGCGATGGGTGATGCGGGTGTCTTCGCAGGCGATGAGGTCGGCGCCGGCCAATGTCTCCAGCGCGCGCAGCGTGATATCGGCAAGGTTGCCGATCGGCGTCGCCACCAGATAAAGGCCGGGAACCGGCCTTGGCGCGGGCAGGACGTGGCCGCCAACCGAAAAAGTCCGTGAGCCAGAACCCGTTTCGGCGTCAGACCCGTATATTGAACTGGCTTTTGCGCGCATAATATCAATCTAGAGGGAGCATGGCGTTTACGCCATCCGGGGATGCGGGCAGCGCGGCGGCGATGCAAGAGGGGTCGAACTGGCTGGCAGTGGCGCCACACGACCATAAACCTTTTGTTTTGGTTAACTTTTCGTCGACAATATGCCTGAATCCACGCCCCACTTAGGGAGGGAGTCTGGCCGATTTTGGTCGGTCTAGAGAAGAGAGACATGGTGGGCCCGCTCGACCGCAAACCCCAATCTTCGGGTAGTCCGCCCTCGGGCGCGACCCGGCGGAGCGCAATTGGTTTGATCCTCGGCGCGCCGTTGCTCGGGGCCTGCGCCAGCGTGCAGCAGAGTTTCAGCCAGTTCTCCAGCCCGTTCGGCGGTTCGGAGGCGCCGGCCGGCCCGCCGCAGGAGCCGACCGCGGTCGGCAGCGGACAGGTCAGGGTCGGGCTGATCCTGCCGCTTTCGGCAGCCGGCAATGCCGGCACGGCGGCGCAGTCGATGAAGAACGCCGCCGAAATGGCGCTGTCCGAATTCCAGAATCCGAACATCCAGCTGCTGATCAAGGATGACGGCGCCACCCCGCAAGGCGCCAATGCTGCCGCACAGCAGGCGCTCGGCGAAGGCGCCGAAGTCATCCTGGGGCCGCTGTTTGCCGCCTCCGTGCCGGCCGTGGCGCAGGTCGCGCGCACACGCGGCATTTCGGTGATCGCGTTCTCGACCGATTCGAGCGTTGCCGGGCGCGGCGTGTATCTCCTGAGCTTCCTTCCCGAGTCCGACGTCAGCCGCATCGTCGATTACGCGGCCGGCACCGGCAAGCGTTCCTTTGCGGCGCTGGTGCCCGACAACGCCTATGGCAACGTGGTCGAAGCCGCCTTCAAGCAGGCGGCGGGCCGCAGGGGCCGCGTCATTGCATTCGAAAAGTACAGCGGCGATCGCGCCACGCCTGCGCGCGCGGTGGCGCAGATGCTCGGCTCGGCCGATGCGCTGATGATCGCCGATGACGGCGATTCCGTCGTGGCGACCGCCGACGCGCTCACCGCGGCAGGCTCGAACCTGCGCAACATCCAGATGCTCGGCACGGGCCTGTGGGACAATCCGCGCGTGTTCGCCAGCCAGTCGCTGCAGGGCGGCCTCTACGCCGCGCCGGATCCGTCCGGCTTCCGCGCCTTCTCCGGCCGCTACCGTCAGCGCTTCGGCGCCGAGCCGGTTCGCACCGCGACGCTCGCCTATGACGCGGTCGCTCTGATGGCGGCACTGGCGCGCACGCAAGGCGCGCAGCGCTTTGCGCCGGAAACGCTGACCAACCCGTCCGGCTTTGCCGGCATCGACGGGCTGTTCCGCTTCCGCTCGGACGGCACCAACGAACGCGGCCTTGCGGTGATGAAGGTGACGCCCAACGGCGGCGTAACCGTTGCGGGCTCGCCGAAGAGCTTTGGCGCGTAACATTTATCGCCCTGGCGAATGGGGGCGCTGGCCACCTTCCTACTTTGCATGGGGTTGTTTTCGCGATTTTTGATCCAGCGGGCGGTGCACCGATCATGCACCGGGAGGGCTACGCCGCCAGGTCCGCCACGACGGCATCGAGCACCGGAAATCCGGCCTGCGTCACCCGCAGCCTGCCGTCGGCGTCGACCGAGATGGCGCCTTCCTCGCGGAGTAGCGCGATGCGGCTCGGGTCGAGCGGGCGGCCCGACAGCGCCTGATAGCGGCGCGGATCGATGCCTTCCGTCAGGCGCAGCCCCATCAGCAAAAATTCGTCGGCGCGCTCCTCGCTGTTGAGGATGTCGTCGGTGACGACGCCATGGCCGCTCGCCTCGACCCGCATCAGCCACGACTCAGGGCGCTTCTCGGTGGCGATGGCGTGCCTGACGCCGTTGATGTCGAGGCGGCCGTGGGCGCCGGGGCCGACGCCGGCATATTCCTCGCCGCGCCAGTAGACCAGGTTGTGCCGGCACTCGGCCCCTTGCCGCGCGTGATTGGAAATCTCGTAGGCGGGCAGGCCGTGCTTGGCACAGACATCCTGCGTCACATCGTAGAGCGCGCGTGCGGTCGCCTCATCCGGGATCTGCAATTTGCCGGCCGCGTGGAGGCCGAAAAACGGCGTGCCTTGCTCGATGGTGAGCTGGTAGAGCGAAAAATGCTCGGCCGCTTCGCCGATCGCAAGCTTCAGCTCGGCGGCCCACATCGCCGGCGTCTGGTCCGGCCGGGCATAGATCAAATCGAACGAGTAGCGGTCGAACGCGCCTCGCGCGATGGCAACCGCATCGAGCGCCTCGCGCGCCGTGTGCAGCCGCCCCAGCGCCTTCAGCGAAGCGTCGTCCATGGCTTGCACGCCGAGCGACACGCGGTTGACGCCGGCGGCGCGATAACCGCGGAAGCGCGTCGCTTCCACGCTGGTCGGATTTGCCTCCAGCGTCACCTCGACATCATCAAGCACGCGCCAGTGCTTGCCGATCGCATCGAGGATGGCGCCGACGGTCTCGGGCCGCATCAGCGACGGCGTGCCGCCGCCGAGGAAGATCGAGGAGACTTCGCGCCTTCCTGCCCGCTGCGCCGTCGTCTCGATCTCGCGGGCGAACGCTTGGACGAAGCGCGGCTCGTCGACCGGCGCGTGGCGGACATGGCTGTTGAAGTCGCAATAGGGACATTTCGACAGGCAGAACGGCCAGTGCACATAGACGCCGAAAGCGGGTCGCTCAGCGGCCATTGAGGCAGATCTCCGCGAGCTTGACGAAAGCGCGGGCGCGATGGGAGAGGCCGAGCCCGAGCGGAGGCAGGCCGTGTTTCTCGACGCTGGTCATCTCGCCGAAGGTACGCGCGTGGCCGTCGGGAAGAAAGACCGGATCGTAGCCGAAGCCGGCCGTGCCGCGCGGCGGCCAGACCAGCGTTCCATCGGCCCTGGCCTCGACTTCCTCGATATGGCCGTCGGGCCAGGCGACGCACAGCGCCGAGACGAAATGCGCCTTGCGCTTGTCGGGCGTGGCGGCGCCGCGCTCCTGCAGTAGACGTTCGATCCGCGACATGGCGCCCGCAAAATCCTTGCCGTCGCCGGCCCACCGCGCCGAATGGATGCCGGGCGCGCCGTCGAGCGCGTCGACCGCAAGGCCGGAATCGTCGGCAAAGGCGGGAAGCTGCGCGGCCTTTGCCGCCGCCATCGCCTTGATGGCGGCGTTGCTGCGGAACGTCGGTCCGGTCTCCTCGGGCTCGCCGAGCCCAAGCTCGCCGGCGGAGACCGCTTCCACGCCATGCGGCGCCAGCAATTCGCGCATCTCGGCGAGCTTGCCGGGATTGTGGGTCGCGATGACCAGCTTGCCGGTGATCTGTCGGTGCATGCGAAAGCTCAGGCCACCGCGATCTTCTGCAGGTCGACCAGCCGCGCCACGCCCTTCTTGGCCAGGGTCATCAGCGCCAGGAACTCGGTCTCGGAGAACGGCGTCTTCTCGGCGGTGCCCTGCACCTCGATGATGCGGCCGTCCCCGGTCATCACGAAGTTGGCGTCGGTCTCGGCCTCCGAATCCTCGGCATAGTCGAGATCGAGCACCGGCGTGCCCTGATAGATGCCGCAGGAGATCGCCGCGACATTGTCGCGCAACACGTTCGCCTTCAGCATGTTGCGCGCCTTCATCCAGCCGAGGCAGTCGGCGAGCGCGACCCAGGCGCCGGTGATGGAGGCGGTGCGGGTGCCGCCATCGGCCTGGATCACGTCGCAGTCGATGGTGATCTGGCGCTCGCCGAGCGCTTGCAGGTCGACGGCTGCGCGCAGCGAGCGGCCGATCAGGCGCTGGATTTCCACGGTTCGCCCGCCCTGCTTGCCGGCGGCGGCCTCGCGGCGGGTGCGTTCCAGCGTCGCCCGCGGCAGCATGCCGTATTCGGCGGTGACCCAGCCGCGGCCCTGGCCCTTCAGCCAGGGCGGCAACCGCTCCTCCAGCGTGGCGGTGACCAGCACATGGGTGTCGCCGAATTTCACCATGCAGGAGCCTTCCGCATATTTGACGACGCCGCGTTCCAGGCTGACGGGGCGCAGTTGGTCGGGGGCACGGCGGCTGGGCCGCATGGGAAATCCTCCGGAAATTGGGGCAAAACCGCAAGCATGACCCGGAAAAGTGGGTACCGGTTTTCCGGATAGGTCATGCTTAAACAAGGTGTGCTTGTAGGTGTGCGAAAGGTTACCGGCAAGTCTTGTTTGATCCCACCGAAAGCACGCTTGTCAGCGGCCTGCCGGATGGCCAAATTAGGAGCGATTGTGAGGAGTTAACCGTGGCGCACCACGATCCGATCGGCCTGATCTCGCCGCATGCCGGGCTTGCCCAGCTCAACGAGCGGTCGCGGGACATTTTCCGGCAGATCGTCGAGAGTTACCTTGCGACCGGCGAGCCCGTCGGCTCGCGCAACATCTCGCGCCTGATTGCGGTTCCGCTGTCGCCGGCCTCCGTCCGCAACGTGATGTCGGACCTGGAGCAGCTCGGCCTGATCTACGCGCCGCATACCTCGGCCGGGCGGCTGCCGACCGAGCGGGGCCTGCGCTTCTTCGTCGATGCCCTTATGCAGGTCGGCGACCTCACCGAGGCCGAGCGGGCCTCGATCCAGTCGCAATTGTCCTCCATCGGCCGGGCCCAATCGGTCGAAGGCGTGCTGGGCGAGGCGCTGACGCGCCTGTCGGGCCTGACCCGCGCCGCCGCGGTAGTCCTGACGCCCAAATCGAACCCGCGGCTGAAGCACATCGAATTCGTGCGGCTGGAGCCGGAACGGGCGCTGGTGGTGATGGTCGGCGAGGACGGCCAGGTCGAGAATCGCGTGCTGACACTGCCGCCGGGCGTGCCCTCCTCGGCGCTTACCGAAGCCGGCAATTTCCTCAATGCGCGGATCCGCGGCCGGACGCTGGCGGAATCGCGGCTCGAACTGGAGACGGCGCTGGCGCAGGATCGCGCCGAGCTCGATCAGCTGGCGCAGAAGGTTGTTGCCGCCGGCATCGCCAGCTGGTCCGGCGGCGACAACGACGCACGCCAGCTGATCGTGCGCGGGCACGCCAATCTGCTGGAGGACTTGCACGCGCTGGAAGATCTCGAGCGCGTGCGCTCGCTGTTCGACGATCTCGAGACCAAGCGCGGCGTCATCGATCTCCTGGGCCGCGCCGAGAGCGCCGAGGGGGTGCGCATCTTCATTGGCTCGGAGAGCAAGCTGTTCTCGCTGTCGGGTTCCTCGACCATCATCGCGCCCTATACCGATGCGGGGGGACGCATCGTCGGCGTGCTCGGCGTGATCGGGCCGACCCGGCTCAACTACGCCCGGGTGATTCCGACCGTGGACTATGCCGCGCGGATCGTCAGCCGCATGCTGGGTGGCTGATCTGCCCTGAAATCGGGCCAGTTGCGCTTGATTTTCGGCTCCCAAAGCACGATATGCGGGCCTGAAACCCCGATAATTCAAGATCGAAGCGATTTTTCGAGAAGGCGACCCATGACCGACCCCAACCGGCCCAACGATGATCCGGCAAATCCGGCGCAGGCCGGCGAGCCCGTGGTCTCGAAACCCTATGTGATGCCCGACGATCCCGAACCGGGTTCGGTGGAGCTCCTGGAGAAGGAAGTTGCCGAGGCGCGCGACAAGATGTTGCGCACGCTGGCGGAGATGGAGAATCTGCGCACGCGCACCAAGCGCGAGGTCGCCGACGCCAAGACCTACGGCATCACCGGCTTTGCCCGCGACGTGCTCGAGATCGCCGACAATCTGCAGCGCGCGCTCGATGCGGTGCCGGCGGAAGCCAAGGCCAACGCCGATCCCGGCCTGAAGGCGCTGATCGAGGGCGTCGAGCTCACCGAGCGCTCGCTGCTCAATGCGCTGGAGAAGAACGGCGTCAAGAAGTTCGATCCCTCGGGAGAGCGGTTCGATCCGAACTTCCAGCAGGCGATGTACGAGGTGCCCGACCCTTCCGTGCCCGCAGGCACCGTGGTCCAGGTCGTGCAGGCCGGCTACACGATCGGCGAGCGCGTGCTGCGGCCGGCGCTGGTCGGCGTTGCCAAGGGCGGCGCCAAGGCTGCCCCGGTCTCGACCGAAGCCTGATGTTTGGGCTTGGTCCGATCCAAAAACCGGTGGCCCACCCCGCATCGAGTGCGGGGCAAGCTTTTCGGGACCCAGCCTAAGCGGCAATATCCGCGGACTGAATGCGTTTGACGCCGGCCTGGGTCATGTCGGCCCAGGCTTTGGCAAGCGAACCCTGCGTGTCGATGCCGCGGCAGGCGTCCTCGATCACATAGGTCTCGAAGCCTGCCTTGCGCGCGTCGAGCGCGCTCCAGGCGACGCAGAAGTCCGTCGCAAGCCCGGCCAGAAATACTTTGTGGATGCTACGTGCCTTCAGATACGCGGCGAGCCCCGTCGTGGTCTTGCCGTCGGCCTCGGTGAAGGCGGAATAGCTGTCGACGTTCTTGCGGAATCCCTTGCGGATGACGAGACCGGCATGCGGGACCTGCAAGTCCTTCGACAGCGCCGCGCTCTCGGTCCCCTGCACGCAATGGTCGGGCCACAGCACCTGCTTGCCGTAGTCGAGATTGACGGTTTCGAACGGCTTCTTGCCGGCATGGCTGGAGGCAAACGAGATATGGCCGCCGGTGTGCCAGTCCTGCGTCAGGACCACGTTGGAGAATGCTTTCGCGAGCTTGTTGATGACGGGAACCACCTGCTCGCCGTCCTTCACGGCGAGACTGCCGCCAGGCAGGAAGCAGTTCTGTACGTCGATCACCAGAAGCGCGGAGCCTTCATCGGGCTTGATCGAAGCCGCCGCGCGGAGCTTGTCGGAAACCATGGTTGCAATCGCTGTCGCGCCGAGACCTGCAACAATCCGTCGGCGATCCAACATTGTGACTCTCCCGGGATGAGCATGCAAGGAGAGGTTAGTTCCGCTGGCGTACAGACGAAAGCAAGATTTCTCGGCACGCCTGCGAATTTCGCCGTCAGCCGCGCGGCTGGATTCCATCGCGCACGGCGCGGAAGCGCGGAAACGCCTTGGTCCATTCCTCGCGCGGCGAAGAGCCGACGATGCGCAGCGCCGTCTGCGAGCCGAAGCGCAGCCATTGCACGATGGTGACGGGCGTATTGTCCTTGCCGCTGGTCGCCTCGATCCGCGTCTCGTAACCCGGCTGGCCGTCGATGCGGACCGGCTCGGACATGGTGATGCGACCCTCGCGCACGCCGGGGATCGTCGATGCGATCTGCCGCGCAAAGCGGCCGCGATCGTCGGGTGTGGCGGCGGTTTGGCCGATGATGCCGATGATCATGAAGGGCGCGACTTCAAATCCCGTGGTCTCGTCGCCATCGGCAAGCACGATGGCAGCTCCGGGCGCCAGCGTGCGGACATTCTTGAATTCGCTGCGCTCGCTGACCTTGAACGACAGCAGCGCGAGCTGCTCGTCGGCGGGCACCTCCTTGCGAACGACGGCGGAGGCAAACATCTGGCGCACCGCATCGTCGCTGTAGATCTTCCAGACATTTTCCGGGACTTGCACCGCGACATAGCCGGAGAAGCCGATGCCCGGAACCATCATCGAATAGCGCCGCACATTGATGGCGCCGTCCTTCGCCGTCTCGACCGTGTAATAGCCAAGGCCGGCAGCGGTCTCGATGCTCTCCGGCTTGATGCCGCTGACGCCGCTGGGGTTGCCCTTGAAGGCGTTGGACACCTCGTTATAGGCCTCGGCCGGCAGGTCGGCGATCACGACCTTGACGCCCTTGTCCTCGGTTTCGAAGCCGATGAAGGACTTTGCCCGGTTGAGCCCGACCAGAGGCACCAGGCCCACCCGCGCGCCCGGCGGAAACACGGGGTCGGCGGCGGAGGCGGGGTTTGTCGCGGCGATCATGAGGAGCGCGGCCGCGAACAGGCGTCGGATCAGGGTCATGGATATCTTCTACCGGGTTTGCATGAAGCCGTTCGGTGACGTGCCGGCCGTGGCCCCCTCGGCCTGGGACGTCCCGTTCGGTCGGGCCGCTTTTAGCGTTTTTGCCGCCCCGGCAACAGGGCGCTCCCGATTTCGTTCCCGAGCGCTTTGTCGCGCGGGCTTGTCCGGCTCGGGCGAGGGAAGTTCAGGCAATGTTCTCACCATCGGCGGGATGGCCGAGCCATTCGTCAATCGGAAAGTCCGCCGCGGCCCGAGGTATCTTGCCCTGCCACCCCGACACGATCTTTCAAAGGTCAGGCTTTTCATGGACTAAAGGTTCTTTACGGTCCTTGCGGGCACAACCCCCCCTCCTATATGAGGCTCAACGTCGCAATCGCGCGTATTTGAACTCCTGGGGGTTCGGTCTTGGGCGCCGTCAGGGCCCGACCAGCCTGCCGCAGAAAAGAGGATAGCATCATGGGCAAGGTCATCGGTATCGACCTCGGCACGACCAATTCGTGCGTCGCCGTCATGGACGGCAAGACTTCCAAAGTCATTGAGAACGCGGAGGGCATGCGGACGACGCCCTCGATCGTCGCTTTCACGGACGACGGCGAACGCCTCGTCGGCCAGCCGGCCAAGCGCCAGGCGGTCACCAATCCCGAGCGCACCTTCTTCGCAGTGAAACGCCTGATCGGCCGCCGCTACGACGACCCGATGGTCGAGAAGGACAAGAAGCTCGTTCCCTACAAGATCGTCAAGGCTTCCAACGGCGACGCCTGGGTCGAAGCCGACGGCAAGACCTATTCGCCTTCGCAGATTTCCGCCTTCATCCTGCAGAAGATGAAGGAGACCGCTGAAGCCCATCTCGGCCAGAAGGTCGAGCAGGCCGTCATCACGGTGCCCGCCTACTTCAACGACGCCCAGCGTCAGGCCACCAAGGACGCCGGCAAGATCGCCGGCCTCGAAGAGCTGCGCATCATCAACGAGCCGACCGCGGCGGCGCTCGCCTACGGCCTCGACCAGACCAAGACCGGCACCATAGCGGTGTACGACCT
Source organism: Bradyrhizobium sp. (assembly GCF_052389815.1). Taxonomy (GTDB): domain Bacteria; phylum Pseudomonadota; class Alphaproteobacteria; order Rhizobiales; family Xanthobacteraceae; genus Bradyrhizobium. The sequence goes on along the minus strand of NZ_JBQTHN010000006.1, from coordinate 93,767 downwards.
CGGCGGCGGCACCTTCGATATCTCCATTCTCGAGATCGGCGACGGCGTGTTCGAGGTGAAGTCCACCAACGGCGATACCTTCCTCGGCGGTGAAGACTTCGACATGCGCCTGGTCGGCTATCTCGCCGACGAGTTCCAGAAGGAGCAGGGCATCAACCTGCGCAACGACAAGCTCGCGCTGCAGCGCCTGAAGGAAGCCGCTGAAAAGGCCAAGATCGAGTTGTCGTCGACCACGCAAACCGAGATCAACCTGCCGTTCATCACGGCGGACCAGACCGGGCCGAAGCATCTGACCATGAAGCTCACCCGCGCCAAGTTCGAGGCGCTGGTCGACGACCTCGTGCAGAAGACCATCGAGCCCTGCCGCAAGGCGCTGAAGGATGCCGGCCTCACCGCCGGCGAGATCGGCGAAGTGGTGCTGGTCGGCGGCATGACCCGCATGCCGAAGGTCCAGGAAGTGGTGAAGCAGCTGTTCGGCAAGGAGCCGCACAAGGGCGTCAACCCCGACGAGGTCGTGGCGATCGGCGCGGCGATCCAGGCCGGCGTGCTGCAGGGCGACGTCAAGGACGTGCTGCTGCTCGACGTGACCCCGCTGTCGCTGGGCATCGAGACGCTGGGCGGCGTGTTCACCCGCATCATCGACCGCAACACCACGATCCCGACCAAGAAGAGCCAGGTGTTCTCGACCGCCGAGGATAACCAGAACGCGGTCACCATCCGCGTCTTCCAGGGCGAGCGCGAGATGGCGGCCGACAACAAGATGCTCGGTCAGTTCGACCTGATGGGCATCCCGCCTGCGCCGCGCGGCATGCCGCAGATCGAGGTCACCTTCGACATCGACGCCAACGGCATCGTCAACGTCTCGGCCAAGGACAAGGCGACCGGCAAGGAGCAGCAGATCCGGATCCAGGCGTCCGGCGGCCTGTCCGAAGCCGACATCGAGAAGATGGTCAAGGACGCCGAGGCCAACGCGGCCGAGGACAAGAAGCGCCGCGAGGCGGTCGACGCCAAGAACCACGCCGACGCGCTGGTGCATTCCACCGAGAAGGCGCTGGCCGAGCACGGCTCGAAGATCGCCGAGGGCGAGCGCCGGGCCATCGAGGATGCCGTCAGCGACCTCAAGGAAGCGCTGAAGGGCGACGATGCGGAAGGCATCAAGGCCAAGACCAACACGCTGGCGCAGGCTTCCATGAAGCTGGGCGAGGCCATGTACAAGCAGCAGGCCGAGGGCGAAGCCGCGGCCAAGTCTGCCGCCAAGGACGACGTCGTCGACGCGGAGTTCACCGAGGTCGACGACGACAAGAACAACAAGAAGTCCGCTTAACGAGCGGGTTTGCGATCATGGCCCCCATGCCTGAGAGTGCGCGCCGCGTCTCGAAGGGTGGGGGTCATTTTTCGTTAAGCCGATCGCTGCATCTTTTGAAACGCATCCCCTGAGGGGGAGGGCTAGCGAATTCGGAACCGGACCGATGTCTGCCAAGCGCTGCTATTACGAGACCTTGGAAGTCGAGCGTAACGCCGACGAGGGCAAGCTGAAATCGGCCTTTCGCAAGCTCGCGATGAAGTGGCATCCGGACCGCAATCCGGGCGACGCCGAGAGCGAAGTCCGTTTCAAGGAAATCAACGAAGCCTACGAAATCCTCAACGACGGCCAGCAGCGCGCGGCCTATGACCGCTTTGGACACGCCGCCTTCGAGCAGGGTGCGGGCGGCGGCCCCGGCTTCGGCGCCGGTTTTGCGTCGTCCTTTTCCGATATTTTCGAAGACCTGTTCGGCATGGCGAGCCAGCGCGGCCGCGGCGGCCGCGAGCGCGGCGCCGACTTGCGCTACAACATGGAGATCACGCTCGAGGAAGCGTTCCAGGGCAAGACCGCGCAGATCGAGATTCCCGTTTCCGTCACCTGCGAATCCTGCTCGGGCACCGGTGCCAAGGCCGGCACCAAGCCGAAGACCTGCTCGCATTGCGGCGGCGCCGGGCGCATCCGCCAGGCGCAGGGCTTCTTCACCCTGGAGCGGACCTGTCCGGGCTGTCAGGGCCGCGGCCAGATGATCGAGGATGCCTGTTCATCCTGCGCCGGCCAGGGCCGCGTCTCGCGCGAGCGCACGCTGTCGGTCAATATCCCGCAAGGCGTCGAGGACGGCACCCGCATCCGTCTCGCCGGCGAAGGCGAGGCCGGCGTCCGCGGTGGCCCGCCCGGCGACCTCTACATCTTCCTCTCGCTCGCCCCGCACGAATTCTTCCAGCGCGATGGCGCCGACCTGCACTGCCGCGTACCGATCTCGATGGTGACGGCGGCGCTCGGCGGCGAATTCGAGGTTCCCACCATCGACAAGGGCAAGACGCGGGTGAAAGTCCCGGCCGGCACGCAATCCAACCGGCGATTCCGCATCGCATCCAAGGGCATGCCGGTGCTGCGCTCGCGCCAGACCGGCGACATGTACGTGCAGGTCGTGGTCGAAACCCCGCAAAATCTCACCAAAAAGCAGCAGGAGCTGCTGGCGGAGTTCGAAAAATTGTCGTCCGGCGCGACGCAACCGGAATCCGTCGGATTCTTCTCCAAGGTCAAGGACTTCTTCGGCAATCGCGCCAGTCCCTGACCGATCCGCCCGCTTGACCGTAAGGCCTTCCACCTATACGTCTTTATGACTGTTTTCTGACATTCCCCCGCTTAATCGCGGTCCCGCCTGGTAGCGAAATGCCATTGCAGTCGTCCGCGCGTGCGTTGAAGAAGCCTATCCGTCTCGACGACGAGGTTCGTTTTCTTCGATCCTGGATTGAGAAGCCGCTGCACATGGGCGCAGTCATGCCCTCAGGCAAGCTGCTCGCCCGCACCATGGCGCAATATGTCGACGCCGATTCCGATGGCCCGGTGGTCGAGCTCGGCCCCGGCACCGGCGCGATCACCAGCGCGTTGATCGAGCAGGGCGTCGACCAGAAGCGCCTCGTGCTGGTCGAATACAATCCCTCCTTTTGCTCGCTGCTGCGCGACCGCTATCCGCAGGCGACCGTCGTGCAGGGCGATGCCTATACGCTGCGCGCCTCGCTGAAAGACGTGCTGAAAGCGCCGGCCTCTGCCGTGGTCTCGGGCCTGCCGCTGGTCACAAAACCGATGATGATCCGGCTGAAACTGATCCGCGACGCCTTTGCGGCCCTGTCGCCGGGCGCGCCCTTCGTGCAGTTCACCTACTCCGTGGTCCCGCCGATCCCGAAATCGCTGCCCGGCGTGTCCACAGAGGCCTCCGAGCGGATCTGGATGAACCTTCCGCCCGCCCGGGTCTGGGTGTATCGCAAGCGCTAATCCGCCCGGCGCTCCTCGCGACGGGTTTTGTCCCGATCGTGATTTCAAGAGATGCCTGCGCTGAAAATCCTCGTGATCCCGGGATCGCTGCGAACCGGCTCGCTCAATGCGAAGCTGGCCGCCACGATTGCGCATCGGCTGGTGCAGGCCGGCGCGGAAGTGACGCGCGTCTCGCTGTCGGATTTTCCCATGCCGATCTATGACGGCGACCTGCAGGCCAAGTCCGGCGTCCCGAAGAACGCCGTCAATCTCAAGCGCATGATGGGTTCGCATCACGGCGTGCTGATCGTGACGCCGGAGTACAACTCGTCCGTTCCCGCGCTGGTGAAGAACACCATCGACTGGATCAGCCGCGTGCAGGACCCGCACGAGACGCGCGGCCAGGTGTTTCGTGAGCGCGCCTTTGCCATCGCCGCCGCCTCCGGCAATCGGCTCGGCGGCACGCGCGCGCTTTCGGCGCTGCGGCTGATCCTGACGGCCTGCCACGCCACCGTGGTGCCGAACCAGCTTGCCCTGTCGTTTGCGGAGCAGGCCTATGACGACAAGGATCGTTTGAAGCACGCTGCCGATATCGAGGCGCTCGATGCCATGGTGCGGCAGCTGATCGAATTCTCCCAACGCATGATGTGAGGTGACATGCAGCCCGCGAAGATCGCTCCCCGGGACCGCCTGATCGTGGCGCTCGACCTGCCCGGCGTCGAGGCGGCCGAAGCCATGATCGGCAAGCTCGGAGATAGCGTCACCTTCTACAAGATCGGCTATCAGCTCGCCTATGCCGGTGGATTGCCGCTGATCGGCCGGCTCGCCGACCGCGGCAAGAAGGTGTTTGCCGATTTGAAGCTGCACGACATCGGCAACACCGTGGCGCGCGGCGTGGAAAGCATTGCGAAGTCGGGCGCGACGTTCCTCACCGTGCACGCCTATCCGCAGACCATGAAGGCGGCGGTCGAGGCGCGCGGGCCGAACCTCAAGATTCTCGCCGTCACCGTGCTGACTTCCTATGACGACGGCGACCTGCATGCCGCGGGCTATCGGCTCAACGTCTCCGATCTCGTCGAGGCGCGCGCGCAGCAGGCGCAGGTGCTCGGCGTCGACGGCCTCGTCTGCTCGCCGGAAGAGGCGGCCCATCTGCACAGGATCGTCGGGCACCAGATGTACCTGGTGACGCCGGGCATCCGCCCCGCAGGGGCTGCGACCGGCGACCAGAAACGCATCATGACGCCCGGCCGCGCCATTGCCGCCGGTGCCGATTATCTCGTGGTCGGCCGGCCCATCGTCGAAGCCGCCGATCCCAAGGTGGCGGCGGAAGCGATCCATGCCGAGATCGCGCAATCACTGGTTTGAAAAGGAAGGAAAACAAGATGGCTAACGGCTACTGGATCGGTCGCGTCGACGTTCACAACGACGAGGGCTACAAGCCCTACGCGGCGGCCAATCTCGCGATCTTCAAGAAATTCGGCGGACGCTATGTCGTACGCGGCGGTCAGTTTGCCGCGGTCGAGGGACAGAGCCGCTCGCGCAACGTCGTCATCGAGTTCAAGGACTACGACACCGCGCTCGCCTGCTACAATTCGCCGGAGTACCAGGCCAACATCAGGGTTCGGCAGCCGCATTCGATTGCCGATCTCATCATCATCGAGGGCTATGACGGCCCGCAGCCCTGAGGCGGGGACGGGTGCTTTCGTCATGGCCAGCAAGCCCGGGCATGACGACTTCGCGGGGCTCCCTTGGTTGCCGGAACAGCCTGCGCCCGCTATAGGGCGGGGAGAGGTATTGCCATGGCCGACATGCGTTTGATCGTTGCGGGAGCCGGCGGCCGGATGGGCCGCGCGCTGACACGCGTCATTTCGGAAACGCCGGGCGCGGTGCTGACCGGGGCGCTGGAAGCCCCAGCCTCGCCGCTCCTCGGCAAGGATGCCGGTGTGCTGGCAGGCCTGCCCGAGAACGGCGTCAAATTGTCTGCCGATCTGTGGTCGCTCACAGCCAATGCCGACGGCATTCTCGACTTCACCGTCCCCGGCGCCACCATCGCCAATGTGGCGATCGCCGCCGAGCGCGGGCTCGTCCATGTCATCGGCACCACCGGCCTTTCGGTCTCGGACGAGGCCGTGATCAAGAGCGTCACCCGGCGCGCCGTCGTCGTGAAGTCGGGCAACATGAGCCTCGGGGTCAATCTGCTCGCCGCGCTGGTCAAGCGCGTCGCAAAGTCGCTCGACCAGAGTTTCGACATCGAAATCCTCGAGATGCATCACAGCGCCAAGATCGATGCTCCCTCGGGCACCGCGCTCATGCTCGGCGAGGCCGCTGCCAGCGGGCGCGGCATCAAGCTGGAAGAACATTCGGCGCGCGGCCGCGACGGCCATACCGGCGCGCGCCGGCCCGGCGACATCGGCTTTGCGTCGCTGCGCGGCGGCACCGCGGCGGGGGATCACAGTGTCATCTTCGCCGGCCCTTCCGAGCGGCTGACGCTGTCGCATCACGCCGAGGACCGCATGATCTTCGCCCATGGCGCGGTGAAGGCGGCGTTGTGGGCGCATGGCAAGAAGCCCGGCTTCTACACCATGGCCGACGTGCTGGGGCTCGCCGACTAATTCAAACCAAGATACGGACAACTGGAATGAGCGACCGTCTTCTCGTGCTCGTGCGCCACGGCCAGAGCGACTGGAATCTGAAGAACCTCTTCACCGGGTGGAAAGACCCCGATCTCAGCGAGCAGGGCGTTGCCGAGGCGAAAGCCGCCGGCCGCAAGCTGAAGGCGCAGGGCCTGTCGTTCGACCTCGCCTTCACCTCCGTTCTCACCCGCGCCCAGCATACGCTGGACCTGATGCTGGCCGAGATCGGCCAGACCGGATTGCCGACGCAGAAGAACCTGGCGCTGAACGAGCGCGATTACGGCGATCTCTCAGGGCTGAACAAGGACGACGCTCGCAAGAAATGGGGCGAGGACCAGGTGCTGATCTGGCGCCGCTCCTATGACGTGCCGCCGCCCGGCGGCGAGAGCCTGAAGGACACGCTCGCCCGCGCGCTGCCCTATTACGTGCAGGAGATCCTGCCCTGCGTGCTGCGCGGCCAGCGCGTGCTGGTCGCCGCCCACGGCAACTCGCTGCGCGCGCTGATCATGGTGCTGGAGAAGCTGACGCCGGAGCAGATCATCAAGCGCGAGCTCGCCACCGGCGTGCCGGTGATCTACCGGCTCAACGCGGATTCGACGGTCGCGGCGAAGCTCGATCTGGCGGCGTGATCTGTAGATCTGTCGGGTGGGCAAAGGCGCTCTTGCGCCGTGCCCACCTCCACGGTCTGTGCTCTCGAAGGTGGGCACGCCGTCGGACGCGCGTTCGCGCGACCCGGTGGCTTTGCCCACCCTACATTTTCTTTCAATTCAACCCAACCTGTCCCGCTTCCCAGCCGAGCATCGCCTGCTTGCGGGTGATGCCCCAGTGATAGCCGGTCAGCGCGCCGCTCTTGCCGAGGGCGCGGTGGCACGGCACCACGAACGACACGGGATTGCGACCGACCGCGGCGCCCACCGCGCGCGAGGCCTTCGGGCTTTTGATCTTGCAGGCGATGTCGGAATACGACACCGCGCGGCCCATCGGGATCTTCAGCAGCGTCTCCCACACCCGCACCTCGAAGTCGGTGCCGATCAGCACCACGCGCAACGGCTGGTCCGGCCGCCACAGCTTGGTGTTGAAGATGCGGCTGGCGAGCTCGGCGGTGCCTTCGTTGTCGTTCACATAGGTGGCGTTGGGCCAGCGCCGGGTCATGTCGGCGAAGGCGGTTTGTTCCTCGCCGGGATCGGCGAAGGCAAGTCCCGACAGGCCGCGTTCGGTGGCGATCACGATCGCCGTGCCGAACGGGGAGGGATGAAAACCGTAGCGCAGCGTCAGCCCGGCCCCGCCGTTCTTCCATTCGCCCGGCGACATCGCCTCGTGCGTCACGAACAGGTCGTGCAGCCGGCCCGGCCCGGAGAGGCCGGAGTCGAGCGCGGCGTCGAGCACGCTCGCGGAGTCGCGCAGCAGGCTCTTGGCATGGTCGAGAGTGAGCGCCTGCATGAACGCCTTCGGCGTCAGCCCGGCCCAGCGGCGGAACAGATGGTGCAGCTCGTCCGGCGTCACGGCGGCCGCGTCTGCCATTGCCTCGATGGTCGGCTGCGTGCGCCAATGCTCGCTGATGAAGGCGATGGCGCGGCGCACCGAATCGTAGTCGCGCATCGCGGCGGTGTTTTGCGGGCCCGGCCTGGCCAGGCGCTGGTCGTGTATGGCGAGTGTCATCATGCTCTCTGATTTAGGACGCATGTGACGTTCCAACCACCCGATTTCCGACAGGCTTTACGCAATGGGATTGTAGGTCGGGCCGCGCCTGGCGGCCTGCAGTGCGGCCAGTAAGGCTTTGGCAAAACTAGCTTTCTCGTCCGGGCCCAGGAAGCTGCCGATCGATACCCGCCGGCCGCGGGAGACCAGGTAAAGCCGCTCGATGCCGAATTCGGGGTCTTCCGTCCGGTCGAGCTGCACCCAGAGCGGATTGAGCACCCATTCCACGACATGGCCGCGATGGCTGGTCCGGCGTACCCGCAATTCCGACGGCGTGACGGTGATCTCCTCAAATGCCCGCGCGGTGCGGTTGTTGATCCGGAATGCCCACCAGATCGCGAGCGCGTCGAGGGCGAAAAAGCCGAGCACCGGCCAGGCGCCCATCATCAGGAACACCATTCCGGCGATGAAGCTGATCGCGCACAGGAACCCCATCAGCACCAGAAAGCCGGTGCGACCGAGCGAGCGGTGCGGCGTCAGCAGCGCGGAAAACAATTCCGGCTGTGGAACGACCTGCCCAATTGCATTGCCGCGTGCGTCCATGGCCTGCCAGTATACGCCGATCATGGCCAAAATCACCCACAAGGCGAAGGCGCCAAAGCCTGCTGCAAGGATGCCCGTGAAGAGGGCTGTGAAGCCGAAACCGCCCTTGAAGGCATCAAGGCCGAAGCCGTGGACGCCGGCCGAGGTGCACGAGGCCTTCAGCCGGTTCCGCAAGGCGAATCCCAAGCCCAAAGGCGAGCTCGAGCACCTCAATCCCTACACGCTGCTGGTTGCCGTCGTGCTGTCCGCGCAGGCCACCGATGCGGGCGTCAACAAGGCGACGCGGGCGCTGTTTGCGGTTGCCGACACGCCGCGGAAGATGCTCGAGCTCGGCGAGGAGCGCTTGCGCGACTACATCAAGACCATCGGCCTCTATCGCAACAAGGCGAAGAACGTCATCGCGCTGTCGGAAAAGCTGCTCGCCGAATTCGGCGGCGAGGTGCCGCGCACCCGCGCCGAGATCGAGTCATTGCCGGGTGCGGGCCGCAAGACCGCCAACGTCGTGCTCAACATGGCCTATGGCGAGCACACCATGGCCGTCGATACGCACGTCTTCCGCGTCGGCAATCGCACCGGCCTTGCGCCCGGCAAGACGCCGCTGGAGGTCGAGCTCGGGCTGCAGAAGGCGATCCCGTCCGAATTCATGCTGCACGCGCATCACTGGCTGATCCTGCACGGCCGCTACACCTGCCTCGCCCGCGGTCCACGCTGCGATGTGTGCCTGATCAACGATCTCTGCCGCTGGCCGGAGAAGACGGTGTAGCTAAGCTGCATCGTCATTGCGAGCGAAGCGAAGCAATCCATCTCTCTCGACGAGGAAAGATGGATTGCTTCCGCCTTCGCTCTCCGAGCTTCGGCGGACTCCCAGCCCTGCGAAGCTTGCGGAGCAAGCGGAGAAGGGTCGTCGCTCTGCTCCTCGCAATGACGGGATGCAGTCGTGCCTCACACCGGCACGTTCGTCTTCCGCGCCGGCTCGATCAGTTCCGGCCGCGGCCCCGACAGGCGCTTGTGCATGTGGACCATGAAGGCCATCCCGAACAGCGGCGTCGCCAGGTTGACGATCGGGATCGAGACGAACGCCGCGATGAAGAGGCCCGCGGTGAACACCGCCGCCGCATGGTGCTTGCGCATCGCCCTTGCTTCCGCGGGCGAGCGGAAACGCATCGCCGCCAGCTGGAAGTATTCGCGGCCGAGCAGCCATGCGGTCGCAATGAAGAAGATCAGGAAGCCGGCGCCCAGGAACAGCACGAAGGGCAGCGCAATGACGTAGACCAGCATCGTGAGCAGCGCCGTCCTGATGCCGTCCGGAATGGCGACGCCGAGCGGCAGCGCCGTGCCCGGCTGTTCCGCCGGATAGTGCTCGCGCTCGACATGGTCGGCGATCTCGTCGACGAAGAGGCTTGCGACCAGCGAGGTGATCGCCGGCATCAGGAAGATGCCGCCGAGCACGATGCCGAGGCCTGCAGCGATCGAGACGATCCAGGCCAGGATGTTGATCGAGGTATCAAAGCCGGGGCCCAGCATGGCCTCCAGCCAGACCTCGCCGTTGGCGGCAAACCAGGCGAGCAGCCGCTGCAAGCCGACCGCGAGCACGGTGATCAGCGCCAGCGCGAGTCCGACCGAGCGCCACAGGATCGAGCGCATCGGCGGCGACAGGATTTGCGATAGCGCCTTGACGGCGGCGTCCAACATGGCAGTTCGACCTCCAGGAAAAGCCCTCGCGAGAAGTAGAGATGGCTTGGCCAATCGGCAAGGGCACGTTTCACTCGGGAAGGTATTGCTGGCCCCGATGAGCGCTGGCTGAACGGCGCGCGCCGAAGCGGCGGCCGGTGGCCGTGGACGTGCCTGCGGCTCTTCGGCTAGCGTGAGAAAGCCGGGTTGGGTGTAGCGCAGTCGGTCTCGACCGTAAGCAGGTATCGTGCAGGGGCATGGCGGTGCGTGGAATCTTGTTGCGGATATTTTCCGCCACTGCTTCGACGGTCGCCTGCGCGTTCGCGGCAACAGCACACGAAAGCGCCGTGCCGCACAATCACCTTCCGACGGTCACCGTCACGGCTCCCGATGCCACGCCCCGCAAGCAGGTCGCCCGGCCGAAATCGCCGCGGAATCCGGGCAGCCGAAGCAGCACCGTCGTTGGCCCTCAACAGCCGCAGCCGGCGTTGTCAGGTCCCCGTGGCGCTACATCTGCGGCTTCACTCGACAGTGCCGGCGTGCTGCAGCGAACCGCCGCCGGCGCCATGCGCATAAGTGGCGAGCAGGTCAACGCCGTGCCGTTCGCGCGGCCGGGCGAGGCGCTGGAAGCCGTGCCCGGCTTGATCGTCACCCAGCACTCCGGCGAGGGCAAAGCCAACCAGTATTTTCTCCGCGGCTTCAACCTCGATCACGGCACCGATCTTGCCATCACCGTGGACGGCATGCCCGTCAACATGCCGACCCACGGCCATGGGCAGGGCTATGCCGACATCAACTTCCTGATCCCCGAGCTGATCGAGGCGATCAATGTCCGCAAGGGGCCGTATTTCGCCGACGTCGGCGACTTCGGTTCCGCCGGGGCCGTCGGGATCGACTATGTCAGCAAGTTGCCGAAGAACATCGCGGAGATGACCTTCGGCAGCTTCGGCTATCGTCGAAGCCTCGCGGCCGGGTCGGCACCTGTCGGTGACGGCACGCTGCTCGCTGCGATCGAGGGCACCAAATACAACGGCCCGTGGGACGTGCCGGACGATGTGCGCAAGATCAACGGCGTGATGCGCTATAGCCAGGGCACCGCGACCGACGGCTTCACGGTCACCGGCATGGCCTATTCCAGCGCCTGGAATTCGACGGATCAGGTCGCTCGTCGCGCGATCGATCAGGGCATCATCGGCCGCTTCGGCGCGCTCGATTCCACCGACGGCGGCGTCTCCAGCCGCTTCAGCCTGTCCGGCAATCTCGCGCATTCGAGTGCATACGGCCAGAGCAGGATGAGCGCCTATGTCGTCCGCTCCGACCTGCAGCTCTACAACAATTTCACCCACTTCCTCGACAATCCCGTCAATGGCGATCAGTTCAATCAGCTCGATCGCCGTACCCTCGGCGGGTTCGATGCCCGGCACGCCTTCGATTGGCGCCTTGCTGGCCTCGAGACGCAAACCCGTGTCGGCGTGCAGAGCCGTTACGATGAGATCCATGTCGGCCTGTTCAAGACCGAGCGGCGCCATTGGCTGTCGACGGTGCGCGAGGATCGCGTGCAGGAGCGCAGCGTCGGCATCTGGACCGATACCACCACGCGCTGGACCGACTGGCTGCGCACCACCGTCGGCATCCGCGAGGATTTCCTTGCCGGACGCGTGCTGAGCGACACGCCGCAAAATTCCGGCAATGCCGAGGCGGCGATGACGAGCCCCAAGGCTGGCTTCGTGCTTGGCCCCTGGTTCAAGACCGAATTTTACGGCAATACAGGCTACGGGCTGCACAGCAACGACATCCGCGGCGCGACCATCACCGTCGATCCCAACGGCAAGGTAACGCCGCTGGATCGCGTGCCGCTGCTGGTGCGCTCGCGCGGCGCGGAGATCGGCGTTCGCACCAAGGCGATCGAGGGGCTCACCAGTTCGGTCGCACTGTTCGTGCTCGATTTCGACTCGGAGCTGCTGTTCGTCGGCGACGCCGGCACCACCGAGCCGAGTCGGCCGAGCCGTCGCATCGGCGTGGAGTGGGTCAATCGGTACAAGCCGGTACCGTGGCTGTCGTTCGATCTCGATGTCGCCTATACGCGTGCCCGCTTCACCGATTTCGACCCCGCCGGCGACCGCATCCCCGGTGGGCCGGCTTGGGTGGGAAGCGCCGCCGTCACCTTCGGCAACGAGACCGGCTGGTTTGGGGCGCTGAAGGCGCGCTATTTCGGACCACGACCGCTGATCGAGGACGATAGCGTGCGCTCGCTGTCCTCGTTGATCTTCAATGCTCGCGCCGGTTACCGCTTCGACAATGGCTTGCGCGTGCAACTCGACGTGCTCAATCTCTTCGACGCCCAGACCAACCAGATCGAATACTACTATGTGTCACGACTGCCGGGCGAGCCGATCGGCGGCGTCGCCGACCGTCATGTTCATCCGGCCGAGCCGCGCGCGGTGCGGCTGACCTTGGCCGCGCGCTTCTAGTCCAGTCGCGTCACGCGCAATCGCAGCGCATTGCCGACCACGCTCACTGACGACAGCGCCATCGCGGCTGCCGCGATGATCGGCGACAGCAACAGGCCGAATGCCGGATAGAGAATGCCCGCCGCGATCGGGATGCCGCCTGCGTTGTAGATGAAGGCAAAGAACAGGTTCTGGCGGATGTTGCGCATCGTCGCCTGCGACAGCTTCCGCGCCCGCACGATGCCGACGAGGTCGCCCTTGAGCAGCGTGACACCGGCGCTTTCCATCGCGACATCCGTGCCGGTGCCCATGGCGATGCCGACTTCGGCAGCGGCAAGTGCCGGTGCGTCGTTGACGCCGTCGCCGGCCATGGCGACGATCCTTCCCGCCTTCTGCAGCCTGGCGACCACCGCGCTCTTCTGATCCGGCAGCACCTCTGCTTCCACGTCGGCGATGCCGAGCTTGCGCGCCACGGCTTGCGCGGTGGTCCGGTTGTCGCCGGTCAGCATGATCACCTCGATGCCCTCGCGGGCCAGCGCCTTCAGCGCATCCGGCGTCGATGCCTTCACGGGATCGGCGATGGCGAACAGACCAGCGGGCTTGCCGTCGATGGCCATGTTGATGACCGTCGCGCCGTCGCCGCGCAGCCGCTCGCTCGAGGCATCGAGCGCGTCCGTCGTCACGCCGATCGAGGCCAGGTACCTCGCATTGCCGAGAGCGACGCTCTTGCCGTCGACCTTGCCGATCGCCCCCTGGCCGGTCGGCGAATCGAATTCTTCGACCTTGCCCAGGGTGAGGGCGCGCTCCCTGGCCGCCCGCACGATCGCGTCCGCCAGCGGATGCTCGCTCGCCTGCTCGACGCTGGCGGCAAGGCGCAGCAGCTCGCTCTCCTCGAAGCCGTCCGCCGCAACGATGCCGACCACTTTCGGCTTGCCCTCGGTCAGGGTGCCGGTCTTGTCGACCACCAGCGTGTCGATCCGTTCCATGCGCTCCAGCGCCTCGGCGTTCTTGATCAGGACGCCGCCCTGCGCACCGCGGCCGACGCCGACCATGATCGACATCGGCGTCGCCAGCCCAAGCGCGCAGGGGCAGGCGATGATGAGCACGCTCACGGCGGCCACAAGCCCGAACGCCATCCGCGGTTCGGGCCCGAACCACGCCCAGGCGGCGAAGGCGGCAATGGCCACCGCGATCACCATCGGTACGAACCAGCCCGAGACCTGGTCGGCAAGCCGCTGGATCGGCGCCCGCGAGCGCTGTGCGTCCGCCACCATCTGCACGATTTGCGACAGCAGCGTATCGCGGCCGACCTTGTCGGCGCGCATCACGAATCCGCCGGATTGATTGAGGGTCCCGGCAATGACGCGCGCTCCGGGTTCCTTGGTGACGGGCATGGATTCGCCTGTCACCAGCGATTCGTCGAGCGACGAACGTCCTTCCAGGATGACGCCATCCACCGGTACTTTCTCGCCGGGCCGCACGCGCAAGCGGTCGCCGACGGCGAGGCTGTCGATTTCCACCTCGTGCTCCTGGCCGTCGTCGCCGATCCGCCGTGCGGTCTTCGGCGCGAGCTGCAGCAGCGCCTTGATCGCGCCCGAGGTGGCCTCGCGCGCGCGCAGCTCCAGCACCTGGCCGAGCAGCACCAGCACCGTGATCACGGCGGCCGCCTCGAAATACACCGCGACCGCACCGCCATGGCCACGGAAGGTCGCCGGAAACAGCTGGGGCGCCAGCGTGCCGATCACGCTGTAGAGGTACGCAACGCCGGTGCCCATCGCAATCAGCGTGAACATGTTGAGATTGCGGGTTTGCAGCGATTGCCAGCCGCGCACGAAGAACGGCCAGCCCGCCCACAGCACGACCGGCGTCGAGAACGCAAACTGTATCCAGTTGGAAAGCGTCGGATCGACCCATCCGTGTCCGCCGACGATATGTCCACCCATCTCCAGCACGACTGCCGGCAACGAGAGCGCTGCGCCGATCCAGAAGCGCCGCGTCATGTCCGCGAGTTCGGGATTGGGCCCCGTATCGAGGCTTGCCACCTCCGGCTCCAGCGCCATGCCGCAGATCGGGCAGCTTCCCGGGCCGACCTGGCGGATCTCGGGATGCATCGGGCAGGTGTAGATCGTGCCCTCGGGCACGTCGGCCGGCGGGGCGGATTTCTTCTCCAGATATTTGGCGGGATCGGCGGCGAATTTGGTACGGCAGCCCGCCGAGCAGAAATGATAGGTCGTGCCGGCATGGTCAAAGCGGTGCTTTGACGTTGCCGGATCGACCGTCATGCCGCAGACGGGATCGAGCACGCCCGTCTTGGTCCCGGCGCGATGGTCGTGATGATGATCGTGGCCGGCATGGCCATGCCCGCCGCAGCATCCAGCCTTGGTCTTTTCTGCCGCTTTCGCCGCGCAGCCGCAGCCCGCCCCGGCTCCGCCGTCACCGTTCCCGGTCATCCTGAAATCTCCGGCCTTGAAACCTATACCCAGTAGGGGTATATAGGCGGTATGCGAAACGACATCAAGACTTCCTGCCAAAAACGGCTGAGCCGGATCGAGGGCCAGGTCCGCGGCCTCGCGAAGATGGTCGAGGAGGACCGCTACTGCATCGACGTCGTCACGCAGATCTCGGCGGTGCGCGCCGCACTGCGGCGGGTCGAGGAGGAGATCCTGCGCGACCACGTCGCCCATTGCGTCGAGCATGCGATCGCGAGCGGCAACAAGGCCGATCAGCGCCAGAAGATCGCGGAATTGATGGACGTTGTCGGCCGTTCGGGCCGATAATCAGCCGCAACTCCGCGCGCGCGAAGATAGCAGGTCAAGGCTTGTGGTCCTTGATTGCCGTCAAGGTATGGCGGGCTGTTTGCCTAGGGCGCGAGCGCGGCCTCGGTGTAACGCCGCCGCGAGCGGCGCTCCGGCACGCGTACCGGAATATATTCGACGGCGAGGAAGTGTTCGGTGACCCGGACACGTTCGACCACGGTCTCCCCGGTCGCCGTCGCGGCCACGGTCACTTCCGCAGCCGAAACCGTCGCTTCTTCGTCAATCTCTTCAGGAACGAGCGGCGGCGATTCCTGAAACACACCGAATTCGCCCGCTACCTCCTCGAGCGGTTTCTGCTTGTCGGCCCAGTGAAGCGCAGTGTAGTCGAACCCCTGCACGATGGTGGGTTTGACGACTTCGAAATAGGGCGAGATGTCGAAGTCGCGCGGCATGTAGAGCGAGGAATCGCGGATGTGCAGGATTTCCTTGCGGGCGCGCCGCGAGCCTGCCTTCGTGATCTTGGGCAGGATCGGATAGCGCACGGCGTCGAACGCCTGCGCAATCAGCGCTGAACAGATGATCTTGGTGGGATCGCCCGACCCGAACGCGATCATGCGCCGACGCCAGCGCTGCGGCACCGGCAGCGGGATCAGGAACCGCATCAGATCGACGACATTCTTGGTGTCGTAGCCAAAACCGATCCGGTTGATGGCATAGCGGCAAACCGTGTGGCGGTCCTCATAGGACAGGCCGACCGGGCGGCACATGCGGGTGTGGTATGAAAAATACTTCGACAGTGGAGCGGAGGTGACGCCCTCGCCGATATTTGCCTCGATCAGCACATGCTGTTCGCCGTCCGGCTCGAAAGCGCCGTCAACGGGGCCCACGTAAAGCGCGGCATGCGACCAGGTCGACTGGGTCAGATATTTGATGATGCCGGAAATCCGGTTGTTGCCTTCCACCAACAGCACGTCGCCCGCCTGGATGACGCCGCGAAGATGCTCCGGGTCGCTCGGCGTAAACGGCTCGTATCCCGGAACTTCCTTTTGCAGGTAGCTCGCGATCCACTGACCGACGGTATCGAGCATTACGCCCATAAACTTCCCCACAAGCGGCTTTGGAACCGCTTTTTTCATTCCATATCATGGTCGAAAGCCGTTGCAATTCAGTTCATCATCTGCGGCGTTCAATCATGATTGATTCACCATGAGTGTTGCCGCTTCCGTACGAATGCGGCAAAGTTCGCAACATGTTCTCAGCCGTATCAAGCGCCCGGAAACCATGACATGACAATGACGCGCCGCGATTTCCTGTCGGCGTCCGCGGCCCTGGCTATGGCTCCGGCGTTCGGCTGGCCGGCCCGGGGCGCGCCCCTGCCGCGGGAAGCGGACATTGTCGTGATCGGTGCCGGCGCAGCCGGCATCGCTGCAGCGCGGCGAATTGCTGCGGCGGGCCGCAAGGCGATCGTGCTGGAGGCTGCGAACCAGCCCGGCGGCCGCTGCATCACGGATAGCTCGACCTTCGGCGAGCCGTTCGACCGCGGCGCCCGCTGGATCCATAATCCCGAGACCAATCCGATGATCCGGCTCGGCCGCGCCGCCGGGCTCGAGATCATGCCGGCCCCTTCGGGGCAGAAGATCCGCATCGGCCGCCGCAATGCGCGGGCGGGCGAGACGGAGGAATTCCTGGCCGCGCTGGTCAAGGCCAACCGCGCCATCGATGAAGCCTCGCGCAGGTTCGACGTTTCCTGCGCATCCGTGATGCCGAAGGAGCTCGGCGACTGGGCCGGCACGGCCGAGTTCGTGTTGGGGGCGGGTTTCGCCGGCAAGGATCTCAAGGATATTTCCGTCGTCGACAAGATCCGCGCGCAGGATCGCAACTCGGCGATCGCCTGCCGGCAGGGATTGGGAACGCTGATCGCAAGACTCGCCGAGCAGCTGCCGCTGGCGCTGTCGACGCCCGCCAGCCGCATCGAATGGGGCAACCGCGATGCCGTCGTGCAGACGCCGGCCGGCCGGCTCACGGCGCGCGCCGCCATCATCACGGTGTCGAGCAATGTGCTCGCCGGCGGCAACATCAAGTTCGCGCCCGACCTGCCGAAGCGCACGCTCGATGCGGCCGCGAAGCTCGGGCTCGGCAGCTACGACCACATCGCGCTGCAGATGCAGGGCAATCCGCTTGGACTGGCGCGCGACGATATTCTGATCGAACAGAGCAACTCGACGCGCACGGCGCTTCTCTACGCCAATATGGGCGGCAGCTCGCTGTGCTCGATCGATGTCGGCGGCTCCTTTGGCCGCGATCTCTCGGCGCAAGGCGAGGCCGCCATGGTCGCGTTCGCGATCGAGTGGCTGACCAGGATGTTCGGCAGCGACGTCGCCAAGGCCGTGACCAGGTCGGGCGCAACCCGCTGGAACGCGTCTCCCCACGTGCAGGGCGCGATGTCGGTGGCGCCGCCGGGCGCGCAATCCTCACGCAAGCTTCTCGGCGAGCCGGTCGGCTGCATGTATTTTGCAGGCGAGGCCACGCACGAAACGCTGTGGGGCACGGTGGACGGCGCCTGGGAGAGCGGCGAGCGCGCCGCCGAGGCTGCACTGCGCCGGATCGGCGCCCTGCGCAACGAGCCTGCAAAGCAGGCGCCGCCCGTGAAGCGGCGGAAGTCGGGCGACTTGCCGCGTGCCGGATTGCCGGGGACGGCGGTCAACTGATGCAACAGCCCAAAGGCAAACCCAGGGCGCTGATCTCCTGGTCCAGCGGCAAGGACAGCGCGTTCGCGCTTCATGAAGTGCGCCGCGCCGGCGAGTTCGACGTGATCGGCGCACTCACTACCGTGACGGAAACGTTCGAGCGGGTCTCGATCCACGGCGTACGCCGGGAAATCCTGCATGCGCAGTGCGAAGCGGCGAGTTTGCCGCAACGCATCGTGCCGATTCCCTACCCCTGTCCAAACGAAGTCTACGAAGCGCGAATGGGTGAGGCGGTGGCAAGCGCGGTGCGCGAAGGCGTCACCCACATGATCTTTGGCGATTTGTTCCTCGCCGACATTCGCGCCTACCGCGAGCAGAAACTGGCAGGCACCGGCATCACGCCGATCTTCCCGCTGTGGGATCGCCCGACGCCGGCGTTGGCGCAGGCGATGATCGCAAGCGGGCTGGAGGCCTACCTTGCGACCGTCGACCTGATGAAGCTGCCGGCGGAGTTCGCCGGCCGCAGGTTCGATGCGCAGCTGCTTGCCGACCTGCCTGACGGCATCGATCCCTGCGGCGAGAACGGTGAATTCCACACCTGCGTCGTGGCCGGCCCGATGTTCACGCGAAGGCTGCCGGTCGAGACCGGAGAGCGTGTCGTCCGCGACGGCTATGCCTATTGCGATCTCGCGCTCACGACGGGCGCAAAACGCCGTCGAGCGCAGGCAGCCCGATGACGACGGCGGCCGCGATCAGGGCGTAGCAGATCGCGCGGAACACGGCCTCGCTGGCCCGGCCGAACAGCGAAGCGCCGAACCAGACGCCGACCGCATAGACCGGCCCGACAAGCAGGGAAAACTTGATCGCGTCTGCGTTGATCAGTCCGCTCACGGCATAGGCCACCGCGGAGAAGAAATCGGAAGCCCCGAAGAACAGCACGATGTTGGCGCGCGCGATCACCGAAGCGATCGGCCGGCCCAGCCAGTAGCCGACGATGGGCGGGCCGCCGGTCTGCGCGAGGCCACTGCAAAAGCCGGCGAGCCCGCCGACGCCGACGGAGATCGAGGCGTGCTCCTTGCCGCGGTAACGCCAACCGGAAAGCAGCAGCACGAGCAGGGCGGCAACGAAGCCGGAGATGATCCAGCGTGTCGTGACCGGCTCGAGCCGGGTGAGGAAATAAGTGCCGATGGGTACACCGATCAGCGCGCCGGCGACCATCACGGCGGTGGCCTTGCGGTCGGCTTGCTTCCAGGCGTTGGGCAAGAGCGGCAGTGCCGCCACGAAATCGATGATCAGCAGGAGTGCGGCGACGAGCTTTGGCGCGGCCATGCTGCTCGCGAGCGGCATGAAGATCAGCGCGGAACCGAAGCCGGAGACACCGCGCGCCGTGCCGGAGACGAAGGCGATCGCGCAGATTGCGATCGCCGCTGACGTCGTGAGGTCGGCCGGGATGAGGCCCGACAAGCTCATGCGCTACTTCTTGCGCATGATCTAACCGAATACCGCTCCACACTTTGCGCTAACGCGGCCCTCCGGGTCGGGATCATGCGCGCAACGTGCCGCCGGTCTTCCTGGTGACTTCGGCCACGATCCTGGCCGCCACCGCGTCGATCTCCTGATCGGTCATCGTTTTCTCGCGCGGCTGGATGGTCACGGCGATCGCCAGCGACTTCTTGTCGGGATCGATGCCCTTGCCCTCATAGAGGTCGAACACGGTTACATCAGTGATCAACTTCTTGTCGACGCCTTGCGCCGCGCGCACGAGATCGCCGGCCTTGATCTTGCGGTCGACGATGAAGGCGAAGTCGCGCGACACCGGCTGGAACGCAGAGAGTTCCAGTACCGGCTTGGCGCGCGTCGCCTTCTGCTTGGCCTCGGGGATGCGATCGAGGATCACCTCGAATGCCATCAGCGGGCCGTCGGCGCCGAGTGCCTCCAGCGCGCGGGGATGCATCTCGCCGAAATAGCCGAGCACGTTCTGCGGGCCGATCTGGATGGTGCCGGAGCGGCCGGGGTGCAGCCATTTCGGCCCGCCCGACACGATCTGCAGCGCCTGCATCGGCGCGCCGGCAGCCGCCAGCACGGCGAACGCATCGGCCTTGGCATCGAGCGCATCGGCCGCGGCGGAGCCCGCCCAGTGACGCCCCAGTCCCGCGGACGACGCGAAACCGTGGCGCACGCCGGAGGCCGCCATCAGCTGGTTTTCCGGCCTGTCGCCCTTGAAGACTTGGCCGACCTCGAACAGCGCGACGTCGGAGCAGCCGCGATTGATATTGGCCTGCGAGGCCGCGATCAGGCCGGGCAGCAGGCTCGGCCGCATGTCGGAGAGATCGGAGGCGATCGGATTGGCGAGCGCAAGCTCGGCCTGACCGCCGCCGAACAGTTCAGCGGCAGGTTTCGAGATGAAGGACCATGTCACCGCCTCGACCATGCCGCGCGCCGCCAATGCGCGCTTGCTGCGGGCGGTGCGCTGCTGCATCGACGTCAGCACCGACTTGCGCGGCTCCTCGCCGCGGCCGAACGGCGTCTCCGGTACCTTGTCGACTCCGAAGATGCGTACCACTTCCTCGACGATGTCCGCCTTGCCATGTGCGTCGGTGCGCCAGGAGGGCACGGCGACTTTCACCACCGGTCCGCTGCCGGCCACCATGAAACCGAGCCGCGCGAGGATGCGCTTCATCTCGGCGACCGGGACATCGAGGCCGGCGAGGCGCTTGACCTCGCTGACCGGGAAATCGATCAGGCGATCCTCGCCGAAGCGGTTGCCGACCACGACAGTGTCCGACGGCGTGCCGCCGCACATGTCGAGCACCAGCTGCGTAGCCAGCTCGAGCCCGGGCACCATGAAGGCGGGATCGACGCCGCGCTCGAAGCGGTAGCGCGCGTCGGAGTTGATGCCGAGCTTGCGGCCGGTCTGGGCGATGTTGATCTCGTTCCACAGCGCCGATTCGATCAGCACGTCGGTGGTGTTCTCGTCGCAGCCCGAGGTTTCGCCGCCCATGATGCCGGCCAGCGACTCGACGCCATGCGCGTCGGCGATGACGCAGATCGAAGGATCGAGATCATAGGTGCGGCCGTCGAGCGCCAGCAGGCTCTCGCCCTCGCGCGCGCGGCGCACGGTGAGATTCCCCGTCACCTTCCTCGCGTCGAACACGTGCAGCGGACGCGCGCGGTCGTAGGTCATGTAGTTGGTGATATCGACCAGCGCGTTGATGGGCCGAAGGCCGATCGAGGTGAGGCGCTTCTGCAGCCAATCCGGCGAGGCGCCGTTCCTGACGCCGCGCACCAGCCGCAGCGCGAAACCCGGGCAGAGTGTCGCGTCCTCGACCGTCACCTGCACAGGGCAGGGGAATTCTCCCTTGACCGGCTTGATCGCGGGATCGATGAACTTGCCCATGTCGGCGGCGAACAGGTCGCGCGCGATGCCATGCACGCCGGTGCAGTCCTGCCGGTTCGGCGTCAAATTGATCTCGATCACGGGATCGCCGAGGCCGGCCCATTCGGCATAGCCCTTGCCGACCGGCGCGTCCGCCGGCAGCTCCATGATGCCGTCATGGTCGTCGGAAATCTGCAGCTCGGCCGCCGAGCACAGCATGCCGCGGCTCTCGACGCCGCGGATGGTGCCGACGCCGAGCGTGATGTTCTTGCCGGGAATATACGTTCCGGGCGGCGAGAATACGCTGATCAGGCCTGCGCGCGCATTCGGCGCGCCGCACACCACCTGTACCGGCGCGCCGCCGTCGCCGGTATCGACGGTGCAGACGCGCAGCCGGTCGGCATTCGGATGCTGCTCGGCGGTGACGACGCGCGCGATCGTGAACGGCGCCAATGCCTTCGCCTTGTCCTCGATGCTCTCGACCTCGAGGCCGATCATGGTGAGCTTGTCGGCGAGCTTGTCCAGCGGCTCGTCGGTGTCGAGATGTTCCTTCAGCCAGGAGAGCGTGAATTTCATGGCGTAATTCCTAGAAGACCTCGACCAGGCGGAAGCGTTCGCACATCAGCATCATGTCGTCGCGAAACTTGCCCTGCCGGCCGAAATAATTGCGGTGCGCATCGCGCCAGTAGTCGAGGCTGCGGTCGCCTTCGCCTTCTTCGTAGGCAAAGGCGGCATCGACCTCGCCGAAGCGGCGATAGGTCACCTCGGTCGATTCGATCACGCAACGCGGTTCGCCGCGTCCGTCGAGCACGATCCAGCGCTCGCCGGGGGTCGATGTGTTCGGCTCGTCCTCGGTGCTGCAAGTAGCGGTCTTGACGCCCCGGATGACGAGATCGAGCAGCTCGTCGGCCAGCGCAGGCCCGTCGCCGAACGCGAACGACCGCAGGCTCTGATACTTCTCCGGGACGGCGCTCATGTTCACGAGCTGAGGCCTCCTGCAAGCGTCGGCACGTCGTGCGGCCTGAAGCCGTAATGCGACAGCCAGCGCACGTCGCTGTCGAACAGCTGGCGCAGGTCGCTCATGCCGTACTTCAGCATCGCGATGCGGTCGATGCCCATGCCCCAGGCAAAGCCCTGATAGACGTCGGGATCGATGCCGCAGGCGCGCAGCACGTTGGGATGCACCATGCCGCAGCCGAGGATTTCCAGCCAATCCTCGCCTTCGCCAAAGCGGATCTCGCCCTTGTCGCGCCGGCACTGGATGTCGACTTCCAGCGACGGCTCGGTGAAGGGAAAGAACGAGGGGCGGAAGCGCATGTTGATGTGGTCGACCTCGAAGAACGCCTTGCAGAACTCGTGCAGGATCCATTTGAGGTGGCCGAGATGCGATTCCTTGTCGATGACGAGGCCTTCGACCTGGTGGAACTGCGGCGTGTGGGTCGCATCCGAGTCGATGCGGTAGGTGCGCCCCGGGCAGATCACTCGGATCGGCGGCTGCTGGCTCAGCATGGTGCGCACCTGCACCGGCGAGGTGTGGGTGCGCAGCAGCATGCGCGAACCATCATCCTTCGGATTGAAGAAGAAGGTGTCGTGCATCTCCCGCGCCGGATGGCCTTCCGGGAAATTCAGCTTGGTGAAGTTGTAGTCGTCGGTCTCGATGTCGGGGCCTTCGGCGACGGAAAATCCCATGTCGGCGAAGATAGTCGTCAGCTCGTCCCAGACCTGGCTCAGCGGATGGATGCGGCCGGTCTCCGCCGGCGCATCGCGCAGCGGCAGCGTGACGTCGATGGTCTCCGAAGCCAGCCGTGCCTCGAGCGCCGCCGATTTCAGGACATCGCGCCGTGCGGCGAGCGCCTCGGTCACCTTGTCCTTGGCGAGGTTGATCGCGGCACCCTGCGTCTTGCGCTCGTCGGGCGACATCTTGCCGAGGGTGGCGAGCAGCGCGGAGATCGAGCCCTTCTTGCCGAGCGAAGCGACGCGGACGGCTTCCAGCGCCGCCTCGTCGCCTGCGGCGGCGATCTGCTCGAGGATGGTTTTTTCAAGCGTTGCGAGGTCGGACACGGTTCAGTCCCTTCCGGAAGGAGGCCGCTGCCGTGGTCACGAGGCCCACGGGAGTGAATTCCGCGTTCGGCGCGACCTGCCGAGGAAGCAGGCCAGCCGGCACGACGTCCATTGCTGGTTCACCGCGTCCTCCCGGGCGGAGGCCGCCCGGCGTCATTGCGTGAAATGCGAAGGCCGCGAGATCCCGAGCGGGACGGATCAGGCCGCCAGCGCCGCCTTCGCCTTCTCGGCGATCGCCTGGAACGCCGCCGGCTCGTTGATGGCGAGATCGGACAGAACCTTGCGGTCGACCACGATGCCCGACTTCGACAGGCCGTCGATAAACCGGCTGTAGGTCATGCCGAACGGGCGCACCGCGGCGTTGAGGCGCTGGATCCAGAGCGCGCGGAAGGTGCGCTTCTTGCGCTTGCGGTCGCGGAAGGCGTACTGGCCGGCCTTCTCCACCGCCTGCTTGGCGGCGCGGATCGTGTTCTTGCGGCGGCCGTAATAGCCCTTGGCGGCCTTGTAGACTTTCTTGTGCTTGGCGTGAGAGGTCACACCGCGTTTGACGCGAGACATGACAAAAATCCTTACTTCAGAGATGACGGTTGGCCGCGCGCACGCGGCCCGGCTAAGCGGGAAGCGATCAGGCGTTCGGCAGGAAATACTTCTTGACGTTGTCGCCGTCGGTCTTGAACAGCACGCGGGTGCCGCGCAGCTGACGAATCTGCTTCTTGGTCCGCTTGATCATGCCGTGGCGCTTGCCGCGCTGGGCATGCATGACTTTGCCGGTGGCAGTCACCTTGAAGCGCTTTTTAGCGCCGGACTTGGTCTTCAGCTTGGGCATTTGGCTCTCCTGTTGCGCCAGCACAAATGCGCCCGCGAAGGGGCAAGGCCGGCTGAAATGCTCGTTAGAGCGTTGAAAGTGCTAAGGTTTTGCCAAACAGGCAACCTTGCACGGACATCGCCACGGCAGCCCTTGATCAGCCGGGCGATGAAGGTCGGGCTTATGGCAGACGAAAAGCCATTTTGCAACGATGAACCGCGGATGGGTCTGGCCGGACGAAGGGCTGTCATCATCACATGACAAGTTCGCAAGGGCAGGAAGCAAATGACCGCATTTCCCATGATTTCTCGATATTTCACCGCTTTTCCGCGCGTTCGCGCCTTCGAATCGCTGCTCGCCGTCGCCGCACTGGCGGCGCTCACCGTCGCCGACGCCGCGCCGGCCCAGGCCGCCGGCCGTTATGACGGCACCTGGACCACGGTGTTTGCCACCACGCGCGGCAATTGCTCCTCAGGCTACAGCGTGCCCTTCCTGGTGATTGGAAGCCGGGTGGCCTCGGCCGGCGGCGGCCGCGTCTCCGGCTCCGTCACCCGCTCCGGCAGCGTTGCCGTGGCGGTATCGGTCGGCGCCTCCCGCGCCTCGGGCGGCGGGCGGCTGGTCGGCAATTCCGGTTCCGGCCGCTGGAGCGGCATCATCACCGGCGATCGCTGCAGCGGGACGTGGCAGGCGACACGGAGTTGAAGCGCGAAACGACAGGAAATCAGGCACCGAAATCAAACGGCCCGCCGGATCGCCCGGCGGGCCGTTTGCATTCGAAGCTGTCGGCGCGGCCGAATCAGCGCGGCGCCAGCACCATCACGACCTGGCGGCCCTCGAACTTCGCGTCCTGCTCGACCTTGGCGATCTCGGCGACGTCGGCCTTCACCTTGTCGAGCAGTTTAGTGCCGATCTCCTGGTGCGCCATTTCACGGCCACGGTAGCGCAGGGTGATCTTCACCTTGTCGCCTTCCTCGAAGAAGCGCTGCATCGCGCGCATCTTCACGTCGTAGTCGTGATCGTCGATCATCGGCCGCAGCTTGATCTCCTTGATCTCCACGACCTTTTGTTTCTTGCGGGCTTCCGCGGCTTTCTTCTGCGCCGAATATTTGTACTTCCCGTAGTCCATGATCTTGCAGACGGGGGGATTGTTGTTCGGCGAAATCTCGACGAGATCCATGCCCGCTTCCACGGCCATCCGGATGGCCGTCACTGTTTCGACGGTGCCCTTGTTGGCGCCGTCGGCGTCGATCAGCTGGATCTGTGCATTGCGGATGTCATCATTGATGCGCGGCCCGTCTTTGGCGACTTGGGGCGGGGCTCTATTGGGACGGCGAATGGGTAGTTCTCCGAGGTTGTGAAAGGGAAGCCGTTACTTTGAAGCAAGAAGAGGCTACGGGCAAGCGAACTCGTACCGCTCGCGGGCTAAAACCGCCGAACGCGCGGCATTTTGCCCACGCACGGCAGATAGAGAACCGCCCCTTCCTCCGCAAGCGCCTTTGCGCAGGTATCGTTGACGGATCATCCCCATCAGCGGAAAAGGGGCGTCGATTGCGAGTGACAGGCCCATGAACCAAGCCATTGCCGAGCCCGACACCACCGCGCGGGAACCCGCCTTCCTCGATGTCGGCGAGGGCGCCACCCATCGCCGGATCGCGGTGCGCGCGCGCAATGGAAAGCCACCTGGACTGTTCTGGCTTGGCGGGTTCAATTCCGACATGCGCGGCACCAAGGCGCTGGCGCTGGATGCCTGGGCCGCGGAGCACGGCCGCGCCTGCGTGCGCTTCGACTATTCCGGTCACGGCGAATCGGGCGGCACTTTTGCCGAGGGGACCATCGGCCGCTGGCTGGAAGAGGCCGTTGCCGTGTTCGAGCAATATTGTTCCGGACCGCAGGTGGTGATCGGCTCGTCGATGGGCGGCTGGATAGCGCTCTTGCTGGCGCGGGAGATTCGCAGGCGCGGTATCGCGAGCGCCTCGCTCGCCGGCCTCGTGCTGATCGCGCCGGCGCCGGATTTCACGGAAGCGCTGATGTGGAAGGGCTTCCCGGCCGATGTGCGCGAAGAGATCATGACCAGGGGCGTCTGGCACCGGCCCTCGCAATATGGCGATCCCTATCCGATCACCCGCGCGCTGATCGAGGAAGGGCGCAATCATCTTCTGCTCGGCAGCGCCATCGAGGTCGGATGTCCCGTTCGCATCCTGCAGGGCGCGCAGGATCCGGACGTCCCCTGGCAGCACGCGTTTGCGCTGGCGCAGCGGCTGCCAAGCGAAGACGTCGTGCTCACCATGATCCAGGACGGCGACCATCGCCTGTCCCGCCCGCAGGACATCGCGCGCATCATGGCCGCCGTGGCCGAGATCGGCTGACGCTGCACACTCCCGATTGTCATCGCCCGGTTTGACCTGGTTTGACCGGGCGATCCAGTACGCCGCGGCCTATCGATTTATCGCACCGGCTCTGGAATACTGGATGCCCCGCCTGCGCGGGGCATGACAAGAAAAAATCGGGGAGACGCCGATGAACACGGAACAATTGCTGTGCGCCTTTTGCGACGCTGTCGAAAGGCACAATGGCAAGGCGTTTGCCGAGCTCTTTGCCGAGGATGGCGTCTATCACGACGTGTTCTACGGCGCGTTCAAGGGACGGTCGAAAATCGCCGAGATGATCGACGACGTCTTCTATCGCACCGCGACCGACTTCCGCTGGGACATGCATTCGCCGGTCAGCGACGGCAAGACGCTCTATGCGCATTACACCTTCAGCTACCGCTCGACGCTGCCGGAAGCCAAGGGCGCGCGGGTGATGTTCGAGGGCGTGGCGATGATGAAGCTGCGCGATGGGAATATCCTGGAGTATCACGAGGTCGCCAACACGGCGCCCGCGTTCGTCGACATGAACTTCGCGCCGGAGCGGATTGCGAAGATTTTCGCCAAGCAGGGCGCGGCGCTGAAGGCGCGGCCCGAGATGCGGCGGCATCTGGCCTGAATCGCACCTCCCGTCATTGCGAGGAGCGAAGGCGGAAGCAATCCAGCTTTCTTGTTGCGGCGAAGGAAGCTGGGTTGCTTCGCGGAGCCTGTCATCGGGCGCGCATTCGCGCGACCCGTTGGCTCGCAATGACGGCGGTGTGACTTACGACGGCGGTACGCTCGTCGTCGGCTTGCACTGCGAAGCATTGCGCCATTCGGCTTGAACATCTTCGTTCGTTTCGTTGCCGAGCGCATTTCTTGCCGATGCACTGAATTCTTCCGCCGTCATCAATTGGCCCAGCGCCCACACCGCGGCACCCCGCACCAACGGACTCGCGTCGCCAAGCAATCGCGCCGCTTCCGCGGCCAGCGCCGCATTGCCGGAGTTGCCGATCGCGATCAGCACGTTGCGGATGAAGCGGTCACGGCCGATGCGCTTGACCGGCGACTTCGAAAACAGAGCGCGAAAGGCAGGATCATCGAGGCGGGCGAGCTCGGCGAGTTGCGGCTCGCGCAATTCCGCGCGTGCTGCAAGCTTTGCCTCGCGGCCGACCTGCGCGAACTTGTTCCAGGGGCACACCGCGAGGCAATCGTCGCAGCCATAGATGCGGTTGCCCATCGCTTTGCGGAATTCGTGCGGGATCGGGCCCTTGTTCTCGATGGTCAGATACGAGATGCAGCGCCGCGCATCGAGCTTGTAGGGCGCGGGGAAAGCCGCGGTCGGGCAGATTTCCTGACACGCGGTGCAGGAGCCGCAATGATCGACATCGGGCTCGTCGCGCGGCAGGTCGGATGCGCTGAAGATCGCGCCCAGGAACAACCACGAGCCGAACTCGCGCGAGACGAGATTGGTGTGCTTGCCCTGCCAGCCGAGGCCGGCCGCTTGCGCGAGCGGCTTCTCCGTCACGGCGGCGGTGTCGATGAACACCTTGACGTCGTCGCCGGTGGTCGTCGCGAGCCAGCGCGCCAGCGTCTTCAGCCGCTTCTTGATGACGTCGTGATAATCGTCGCCCTGCGCATAGGCCGAGATCGTGCCGCGCGTGCGCTTCTGCAAGGCGAGCAGCGGATCTTCATCCGGCCCATAGTTGAAGCCGAGCATGACGATGGAGCGCACGCCCGGCCACAATGCACGCGGGTGCATGCGCCGTTCCGGATTGGCGGCGAGCCAGTCCATGTCGCCATGGCCGCCGGCCTCGAGGAATTCGCGGAAGCGCAGCCCGGCTTCGCCGACCGAGTCCGGACCGGTCACGCCGATGCAGTCGAAGCCGAGCGCGGCGGCCTCGCGCGCGAGCGCAGTCTTGATTTCGGCGGGCGCGAGTTTTGCGGTCGTGCTCAGAAGTCGAGGTCCACATAGGTGCGCGAGGCCGGCACGCCCGCCAGCCACTCGCTGAGCAGCGGACGGAACGACGGGCGGGACTTCACCCGCGCGTACCACGCCTTTGCCGCGTCGTCCTCCGACCATGGCACGTCGCCCAGATAGTCGATCGCCGACAGATGCGCCGCGGCGGCGAGATCCGCGTAGGTCGGCCGGTCGCCGGCGAGATAGTTTCGCGTCCGCGCCAGCCAGCCGATATAGGCCAGATGATAGCGCACGTTGGCCTTGGCTGCGCGGATCGCTTCCGCAGCCGGCGCGCCGCCGCCGTCCTGCCCGCTCATGAAGCGCTTGTAGATGCGCTCGGTGACCAGCGGGCCGGAAGCCTCCTCGAAGAACTTGTCATTGAACCAGGCCATCAGCCGCCGCACCTCGATGCGCTCGCCCATGGCAACGGGCATCAGCCGCTTTTGATCCATCTCGGCGCCGTAGGCCTCGTCGATGAATTCGGCGATGATGCCGGCGCCCGGAACGGCAGGCATGCCTTCGGCGAACAGCACCGGCGTGGCGGCCGCGGGATTGAGCGCCAGAAAGGCCTCGCGCCGTTCCCATACCCGCTCCTCGACCAGCCGCACGTCGAACCCATATTCGCCGAGGATCAGCCGGACGAAGCGCGAATGCGGACAGAAGGCATGATGAAACAGCGTGAACATGCAGCTCTTGCAATGAGGTTCCGGGTCTCGACGGAAGTGATTTGACTAGACGGAAGCGATTTAACAATTCCTCAATCGCCGCAGGCCGGGAGGGTACCTGAGCACACGTTTGAGGCAACCGGTGATTTTACGCCTTTTTGCGATTGCGGCTGGGATGCGAATAGGCCAGAAGGACACGGCTTTTCGCCCCACGGCGGTCACCGATCATAACACGAAAGCAGGCCTCGGCATGATGTCTGATACGATCAGGGCAATCATTCTCGGCATCATCGAAGGGGTCACCGAGTTCCTGCCGGTGTCCTCGACCGGCCACATGCTGCTGGCAGAACGATTCTTCGATCTCGGCGAAGGCGAGTTCTGGAACAGTTTCACGATCCTGATCCAGCTCGGCGCGATCCTCGCCATCGTCGCGCTTTATTTCGTCAAGCTCTGGAACGTTGCGGTCAACATGTTCAGCGATCCCGACGCGCGGCGTTTCGTGATCGGCGTGCTGATCGCGTTCCTGCCGGCGGTGATTGTCGGGCTGCTCGCGGGCAAGTTCATCAAGGGCTATCTGTTCAATCCGTGGGTCATCTGCTTCACGCTGATCGTCGGCGGCGCCATCCTGCTCTGGGTCGACCAGCTGGATCTCAAGCCCGTCGAGTACGATGCCACGCTTTTTCCGCTGCCGATGTATCTGTGGATCGGTATCGCGCAGTGCGTCGCGATGATCCCCGGAGTATCGCGCTCGGGCGCCTCGATCGTGGCGGCGATGCTGCTCGGCGCCGACAAGCGCTCGGCCGCGGAATTCTCCTTCTTCCTCGCCATCCCGACCATGATCGGTGCCTTCGCCTACGACTTCTACAAGAGCCACGGCGAGATGACGACGGGCAATCTCGGCATCGTCGCCATCGGCTTCGTGGTGTCGTTCATCACGGCGATGA
This sequence comes from Bradyrhizobium sp., assembly GCF_052389815.1. Lineage (GTDB taxonomy): Bacteria > Pseudomonadota > Alphaproteobacteria > Rhizobiales > Xanthobacteraceae > Bradyrhizobium. The sequence goes on along the minus strand of NZ_JBQTHN010000006.1, from coordinate 63,896 downwards.
TCGTGGTGAAGACGTTCCTCACCTACGTGCAGCGCCACGGCTTCGTCCTGTTCGCCTGGTGGCGCGTCATCGTCGGCACGGTAGGCCTGATCGCGCTGGCGGTGGGGATGTGAGGCGTTCGGCATCACGACACATCCGTCGTCATGGCCGGGCTTGACCCGGCCATCCACGTCTTTGTCACCGCAGGTAGGAAGACGTGGATGCCCGGGACAAGCCCGGGCATGACGAGCTGAGAGAGCGTCGGTAGGCCCGCTCACGCGTCCTTGCGCTGGAACTGACCCATGGGGCGGAAGCGCCAGAGATATTGCGGGGCGATGGCGGCCATCGGCTCCGGCGCGATGCCGAGGCCCTGCAAGGTGAGGCCAGCGGCCTTCGCCGCATCCGACACCACCTTGTCGGTCTTCAGCAGTTCGACCTGGTCGGGCGTCAGCTTCAGCGCGCCCGGCGCGAATTGCAGGAACAGCGCCTGCAACTTGGCGAGGCCGAACGGCAGCGACAGCAGCATGCGGTCGCGGTCGGTGATGTCGCAGATCATTTGCATGATCTCGCGCATGGTCAGCACGTCGGGGCCGCCCAGCTCGTAGGTCGCGCCCGCTTTGGTCTTGCCGTCGACGGCATCCGCAATCGCGCTGGCGACGTCGCCGACATAGACCGGCTGCATGCGGGTGAGGCCGCCGCCGATCAGGGGCAGCGCCGGCGAGACCTGCGCCAGCGCGGCAAAGCGGTTGGTGAACTGGTCCTCGGGGCCGAACACCACGGCGGGGCGGATGATGGTGGCCGACGGCACGGCCTCCAGCGTCGCCTTCTCGCCGGCAGCCTTGGTGCGGGCGTAAACGGAGGCCGAATTCTCATCGGCACCGATGGCCGAGACGTGCACGACCCGGGCGCCGATCTCGGCTGCCGCCTTGGCCACCGTCCCGGAGGCGCGGGCGTGAACCGCCTCGAACGATTGTGCGCCCGCGGGATTGAGGATGCCGGTCAGGTTGACGACGATGTCGGAACCGCGCATCGCCGCCTGGACCGAGGCGGCATTGCGCACATTGGCCTGCACGGGGTGGATCTGGCCGACCTTGCCGGCCGGTTGCAGGTAGAATGCCAGTTCCGGCCGGCGCACCGCGACACGGATGCGGTAGTCGCGCTTGCAGAGCGCCCGGACCACGTTCCGTCCCAAGAAGCCCGATCCGCCGAAAACCGTGACGAGCGTTTCCAGGTTCGATGCCATGGGGGTATTCCTGCGGTCAAAAGTTGCGCAATGGCGGATATTTAGCGGATTCGCGATACGCCATCATGCCGGTCCTGTACAGCGGATTTGGCGAGCCCATCTTGCGATTTGACAATCCTGCGACCGATCCTTAGTAACCCGCCCGGGCCCAGGTGGCGGAATTGGTAGACGCGCTGGCTTCAGGTGCCAGTGGCTTCACGGCCGTGAAGGTTCGAGTCCTTTCCTGGGCACCATTGCCCTTGCCCCGAGGTGCGACCGGCTCAAAGAAGCAACTCCCAAGCTCGCGGCCAAACTTCAGCGGATGGACTGGGACTTCACACGGCCTGCATCGAGCTCAGCAATGCTCGAGTTCGACCGCGCCAGCGCGGGTCTCCCAGGTCCGGTCGCGGTAGCCGTTGCGTTGGGCCAGACGCTCGGGGCTCTTCTCGCCATAGGTTGCCCCGGTCTGGCTTTCCACTTCCAGCTCCATCAGGCGCGGGGCCGCAAAGCCGATCATCTCGCGCAACAGATCGGCATCAGGGGTCTTCTCCACGAGCGTGCGCAGGTTCATCATATCGTCGGTCATCGGTGGTTCCTCGAATCAGGTTGGTGTCGCAACCCAAACCTTACCGACGAATCATCGGTGACCACCGCAAAGCCGCCCGCCCGCTACGGCGCTGTTGGGGGCGCGCGTGCGGACGGCTTTGATCTACCGAGCTACACCCTCACTGGGGACACGACCACGTGGACCTTTCTCAGCCGAGCCCGACCTCTATTGAGAGTGCGTTAGAACTCCTTTTGCACGCTGATCCGGGGTACCCATTCCGCGCCGATTGGCGTTCTGCCGCCTCAGGCTGTACGTCAATACATGCCCCACCAGCTCTTCATATTTGATCCCGTGCAATGCAGCCGAACGGTAGATCGTTGACGCCGGAGCCATGTTGCAGGCGATATTGACCTCGATGAAGACTGCCCGGCGAGTTTCGGGATCATAGCGGAAATCGAACCGCCCATAGTCGAACGGAGATATCGCCGCCGCCATCCGAGCTGTCGCCTGCAGGACCTCCTGGGCGCCGGGTCCCTGATAGGGGCCAGATTTGTAGGTATTGTCGAGACCGCGCTTCCCCTCGTTGGTCAGCACATTGTCGCCCGGGCGCCCGTGCTCCTCGAAGGGCGGAAACGAGCCTACTGGAAAGCCCTCCACGGCCGGAACCGTCAGATTGAGGCCCGGCACGAACTCTTCGGCAATGAATTGGCGCCCTTCATGGCGCGGATCCGCAATCGCTGCGAGCGCGTTCCGCCAATCGGCGTCATTGTCTACTTTCATGACCGCATCGGAGGCGATACCGCCTCTCGGCTTGACGATCCATGAGCCAGGCAGGCTGAAATCTCTGTTCTGAAGGTCGGAGCGGCTTATCACCTTGTGTTTGGCGACCGCGATGCCGAGTGAAGCAGCCACGTGCTTGGCGAGCACCTTGTCTTCAGACAGCGCCCGCGTCGTCGCCGATGATCCAAGGCAGGGGACACCGTGATAGGCCGCAATCGCGGGCGCGAGGAGTTCGTGCCCGTCGAATATCGCGTGAGAATGGATCGCGTAGAGGAAATCGAAGCCGAGCGGTCCAAACAGCACCTTGTGCTCAGCCGCAGGCGTAACCCTGAAACCAAGGTCACGGAGAGCCTTGAGCAGCAAGGCATGATAGACGACGTGATAACCATATTTCGCCCTGCGTTCCGGGCTCGAATCGAGCGCATGTTTCGCGAGAAACAGAACATGCGTTTCGGCCCGTTCTTCCCGACTAGGGCTCAGCAGGTAATTCGAGATCTGCATTTCGGCCCCCTGGTTCCGCTTTTAAAAAGCGAAGGGATCTTCCCGGGGGCATCAGGCTGGGGTAACAGCCATTGCTGCCAATTGCCCCCTCTCCATTGAAAATAGGCTAGCACCGTTAGGTGCCGCGCGCCATCCTCCGCTGAAGTGACACGGCGGTTACTGCGGCGTGATATCCGCATATTCGGCCTTCAGGTCCGCGGACGGAACGACAGGCCGCCGGTCCGGCGTAGGTATAAAGCGCGGGCCGCACCCTTTACCGGGTGCTACTTCCACTCAAATCGGTCAGCTGACTCCAGCTTGGACCGAAACTCTCCGCGCAGGCCTGCCAGGGCCTCCTTCTCGCCCTTCAGATAAGCATCGAAGAACAACACGGCTCCCTCCTCCACTATGCGCGTGTAACGGGTGAGCCGTTCCGGACCATGTGCGTGCGGTCCGTGCGCCAGGCCCGAGAATGCGTTGTGGCCGGCGCCGTCAAGCACCAGCAGGTATTGATGCGGGATCGCCAGGGTTTCGTACGGAACGGTTCTTTGTATGGGATCGAACTCCTTGTTGCCGGGGACGGCGTTGCCGTCCGCCGTACCGGTGATGTGAAAAAGCGGGATCTCGATATCGCGATAAAGCGCCGCCAGGTCGCCGCCTTGAATGGGCACGTTCGGGCTCATCACCAAGCCCGCCTTGATTCTGGGCTCCCTGAACGACCATCGTCCGCCCGGTCCCATCCTTTGACCTGCGGCAACCATCGTTGAAACGCCGCCATAAGAGTGCCCGGCCATTCCGATCCGGACCAGATCGAGGTGCCCGGCCAGTGGGCCTTCACGATTCATGCGTGCGATCTCGTCCAGCGCGAAAGGTACATCTTGCGCCCGTAGCCGCGCTGCTTCGGCATTCCACATGGCTTGGCGAAGCGAGCGGTAAACCTCGGGGAGAGAAGTCGCGCTTTGCCAGACTGAGCTGTCTGTGCCCGGATGCTGCAAGTGCAGCGCCACGTACCCGCTTTCGGCCAGGCGCCGCCCAAGGTAGGGCATCGACTCGCGCGATCCGCCGACGCCGTGCGAGACGACGATCACCGGGTAGGTTCCCTCGACAGAAGCAGGGGCATAAAGCCGGTAAGGCACTGTGCGGTCGCGGTTTTCGTCGCGCAGCACGCCCTCGGTCATGGTGTGTCCTGAGGCTTGATCCATGGCTTCACTTCGTCTGTCGGTCGGGGGGCAAATTCGCCTCTGAAAGAGCCCACCGCGCCTGCTTCCTTGACCGAACAGGCCGCAAGCTCTAAAAAAACGAGATTGCGAGCCACTGCCAAGACATCTGTTGTTTGCGTTGTTTGCGGGGGCGTACCGTGGTGGTCTTTGAGACAACCGCTCATTATTACCGCTTCTTTGCCAACGAGTCGCGTCGAGGCGGATCGCCTCTCTATGAAAAGCTGTCGCTTGGGATCGCGGACAGTCCGGCGCTTCAGAGCCTGACGGCGCGGCGCAGGAGAGGTCAACCGTCGGCCAATCTCCTTTTCGGCGCGGTACAATATCTCCTGCTTGGCGATATCGATGATCCCCTCAAGGACTACTATCCGAGCCTTGGTGGCACGCGCCCGGTTGACGATCGGGCGTTTGGGCTGTTCGCCGCTTTCTGCATCGCCCACGAAGCGGAAATCGTGAACATAATCTCGCGGCGTGCCACCAACACCAACGAGGTTGGCCGCAGCGCACTGCTGCTACCGGCATTCGACTTCCTCGCGCGGGGAACCGGCGCCCCGCTTGGTATCGTGGAGATCGGATCCAGCGCCGGCCTCAATTTGAATTTCGACCGTTACGGCTATCGATACACGGACGCGCAGGGTGCCGCCAAGCTCGAGCGGTGGACCGACGCACCCTTTCTCCTCTCCTGCGTCCTGGAGGGAGCGGGCGCTCCCCAATTGGGAGAGCGGCCGCCTGCCGTTGGATCGCGAATTGGCCTCGAACTCTATCCAACCGATGTCAGCGATCCGAACGAGCGGCGTTGGCTCAAGGCACTTGTTTGGCCGGAGCGACTCGATCGACTTGCGAAACTGGATGGTGCGCTGAAGGTCGCCGCCCTGCACCCGCCGCCGCCTGCCAGAGGTGGTGACGCCGTGTCGAACTTGACCGCTGCTCTGGCAGAGATTCCGTCCGGTCACGTGCGGTGCGTGTATCACACGGTAATGGCCTATCAACTCTCCGGCGAGCAACACAAGCGTATCCACGAGATATTGTTTGAGGCGAGCAAGACGGCGCCTGTCTGGCGCGTAACGGTGGAAGGGGAAGTCGCGCAGCCCAACCCGACCGAAACATTCAACCCTCTGAAAGTCAGCAGGTATTTCAAGGGCGAGCGACAGGTCAAAACGCTGGCCGTTTGTGACCCTCACGGACTTTCGATGGAGTGGAAGGGGTAACTCGGGCGGGACCAGGACAGCACGCGGGCGGGATACGGCGGTAAGCGGGCAAATCCGTAATTCTCCGGCATGGTGGGCCCGTGCGGAATGAGTGTCTCTGGAAAGAGCGCCCATGCAAGTCGATGTCATCGAGCGTCGCGAAGACCTGTCGCGGCTCAAGGACGACTGGGAGCGCGTTTATGGCGCTGACCCTGAAGGGCAGTTCTTTCTCAGTTGGATCTGGATATCGAACTGGCTGCATCGGGCTCTCTTTCCCTGGGTGGTGCTGGCCGCCAGGGAGGACGAGGAGGGTCCCTTCGTAGCCTTTCTTCCGCTGCACCTGCGAACCGAGCTCGACGAAAAGAGAGGCCTCTACAACAGCATTCGCATGGGCGCCTCTTATTTCGCCGTGTACACGGGATTCCTCTGCCTACCGGAGAACGAGGCAGAGGCACTGCCTGCTTTTGCCAGCCGAATACAGGAAACGCTGAATTGGACTCGGCTGCATCTCGATGATCTGTTTGCGGCGGAGCGTCGACGAAAGCTGTTTCTTGATGCATTTGCAGCGGATGGCTTCGTTGCCGAGAAGATCGTCAGGCATAGGCACTTCACGTCCATCGGAGAAGACATAGATCACGACGTCTATATTTACGTCGACCTCCCGGACAGCTGGGAAGAATATCTCGACAGCCAGCTGGGCCCCAGGACGCGACGGGATGTGCGCAACTTCTTGCGCAAAGCGGACGCGGCTGACGACTTCCGGATCACGGTCGCCGATTCCTCGACCACAGAGCACGCCCTCGATACGTTCGTCCGTTTCTGGACCGCTCAGTGGGAAGCCAAGGCGCCAGGGTACGCTCGCTCTATACTCGGCAACTGCCGGAACATGCTTCCCCCTTGCGCTCAGGCTGGCCGGCTTTTCGTCCCCGTTCTCTGGCAGGGCGATGTCCCCATTGGCGTGCATGTCGCCTTCATAGACCGGGAAAAGCGCTCGCTTGTCTGCTTCCTGGTCGGTCGCGATACCTCGGTGAAAAAGCCGCCGCCCGGCCTCGTCTTGCATGCCTTCAGCATTCGGTGGGCCATCGAGAACGGCTTCAGAACTTACGACCTCGGTACCGGGGACTTCTCCTACAAGTACCGTTTCGGCTCCAGGGAGCGGCTGGTCGAGGGAGTACGCGTTCTCACGAAAGATGGAACCAATCTGGGCGGGCGCCTCGATCGGCGATCCTTGCCTGCCGCGCTTTCCTGGATACGAAGGTTGCTGGCCGAGCGCAGGTTCTATCTCGCCGCAATAGGGTGCAAGCAGGTCCTTGCGGCAGCGCCTGATAACGCCGAGGCCGAGGCTCTCCTGCGGCAGGTAGAGACCGCCGCGGCAAATCGTGCTCTAGGACTGCGGTGGGATGGCAAACTTGCCGACGCTGCTCAGGCTTGCCGTCAGATTCTGGAGGTCGATCCGGGCCACGCCGATGCGCGGCGGCTGCTGAATGAACTTGAGGCCGAGATGCAGCGGGCGCTGCCGGCCGCTCTTTCCTCGGCCAAGCAGTTTCATCAACGGGGTCAGATCGCCGAGGCGGAGAACGCGTATCGCGCGATCCTGAAGGCAAATCCGAACCACTTCGAAGCTTCCTATCTGTTGGGCCTGGTTTTCCTGCAGCAGCACAAATTCGAATCGGCGGAAAGGCAGATTGGATTGGCGATCCGCCTTCAGCCGAATGTTGCCGCATCCCACTACAATCGAGGACTTGCCTTGATGCACCTCGGCCGGCGGGAGGAAGCGTTGGCCAGCTTCGACTCGGCCATCGCGCTCAAGCCCGATTATGCTTTCGCGATCACACAACGGGACAACATCCTGAAGAACGCTCAGGTTTGACACCGAAGCGGTTACTGACTCGTACGGCGGCTCTCGTCCTCGAAACGCGGGCGGGTTAGATAGCGAGTGAGGCGTCCCTCGCTGCCCCAACCGCGCTTTCAGGCAATCGGTTCAAGTGCCCATAGCAGCACCTCAGAACGAAGAGGACGGGCAACAAGCCCACTAAGAGCACGGGGATCCAGGGACCCAGGCCAAAGTACTCCGACCCGGCAATGACCAGGAGAGCAAGCGCAGCGCCCTTGAGCCAGTAGCCCGTTCGGATTCCAGACATGGGAACAGCATATCACGGCTGCGGCCAGGGTTGTTTCGGGGGCACAAAAGCCGGTACACAACCTGTCACCGGGAAAGTTCAAAAGCCGGACAAACCAGCAAAGCTGGCACGTGGAGCTTTGTCCCGCCGGTCCCGATTTGATGTAAATGCCCTGCGAGCGCTCGCCCGGACCGGCATTGGGCGATAGTTTGGTGACGATCGATTCGAGAGGTTTTTGGAAAACATGACCATCCGCCTGCATCGCGGCGACCTGCCCGATCTTTCGCGCTATACCAACTCGGTGGCGATCGACACCGAGACCATGGGGCTCAATCCGCATCGCGACCGGCTCTGCGTGGTGCAGATGTCGAATGGCGACGGCTCGGCGGACATCGTCCAGGTGCCGAAGGGCCATCGCGACGCGCCGAACCTGAAGAAGCTGCTGGCGGACCCGAACGTCACGAAGATATTTCACTTCGCGCGCTTCGATCTCGCCGCGCTCTACAACACTTTCGGCGTGATGCCCCAGCCGGTCTATTGCACCAAGATCGCCTCGCGGCTGTCGCGCACCTATACCGACCGGCACGGGCTGAAGGACCTCGTGCGCGAGGTGTTGAACGTCGATCTGTCCAAGCAGCAGCAGTCGAGCGACTGGGGCTCGGACAATCTGAGCGAAGCGCAGCTCGCCTACGCCGCCTCCGACGTGCTGCATCTGCATGCCTTGCGCGAAAGGCTCGATCCGATGCTGGCGCGCGAGGGGCGCACCGAGCTCGCCAAGGCCTGCTTCGGGTTCCTGCCGGCCCGCGCCATCCTCGATTTGCAGGGGTGGGAGGCCGAGGACATCTTTGCGCATTCGTGAGGTGAGGCGTCGCAGCGGTAGATCGGCCCTGTTTCGGTCACAGTGGTGAATGAAGGCGGGCTGCAATGGCCGGCGAATACGGGTACAATGACCCGGATATTCGAGCCATGTTTTGGGCGGGCAATGGGCCGCCCCTGGAGCCGCGGTGAACTTCGTCCAGAACCAGACCTTCGATGCGACGCTGGAGGCGCGCTTTGCGGCCGCGGCGCGTCACAGCCGCATGGTGCGCGTCCTGCGCATCGCCGTGCCGGCGGCGGTGATCCTGGCGATGACGGGCGTGGTCGCCGTGTCGATCTTCAACCCGTTCCGCATCCTGATGCCGAAGCTGCCGGTCCAGATCGACAACCTCGTCGTCTCCGGCAGCAAGATCACCATGGAAAATCCGCATCTCGCCGGCTTCTCCGCCGACCGGCGTCCCTATGAAGTGCGGGCCAAGGCGGCGATCCAGGATCTCGCCAAGCCCGACAATGTCGAGCTGCGCACGCTGCGCGCCAAGGTGATGATGGAAGACCGCTCGACCGTGACGCTCGATGCGCGCACCGGCTTGTTCGACAACAGGCAGCAATTGCTCGAGCTGAAGAAGGACATCTTCCTGCAGTCCTCCACCGGCTATGAAGCCAGGCTTTCCCAGGCGACGCTCGACATCAACAAGGGCCTGGTGACGTCGAACGAGCCGGTCGACGTCAAGCTGCTCAACGGCACGCTGTTGGCCGACGGGCTGAAGATCGTCAACAGCGGCGAGATCGTGCGTTTCGAGGGCAATGTCAGGATGAACCTGATGATGGACCAGCCGGAGGCCCCGCCGGCCGAGCCCGCCGAGCCGCCGAAGACGCGCTCGCTCGGCAGTAGCGCCAGGCCGGCCGGCGCGAAGTGATTCCTGCGATGCAGCTTTTCTCCCTCAGCTTCGATCGATGGCTTGTGCGCGGCTTGTGCGCGGCGCTTCTGCTGGCTGCGTTGGCGCCGCTGGAGGCGCGCGCGCAGAATTCGATGCAGGGCGTACCCAATGCGATGCAGGGTTTTTCGCAGAACCGCGACAAGCCGATCCAGATCGAGGCGGCTTCGCTCGAGGTGCGCGACAAGAAAAAGGAAGCGACCTTCTCCGGCAATGTGAAGGTGGTGCAGGGCGACACCACCATGAGCTCGAGGTCGCTGGTGGTGTTCTACGACCAGGGCCCGCCGCCCGAGCAGCAGCCGGCCGCGCCCAAAAAGGGCGCGAAGGCCGCGGCCAGCGCGCCGATGCAGTCGGCGACCCCCGGGCCCGGCGGCAGCTCCTCCATCAAGCGGCTGGAGGCGCGCGGCAGCGTGGTGGTCACGCAAAAAGAACAGGTCGTCACCGGCGATCTGGCGGTGTTCGACACCAGGGCCAATTCGATCACCATGTCCGGCGGCGTGGTGCTCACCCAGTGCAAGAACGTGCTGCGCGGCGACCGCCTCGTGGTGGACATGACCACCGGCGTGTCGCGGGTGGAATCCGACACCCGTGTGCAGGCCCTGTTCATTCAGGGCTCCGAGGGCTGCGGAGGGCCGTCCAAGGGCGGAGCGCCAGCCCCGCCGCCCGGGATTCCTTCGCTAATCCCGGGCAAACAGAAGTAGAATCAATCACTTGTGAATTCGCTAGGGCACGCGAGGTTGAAGCGGGCGGCTTCAGCCTGTATCTAGCGTGGCGGCGGCTGGCGGACGGGGAAGCGCCTGTTAGGGGCGCGATCCGCTGGGCAAGGGGCATCCATTCATTCATGGTTCGCATGAGGGCGAATCGAATCTCGCCGCGGGCGTTTGCGCTGGCGTCACCGTGAAAGGCTGAGCGAAGCGGCGATGGTGGATTTACTCGGCATGTTCCGGCGTCGCCCGGCGAAGGGGAAGCCCACCGGCTTTGCCCGCTCGCGCGAGGACATCACCGCGCTCGGCGACTCCTTCGGCGACCTGCTCTCGAACCCGGTGCGCGACGCCCCGCCGATCGCCCGCGACGGCTCGGCGCCCGCCGTCGGCCTGCCGTTGGCGGAACCGGCGCGCGCGCCGCACCCGCTGGCGCCGAACAAATCGAAGCCGGCCGCCAAACCCAGGAAGAGCAATGGCGGCGGCCCGCAATTGCTGCGGCGGCCCGGGTTCCTGGCGGTGCATAGCGTGGAAAAGAGTTTCGGCAGCCGCCAGGTGGTGCGCGGCGTTTCCATCTATGTCCGCCGCGGCGAGGCGGTCGGCCTGCTCGGCCCCAACGGTGCCGGCAAGACCACCGTGTTCTACATGATCACCGGACTCATCAAGGCTGATCGCGGCGCCATCGAGCTCGACGGCCACGACGTCACCCAGCTGCCGATGTATCAGCGCGCCCGGCTCGGCATCGGCTATTTGCCGCAGGAAGCCTCGATCTTCCGCGGCCTCACCGTGGAGCAGAACATCCGCGCCGTGCTCGAGGTCGTCGAGTCCAGTCGCAAGAAGCGCGAGCGCGAGCTCGACGCGCTGCTCGACGAGTTCAACATCACGCGGCTGCGCAAGTCGCCGTCGATCGCATTGTCCGGCGGCGAGCGCCGCCGGGTCGAGATCGCGCGCGCACTCGCCACGCGTCCGAACTACATGCTGCTCGACGAGCCGTTTGCCGGCATCGATCCCATTGCGGTGGGCGACATCCAGGACCTGGTCCGCCATCTGACCAATCGCGGCATCGGCGTCCTGATCACCGACCACAATGTGCGGGAAACCCTCGGCCTGACCGACCGCGCCTACATCGTCTATGCCGGCGAGATTCTCACCGAAGGCAGCCCCGACGAGATCGTCAGCAACCCGGACGTGCGTCGGTTGTATCTGGGCGAGGAATTTCGGCTCTAGCCTGTTGCGGTGCGGTAACCATCGCGCCGTTAGCCCAAATTTTGCTTACGTCAAGCCGTGTACAAGGGCTCTGGACTAGTTTAAGCAAGAATCGGACCAAGTTCTGGACGATTTCTTGCCCCTATGGCGCTGACACAGAGATTAGAGTTCCGCCAGTCGCAGTCGCTGGTGATGACGCCGCAGCTGATGCAGGCGATCAAGCTGCTGCAGCTGTCCAATCTCGACCTGTCGACCTTCGTCGAGGAGGAACTGGAGCGCAATCCTCTGCTGGAGCGCGCTAATGACGGCCCCGAGCCGCCGGTGGCGGGCGAGGCGATCGAGCCGGCCCCGTTTGCCGATACGGGCGGCGCCGAGGACGCGAGCGGCGAGTATTCCGCTGGCGAGTATTCCGCCGGTTCGTCGGAGGGTTTCGAGCCCGGCCAGGAAGAATGGATGAACCGCGACCTCGGCAGCCGCGCCGAGATCGAGCAGACGCTGGACACCCGTCTCGACAACGTCTTCACCGAGGAGCCGGCGGAAGCCGCCGCGCGCGCCGCCCAGGATGCCGCGCCCACCGCCTACACCGAATGGGGCGGCGGTGCTTCCAGCGACGAGGACTACAATCTGGAAGCCTTCGTCGCCGCCGAGGTGACGCTATCAGACCATCTCGCCGAGCAGCTTGCGGTCGCCGTGTCGGCGCCGGCCCAGCGCATGATCGGGCAGTACCTGATCGATCTCGTCGACGAGGCGGGCTATTTGCCGCAGGATCTCGGACAGGCCGCGGAGCGGCTCGGGGCATCCGGACAGGCGGTCGAGGAAGTCCTCGCCGTCTTGCAGAAATTCGATCCGCCCGGCGTGTGCGCGCGAACCCTGAGCGAGTGCCTCGCCATCCAGCTGCGCGAGCTCAACCGCTACGACCCCGCCATGCAGGCGCTGGTGGAGAATCTCGACCTGCTGGCGAAGCGCGACGTCACCGCACTTCGCAAGCTCTGCGGCGTCGACGACGAGGACATCACCGACATGATCGGCGAGATCCGCCGTCTCGATCCCAAGCCGGGCCTGAAGTTCGGTTCCGCTCGCACGCAGACCGTGGTGCCCGATGTCTATGTGCGGCCCGGTCCCGACGGCGGCTGGCACGTCGAGCTGAACAGCGACACGCTGCCGAAGGTGCTGGTCAACCAGACCTACTACACCGAGCTGTCGAAGACGATCCGCAAGGACGGCGACAAGTCCTATTTCACCGATTGCCTGCAGAATGCGACCTGGCTGGTGCGTGCGCTCGACCAGCGCGCCCGCACCATCCTGAAGGTGGCGAGCGAGATCGTGCGCCAGCAGGACGGCTTCTTCACCCATGGCGTGGCGCATTTGCGGCCGTTGAACCTGAAGGCCGTGGCCGATGCGATCCAGATGCACGAGTCCACGGTGTCGCGCGTCACCGCCAACAAATACATGGCGACCAATCGCGGCGTGTTCGAGCTGAAATACTTCTTCACCGCCTCGATCGCTTCGGCCGACGGCGGCGAAGCGCATTCGGCCGAAGCCGTGCGCCACCACATCAAGCAGCTGATCGACGCCGAGAGCCCGGCTGCGATCCTCTCCGACGACACCATCGTGGAACGCTTGCGCGCCTCCGGCATTGATATCGCACGCCGCACCGTCGCAAAGTACCGCGAGGCGATGCGGATTCCCTCCTCGGTGCAGCGCCGCCGCGACAAGCAGAGCATGATCGGACACGCCCTCTCGGCTTCCGCCGCCAACTCCGACCGGTCCCGCGATACCGCGCCGGCCTGATTGCATCGGCGCCAAATCGTAATAGGCTCAATCCCCCTGACATATCCGAGGCATCGTCCATGACTCTTCGCATCTCGGGAAAAAGCATCAGCGTCGGCGAGGCGCTGCGCAGCCGCGTCAACGACCGGACCGATGAAGTCCTGCGCAAGTATTTCGACGGGAATTACTCGGGGCACATCACACTGTCGAAGGATGGCTTCGGCTTCCGCACCGACTGCGCGCTGCATCTGGATTCCGGCGTCGTGCTGGAGGCCGATTCGAGCGCGGCGGACGCCTATGCCAGCGCCGACCAGGCCCTGCTGATGATCGAAAAGCGGCTGCGCCGCTACAAGAGCCGGCTCAAGGACCGCTCGGCGCGCAAGGCGCACGCCGCCAACGCCGCCTTTGCCGAGATGGAAGCGCCCGTGCTGGACGCGCCGGCTTACGTCATCGAGGCGCCGGCCCATGACGAGGAGAACGCCACCTACAACCCGGTGATCATCGCCGAGACCACCAAATCGCTGAAACGGCTCTCGGTCAGCGAGGCGGTCCAGGAACTCGATCTCACCGGCGCCACCTGTCTGGTGTTCCAGCATGGCTCCAGCGGCCGGGTGAACGTGATCTACCGCCGCGCCGACGGCAATGTCGGCTGGGTCGATCCGCCCGCGGTTACCCCCTGACCATATGCCGCGGCACATTGACGCCCGACATTGCCCGCCCTTATGGTCCGCCGCCCTTAAGGGGGTAGGACTACGGAACCGGCGCTTAAGAGTTGGCACCGAAAATGCTTTGGAGTAGAAGCCCCCGGAATCGGGACCCGGGCCTAAGCCCGCCTCCCGCCTCAACTTCTTGACGCCACGCGCCTTAAGACTATCTCGCAACCTGACGGCTCAATTCATCCCCGGACGCCCCTATGACGATTACCGATCTGGTCGCGCCAGAGGCGATTCTCCCGGCATTGAAGGTTTCGAGCAAGAAGCAGGCGCTGCAGGAGCTGGCGGCGAAGGCAGCCAGCCTCACCGGGCAGAACGAGCGTTCGGTGTTCGAGGTGCTGCTGCAGCGCGAGAAGCTCGGCACCACCGCGGTCGGCTATGGTGTCGCCATCCCGCACGGCAAGCTGCCGAAGCTGGAGAAGCTGTTCGGACTGTTCGCGCGGCTGGAACGGCCGATCGACTTCGAGGCGATGGACAGCCAGCCGGTCGACCTGATCTTCCTGCTGCTGGCGCCGGAGGGCGCCGGCGCCGATCACCTGAAGGCGCTGGCCCGGATCGCGCGCCTCTTGCGCGACCAGGACGTCGCCAAGAAGTTGCGTGCCTCGCGCGATGCGCAGGCGATCTACTCGGTGCTGGCGCTGCCGCCGGCCAGCGCGGCCTGAACGGTCCACCACCAAGGCAAGAAGCCGCACCCCTGACAACGGGCTCCGTGACGGAAGTCACAGGTCCGGCCGGTCTCTCCGTCCATACTGGCGGCCATACCATTGGCCAAGAGGGCCGGACCGGCAAGCAGGGTGGCGACCATGCGGAATCGGATTGCACTGGCTTTCAGTTTCTTCTCCTTCATCAGTCTCGCGTCGGCCGGGCCTGCGGCCGCGGACGACCGATCGACCTGCGCGCAGCGCGGCAGCGACGACCGGATCGCGGCCTGCTCGCGGGTGATCGAAAAGAGCGGCAGGCGCGACGCCTGGGCCTATGACAACCGCGGGGCCGAATACGGTAACAAGGGTGACTACGATCGGGCGCTTGCCGACTTCAATGAAGCCATCCGCATCAATCCGAAATTCTCGCTGGCTCACAGGGACCGCGGCCTCGTTCTCGTTCGCAAGAACGAATTCGAACGCGGCATCGCCGACCTCAGCGAAGCCATCCGGCTCGATCCGAAGAATCTGGACGCCTACAACGAGCGCGGCATGGCCTATGTCGCCACCGGCGACGCCGAGCGCGCGCTTGCCGATTTCAACACGGCGATCCGCGTCAATCCGAAATTCAAGTTCGCCTATTACAATCGTGGGCGCCTGTTCGGCAACAAGGGATATTTCAGCCGGGCGATCGAAGATTTCTCCGAAACCATCCGCATCGATCCGGAATTTGCGATGGCCTACAATTATCGTGGAGTGGCCCTGCAACAGAACGGCAATACCGAGCGCGCCGTAGCTGATTTCAGCGAAGCGATCCGGATCAGTCCCAGGCTCGCGGTTGCCTATGTCAACCGTGGCAATGTCTATCGTCAGCAAGGCAGGTCCGATCGTGCCCTTGCCGATTACAACGAGGCGCTGCGCATCGAACCGCAATACACGGCGGCGCTCGTCAATCGTGGGCTGACGTATGAGAGGACCGCAGATCTTGCCAGGGCGCGTGCCGATTTTGACGCAGCGCTTTCCGGCCCGCAGAAACTTGACGGCGCGAAACAGGCGCAGGACAAGGCCAGGGAACGGGTCGCCGCGCTCTCCGACACTTCCGCAAAGCCGCCGGCAACCACCTCAACGGCGGTCATCACGCTCCCCGGGCCATCAGGCAGCAACGACAAGCGCATAGCGCTCGTCATCGGAAACTCCGCCTACGAGAATGTCGCAGCGCTTGCCAACCCCGCGCGCGACGCGGCGCTGGTAGCCGAGGCGCTGAAGGTCACGGGCTTCGATTCCGTCACGCTGCAGACGGATCTGCGAAAGGATGCATTGACGGCGGCGCTGCGCGACTTTGCACGACAGGCGGAAACCGCCGACTGGGCCATGGTATACTACGCCGGTCACGGCATGGAGGTCGGCGGCGTGAACTATCTGATTCCGATCGACGCGAGGATCGTCTCCGATCGCGACGTCAGCTTCGAAGCGGTGGCGCTCGAGCAGGTGATGAACGCGGCCGAACGCGCCAAAAGGCTCCGCCTCGTCATCCTCGATGCATGCCGCGACAATCCCTTCGCCAACCAGATGAAGCGCACCATGACGCTGGCGTCGCGCTCGGTGTCTCGCGGTCTTGCGGCCATCGAGCCCGAGGCGGGCACGCTGGTGGTGTATGCCGCCAAGGACGGCGAAATGGCGCTCGACGGACAGGGCAGCAACAGCCCGTTCGCCACGGCGTTCGTGACCAACATGCGCAAGCCCGGTCTCGAAGTGCGCCGGCTGTTCGACGTGGTGCGCGACGACGTCATGGAAGCGACCAATCGTGCACAAAAACCGTTCAGCTACGGATCGATCTCGGGCCGGCAGGACTTCTACTTCGTCGCCACAAGATGAAATAATAGGCAACGTTAGATAGTTACGCCGGGATAAACGCAATCTTAAGCTAAATCACCGCTATTTTCAGGCGCTTGATTTTCCGCGTCTGGAGAAGATTGCGATGACGCTGCGTTTGACGATTTCTCGCGCGATACTGATTTTCGGCCTGATCACCGCAGCCGGCCTCGGCGCCGTCATCGCCACCAGCGTCTATGGCATCGCCCAGCTCAAGGTCGGCGGCCCGCTCTACAACCAGATCAAGCTCGGCAACGACCTGATCGCCGACATCCTGCCGCCGCCGGAATACATCATCGAATCCTATCTCGAGGCGACCCTCGCCCTGCGAGATCCGTCGCGGCTTTCCGTGCATCGCGACCGGCTGGCGCAGCTCAAGAAGGAGTATGATGAGCGGCGCGAGTTCTGGATCAAGTCCGACCTCGATCCCGTGCTCAAGGCCAAGCTGGTCGACAAGTCCGATTCCGAGGTGCGGCGGTTCTGGTCGGCGCTGCAGGACGGCATGCTGCCGGCGCTGGCCAAGGGCGATGCCGCCGCGGCGGCAAGGGCCTATGCGGAAATCTCGGCACGCTATACGGCGCACCGCGCCATTATCGACGACATCGTCAAGCAGACCAACGATCGGAATGCGGCGACGGAAGTCGCTGCGACCGGGCGCGTCTCCACGTTCACGCTATTGCTATGGAGCGTTTCCGCCGTGGTGTTCCTCGTGATCGGCGCCGGCATCTTCGGCGTTGCATTCGGCGTCATCCGCCCCATCGCCCAAATGACCGGGGTGATGAAGGGTCTCGCCGGCGGCGATCTCGGCGTCGCCGTTCCGGCGTTGAGCCGTGACGACGAGGTCGGCGCGATGGCCCGCGCGGTCCAGGTCTTCAAGGAAAACGCGCAGCGCGTCCGGTCGATGGAAACCGAACAGACGGGACTGAAGCGAAGGGCCGACGAGGACCGCAAGGCCGCCATGCTGGCGATGGCGAACGGATTCGATTCCGTGATCGGAAGGATCGTCCAGGCCGTCTCGACGGCGTCCTCGGAACTGGAATCCTCGGCCGGAAGGTTGACCAAGACCGCGGAAGTGACGCAGTCGCTCTCGGCCACGGTCGCGGCCGCATCGGAGCAATCCTCCGTCAACGCGCAGTCGGCGGCGGCCGCCGCCGAAGAGATGGCCTCGTCGGTGTCGGAGATCGGCCGCCAGGTCAACGATTCGCACCGAATTTCGCGCGAAGCGGTCGGCCAGGTCGAAGAGACCAATGCGCGCGTCGCCGATCTGGCGCAGTCCGCAGGTAGGATCGGCGAGGTCGTGAAGATGATCAGCGCGGTGGCCGAGCAGACCAATCTGCTGGCGCTCAACGCCACCATCGAGGCGGCCCGTGCCGGCGAAGCGGGACGCGGCTTTGCGGTCGTTGCCTCCGAAGTCAAGGCGCTCGCCACGCAGACCGCGAAGGCGACCGAGGAAATCAGCGAGCAGGTCAGCCAGATGCAGGCGGCGACCGATCAATCGGTGGCGGCAATCCGCGGGATCGGCAGCACGATCGGCCGCATCGCGGAAATCTCGCAGGCGATCGCGGCGGCCGTCGAGGAGCAGGGCGCCGCAACCCAGGAGATCTCGCGCAACGTGCAGCGCGTGGCGCAGGGCGCTTCGGAGGTGGCGGGCAGCATCACCGACGTCAACCGCGGCGCCGCCGACACCGGGGCCGCGTCAACGCACGTCCACGGGCTGGCGCAATCGCTCTTGGGACAGAGCAATCATCTGAAGGGCGAGGTCGAGAAATTCCTCTCCACCGTGCGCGCGGCTTGAGCGCGACCCTCACGACTCGTCGTCACGCCGGCCCCGAACACGTCAGCGAATCTGACCGGTAGCATATGAGGCGGTTGATCTGGCGCAAAAAAAGTACCGCGCCAGAGAGTAGGTTTTTTACGATCTACTCTGTGGAGCGCTGCCATGATCATTGAGCGCTTATCCCAAGAACATCGAAATATCGAGAGGCTGCTCGCCATCCTCGAGAGCGAACTTGAGGTTTTCGACCGCGGGGACCGCCCTGACTACGAGGTCATTCGCGCGATTCTCAGCTATTTCGAAGTCTACCCGGAGGTGTACCATCATCCCCAGGAAGACTTGGTCTTTGCAAAACTGAGAATGCGTGATCCTGCCGCAGCCGCGAAGGTCGGCGATCTCGCTCTTGAACACCAAAAAGGGGCCGAACGCCTGCGCCGCGTCGCCCACGCTGTCGACAACGTTCTCGCTGATCGCGAAATCCTTAGGCAAGATGTCGATGCCATCATTCGCGATTTCGTCGAGCACGAGCGGCGCCACATGATGATGGAAGATCGCAACTTCTTTCCCGCGGCCCTCAAGGCGCTAGAGCCCCAAGACTGGACAGAGATCGCTTCGGCCTTGACCAGTCGCAAGGATCCGCTGTTCAGCGATGCCGCCGAAGAGCGGTTCGATAAGGTCCGCGCGCATATCCAGCGGCTCGAGCAAGAGGCAGAAGATCAGCGAAAATAGTGGAGATTCTTTCCCGCTCGATTTTGAGTGCCAAACCTTATTGGCGAGGACGTCCAGCGCGCGCAACGATGGGCATCGGATTGACCGTTAGCGAAATCTTGTTTTTCCGGCAGCGCCAACTTCAGAAAATACGCGGGCGGTTCTCCGCATCCGGAAAACGCACCCGCGTATGGTTGAATCTATCCAGCGGCGACTTTCTGCCGCGAGAAACCTGCTTGGCTTGAGCGCAGCCAGCCGCGTCAATGACACCGCAAACGCGGGATCAGTGCACGCTGACGGCCTGCAGCTCGTTGCTCCACGCATTCGCCACCGCTGCTTCCCGGCTGTCGGTCAGCATGATCGGCGTGCCGTCGGCGGCATGCAGCGCAAAGAGCTTGAGGCCCGGCGCGATCTTCGGGGCCTGGGGGAAGAGATCAGGCACGTCCTCGGAACGAACCTGCTTCACATAGGCGATATGGCCTTCGCCAAGATGGGCCAGCGCCTCCAATGACACCCTTTCGGTCGTCGCACTCACATCACTCATGGTCTCGACTCCTTATGAGACAAGCGGTCGAGTCCGCTCCTCGTTCCATTATTCGTGCTCATTGATGGCTATTGTCTTAATTACCCTTTCAGGTTCCGGCCTGGCGAGGTCGATGGACAACAGCCCGTTCTTCAGGTCCGCACCCAGCACCATCATCCCCTCCGCCAGCACGAAGGTGCGCTGGAAGTGGCGCGCGGCAATGCCGCGATGGATGTACTGCCGGGTCTTGTCGTCCTGCTGGCGGCCGCGGATGACGAGCTGGTTTTCCTCAGTAGTCACATCGAGTTGGTCGCGGGTAAAACCCGCCACCGCCAGCGTGATGCGCAACCGTTCGGGCTGGCCGTTGGTGCGCTCGAACCGCTCGATGTTGTACGGAGGATAGCCGTCGGCGCCCTTCACGACGCGATCAAGCGCCCGCTCGATTTCGTCGAATCCAAGCAGAAACGGGCTGGAGAGCGAAGGAACACGTGACATTACAAAGTCCTCTCGAAGCGACTTTGACGCCTCGGGCCCTTGCGGCACCCTCGGCGCATGTCCGGGAGGCGATTCATTCGCCGCCGGACAGGAACAATATGGCGTTGGTGGGGTGGGGGTTCAAGTGGCTCTGGAGCCCCCACATCGGGCGCAAGTTACTCCGCGAAAATGACAAATTGCTAATAATACCAATGGGATGAGTAGAAACTGCCCTCACTCCTGAAAGAGTGCGCAAGAACGCGAATTTTGCATTCTTGTTGAGAACGCGGAATCGGTATATGGTTCCCGCCCTAAATCGACATGGGACCGGAAAGATCCTTTGAACCAAGAACCCAACCTCAATCTGGAAGCGATCGAGCTGGAGGAGGCTCGTCTGCGCGAGCGACTGGCGAAACTTGCTGTCTTTAAGCAACTCGCTCAGGAACTTCAGATTCCTCTATCCGTCCCAGCCAACTCAACCGGCCCGCTCCCAACCACTTCTGCTGTTGTTGATGCCAAGCCGCTCAGTTTCGAATTTGACGGGACCTTCGCGGGCCTCGTTCATTGCTATCGCACCGATGAACGGTCGCCGTATCGCCAACTCAAACACAACGTGCGCAACAACTACGATGCGCTGTTCAATCGTCTCATTGAGGATGTGGGCGATGAGTTGGTGGGTGACTGGAATGCTCAGCGTATCAGGAATGTCTACGACAGTAGTTGGGCAGCAAATGGCAAACTCCATATGGGCCACAGCATGGTCGGGAAGCTACGCCTGCTTTGCACGTACGGTTCAACCACGCTCAATAACGATGCCTGTATTCGTCTTAGTGCGATTTTGGGCAACATGAGGTTCCAGATTCCAAGGTCGAGCGCTGAGCCGCTTACGGCCGAACATGCACGAGCAATTCGGGAGAAAGCTCACGCAAGTCAACTGGGTTCAATAGCGCTGGCTCAAGCCTTCCAGTTCGATATCCAGCAACTGCGACAGATGGATGTAATTGGGGAGTGGGTCCCGCTCAGCGAACCAGGCACCTCAGACATCACTAAGGGGAAGGAAAAGTGGCTACGTGGTCTCAGGTGGTCCGAGATCAATCAAGAGCAAATGACTCTCCGAAGAATGCAGACTAGCGGCCGGCAGAACCAGCAAAGAGAACTTGTAGTCGATCTAAAGGACTGTCCGATGATCATGGAGGAATTGAACAGAATCCCTCCTTGGAATCGTCTTGGCCCAATGATCGTCAACGAGAAAACTCGCCTACCTTGGATTGGCTCAGAATTCCGTAGGAAGTGGCGGCAAGTTGCGGACGCGGCTGGTGTGCCAAAGGCCGTGAAGAATGCGGAAAGCGGCCGGGCTCAAGATTCACTCTCGCCAAATCAGAGATCGTCCGACGTTTTTGGGTGATGGTCTCAAAACGAATCCGGGGCCTTTCGGCCCCGGTCTCTCGAACCAAGTATGGCACCCGTTGAAGGCGGGTCGAAAGGTAGGTGGTACATGACAACATAAAGCTATCGAGCCACCGTTGAGGCAATCGGTCCCGTTGCAGCGGGGCTGGTCGCTTCAACATGGGGGGCCGGGTCTGGAGACGCTCGCCGGATTTCCACCTGCGCGGGCTTGGGTCCAATCCCCAACCGGTCCACGCTTTTTATATATCAGAATCACACACTTACGTCCAGTTGGGGACTTTAGTGGCCAGTACTCACTCTTAAGAAGTGAAATTCCAGAGCGTCAGGCTGCGATCTCCGAAAATTCACACCAGTGCAACTATTTCACACTTTTTTGTTGAATGTGTGCAACTATTGCACTAAGAGCCTATTGTAGGCCAGTATGGCGAGCATAAATGCTCCCCTAAGCAACTGTAAGATCTACATTTATCCGGGGGACCACAATCCTCCGCACTTTCATCTGAAAGGGCCCAATTCTCGGGCTTCGATCGATTTGGTGACTTTGGAAATTATTGCTGGAAAGGCATCGCGGGCGGATTTGGCCGAAGTCAAAGAATGGGCCGCAAAGCCAGAAAACTTGGCTGTCTTAGTATCGGAGTGGAGAAGGCTCAATGAGCGTGAATGACATCGTTGACAGCGGAATTGAGCTTCCGCGGATGGCGAATGTCCAACCGCTCGATGACTTTGTGCTTCGGGTTAGATGGGCAGAGGGCCCTCGTAAAGGCCGCGAAGACTTGGTTGACGTTAGTCCCGCAATCTTCAGCTACAAAATTTATCGTCCTTTGAGAGACGAGCACCTCTTCTTGAAATGCACCATTGCCGAAGACGGTGATGCCGTGACGTGGGGTAGCGATGATCTCACAATGTCCGCCGATGCGATTCAATCTCTCGCGCAGGAAAGTTGGACGCCGTCGGAATTCGTAGCATTCTTAGAGCGGAATAAACTCACTCAGTTAGCTGCAGCCGCGCTCCTCGGCAGAAGTCGACGACAAATTGCGAATTACGTGACAAGAGGCCCTATCCCACGCGTTGTTGCGCTCGCCTGTTATGGATTCGAATCTCTGCGGCGAGATAAGTTCTTGAAAGGCTCCGACGGCATCAACCCGCAACCCGCCCCAGTCCGTCGCCGAGCGTCGGCCGACAGCTGACTGGCCATGCTACTTGATGTCACACGATTTCCAGTCGTCTCCGCCCATCCGCGCTGAACAAATGCAGCTTGTCCCTCGTGGCGACCGCCCGAATCCGCTCGCCGATGGCGGGGCCGACGGCGCCGGGGATGCGGACGATGACTTCGCCGGGCGGCAGGTCGCCGGGGTTGGCGGCAACGCCTTGCGTGACGTCCTGGCGCGAGCCGTAGACGAAGGTTTCGGCGCCGACCTTTTCGATAGCCTCCACCGTGAGGCCGAGGGCGACACCGCCGGAAACGTTCTCGCTGGTGATGACGAAGTCCTCGGGGCGGATGCCGAGGAT
The DNA here is from genome assembly GCF_052389815.1 of Bradyrhizobium sp. Classification (GTDB taxonomy): domain Bacteria; phylum Pseudomonadota; class Alphaproteobacteria; order Rhizobiales; family Xanthobacteraceae; genus Bradyrhizobium. The sequence goes on along the minus strand of NZ_JBQTHN010000006.1, from coordinate 41,315 downwards.
GCCGGCTTCGCTCGCGGGAAGCTGCGATTTCAGCTCGTCCGATTGCAGCGGCATCAGGTTCATCGGCGGGGCGCCGATGAAGGAGGCGACGAAGGTGGTCGCGGGCTTCTGGTAGATATCGAGGGGGTTGCCGATCTGCTCGACGCGGCCGACGTTCATTACCACCAGGATGTCGGCAAGGGTCATCGCTTCCAGCTGGTCGTGGGTGACGTAGATCGACGTCGTGGAGAGCCGGCGCTGTAATTTCCGGATTTCGACGCGCATGGCGATGCGCAGCTTGGCGTCGAGATTGGACAGCGGCTCGTCGAACAGGAACGCCTTCGGCTGGCGCACGATGGCGCGGCCCATGGCGACGCGCTGGCGCTGGCCGCCGGAGAGCTGGCGCGGCTTGCGCTCGAGCATGGTGGAGAGCTCGAGGATGCGCGCGGCTTCGCCTACGCGCGTCTTGATCTCGGCTTCCGGCATGCCGCGGTTGCGCAGACCATAGGCCATGTTGTTGTAGACGCTCATGTGCGGGTAGAGCGCGTAATTCTGGAACACCATGGCGATGTCGCGGTCGGCCGGCTCGACGTCGTTGACGACGCGCCCGCCGATGTCGATCTGCCCTCCCGTGATGGTCTCCAGCCCCGCCACCATGCGCAGCAGCGTGGACTTGCCGCAGCCGGAGGGGCCGACCAGCACGCAGAACTGGCCGTCGCCGACCTCGAAGTCGATGCCCTTGATGGCCTCGAAGCCGCCGGCATAGGTCTTGCGGACGTCGCGTAGGGTTACGTTGGCCATCGTCTCACCAAACCCCAAATCGTTGGGTGACGTCATTGCGAGGAGCGAAGCGACGAAGCAATCCAGCTTTCCTTGCGCGGAGAGATGGTTTGCTTCGCTTCGCTCGCAATGACGGAGAAATCCCGATTCGCCATTCGCTACTCGCCATTCGCCTCTCTCATTTTTCCGTCTGGACCAGGCCGCGCACGAACAGCCGCTGCATGAAGATGACCACCGCGACCGGCGGCAGCATGGCGAGCACGGCGGTCGCCATCGCGAGCTGCCATTCGGCGAGTTCGTCCTGCGCCACCAGCATCTTCTTGATGCCGATCACGATGGTCTGCATCGAATCCTGCGTGGTGATCAGCAGCGGCCAGAGATACTGGTTCCAGCCATAGATGAACTGGATCACGAACAGCGCCGCCATGGTCGTGACCGACAGCGGCAGCAGCGTATCCTTGAAGAAGCGGAACGGGCCGGCGCCGTCGATGCGCGAGGCTTCCAACAGCTCGTCCGGAACGGTCATGAAGAACTGGCGGAACAGCAGCGTGCCGGTGGCCGAGGCAATCAGCGGCAGGATCAGGCCGGCATAGCTGTCTAGCATCTTGAGGTCGGCGACCACCTTGTAGGTCGGATAGATGCGCACCTCGACCGGCAGCATCAACGTGATGAAGATGATCCAGAACGCGGTCTTGCGGAACGGAAAGCGGAAATAGACCACCGCATAGGCCGACAGGATCGAGATGAAGATCTTGCCGAGCGCAATGCCAATCGCCGAAACGAACGAGTTGATCAGCATGTTGGCGACCGGCTCGCGGCTGGTGCGCGAGCCGCCGATGAAGATGGCGCGGTAGTAGTTCTCCAGCGCCTGCGTGCCCGGCGTTGCCGGCATGTTGCCGCCGACCACGGTCGCGGCATCGTGGGTCGAGGCGACGAAGGCGAGCCAGACCGGGAAGACGACGATGAATATGCCAAGCGTCAGGATGGCGTAGGCGATGAAATCGCTGAGCGGGCGGTGCTCGACCATCAGTACTGTACCTTGCGTTCGACGTAGCGGAACTGGATCGCGGTCAGCGCGATCACGATGACCATCAGCACGACAGACTGCGCCGCCGAGCCGCCGAGGTCGCCGCCGAGCCGGCCGTCGGCATAGACCTTGTAGACCATGGTGGTGGTGGCGCCGGCAGGCCCGCCGCCGGTGACGGCGTCGATGATGCCGAACGTGTCGAAGAAGACGTAGACGACGTTGACGACCAGCAGGAAGAAGGTGGTCGGCGACAGCAGCGGGAACACGATGGTCCAGAAGCGCCGCATCGGCCGGGCGCCGTCGATCGCGCTGGCCTCGATCACGCTTTTCGGGATCGATTGCAGGCCGGCGAGGAAGAACAGGAAATTGTAGGAGATCTGCTTCCACACCGAGGCCATCACCACCAGGATCATGGCGTGGTCGGCGTTGAGCAGGGGATTCCAGTCGACGCCCATGCCGCGCAGCGGGCGCGACAGCAGGCCCAGCGAGGGCTGGAACATGAAGAACCAGAGCACGCCGGCCACTGCGGGGGCGACCGCATAGGGCCAGATCAGCAGCGTCTTGTAGCCGCCGGCGGCCTTGAGGCTCTTGTCGGCCTGCGTTGCGAACAACAGCGCAATGGAAAGCGACAGCACGGCGACCAGCGTCGAGAAGATCGCGGTCGTCAGCATCGATGCATAATAGGCGGGCTGGACGAACAGCGCCTGGTAGTTCTCGAGGCCGACGAACTCGGAGACGAGGCCGAACGCATCCTCGCGCAGGAAGGATTGCCAGACTGCCTGGCTGGCCGGCCAATAGAAGAACACGATGGTGATGACGAGCTGCGGGAACAGCAGGAAATAGGGCAGCAGCCTGTTGTTGAATACGGTCGACTTTTCCATGCAACCCTGCCGTCATTGCGAGGAGCGAAGCGACGAAGCAATCCACCTGCCCGGATGCCGGACTATGGATTGCTTCGCGGCGCCTGCCATCCGGCGGCGCTTCGCGCCGACCGGTTGGCTCGCAATGACGTCCCCCGAGATGTCCGCCCTATTTTGCAGTCTTCTCGAAAGTCCGCAACATGGCGTTGCCCTTGGCGACGGCGTCATCGAGGGCCTGCTGGGCGGTCTTCTTGCCGGCCAGCGCCGCTTCCATCTCCTCGGCCCAGACGTCGCGCATCTGCACCATGTTGCCGAAGCGCAGGCCGCGCGAATTCTCGGTCGGCTCCTTGTTGGTCAGCTCCTTCAGGGGCGTCTGCAGGACCGGGTTCTTCTCATAGAAGCCATCCTTGATGGTCTTCTCGTAGGCCGCCTTGGTGATCGGCAGATAGCCGGACTCCTGATGCAGCCTGGCCTGGCGGCCGGTATCCGACAGGAAGGTGAAGAATTTTGCGACGCCCTTGTACTCTTCCGGCTTCTTGCCGCCCATCACCCACAGCGAGGCGCCGCCGATGATCGAGTTCTGCGGTGCGCCGGCCACGTCCGGATAATACGGCATCGGCACCGAGGTGAAGTCGAACTTGGCAGTGGCCTTCGCCGTGCCGTAATAGCCCGACGAGGTCAGGAAGATCGCGCATTCGCCGGAGCCGAAACGGGCCTCGTTGGTGGAGGTGCGCCCGCCATAGTCGTAGGTCTTGTCCTTCTGCAGGTCGACGAGGTTCTGCAGATGCTTCACATGCAGCGGCGAATTGAACTTCAGCACGGTGTCGAAGCCGTCGAGGCCGTTGGCCTTGGTGCCGATCGGCGCGTTGTGCCAGGCTGAGAACTGCTCGATATGGATCCAGGACGCCCACGAATTGGAGAAACCGCAGGTGTTGTGGCCGGCCGCCTTCAGCTTCTTGGCGGCATCGAACACTTGCGGCCACGTCTTCGGGATATCCGTGATGCCGGCCTTCTTCAATTCGTCCTTGTTGATCCACATGACAGCGGACGACGAGTTGAAGGGGAACGACAGCATCTCGCCCTTCGACGTCGAGTAGTAGCCGGTGATGGTCGGCAGGTAAGCCTTGGGGTCGAACGGCTCGCCGGCGTCCTTCATCAGCTGATAGACCGGCTTGATGGCGCCGGTGGCGCCCATCATGGTCGCGGTGCCGACCTCGAACACCTGCATGATGTGCGGCGCGTTGCCGGCGCGGAACGCGGCGATGCCGGCATTCATCGTGTCGGGGTAGTTGCCCTTGTAGGAGGGCACGACCTTGTAGTCGGATTGGCTGGCGTTGAATTCCGTGGCTAGCCTGTTGACGACGTCGTTATTGGCGCCGGTCATGGCGTGCCACCACTGGATCTCGGTCGCCGCGTGCGCGGGCGTGGCGGCGTTTGCCAGCGAGCCCGCAACGGCCGCAGCCGTGCCGAATTGTCGAAGAGCCATCAAATTCCTCCCGGTTGGAACCGTCATCATCTCGGTTGCGCTACCAGCCGCGTATGACGTGTAAATGACCGTATAAGCGAGCCAATCGTAGGGGGGAAGTGAACCTTAGGGGAAGGGAAATTTCGACGCGGGCGTGATGTGCACCGCAACGCTATCCGGGGTGGTCGCGGACAGACTGCCGCCGCGGACGCCTCCTAGGGCCGGATTTTTTGGACTAGCCGACCGACGTGCTTCCCTTCTCCCCTTGTGGGAGAAGGTGGCGCGAAGCGCCGGATGAGGGGTTCTATCCGCAGGCACAGAACGAGAAAGATGCGCTCGCGGAGAGAGACCCCTCACCCCGCTTCGCTGCGCGAAGCGACCCTCTCCCACAAGGGGACCCACAAGGGGAGAGGGTGATCACCGTGAATTCGCAGGCAGAATGATGCGGTTGCCGCTAGCCGCAGGTCTCAGCGCTTCCGCTCCGTCCCGCAGACCATGCCTTTGGCGACCAGCGCCTCGATTTCGCTTCTGGAGTAGCCGAACTCGCCGAGTACCTCGGCGGTGTGCTGCGAAAATTTCGGCGGCGTGCGGCGCAGGCTGGGTTTGGTCCGCTCCAGCCGGATCGGGGAAGCGACCCCCTTGTACCAGTCTTTCGCGATGACGTCGCCGCGGTGGAGGGTGTGCGGATTGGTCAGCGCCTGGTCGATCTTCTGCACGGGACCTGCGGGAAGGCCGGCGGCGAGCAGGCGGTTGCAGAGCGGTTCGGCCTCGTGCTGGCTGAAGACGGCGGCGAGCTCCGCACGCAGCGCCTCGCGGTTGGCGATGCGGTCCTTGTTGCGGGCAAAGCGCGGGTCGGTGCCGAGCTCGGGCTTGCCGATTTCCTTGGCGAGCTTGCGGAAGGTGCCGTCATTGCCGACGCCGATGAAGATGTTGTCGGTCCTGGTCGGGAAGATCGCGTAAGGAACGAGATTGGGATGCTCGTTGCCGGTGAGCGAGGGCGGCTTGCCGTGCATGAAGTAATTCGCGGTGTGCGGGTGCATGATGGCGAGGCCGGTCTCGTACAGCGTCGTTTCCAGGAACTGGCCGAGTCCCGAGCGATGCCGCTCGGAGAGCGCCATCAAAATGCCAATCGCCGCATAAAGCCCGGTGGTGATGTCGACCAGCGGCACGCCGATCCGCATCGGGCCGCTCTCGGGCGAGCCGGTGGCCGCGATCATGCCGGTCATGGCCTGGATGATGGCGTCGTAGCCGGGATTGCCGCCGCGCGGGCCGTCGGCGCCGAAGCCGGAGATGCGGGCATGCACGAGACGTGGAAATCTTTGGCGCAGCACGTCGTTGCCGATGCCCCATTTGTCGAGCGTGCCCGGCTTGAAATTCTCGATCAGCACGTCGGCGGTTTCGAGCAGCTTCATCAGCACCTCGCGCCCGCCCTCGGAAGCAAGGTCGAGACCGATCGAGCGCTTGTTGCGGTTGATGCCGACGAAATAGGCCGCGTCTTCCTCGTGGAAGGGCGGGCCCCAGTCGCGCACCTCGTCGCCCGCGGGCGGCTCGACCTTGATCACGTCGGCGCCGTGGTCGGCGAGGATCTGCGTGCAATAGGGGCCGCCGAGCACGCGCGTGAGATCGATCACGCGCAGGCCCGTCATCGCGCCGGTGGATGGGGCATTCATGAAGTCAACCTTGGCTTGGATGGGACGAGCCAGAGCTAACGGGCTTCGCGCAAGGCAGCAATGCCTCCCGGCGCACGGGCGTATGCCACACGCGAAAACGGCCCGCCGCGTGGGATGCGACGGGCCGTCGGCTTCCGGATGCGCGTTCGTCAGACGACGGTCAGGCGGACGTCGACATTGCCGCGGGTGGCGTTGGAGTAGGGGCAGACATGGTGGGCCTTTGCGACCAGCGCCTCGGCATCAGCCTTGGCGAGGCCCGGCAGCGATACCGCAAGGTCGATGTCGAGGCCGAATCCGCCTTCCGAGCGCGGACCGATGCCGACCGTCGAGGTCACGGAAACGTCGGCCGGGACCTTCACGCCGCCGCCCTGGGCCGCCACCGCTTTCATCGCGCCGATGAAGCAGGCGGCATAGCCGGCCGCGAACAGCTGCTCGGGGTTGTTTCCTGGGCCGCCTGCGCCGCCGAGCTCCTTGGGGGTCGCCAGCTTGACGCTGAGCGCGCCGTCCAGCGTTTCGGCGGCGCCATCGCGGCCGCCGGTGGCCTTGGCTGTGGTCTTGTAGAGCACTTTCACGGACATGGTGGTCTCCCTTCAGGGGGTTTACAGGTTGCGGCAGATAAATTGCACACAATCGAATTGTACACAATAGAAAAAATAGCGGGTCACATTTAATTGTGCGCAATTGAATTCCGGCGCGACGCGCCCCAGAATGTCCAACCAATTCCATGGGGATGAGAAAGTTCATGGTCCGCAAATCCGCTAGCGATCAGCCGCTCTTGCTCGGCAACCAGCTCTGTTTTGCGATCTATTCCACCGCGCATGCCTTCAATCGCTTCTACAAGCCGCTGCTGGACCGGCTCGGCCTGACCTATCCGCAGTACCTCGTGATGATGGTGCTGTGGGAGCAGGACGGCCTGTCGGTGAAGGAGATCGGCGAGCGGCTGTTTCTCGACTCGGGCACGCTGACGCCGCTCTTGAAGCGGATGGAGACGGCAGGCCTGGTGAAGCGCTCCCGCTCGACCGAAGACGAGCGCCAGGTGATCATCGCGCTGACGCCGCAGGGCGAGGGCTTGAAGGAGAAAGCGCGCAGCCTGCCGCTGTCGATACTCGCCGCGTCGGAATGTTCGGTGGCGGAGCTCGCGGCGCTGAAGAAGGAAGTGGAAGCACTGCGCGACAAGCTGAACGCGGCGTTGGCGGAGAAGGTAGAAGTGTAAGCTCGCGACGGGACTACCAGTCCGCCTCCGCCCTGTCGGACTCCGGCGCGACAGCCTTCGCTCACTTCGCTACGTGAGAGGGGACCGGGCCTGCCGAGCCGTAGCTCGCGAAGCGAGCGAAGGCTGGTGGAGCCAGGCGGGATCGAACCGCCGACCTCTTGCATGCCATGCAAGCGCTCTCCCAGCTGAGCTATGGCCCCGTAGCCGAATCTGCGCGCCTTGGGCGACGCGCGACAGAACCCCAAAACACAGTTCGGGGTTTATCTCAAGTCTCTTCGTCGTTGCCGACGTCGCCGATGATGTCGGTGACGTCCTCGTCGCCTTCCTCTTCGTCGGCGATGAAGGTCGAATCATCGTCATCGTCGCCTTCGATGGTCTCGTCGACCTCGATATCGTCCTCCGACTCGGGAACGGCGGTCTTGACCTTGCCGGTGTTCTCCTCGGCGTCGGCTTCCTCGAGCGAAACCAGGTTTTCGGTCTCCGCGGGCTCCGGCATATCGGCCGCCATGCTGGGCGCAGCAGCGGCAGCGCCGCGCGTCGCCCGCGGCGGTGCCACCGGCGCGATCGGCACCACCTCGCCCGTATAGGGCGAGATCACCGGGCTCTTGTTCAGGTCGTAGAATTTCTTACCCGTCGTCGGGCAAATGCGCTTGGTTCCGAGGTCGGATTTGGCCACGTGCGGATCCTGGGAATGTCTGAAAAACGGAGCTTCACTTGGCTAGTTGGGGGGCTGCTGTCAATAGCGGTTTGCAGGCAATTTTGGGCACCGTGACGCCATCCGGCGCATGTGTTACTGCCCCTGCGCGAAAGGACACAAACTTGACCCATTCCGGACCCGCCACCCCCCTTGAGTCCCGCGCCGGCGGCCCCCTTTCCGGCAAGGTGCGCGTGCCCGGCGACAAGTCGATCTCGCACCGGGCGCTGATCCTGGGCGCACTGGCGGTAGGGGAAACCCGGATTTCGGGTCTCCTGGAGGGCGAGGACGTCCTCAACACCGCCAAGTCCATGCGCGCGCTCGGCGCCAGGGTGGAACGGACGGGCCCGTTTGCCTGGAAGGTCAACGGCGTCGGCGTCGGCGGCTTTGCGGAACCGGCCGCAGCCCTCGATTTTGGCAATTCCGGCACCGGCTGTCGCCTCGTGATGGGCGCGGTCGCGGGTTGCCCGGTGACGGCGACCTTCGATGGCGACGCCTCGCTGCGCTCGCGGCCGATGCGGCGCATCCTCGATCCCCTGGAACTGATGGGCGCGAAAGCCGGCGAGGCCCGCGAGGGCGGCCGCCTGCCGCTGACTCTGCACGGCGCACGCGATCCGGTTCCGATCACCTATCGTACGCCGGTGGCCTCGGCGCAGATCAAGTCCGCGGTGCTGCTGGCGGGCCTCGCCGCACCCGGCGTCACCACCGTGATCGAGGCTGAAGCCAGCCGCGACCACACCGAATTGATGCTGAAGCATTTTGGCGCCGACATCGTCTCGACCGGGGAAGGCGCCCACGGCCGCAGGATTGCGCTGACCGGCGAGCCGGAGCTGCACGGCGCAGAGGTGATCGTGCCAGCCGATCCCTCCTCGGCGGCATTCCCGATCGTGGCGGCGCTGGTCGTCCCCGGCTCCGACATCGTGCTCTCGGACGTCATGACCAATCCGCTGCGCACCGGCCTGTTGACGACCCTGCGCGCGATGGGCGCTTCCATCGAAGAGAGCGACGTGCGCGGCGATGCCGGCGAGCCGATGGCGCAACTTCGCGTGCGCGCCTCGAAACTGCGCGGCGTCGAAGTGCCGCCGGAGCGCGCGCCCTCGATGATCGACGAATATCTGGTGCTGGCGGTGGCCGCCGCCTTCGCCGAAGGCACGACGGTGATGCGCGGCCTGCAGGAATTGCGCGTGAAGGAATCCGACCGCCTCGCCGCGACCGCCGACATGCTGCGCGTCAACGGCGTCAAGGTGGAGATTTCCGGCGACGACCTGATCGTCGAGGGCCGCGGCCATGTCCCCGGCGGCGGCACGGTCGCCACCCACATGGATCACCGCATCGCGATGTCCGCGCTGGTGATGGGCTGCGCCGCCGACAAGCCGGTCAAGGTCGACGACACCGCCTTCATCGCCACGAGCTTTCCGGACTTCATCCCGATGATGCGCTCGCTCGGCGCGGAGTTTTCGTAGCGTCTCTCGGGAAATTTCGATGCGATCCGCTAAGCTCTCTGAAGCCATTTGTGAAATTCAGGACGGGGCCTCTTCGCATGATCTGCTCGCCGCGTTCGTCCGTGCGTTTGACGTCGCGCTCAACGACGAAGCTCGATTCGCTCTTATTGAAGAGGAGCCGGCGTTGTCGAAAGACGAGCGATTCAACGCAATGGTTGGCGCATTGGCGGAATACCTAGCCAAACAGTACAAGCTTGGCCGCGTGCCTGCATGGGTCTCCGGGTCGGCTCGCTACCTTGATCATCCGTGGCACACGAGTTCAATGTTCATTGATTGGAAGCGTGAGCTTTTGACGGATGGCATGCGCGAGTACCTGACCTTTGCAAGTCCCGCCGAATTCGCCTCGCACAATATCTTCACCGACGCGGCGTCGCTGCGGCGGGCGCGCGGTCCACGTTCGGCTCAATCATAGACCCGACCGCCGCTCACGACGGCGCCAGCCCGAGGCTCGACACCGCCTCGAGCCAGACCGGCGCTTCTTCCTTGTAGAGCTTCTGCGTCTCTTCGAAAGTCATCGCCGTATCGTCGATGCCGAATGATTTCATGAGCTTCTGGATCTTCTCCGTCTTGCCGGCGGCGACCAGGAGCTTCGACAGCTTCTGGATGACCTCCGGCGGCGTGCCCGAAGGCACGACGCAGCACTGGAAGCCGGTCAGCTGGAACAGGCGCGGCTTGGCGCCGAGCTCTGCGAAGGAGGGAACATCCGGCAACGTCGACATGCGCTTGCGCGAGACGGCGACCGCGGTGCCGCGGCCGCTTTGCAGGACCGACAGCGCCGCGCCGTAGCTGCCATGGGCGCCGTCGATGAAGCCGCCGGCAAGATCGGTCCACATCGGCGCCTCGCCGCGATAATGGACAGCCTCCATCTTGAGACCATAGGCCTTGTTCATCTCGGCGATCGCCATGTGCGCGTAGGAGCCCGCGCCATAGGTGCCGATGTTCACCTTGTCCGCCTTCTTCGCGTACTCGATAAACTGGGCGAAGGTCTTGGCGCCGGTCTTCTCGCCGACCACGAAGGGCAGGCTGCCCGCCGGCATGATCGAGACGATGACGAAATCCTTCTCGGCGTCGTAGGGGATGTCCTTGATCAGGACGCGGTTCATGATCATCGTCGTGGTGATGGTGAACATCAGCGTATGGCCGTCGGGCGCGGCGCGCTTGGCTTCGGCCGCCGCCACCGATCCCGAGGCGCCGGCCTTGTTTTCGACGGTCACGCTCTGGCCCGTCTCGGCCCGGATGTACTCGCCATAGGTGCGCGAAAACAGATCCGTCTGACCGCCGGCCGGATAGCCGGCGATGATCTTGATCGGCTTGCTGGGCCAGTCGGCTTGCGCGCGGGCCGAAGAGCCGATCAGCGGAATTGCGGAAACGGCCGCAGCGCTGCCGATGAAACGACGTCGTGAAATGGCGCTCATCTTTTCTCCCCATTCGCCGTTCGCATTCGAACGGGCGTTTTGCAGATCAATGGATGGCATTCTCAGGACTGACCGCAGAATAGAGGCGGTCCGGGGCCTCGCGCTTGGACATTTGGACGCATCGGTCGCGTTTGCCTGGCGCGCGTCAGCTCGATGGCGGCGTTGCCATTCCGGGAGCCGAAATAACGGCCTTGACCGTGATGGCCGCTGTGTCGCACATGGCTGCTCATGATCATCGCCATCGACGGACCGGCCGCCTCGGGCAAGGGCACATTGGGCAAGCGCCTCGCCCATCACTACGGCTATCGCCATCTCGACACCGGCGTGATCTATCGCGCGGTGGCCTTCTCGCTGATCGAGGCCGGCGCCGATCCCGGCGACGAGCTGCTGGCGGTCGCCGCGGCGCTCGAACTCGATCCGGAAAAATTCGGCAATCCCGTCCTGAAGACGCAAAAGGTTGGCGAAGCCGCCTCGGTGGTCTCGGCCATTCCCAAGGTGCGCGAGGTGCTGGTCAATTTTCAGCGGCAGTTCGCCGCCGATCCGCCCGGTGCGGTGCTCGATGGCCGCGACATCGGCACGGTGATCTGCCCGCATGCCGACGTGAAGATCTTCGTGGTGGCCGATCCGCAGGTGCGGGCGCGGCGGCGTACGCTGGAAGCCCGCGCGCGCGGCGAAGCGGCCGATGAAGCCGCCGTGCTGGCTGATATCCTCAAGCGGGACGAGCGTGACCGCAACAGGGCCGTCGCTCCCTTGAAGGCCGCTGCGGACGCGCACACGCTGGACAATTCCAACCTCGACATCGAGGCCGGTGTCCGTGCCGCCATCGATATCGTCGAGGCGGTCCGCGCAGCGCGCCGGAAGTGAGGCCTTAACGGCCGAAAACGGGCCATTTCCCGCTTGCCCGCAGGGGTGGTGAGGGCTATACCACCGCCGTCCGGGCTGCCCCCGATGCGATCAGGGCCGTCCGAGCGGGCCGGTTCAGGGATTTCGACACCCTGCCGTCATTGGAGGAAAGCCCGCTCCCCGTCTTGCACGCCGGCACGATAGGCCGGCACGTCCAGGGCCCCGGAAACATCACGTATCGTTTGGGCAGCCATGCTGCCGGCCCGCTGTTGCGCCTCTAGCGACCAGCGGTCGTCGGGTTTTGCGGAGCCCGTCACTGTCCATCCGATGCGCCCATCAACCCGAACGGCCGGCAAGTACCCCGCATCTGGAGAACATATGGCTTCGAATACCGCTTCTTCCCTCACTCCCACCCGCGACGATTTCGCGGCGATGCTCGACGAATCCTTCGGCGGCGGAAACCTGCAGGAAAGCTCCGTCGTCAAGGGCAAGGTCGTCGCAATTGAAAAGGACATGGCCGTCATCGACGTCGGCCTGAAGACCGAAGGCCGCGTGGCGCTGCGCGAATTTTCCGGCCCCGGCCGCGAAAGCGATCTCAAGATCGGCGACGAAGTCGAGGTGTTCCTCGACCGCATCGAAAACGCCCTCGGCGAAGCCGTGCTGTCGCGCGACAAGGCGCGCCGCGAAGAGAGCTGGGGCAAGCTGGAGAAGGCCTTCCAGAACAACGAGAAGGTCAGCGGCATCATCTTCAACCAGGTCAAGGGCGGCTTCACCGTCGACCTCGACGGCGCCGTGGCCTTCCTGCCGCGCTCGCAGGTCGACATCCGTCCGATCCGCGACGTCGCGCCGCTGATGAACAACACCCAGCCGTTCCAGATCCTCAAGATGGATCGCCGCCGCGGCAACATCGTGGTGTCGCGCCGCACGGTGCTTGAAGAGACCCGCGCCGAGCAGCGCCAGGAACTGGTGCAGAACCTCGAAGAGGGTCAGGTGATCGACGGCGTCGTCAAGAACATCACCGACTACGGTGCGTTCGTCGACCTCGGCGGCATTGACGGCCTCTTGCACGTCACCGATATCGCCTGGCGCCGCGTCAATCACCCGACCGAGGTGCTGACCATCGGCCAGACGGTGAAGGTCAAGATCATCAAGATCAACCATGAGACCCACCGCATTTCGCTCGGCATGAAGCAGCTGCTGGACGATCCGTGGCAGGGCATCGAGGCGAAGTATCCGCTGAACGCGCGCTTCACCGGCCGCGTCACCAACATCACGGACTACGGCGCCTTCGTCGAGCTGGAGCCGGGCATCGAAGGCCTGATCCACGTCTCGGAGATGTCGTGGACCAAGAAGAACATGCACCCCGGCAAGATCGTCTCGACCTCGCAGGAAGTCGAGGTGCAGGTGCTGGAAGTGGATTCCGTCAAGCGCCGCATCTCGCTCGGTCTCAAGCAGACCATGCGCAACCCCTGGGAAGTCTTCGTCGAGAAGTTCCCGGTCGGTTCGACCGTCGAGGGCGAGGTCAAGAACAAGACCGAGTTCGGCCTGTTCCTGGGCCTCGACGGCGACGTCGACGGCATGGTGCATCTGTCCGATCTCGACTGGAAGCAGCCGGGTGAGCAGGTGATCGACAACTACAAGAAGGGCGACATGGTGAAGGCCGTGGTGCTCGACGTGGATGTCGAGAAGGAGCGCATCTCTCTCGGCATCAAGCAGCTCGAAGGCGACCCCTTCGCAGAGCCGGGCGATGTCAAGAAGGGCGCGGTGGTGACCTGCGAAATCACCGACGTGAAGGAAGGCGGCCTCGACGTGAAGATCGCCGGCACCGACTTCACCACCTTCATCAAGCGCTCGGAGCTGGCGCGCGACCGCAACGACCAGCGCCCCGAGCGCTTCGCTGTCGGCGAGAAGGTCGATGCCCGCGTCATCCAGTTCGACAAGAAGGCCCGCAAGGTCCAGGTGTCGATCAAGGCGCTGGAAGTGGCCGAGGAGAAGGAAGCCATCGCGCAGTACGGCTCCTCCGATTCGGGCGCCACGCTCGGCGACATCCTCGGCACCGCGCTGAAGAATCGCGGCGAGAACAAGTAAGCGGCGCGGGGTATCTGCATCGCAGCGAACAGAAGGCCCCGGTTTCGACCGGGGCTTTTTTTATTTTCAGTCGTCCCGGCCAAGCGAAGCGCGAGCCGGGACCCATAACCACAGGGCGTGGTTTTGCGAAGACTGGGGCTACAGCTCGCTCCAACGACTATACCCGGTGGTTATGGGTCCCTGCTTTCGCAGGGACGACGGCAGCCGGGCCTTGTTTTCTTCAAAATAGGCCGCAATTGATGTAATCAGATAAGCCGATAATTACGTTATCGCAGGCAAAACGCCGCCACGTCTTCAGGAGCTTTCGATGTCGCTGGATTCGGACATCATCGTCGATCGCCGCAGGATTCGCCGCAAGCTGACCTTCTGGCGCGTCGCCGCCGCGCTGGTGGTGATCCTTGCTGTCGTCGTCGTTGGCATTATCGCAACGCCGGGCGGCCGCGGCTCGCTTGCCGTCACGAGCTCGATTGCGCGCGTGAAAATCGACGGCCTGATCCGCAGCGACCATGACCGCGTCGAGGCGCTGGAGCGGCTGGAGAAGTCGCAGACCGCTGCCGTCATCGTGCACATCAATTCGCCCGGCGGAACCACCGCCGGCTCCGAGCAGCTCTACGACTCGCTGATGCGGCTGAAGGCGAAGAAGCCGCTCGTGGTCGTGGTCGAGGGGCTCGCCGCTTCCGGCGGCTACATCACTGCGATTGCCGCAGACCATATCGTCGCGCAGCAGAGCTCGCTGGTCGGCTCGATCGGTGTGCTGTTCCAGTTTCCCAATTTCACCGAGCTGATGAAGACGGTCGGCGTCAAGGTCGAGGAAATAAAGTCCTCGCCTCTGAAGGCCGCGCCCAACGGCTTCGAGCCGACCAGCCCCGAGGCGCGCGCCGCCATCGACGCGCTGGTGAAGGATTCCTACGCCTGGTTCCGCGGCCTCGTGAAAGAGCGCCGCGGCATGGATGACGGGCAGATCGAAAAGGTGGCCGATGGCCGCGTCTTCACCGGCCGCCAGGCGGTCGAATTGAAGCTGATCGACGCGCTCGGCGACGAGAAGACGGCGGTGGCCTGGCTCGAGGCCAACAAGAACGTCAAGAAGGGCCTTCCCGTGCGCGACTACAAGCTGCAGCCGCGCTTCGGCGACCTGACCTTCCTGCGCGCGGCGGCCTCGATCACCCTGGATGCGGTCGGCCTTTCCACGATCGCGCGCCATGTCGAGCAGTCCGGCGTCGGCCAGGCGGTGGATCGCCTGTCGATGGACGGCATGCTGGCGCTCTGGCAGCCGGCCACCGCCAACTGAGGGGCGGAATCCGCCCCTCTCCCGCGCCGCACTCGCATTGCTTGCATCGTGACAGACCGGCCCCGGGCCGTTTGTCACGCCTTTTCGCGCCGCCCAAAATTGATTTAGCGTCTTGACAGTTCAAGGCATTTTCACGGAAATGGCTCAGTTAAACGGTCCCGGACGTATTCCTCGATGATCAAATCCGAACTCGTTCAGCGCATCGCCGAGCACAACCCGCACCTCTACCAGCGGGATGTCGAGAACATCGTCAATGCGATCCTCGACGAAATCGTGGCCGCGCTGGCACGTGGCGACCGGGTCGAGCTGCGCGGCTTCGGCGCCTTCTCGGTCAAGCACCGTCCGGCCCGTGCGGGGCGTAATCCGCGCACCGGCGCCCATGTGCCGGTCGACCAGAAGAGCGTGCCGTTCTTCAAGACCGGCAAGGAAATGCGCGAGCGGCTGAACCGCGAGCCCGTGACGCCCGAGAGCGGCAATTGAGCGTTTTCAGCCGGTAAGCCTGCCGGCGGTTACGCCGGACCCGCAGGGAAAAGCGCGATTCCCGGCCTCGATTCAGACGGAAGATGGTCATGCGAAAATTCCTTACCGCGCTGGTCGTCATTCCCCTTGGCGTCTTCTTCGTCATCTTCGCGGTCGCCAACCGACACCTGGTCACGGTTTCGTTCGACCCCTTCAATTCGGTGACGCCGACGGTTGCGGTGACGCTGCCGCTGTTCGTGGTGATCATCGCCTTCACCATGCTCGGCGTTCTCGCCGGGGGCATGGCGACCTGGTTCCGCCAGGGCCGCTGGCGCCGCTCGGCCCGCCAGCATGAGGCCGAAGCCCGCCAGATGCGGGCCCAGCTGGCCGACCTGCGCACCCAGAACGCCCGGGAACAGCGCTATCCCGCGCTTCCGCAGGGTGGCATTTACGGGTCCGCCGGGCGAGACAAGCAGAGCGCGACGTTGTAGAACCCGCCCCGTCTGCCGGCCAAATTTCGGTCTTTGTTGCGGTCCGAAGGAACCATGTCCCTGCTCGTCAAGATTTGCGGCCTGTCCACGCGCGAGACTCTCGACGTCGCGCTGGCGGCTGGCGCAGACATGGTCGGCTTCGTGTTCTTCCCGCCCTCGCCGCGGCACCTGTCGCTGGAGACGGCGCGCGAGCTCGGCCGCGCGGCGAAGGACCGTGCGACCAAGGTGGCGCTGACCGTCGATGCCGACGATGCGACCTTCGAGAACATCATCGAGACGCTGAAGCCCGACATTCTGCAGATCCATGGCAAGGAGACCACCGCCCGGGTGCGCGACATCAGGCAGAAATTCGCCCTGCCCGTGATGAAGGCGTTGCCGGTGGAGACGGCGGCCGATCTGGCGGCGCTGCCCGGCTACGCCGCAGTAGCCGACCGCATCCTGTTCGACGCCCGCGCGCCCAGGGGCGCCACGCGTCCGGGCGGGTTGGGTGCAACCTTCGACTGGCATGTGCTGGAAAGTCTCGATCTCAATCTGCCCTTCATGGTTTCGGGCGGGCTGCATGCCGGCAACGTCGCCGAAGCCGTCCGTGTCACGCGATGCGGCGGCGTCGACGTCTCCTCGGGAGTCGAGCGCACGCCCGGCGTCAAGGACCCCGACATGATCCGCGACTTCATCCGCGCCGCGCGCGCGACACAACTTTCCTCACCTCTCCCCGTTTACGGGGAGAGGTCGGATCGCGTCAGCGATCCGGGTGAGGGGGAGTCTCCACGCACTCAACACTCGACGAATTTGCGGGGCTAGCCCCTCACCCCAACCCTCTCCCCGCCTTCGCCAAGGCTTCGGCGGACAAGAGAGCGGGGAGGAAGTAAAACGGCAGAACAAGAATTGACGGTTCGATGAATCCAAGACTTCCAAATTCTTTCCGCAGCGGCCCCGACGAGCGCGGGCATTTTGGCAATTTCGGCGGCCGCTTTGTCGCGGAAACGCTGATGCCGCTGATCCTCGATCTGGAAAAGGCCTATGCCGTGGCCAAGGCCGATCCGGCCTTTCATGCCGAGATGAACGGTTACCTCAAGGACTATGTCGGCCGGCCGTCGCCGCTCTATTTCGCGGAGCGTCTCACCGAGCATCTCGGCGGCGCGAAGATTTATCTGAAGCGCGAAGAGCTCAACCACACCGGCTCGCACAAGGTGAACAACGTGCTCGGCCAGATCATGGTCGCGCGGCGCATGGGCAAGAAGCGCATCATTGCCGAGACCGGCGCCGGCCAGCATGGCGTCGCTACCGCCACGCTGTGCGCGCGCTTCGGCCTCGAATGCGTCGTCTATATGGGCGCGGTCGACGTCGCGCGGCAGGCGCCGAACGTGTTCCGCATGGAGATGCTGGGCGCCAAGGTCGTGCCGGTGCAGTCGGGCACGCGCACGCTGAAGGACGCCATGAACGAGGCGCTGCGCGACTGGGTCACCAATGTGCACAACACCTTCTATTGCATCGGCACGGTGGCGGGCCCGCATCCCTATCCGATGATGGTGCGCGACTTCCAGTCCGTGATCGGCGATGAGACGCGCAAGCAGATGATGGAGGCCGAAGGCCGCCTGCCGGATTCGCTGGTCGCCTGCATCGGTGGCGGCTCAAATGCGATGGGCCTGTTCCATCCCTTCCTCGACGATCCCTCGGTCGAAATCTTCGGCGTCGAGGCGGCCGGCCACGGGCTGACGCAGCTGCACGCGGCCTCGATCGCCGGCGGCCGTCCCGGCGTGCTGCACGGCAACCGCACGTATCTCCTGATGGATGCCGACGGCCAGATCCAGGACGCGCATTCGATCTCCGCGGGCCTCGATTATCCCGGCATCGGCCCCGAGCACTCCTGGCTGCACGAGACCGGCCGCGTCACTTATCTCTCGGCGACCGACAACGAAGCGCTCGATGCCTTCATGCTGCTGTCGCGGCTGGAGGGCATCCCGCCGGCGCTGGAAAGCGCACATGCGATCGCCAAGGTGACGGAGCTCGCGCCGAAGCGTCCGAAGGACCATCT
Source organism: Bradyrhizobium sp. (assembly GCF_052389815.1). GTDB lineage: Bacteria > Pseudomonadota > Alphaproteobacteria > Rhizobiales > Xanthobacteraceae > Bradyrhizobium. The sequence continues at coordinate 23,506 of NZ_JBQTHN010000006.1, read as the reverse complement.
GATGGTCGTCAATCTCTCCGGCCGCGGCGACAAGGACATCCCGCAGATCACGGAAATTCTGAAGGGCAGGAAGCAGTGACCACCCGCATTGACGCACGCTTTGCCGAACTTGCGAAAGAAGGCCGCTCGGCATTCGTCACCTTCCTGATGGCCGGCGATCCCGATCCCCAGACCTCGCTGAACATCATCAAGGCGCTGCCCAAGGCGGGCGCCGACATCATCGAGATCGGCATGCCCTTCACCGATCCGATGGCGGACGGCCCGTCGATCCAGGCCGCCGGCCTGCGCGCGCTCAAGGGCGGCATGACGCTCACGAAGACGCTGGAGATGGTGCGCGGCTTCCGCAAGGACGACGACGCCACGCCGCTGGTGCTGATGGGCTACTACAATCCGATCTACATCTATGGCGTCGACAGGTTTTTGGCCGACGCCAAGACTGCTGGCGTCGACGGCCTGATCATCGTCGACCTGCCGCCGGAGGAAGACGATGAGCTGTGCATCCCCGCGCTGAAGGCCGGGCTCAACTTCATCCGCCTCGCAACGCCGACCACCGACGACAAGCGCCTGCCGGCGGTGCTCGCGAACACGTCGGGCTTTGTCTATTACGTCTCCATCACCGGCATTACCGGCGCGGCCGCGGCCGACTCCAAGGCCGTCGGCGATGCGGTGGCACGCATCAAGCGGCACACCAAGCTGCCGGTCTGCGTCGGTTTCGGCATCCGCACGCCGCAGGCGGCGCGCGCCATTGCCGAAAAGGCCAACGGCGCCGTGGTCGGCACGGCGCTGGTCGATGCGCTGCGCGACAGCCTGGATACGCAGGGGCAGGCCACCACCAAGACCGTGGCCGCCGTAGCCGATCTCGTGGCGTCGCTGGCGCAGGGTGTCCGCGGCGCCAGGCAGGCGGCAGAATAGGTCACAATTGGCTGCCAATTGAGCTGAAAGGCGGCTTGCCCGGCGTGATTCGGGCCGCCATATAATCCAGGCGAGTGCGTAACCACCCGCATTTCGGAGCGAACCATGAACTGGCTCACCAATGTCGTCCGGCCGAAGATCCGCAACATGCTGCGGCGTGAGACGCCGGAGAACCTGTGGATCAAGTGTCCGGATTCCGGGCAACTCGTGTTCTACAAGGACGTCGAGGCCAACCAGTTCGTCATCCCCGGCTCCAACTACCACATGCGCATGGGCGCGGTGGCGCGGCTGAAGTCGATCTTCGACAACGAGACCTGGTACGACATCGCGCTGCCCGAGGTGACCGCCGATCCCCTGAAGTTCCGCGACGAGCGCAAATATGTCGACCGCCTCAAGGATGCCCGCGCCAAGACCGGGCTGAACGACGCGGTCAAGGTCGGCTACGGCAAGCTCGAGGGCGCGGCCGTCGTCGTCGCCGTGCAGGATTTCGATTTCATGGGCGGCTCGCTCGGCATGGCCGCGGGGGAAGCCATGGTGCGCGGCATGGAGCTGGCGCTGGAGAAGAAATCGCCGTTCATCGTGTTCGCCGCCTCCGGAGGCGCGCGCATGCAGGAAGGGATCCTCTCGCTGATGCAGATGCCGCGTACCACCGTGGCGGTGCAGATGCTGCGCGAGGCAACGCTGCCCTACATCGTGGTGCTGACCAATCCGACTACCGGCGGCGTCACTGCCTCCTATGCCATGCTCGGCGACGTCCACATTGCCGAGCCCGGCGCGCTGATCGGCTTCGCCGGCGCGCGCGTGATCGAGCAGACCATCCGCGAGAAGCTGCCGGAGGGCTTCCAGCGCGCCGAATATCTGCGCGACCACGGCATGGTCGACATGGTGGTGCATCGCCATGAGATGCGTCCGACGCTGGCGCGGCTTTGCCGCCTCCTGATGAAGTCGCCTGCGCCGGAGACCGAGTCGAAACCGGCGCCCGAGGTCACCGACCCCACGCAAATCGTAACGGCTCCGGAATCGGTGCCGGCCGCGCCGCACGCGTGAACGCGCCTGCGGCCACACCGTCGGCGCCCCTTGGCGAGGTGATCGCGCGCCTGTCCGCGCTGCACCCGGTCAAGATCGACCTCGGCCTCGAGCGCATGCACCGCGTGCTGGATCGGCTCGATCATCCCGAGCGCAAGCTGCCGCCGGTGATCCACGTCGCCGGCACCAATGGCAAGGGCTCGACGATCGCCTACCTGCGCGCGATCCTGGAGGCCGCGAACCTTCGGGTCCACACCTTCACCTCGCCCTATCTGGTGCGGGTCAACGAATGCTTCCGCCTCGGCCGCGCCGGAGGCGGCGTGCTCGTGGGCGACGATGAGCTGACGGGCGCGCTGGAGCGCTGCGAGGCGGCCAATGCCGGCGCGCCGCTCACGGTGTTCGAGAGCAAGACGGCGGCGGCCTTCTGCCTGTTTGCGGAAAACCCCGCCGACGCATTGCTGCTCGAGGTCGGTCTCGGCGGGCGGCTGGATTCCACCAACGTCATCGAGCAGCCGCTGGCGAGCGTGATCGCGCCGGTCAGCATGGATCACACGGATTTTCTCGGCAGCACGCTCGCCTCGATCGCCGGCGAGAAGGCCGGTATCATCAAGCGCGGCGTGCCCGTGGTCTGCGCGGAACAGGCCGACGAGGCGATGGCGGCGATCGAATCGCAGGCGCAGCGGATGCGCGCGCCGCTGTTTGCCGCGGGCCAGCAATGGCATGCCGGCGTCGAGCGCGGGAGCCTCGTTTATCAGGACGACCGCGGATTGATGGACCTCGCTGCGCCAAGACTGTTCGGCCGCCACCAGTTCGATAATGCCGGCCTTGCCATCGCGACGCTTCGCGCGACCGATGCGTTCAAGATCGGCCACTCCGCCTTCGAGGCCGGCATCCTCGGTGCCGAATGGCCGGCGCGGATGCAGCGGCTGTCGTCGGGCCGCCTGATCGAGCAGGCGCCGGCCGGCTCGGAAATCTGGCTCGACGGCGGCCACAATGCCGAAGGCGGCCGCGTCGTCGCGGCGGCGCTCGGCGACCTCGAAGAGCGCGTGCCGCGCCAGCTCGTCATCATCGCGGGCATGATGGGCAACAAGGATGCCGGCGGGTTCCTCGCCAATTTCGCCGGCCAGACCCGTCACATCATCGCGGTGCCGATCCCGGATATGGACAACGCGATGCCGCCGGATCGCCTGGCGGACGCCGCGCGCCAGCTTGGCATGCGCGTCGAGATCGCCGACGGCGTCGAGGCCGCGCTGCGCTCGCTGGCGAAGCTCGCCTATGAGACGCCGCCGCGTATCCTGATCGCCGGCTCGCTTTATCTCGCCGGCCACGTGCTGGCGCTCAACGGCACGCCGCCGGGCTGAGCAAAACAAAAACGGCCGGCTGATCGCCGGCCGCCTCGTCATTCATACATCGAAGCCGGTCAGACGGCAGCGGAGATCCACTGCTGCAGCTTGGCCTTCGGCGCGGCGCCGACCTGGCGGGAGGCCATCTCGCCGCCCTTGAAGATCATCAGGGTCGGGATCGACATCACGCCGTACTTCGACGCCGTCTTCGGGCTCTCGTCGACATTGAGCTTCACGATCTTGACCTTGTCGCCCATGGAGCCGGCGATCTCGTCGAGCGCGGGGGCGATCATGCGACAGGGGCCGCACCATTCGGCCCAGAAGTCGACCACGACCGGGCCGCTCGCCTTGAGCACTTCGGCTTCGAAATCGGTGTCAGAAACCTTGCCAACGGCCATGAGATACCTCGTTCGGTTACATGATAAAGGGCGCGGGAATCGCGCCCAAACAGCATGGGCTGAACCTATGAACGCGCCCCCGCCGGGTCAAGCAGGCTCACGTCGAGATGATTGGGATGCCAGGGCCGCGTCCAGCGCGGGAGCCGAAATCTCCATCAAATCAGTCGTTTCGGTCCATAGCAGCGCAGCCCGGATGGGGCGCTGGGGATAAAGCCTGGCAAGAACGGCCCGATACAGAGCGAGCTGCCGGACATAACCTTCTGGGGCTTCTGCCGCCGTCGCCGGCGGCATGTGGTTGGTCTTGTAGTCCAGGATCAGGACTTCGGCCGGGGTAACCACCAGCCGGTCGATCTGGCCCGACACCAGTCGTCCCTCCAGCCGGCCGACGATCGGCACCTCGGCGCGGCTGCCGGCTGCGAACACCGGAGCGAAGCGCGGGTTGCAGATCAACGCCAGCGCCTTTTCCGCCAGCGCCTCGCGCTCGGCTTCGGTCCAGGCCTCGGCGTTGCGGGCGAGATAGCCGATCGCAAGCTCGCGGCGGCGCTCGGCGGCGACGTCGGGCAGCGATTGCAGCAGGCGATGCACCAGCACGCCGCGCTGCAGGGCCCGGGCGCGTAGCGCCATCGATTCGCCGCTGCGAAAAACCTTGCCCTCGTCCTTGCCGGGATCGGAGGGACGCAGCCGGCCCACGGCAGCCGCTTCGGGGGCGGCCCTGGTGAGCAGCCAGTCCGGCAGTTGCATCGGCGCGACCGGTTTTGCCGCTTCGGCGGCGGCTTTGGCCGACGGCCCGTCCTGCGGACGGGTGTAGCGCTTGATGATGCCGTTCGCCGGCGTCGGAATCTCCTCGAGCTGCAAGCCGGAATTGGCAAGGCCCTTGCCGACGAGGTCATACCAGGAATTGGTGCGCACGCGGTTCATGTTGCCGGGCATGCAGCCGCCGATGATCAGGCGGTCGGCGGCGCGTGTCATCGCGACATAGAGCAGGCGGCGATATTCATCCTCGATCTCGTCGAGCATTGCCTGGCGCGCATTGCCCACCGCCGGCGGATCCTCGTTCTTTCTCACGGCCCACACCATGACCTCGCCGCCCTTGCCGTCGGGCAGATCGATCAATCGAAGCCGTTGCGTGTCCTGCGGCGATGTCGTGGTGTCCGTCAGGAACACCACCGGGGCTTCCAACCCCTTGGCGCCATGCACGGTCATGACCCGGACCTCGTCGCGCGAGATTTCCATGTCGCGCTTCACCTCGAGGTCGGCGGTGCGCAGCCATGCCATGAATCCCTGCGGCGAGGCCGGTGCCTTGCGCTCGTAGGACAGCGCGAGCTCGAGGAACTCGTCGAGCGCGTCGTTCGCCTCGTGTCCGAGCCGCTTCAGGATGCGCGCCCGTCCGCCGTCGCCGCCGAGCAGCCAGGCAAAAAAGGCGAATGGCGTCTCGTTCAGGAAGCGACGTTCGCATTGGTCGAGGCGTGCAAGAACGTGTGCGAGCCTTGCATCGCCCACCGCCCGCGCGTTGAGCTGGTCGCGCAAGCAACCCTTGCGGTCACGCGCCAGGCGGAACAGGTCGTCGTCATCGAGGCCGAACAGCGGGCTCTTCAAGGCCACCGCGAGCGCCAGATCGTCCTGCGGCAGCAGCAGCGCGTCCGCGAGGTTCATCAGGTCGATGATCGCGATGTGCTCGGTGAGTTTCAACCGGTCGGCGCCCGCAACGGGAATGCCGGCGTGCTTCAGTGCCTGGATAACGGCGTCGAACAGGTTGCCGCGGCGGCGCACCAGCACCAGCACGTCGCCATAGGTAAGGCGCCTGCGGTCGCCGCTGCGTCCGGTCATGGTGCCGGACTGGATCAATGACCTGATCTCGGCCTGGACGCGTTTTGCGAGCTTTACCTCGGGGCTGGTCACCGAGACGCCGTCGAACGGCGCGCGCCAGCCTTCGATGTCCTGCTTGTCGTCATGCTCGGCCAGCTCCCAGAGATCGATCACCCCGGGGCCGGCATCGGCGAGCGATTCGTGCACGGGGTAGGCGTTTTCGGCGTGAATGCTGCCGTAGATCACCTCGTCGCGGAACACATAGTCGACCGATTGCAGGATCGCCGGCCCCGAACGGAACGAGGTCGTGAAGGGGACGCGGTCGAATTTCAGCTTCGCGTCCTCGAATTTCTTCTGCAGCGCCTTGCGGCGCTTGTCGAACTCGTGGGGGTCAGCGCCCTGGAAGGAGAAGATCGACTGCTTTTCGTCGCCGACTGCAAACATGGTGCGCACCACCCCGTCGCGTGCGCCGGCGCCGGTCGTGAATTCGGCGATGAGGTGCTCGACGATGTCCCATTGCCGGGGGCTCGTATCCTGCGCCTCGTCGATCAGCACGTGATCGACGCCGCGGTCGAGCTTGTAATGCACCCAGCCGGCGGAAACCTTGTCGAGCATGGCCAGCGTCTTGTCGATCAGGTCGTCATAGTCGAGTAGGCCGCGCTCCAGCTTCTCGCGGTGATAGTTCTCCGCCGCCGCGGTCGCGATATGCAGCAGGGCCTCGGTGCGGTCGCGGATGATGACGGCGCGGCGCTTCTCTATCAAAGGCCAGATGCGCTTGACTTCCGCTTCGAACAGCCGGCCGATGGCTGGATTGTCGCGGCCAAAACCCTTGGTCACCACCATTTTGCGAAGGGTCCTGTCGGTGGTCAGGAATACATCGAGATATTTTTCGACCTGGTCGGTACCCGTCGAAGATAGCGCTTCGCGGAGCTGCGCCGACTGGTCCTGATCCGACTTGCTGCCCGTATCCAGGGCGCTCGCGATGTCGGCCCATCCCGCACGCTTCAGATAGGGGCCGTCTACCATGTCGCGCTCGATGTCCTCGATGCGGTCGCTCGCATCGACGCCGAGCGCCGCGGACATCTGGCTGGCGGCGGCCGCGGCGCCGCCCGCCGCCCTGGTCCATGCCAGGAACTGATCGCGGCTGAGGCAGGCCTCGCGAACGACGTCCTTGAAGGTCACGTCGGCGGCATTTGCCATCGCGGTGTTGAGCGCGCGGCCCGCGACGCTCTCGGGATCGCGCGAGGCCTCCAGCAGCACCGCGAGATTGGCGCGCTCCATCATCTCGTTCTGGTCGCGGTCGTCGAGCACGGCAAAGCGCGCCGGCACATTGGCCTCGAACGGGAACTGCTGCAGCAGCCGCGTACAGAGCGCGTGGATGGTCTGCACCTTCAGGCCGCCCGGGGTCTCCAGCGCGCTCGCAAACAGTTCGCGGGCCGTCTTGCGCAATTTTACGGTCGGCTGTGCGATGCCGGCCTCGCGGATCGCCTCATTCAGGGCGTCGTCGCCGAGCGTCACCCAGTGACCGAGCGTGGTGAACACGCGCTCGGCCATGTTGGCGGCGGCCGCCTTGGTGAAGGTGATGCAGAGGATTTTTTCCGGCGGCACGTCCGACAGCAGCAGGCGGATCACCCGCTGCACGAGCACATGCGTCTTGCCGGAACCGGCATTTGCCGAGACGAAAGCCGAGCCGGTCGGATCGGACGCGCGCGCCTGCGTGGCGCGAACGGCGTCGGGAATGGGCCGCGGCGCCTTCACCATTCCGGGATCTCCAGCCCGCCGGCCGCCGACCACTCCTTGATGCGCGCCAGGTTGTCGTAGTCGCCGTAGCGGGCGGCCCACATCGAGAGGTTCAGCGAGGTGTAGGCCTGACCCTCGTCCTCGAACTTGCGGATCAGTTTCTCCAGCTCCGCGCGGGCGTAATCTGCGGCGACGTCGGGATGTTGCGGCGTCTCGCTCGGCCGCATCTTCAGCTCCACGGTCTTCTGTTCGCCCGGCGGATTGTTGCCGCTGAGCCTGACATAGACGAGCTGGCTCACCGACGAGCCGGCATGGATATCCTTGAAGCCGCCCTCGCGCAGGATGGCGGCCTCCAGCGTCAGCTGCGGCGACAGGCCCATGCGCACCTGCTTGCCGGTCGGCGGCAGGCCGGTCTTGTAGTCGAGGATCGCATAGCTGCCGTCGCTGCGGCGCTCGATGCGGTCGGCGCGGGCGGAGAGGGTGAAGATGCGCTCATTGTCGAGCGGAATCTTGATGTCGCCCTCGATCTCGGCCTCGATCGCGCTGACATTGCTGCGGCGGGCGATCTCCCACTCGGAAAACCATTTGGCGATGCGCTGGAAGCGCGGCCACCACAGCGCGCGGGCTTCCGGCCGCTCCATCAATGGCTCAAAGAATTTGCGGCCAATCTCGCGCAGCGCGATGGCGGGATCGGCGGGCAGCTGCTTTGCATAGGTTTGCGTGAATTCACCGAGCGCGGCGTGGATGGCCGAACCGCGATCGGCGGCGGACAGCGGCATGTCGACGGGATCGAGCGGCGCGAGCCTGAGGATGTAGCGCGCATAGATCGTGTAGGGATCGCGCAACCAATCCTCGACCGCGGTGACTGAAAGCCGCGTCGGCCGCATCGCGCGCGGCGGCCTCGGCGCCGGTTGCGGGATCGGCTTGACTTCGTCGGGCTGGTCGAGTTCTCCGGCAAAGGCGACGTACCTTCCGCCGGCCGCTTTCGCGGCGTCCCATCGCGCTTCGCCTGCGACGGCCTCCAGTCGATGCAGGAAGCGCGAGGCGACTGCAGGTGCGCCGCCGACCTTGGTCGAATGGGTGAGGATGACCTCGCGATGGCCGAGCAATTGTGCGAAATCGTGCGCGGAGAGGCCGATGCGGCGCTCCGGCAAATCAAGGCCGAGTTGATGCCGCATCGGCCGGCTCAGCCAGGGATCGGGCCGGGGCGCCGGCGGCCAGACGCCTTCGACGAGGCCGCCCAGGATGACGAGGTCGGCCTCGGTCAGGCGCGCTTCGAGTTGGCCGTAGATATGAAGCGGCGCGCCGCCGGCTTCCGGACGCCGCACCATGCGGTCGGCGAACGCAGTCTGGAACACCTCCGGATAGTCGCCGAGCCGGACCGTGAGCCCGTTCTGTCTCTGGCTCGCCAGCAGGTCGTCGAAAGCCGAGGCCAGCGCCGATCCCTGCTGACCGTCGAAGGCGACGACTACGCCGTTCTCGTCGGCCGACAGATTGCCGATGATCTCGCGATGGCGCTGCGCCAGTTCGGCGAAGTCATGGGGCTCGGACGGCGCGATGCTTTCCAGCGGCGCGAGCGCTGCCTGCAACGCCCTGATCAGCGCTTCCGCCCGATCGAGCTCGCCGTCGTGTAGTTTCGCACGCGGCTCTCGCCTATGCAGCGACGACACCTCGCCTGCGCGATATTTGCGAAGCTCGTCGCGGAAACGCGCGAAGTCGCGCGCAAGGCCGCCGGTGCCGGCCTGAGGACGGGTGCCACGCAACAGCGCCAGCTCCAGCACCTCGATGCCGCGCTTGTGCGCGCCATGCGTGCCGCCGAGCCGGATCAGGGGATGCTTGAGCAGCGCCAGCAAGGTCGGCGGCTCCAGCCCCCTTGTCGCTGCCTCCGCCGCCAGCCGGGCGAAGATGCCGGCGGACGTTTCCGTCAGCGCGTCACCGCCGGAATCGTCGAATTCGAGCTTCCAGCGATCGAGCGCCGCACCCACCCGCCGCGCCAGCGCGCGATCCGGCGTTACCAGCGCCGCCGACTTGCCGAGATGCCGCGCCTCACGCATCGCAATCGCAATCGCAAGCGCCTCCATTTCGGTATTGGTCGCCTCGACCACGGCAAGATCCCGCATGCCGGCGGCGATGCGCGCCGCGATCGCGGGCTCGCGCAGGCGATCGTGCCATTGCGCAGTGGCGCCCGACGGCCGCATCGCCTCCGACATCAGGACTTCGCGGCCGCCTTGCGCAGGCGCGCCGAGAATCTCGACGTCGCGCCGCCTGATGCCGAGGCGGTCGAGCAGTGCGTGCATGGCGTATTGCGGATGGTTCGACGCCGGCGGCGTCAGGAATCCACCTTGCCCGCTTCTGATGCCGCCGATCAGGTCCCACGCCCCGTCATCGAGGTCGGTGTCTAGGCCCGGCAGCACGACGGCGCCGTGCGGAAGTTTCGCCACTGCATGCAAGAATCTGGCTGTGGCCGGCATCGAACCGGTGGAGCCTGCCGCGATCACTGGCCCGTCATGCTGCCGCGCGAGCCGCGTGGCCTCCGCGTCGATCAGCTTGTCGCGGCGTGCGGCCGGCTCGATCCTGTTTTGCTCCGCCAAAAAGGCGGGCCAGGTCTCGCGCGCAATGCGCAGGAATTTCAGTGAATGCTGCCAGTATTCATCGAGCTCGGTCGGGACCAGGCTGTCGAGCGCGTTCCAGTCGACGCCGCGCGTCACCATGTCGTCGATCAGCCGCGCCAGGTCAGTGGCGAGCGCGAGCGTCGAAGCCGGACCGCCGACGACCAGCGGCGACGTCGCGGGCATCTTTGCCCACGCCGCCACCAGATGGGCCAATACCAGCCGGCGCTCCAGCTCGCCGAGCTTCGGCGGAATGTCGAGCGGGGCGATGCCGCCGGGTTCGGCTTCTTCCGAGAAGGCAAGCTCGTCCTCGTCGATGTCGCCGAGGGCGACGATGCGCGGCAGGATCACGGCATCGGCGCCGAGCACGTCGAGGAAGATGCCGTGCGCCAGGCGCCCGGCGCGGCGCGTCGGCAGATACAGCGTTGCGCTTGCCAGCCGTTCCGGCCGCGTGCGCGCCTCGAAGCCCTCGATCAGGGCGCCGTCGACCAGCGCCGCGATGACGGAGCGCAGGAACGGCACGGAAAGGGGAACGCTGAAAACGCGCATGGGCTTCCTGATTCGCGATCGGGGGCCCAATATAGGGAGCTAATTCGGGTTGGTCATGGGGCGAACTCAGCCATCGTCGTCCCGGACAAGCGAGCGTAGCGCCTGTCCGCCGAAGCTCGAAGAGCGAAGGCGGAAGCGCGATCCGGGACCCATAACCACAGGATTGAGTTTTGATACGCGCTGGAGCTCCAGCGCTTTCCAGCAACGCGCATTTGTGGTTATGGGTCCCGGGTTTCGCCGGGACGACAGGCGGGTTTGCGGTGACAGCTAAGCCACGCTCTCCAGAACCGCCTCTTCCGCGGCCTGCACGGCGTCGGGGGTGCCGACATGCATCCAGACGCCGTCGAGGCGGAGGCCGAACAGCCGCTCCTGCTCGTTGGCGCGGTCGAACATCTTCGTCAGCGAGAACTCGCCCTTCGGCGCGTCGGCAAACAGCGACGGCGACATGATCGCAGCGCCCGCATAGACGAACGGCACCACCTGCAGCTCGCGCCGCTTGCGCAGCGCGCCGTCGGGCAGCATCGAATAGTCGCCGCGGCCGGAATAGCCGATGCTGCTGGTGGTCGGCGCCATCAGCAGGAGGATGTCCATCCGTGCCGGATCGAATGCCTCGGCAAGCCGCGTCAGGTTCGGCCGCACACCGTCGATCCACATGGTGTCGGCGTTGACGTGGAAGAAGGGCGCATCGCCGAGCAGCGGCAGCGCCTTCACGACGGCACCGCCGGTGCCCAGCACCTGGTCGCGCTCGTCGGAGATGATGACGCGGGGTTTCTTGCGCGACTTCGTGTGCTCGATGATCTGGTCGGGCAGGTAGTGAACGTTGACGACGGCTTCGGAAACACCGGCGCCGGCGAGCTTGTCCAGCACATGGTCGAGCAGCGGCTGGCCGGCCACGCGCACGAGCGGCTTCGGCATCTTGTCGGTGAGCGGGCGCATGCGCACGCCGAAACCGGCGGCGAGGACCATGGCCTTGGTGGGACGGACGGACATCGGTCGGAAAGGTCTCGAATTCGCTGGCCGGATCATATCACGTGGATTCGGCGCCAAGTGTGGTCGTCAGGCCATAGTGGCCGGATATGACGGCCGTGCGACGGCGTTTCAGGCCTCTGCCGGGGCGCCGCGCCGCGCAGCCTTCTTCTTGTCGCCCTGCTTGAGGAAATTGACGCCGATCTGGTCGCCATTGACCCAGGCCAGCTCGCAACGGCGATAGGCCAGCCCAGTGGACGACAGCAGCAGGAAGAATTCCTTCAGATGCAGGCCTTCGACGGAACCTTCGACCGTCAGCTTGGCGCCGGTTTCGGAGACGTCCTCCATCGTGCAGTCGCGGCGCCAGGTGCCGTCGATGGCCATCATGTGGGCCGGGATGCCCCGCTCGAATACGACCCGTTCGCCCTTGCGTCGCTCGACCGTCACCGCCATGACTTGTTTCCCGCTCTCGGAAAGGCCGCACGCCGGCATGCGGCACCAGCCGCCAGATTAAGGGGATTGGGCTAACAAGCCGTAAATCAGGAACCCGGCGGCGGCACGTTGGCCGCATACCACGCGTGGAAATCGGCCAGCGCCGGGTGCGCCAGCGAGCGGTTGAGATAGGTCCAGATCCGCGGCTGGTGGCGCAGATAATGCGGCTTGCCGTCGCGGCGGTTGAGCCGGGCAAAGGTGCCGAGCAGCCGGGTATTGCGCTGCGCCGACATCACGGCATAGAGCTCGGCAAAGCCGGCGGCGTCGAAATTGTCGTCGCCGGCGCGCCGCGCCTTGATGTAGCGCGAGAGCAAGGCGAGCTCGAGCTGCTCGGGTACGTCGATGCGGGCATCCTGCAGCAACGACACCAGGTCGTAGGCGCCGGGCCCCAGCACCGTGTCCTGAAAATCGATGATGCCGATCCGCTTGATGCCCTCGCGCTCCGCCAGCCAGATGATGTTGGGCGAATGGAAGTCGCGCATCACCCAGGTCTTCGGCGCCGATGCCAGCGTTCTGTCGAGCAGCTCGCGCCACATGCCGGTAAACTGCGTGCGCAGATCGGCGGAGAGCCCGGCGCCGCGGTCGGGCATGTACCACTCCACCATCAGGCCGATCTCGACCAGCATCGCCTCGGTGTCGAAGGGCGGAATGGTGTAGGTGATGTGCGGGGCGAGCGGCAGCGTGTCCGGCAAAGCCTCGCGGTGCAGCGCCGCCAGCATGTCGGCCGCCGCCTCGTAGCGCTCGGCGATCGGCGCGGGCGGATCGCCCTCGATCACGCCCTCGGTGCCGAAATCCTCGGTGATGAGGAAGCCGGCGTCGAGGTCGGCGTGGTGGATTGCCGGCGCCGAAAGCTGTTGCGCGCGCAGTCCGTTGTCGATGGCGACGAACGGCTTGACGTCCTCGGCCAGATGCACCGCAGCGCTGTAGGACTTTCCGTTGTAGATCGCAGGTCCATCCGGCCGCTTCGGCGAGTTCATCAGGATGAACACGCCGTCGTCGCGGACCAGGCGCGCATAGGATCGGATTGAGGCATCGCCCGCCATGCGCTTGCGCTTCGCCTCGCCGAACCGCGCGCCTTCGAGGAAAGCGCGCAGCGCCTGCAGCCGCTCGACCGTCGCGGCGCATTTGCCATGGCCGGTGATCTCGGCCGCGCGCGCGGTCGAGCCCAGCGCGGGACGATGGCTGAGCGCGATGTCGATGCGGTCGGCCGGCAGCGCCCCGGTGGCGCGTTCCGGCCATTCGACCAGCGCGACATTGCCTTCCGGCAACGGCGAAAGGCCGATCTCTTCCAGCTCGGAGGCGTCGTTGATCCGATAGAGGTCGGCGTGGATCAGCGGGAACGACGGCAGCTCGTAGGTCTGCGCCAGCGTGAAGGTCGGGCTCGGCACTTCCAGCTCGTCGTCATCGGCGAGATAGCGGATCATGGCGCGGGCCGCTGCGGTCTTGCCGGCGCCGAGGTCGCCCGACAGGGTGATGACGTCGCCGGGGCCGGTCAGCAGCGCCAGGTCCGCCATCAGATGGGCGGTCGCGGTCTCGTTCGGCAGTGCGAGGGAGAAGATGGCTGACGAAGTCATTCCGCGGCGTGGCGCTGGGCGGCTCGGTCGAGCGGGAACTCACAGATCACGGTCGTGCCCTTGGTGACAGCAGGATCGAAGCGTACCTCACCGCCATGCAGTTCGACAAATGAGCGCACCAGCGACAGGCCGAGGCCCGCACCGCGGTGCCGCGAGCCGCTGGCGTAGGTCTCGAACCAGTTGAACACCTTGTCCTTGGCTTCCGGCGGAATGCCCGGCCCGGAATCCGCCACCTTGAACACGACATGGGTATCGGTTCGCCGCGCGCTGATGACGACGACCGAATCGTGCGGCGCGACGCCGACGGCATTCGCCAGCAGGTTATAGAGAACCTGGACGACCCGCGACCAATCGGCGGTAAAGCTGCCGATGTCGCTGCCGACGTCGATGTTGAGCGTGATGCGGTCGGTGGCGAGGCGATCCTGGATGCCTTGCGCGGCGGCCGCGATTGCCTTGCGGACGTCGACAGGGCCGAGCTCGAGCTTCATGGCGCCGGCGTCGATGGTAGCCAGATCGAGGATGTTGTTGGTCAGCGCCAGCAGCGCGTCGGTCGACTTGGTGATGTAGTCGACATACTCGGCCTGCTTCGGCGTCATCGGGCCGGTCGAGGGGTCGCTGAGCAGATGCGCAAAGCCGATGATGGTGGTGAGCGGGGAGCGCAGCTCGTAGGAGACGTGGTGGACGAAATCCACCTTCATCTGGTCGGCGGCCTCCAGGGCTTCGTTGCGCTCGCGCAGCGCCCGCTCGACATTCTCGGTGTCGGTGATGTCCTGGAAGGTCAGCATGGTCGCGCCGTCCGGCAGCGGGATGGTCATGCATTCCAGAACGCTGCCGTCGCGGCGCTCGATCTTCTGTGCGACCTGGGCGCGGTTCTCGATCGCGGTGATGGCCTCGCGCAGCGCACGCCAGGTCAACGCATCGTCGAACAATGGCCTGCACAGCTCCTCGACCGTCTCGATATGCGGCTGCTCGCGCATCACGTCCGGCGACAGCTTCCACATCCTGGCGAAGGCCGGATTGAACAACTGCGCGCGGCCGTTGCTGCCGAACACGGCGACGGCTTCGGTGAGATTGTCGAGCGTCTCGCGCTGCACCCGGATCAGGCCGTCGAAGCGGCGCGCCATGTCCAGGCTCTCGGTGACGTTGTCGAAGAGATAGGTGACGCCGCCTTCGAGATTGGGCGTGGTCACGACAGCGACGGCGCGGCCGTCGGGCAGGAACCAGGTGTAGGTCTCCGATTCGACGGCGCGATAGGCTTCGTGCAGCTTGGCCTTCCAGGCGCGGAAGTCCGGTTGTTCCGGCAGCTTGCGGTTGGCACGGAGCCGATCGAGCACGCTCGAATCGTCGGGATGGCCGTCGAGGAAGGCCTGGTCGAGGCCCCATAGCTTGCGGTACGACTCGTTGTAGAAGGAAAGCCGCCGGTCGGCATCGAATACCGCCACGCCCGAGGAGAGCTGGTCGAGGGTGCGGCGGTGCGCTTCCGCCATCCGGATCAGCGCGGCCTTCAGCTGGGCCACCTCGCTGGCATCGACGGCAATCGCCGCGCTGCCGCTGTCGAATCGCATCGCCTGCACGTCATAGGTGCGCCGCTCGCCGCTCAGCACGACCGGCAGCCGCGCCGAATAGGCGGCATTGTCGTTGAGCGCGCGGCTCATATCGGCGCACTGGTCGCTTTCCAGCAATTCGAGATTGCGATGGATGGCGTCGGCGACGCTCCTGGCTTCTGTCGCCCTGGCATAGGCCGCGTTGGCGTAGCGCAGCATGCCCCGGGAGTCCTTGGCCCAGATCGGCCAGGGCGCAGCGCCCGCGAAGTCGCGGAGCAGCTCGGTCTCCTCCAGCAGCGTCTTGTAACGCGTACTGGATTCGGCGAGTTCCCGGCGCACGCCGGAAAGCTCGCGAATCCGTACAATGGCCTGGCCTCCGATGGCGCGGCCCATCGCCTCCACCGCGCGTCCGGCTGACGTGGCGAGGTTGAGCAGAAAACCCTCGCCTTTTTCGCGGAGCGCATCGACCGCGCGGTCCATCTGCAGCGCCGGCTCCGGCGGGAGCCAGGCGCCGAAGGCGAGGATGCGCTGCGGCGATTGCTGCAGGCCTTCCGGCACCAGCAGCGAGATGTCGCCGCTGATCCGCGGCCGGTCGTCGCCGGCGGGCCACGAGATCAGCACCTGGGGCTCGGCGAACAGCAGCGCGCTCAGCCGGTCGGTCTGCGAGGCGAGCTCGTTGATCTCGGCGCGCAGCTTGCTCTCGTTCCGCGCCGCGCGGGTGCGGTTGCGCATCAACAGGATCGCCGAGACCACGGAGAAGCCGAGCAGCGCCATCGCGGTGGCGAGAACGGCGAATTCCTGGTGATTGAGATCGAGCCAGTCGGCGATGGCTTCAGAGATCGCGATCTCGGCGGCAGAGGCGGAGGCTGCGGGCAGCAGGACCGAAAAGGCGAGTCCCGTCAGGCCGTTGCGCGCCAGTGAGGTGCACGACAGCAGGGTTCGACGCATTGTCGCGACTACGCCCGACATGAATTGCCCCAAGGAACGCCAAACTCGAACGCCAAACTCGAACGCCAGACCGGAACGCAGGATTTCAGGCCCGGCGCTCTCCCCGCCGTGCCGAATCAAAAGAGAATAGTCCCAACGTGACTCGGGGGGTAAGAGTCCAGACCGTGAACGTGAATCCGGCCGTGGAAAATTGCGTCGCAGTCTAAACTGTCCGTAATCGAACTGTTGTGAGCTCAACCCGGGCGAGCCAGCTGCAGCTTGATGACCGCGATGACGTCGTCGATCTGCGAGACATCGCCGGTCGCACGCTTGACCAGCAGCGCGCCCTGCAGGGCGGCAAAAATCGATCGCGCGATCTTTGCCGTCGGTGCCGGCAAGTGGAACTCGCCGCGCTCGACGCCGCGCGCCAGGAGTTTGGCGAGCCAGGCCTGATGACTCCTGAAGAAATGGTCGACCCGCTCGCGCATGCCGGCCGGCAGCGCCAGCATCTCGCCGGCCAGCGCGCCGCACAGGCAGACCCGGTCCGGGGCTCGGGCGAATGCGAGGTAGGGCTGGGTGTAGTGATCCAGCATGGCCATCGACGACAGCCGCTCGTCGCCGGCGACCTTGGTCAGGGCGGCGTCGAAGCGCTCGATGTAGCGGTTGACCACGGCGACGCCGAGATCGGTCTTGGACGGGAAATGGTAGTGGATGCTGGCCTTGCGGATGCCGAGCGCGTCGGCGATGTCCTGGTAGGAGAACGCGCTGTAGCCGCGGGTTTGGATCAGCGTCTCGGCGAGATCGAGAATCTGTTCGGCGGTCTCCGATCGCTGCTTGGTCGCCGCCGTCATCGCGTTCCCATCATGGCATCGCGCGCAGATGACCTCGCTTCACCCAATAGGTTGCTCCCTCGGGCGACTGGAGGCTGCGCCGGAATCCGGCCGGGTTCCTGATCCAGGTGCCCGAGCCGTAATGTCCATATTCGTCCCGGAGCACGCCGGACAACAGGAAAATCTCCTCACCGCCGGGACAATCCAAGCCGGGAGGACAGGCGCCGGGGCCGAGCCGTTCCAGCGCCACCCGTTCGCCGGTATCGGCCGCCTCGTGCAGCGGCAGCCGGAGGAGGCCGGGGGAGTCGGTTTCCGGCCACCTGGCGGCCGATGTGTCGATTACGACACGCGCCGTCTCGGTCGGCTCCATCTGCCGAAGCTTGACCAGGATGATGCAGCCCGGTTCCGTCCGCGGCGTATGTCGGCTGCCGGGCGGATTGCGGACATAGGTACCCTTTGGGTAGTCGCCGTGCTCATCGGAGAACACGCCATCGAGCACCAGGAATTCCTCGCCCAGCCCGTGTTGATGGGCGGGGAACGCGGAAGCCCTGGCGTAGCGGACCAGCGAGGTGGCGCGCGCGACCTCGCCGCCGATGCGGTCGAGCAGGCGCCGCTCCACGCCGGGCTGCGGCGAGGGCATCCAGGGCAGCGTGTCGGTCGCGACCACGATGCGCCGGGTGAAGTCGGCGTTGACGAGTTCGTTCGACATGATGCCCTCCTCAAAAGCGCTTGGAGAACGGGCGCAGGTCCATCTCATGTGACCACGGACGAGACGCCAAGTCGTTGCTAAGTCTGCGCCTCGCCGAGCGGGCCGTCGAGCGCGATGTCACGGCCCGCCCGCGCCACCGGCGATTGCCGTGCACCTGGCTTCGACAATGCCGCTCACGATCGCAAGGTCAGATCCAGCGCAGGATGCTGGCGATGATGGCGATCTGCGCTAGCCAGCCGGCGGTGAAGGCGAGCGTGCGCGCGGCGGGGATCCCTGCCGAATAGACGACGAAGTGCCCGAGACGCGCGAAGAAAAAGACCACGACCGCCGCCTTGGTGGCGCCGTTGGAAATGTTCAGCGCATGGGCCGTGAGCACGATCGGCGCGAAGATCGCGAGATTCTCGATCGCGTTGGTGTGGGCCCTGATAGCGCGGTTGGCCCAGGCGGAATGGCTTTTGTCGGTCGGCGACGTGCCGGCAAGCGCGCCGCCCAGTCCACTCACCGCGATGCGGTTGAGTACGTAGGGCATCCAGAACAGGGCGGTCATCAGGGCAGTCAGCGTCAGCCAAAAGAGTTCGGTTGTCACAGCAGTGATCCTCGCGCTGGGAAGAAAGCATCGTCTATCTACCTATTAGTAGGTAGAGTCAATGGTCACGATTCGTGTTCCGCGGGCCAAGCCAAAAATGTGCGTAGGAATAGCGGTTTAACGTCCAGTCGAGCCGAACCCGCCGCTTCCCCGCTCGGTGGAGGTTAGTGCGACGACGGGCATAAGCTGCGCCTGCACCACAGGCGCGATCACCATCTGCGCGATTCGCTCGCCGCGGCGGATCGCGAACGGCGCCTCGCCGTGGTTGATGAGGATGACGTTGATCTCGCCGCGGTAATCCGCATCGATCGTGCCGGGCGAGTTGAGCACGGTGACGCCGTGTTTCGCCGCGAGCCCCGAGCGCGGGCGCACCTGCGCTTCAAATCCCGGCGGCAATCCGATCGCAAATCCCGTCGGCACCATCGCGTGTTTGCCGGGAGCCAGGATCAGCGGCGCGTCCTCCGGCACCGCGGCGAGCAGGTCGAGCCCGGCGGCATCCGCGCTCTGATAGGCCGGCAGCGAAAGCCCTTCGCCGTGCGGCAACTGGCGAATGTCGACCCTGACGCTGCCGCTCACGATTCTGCTCCGACTTGCTGCGCGATCCGCGCTACCAGCTTGGTCGCGACCTGTTCCTTGCTCATGACCGGCCAGGAATCGACCTCGATCCCGGCGCCGTCGCGCGTCAAGAGATGCACGGTGTTGCGGTCGCCGCCCATCACCCCCGTCGCGGGCGATACGTCATTGGCGACGATCCAGTCGCAGCCCTTGCGCTTGATCTTGGCCTTGGCGTTGTCGATCAGATGTTCCGTCTCCGCCGCAAAGCCGATGACGAGCGGCGGGCGCCTATCCCTGAGCTTCGATACCGTGGCGAGGATGTCGGGATTCTCCACGAGCTGCAGCGTCGGCATGCCGGCGGGCGTCTTCTTCAGCTTCTGCGCGCCTTCGCTGACGACGCGCCAGTCGGCGACGGCGGCGGCGAAGATCGCGATATCCGCCGGCAGCGCCGCTTCCACCTTGTGCAGCATGTCGCGTGCGGATTCGACATGGATCACCGTGACGCCGGCAGGATCGCGCAAGTCGACCGGGCCCGTCACCAGCACGACATCCGCGCCGGCCGCCTGCGCCGCAGCGGCGATGGCAAAACCCTGCTTGCCGGAGGAGCGGTTGGCGATGTAGCGCACGGGATCGATCGGCTCGTGCGTGGGCCCTGCGGTGATCAGTACGCGCTTGCCCGCAAGCGGCTGCGGTCGCGGCGGCCGCAGCAGATGCTCCGCGGCGGCGGCAATCTCAGTGGCCTCCGACATCCGCCCGACGCCGGCTTCGCCGGCTTCCGCCATCTCGCCGGCATTGGGTCCGACGGTGTGGATGCCGTCGCGGCGCAGCTGCATGACGTTGCGGCGTGTCGCGGCGTTGTTCCACATCAGCGGATTCATCGCCGGCGCCAGCAGGATCGGCTTGTTGGCGGCGAGCAGGATGGCGCTGGCGAGATCGTCGGCAAGGCCGTGCGCCATCTTTGCCATCAGATCGGCGGTGGCCGGCGCCACCACAATCAAATCGCAGTCGCGCGCGAGGCGAATGTGGCCGGCATCGAACTCGCTCTGGGGGTCGAACAGGTCGGTGTAGGCGCGCTCATGCGCCAGCGCGCTGGCGGACAGCGGCGTGACGAATTGCTGCGCGGCCCTGGTCAGCACGCAGCGCACCTCGATCCGGCGCTCCTTGAGCCGGCGGATCAGCTCGAGCGACTTGAAGGCGGCGATGCCGCCGCCGATGATCAGGGTGACCCGCGCCAGGCGCTTGCCGGCATCAGCGGCCAGACTTTCGACGGGAGCGGGCAGGGCGGGCGCAGGCGCCTGATGCTGCGCGGCCTCGCGCAGGATCACCCGCACCTCGTCCTCGACCGAGCGGCCGTTGCGGGCGGCGCGCAGCCGCAATTCGTCGCGGATGGCGTCGTCGAGCTTTCGGATGGTGAGATTGGCCATGGGCGGCCCTCAGAATTGAACAGGTATGCTAGCAATGCTAGCATACCTATGACTGCGCTGCAATCACAGTTGGCGTACGGCCCAGAGAATTCCGATGAAGGTCACCGCGATGATCCAGACCGCCACGGTCCGCCAGCGGTCCTTGCGCGCCTCGGCACGGCTGAAGGCGGCGATGGTTTCGGGCGACAGCGTCACGCCCTCGCGCACCATCTTCTCCAGGTGCTCCAGCACGGCCACCGCCCGGCCGGCCATCAGCGGCAGGCTGGCGGCGACCTTGCCGAGCTCGCCGGCGCCGGCCATCGCGCCCTGGATACGGCCGATCGGGCCGAGATTGCGCTCGATCCATTCGCGCACCACGGGATCGGCGACCTTCCAGATATCGAGCTTGGGGTCGAAGCCGCGCGCCACGCCTTCCACCACCACCATGGTCTTCTGCAGCAGGATCAGCTCCGGCCGCGTCTGCATGTCGAACAGGCCGGTGACCTCGAGCAGCAGCGTCAGCAGCTTGGCCATCGAGATTTCTTCGGCGGTGCGGTTGTGGATCGGCTCGCCGATGGCGCGGATGGCCTGCGCAAAATTCTCCACCGAGTGATGGCCCGGCACGTAGCCGGCCTCGAAATGCACTTCCGCGACGCGGCGATAGTCGCGGGTGATGAAGCCGAGCAGGATCTCGGCGAGGAAGCGCCGCTCCTTCAATCCCAGCCGGCCCATGATGCCGAAATCGACCGCGACGAGGCGGCCGGCGTCGTCGAGGAAGAGATTGCCGGGGTGCATGTCGGCATGGAAGAAGCCGTCGCGCAGCGCGTGGCGCAGAAAGCTCTGGATCACCTTGCGGCCGAGATCGGGCAGGTCGACATGGGCCTGCGCCAGCCGGGCATGATCGTTCAGCGCGATGCCGTCGATCCACTCCATGGTCAGCACGTTATGCGTGGTGCGGTCCCAGTCGATGACCGGCACGCGGAAGTCCGGATCGTTCCGGGTGTTCTCCGCCATCTCGGACATCGCGGCTGCCTCCAGCCGCAGGTCCATCTCCATCGCGACCGAGCGCGACATGGTGTTGATCACTTCGATCAGGCGCAGCCGGCGCGCTTCCGCCGAATGCTGCTCGGCCTTGCGCGCGACGAAGAAGAAATCGCCGAGGTCGCGGCGGAAACGCGAGGCGACGTTGGGGCGCAGCACCTTGACCGCCACCGGCTGACGCGCGCCGTCGCGCATCACCTCGCCGCGATGCACCTGCGCGATGGAAGCGGCGGCGACCGACGGGCCGAAGCTCGCATAGGCCTGCGATATGGGCTTTTCCAGCGATTGTGCGACGGCAGCCTCGGCTTCCACTTGCGAGAACGGCGGCAGGCGGTCCTGCAGGTTCTCGAGGTCCCGCGCCATCACGACGCCGACGACGTCGGGCCGCGTCGCCAGGAATTGTCCGAGCTTGAGATAGGCGGGCCCCAGCCGCGTCAGCGCGCGCGACAGCCGCGGGCCGGACTTGGCGCCGGGCCGCTCGACCAGCCGCGCCAGCTTCATCAGAAGCTGTGCCGGCGGCGGCACCAGGCCGGGATCGATGACGCCGAACACGCCTTCGCGCGCGAACACGAAACCGGCGCGGGCAAGCCGTGCGATGTGAGTGACTGCGGAGATCACAAACGCCAGCCCGAATGCAGCGCCACGATGCCGCCCGACATGCTCTGCCATTTGACGCGCGCGAAGCCGGCGGCGCGGATCATGTCGGCAAATGCATTGGGCTTGGGAAACTTGCGGATGGATTCGACGAGATACCGGTAGGACTCGGCATCGCCGGTCACCGCGCCGCCGAGCTGCGGGATGACGCGGAACGAGAACATGTCGTAGAGCCTGTCGAGGCCGGGCACGTCGACGGTCGAGAATTCGAGGCAGAGGAATCGGCTGCCTGGGCGCAGCACGCGGTGGGCTTCCTTCAGTGCGAGATCGATCCGCGGCACGTTACGGATGCCGAAGGCGATGGTGTAGGCGTCAAAGCCGCGATCGGGAAAAGGCAAGGTCTCGGCGTTGCCCTCGACAAAGCTGACGCGGTCGTCGAGATGCTGTGCGGCGGCGCGGTTGCGGCCGACCTCGAGCATGTCGACGTTGATGTCGCACACGGTGGCGCGGAAGCCCGCGCCCGAGGCCTTCGCCGCGCGGAAGGATACGTCGCCGGTGCCGCCGGCGACGTCGAGCAGGCGGAAGGGCGCGTCGTCCTTCGGTGGATTGAGGGTGGTGACCATGACCTCCTTCCAGGCCCGGTGCAGGCCCGCGGACATCAGGTCGTTCATCAGGTCGTAGCGCGAAGCCACGCTGTGAAACACCTCGTTCACCAGCGTCTGCTTGTCGCCCAGGGGCACGTCCCTGAAGCCGAAATGCGTGGTTTGGTCCGGCCGAGCCATCACGGTACTCACTTAAACCTCACCCGGCGGACCATAGCGCGCCGGCCGCAATGGGGCTATCACACGCCCTCCATAAGGTGAATGACCTCCATGCCCGAATTACCCGAAGTCGAGACCGTCCGTCGCGGCCTGCAACCGGTCATGGAAGGCGCGAAAATCCTTAAAGCGGAGGCCCGCCGCAAGGATTTGCGCTTCCCCTTCCAGAAGGATTTTACCGCCCGCCTGACCGGCCAGATCGTCACCGGGCTCGGCCGCCGCGCCAAATATCTGATGGCGGACCTCACCTCCGGCGACGTGCTGCTGATGCATCTCGGCATGTCCGGCTCGTTCCGCGTGCTGAAGGGCGAGGGGAGCTCGGTGCCCGGCGAATTCCACTACCCCCGCAGCGAGGACCGCGCCCACGACCATGTCGTGTTTCACATGTCCTCGGGCGCTTCCGTCGTATTCAACGATCCGCGCCGCTTCGGCTACATGAAGATCATCGCCCGGGGCGACCTGGAAGAAGAGCCGCTGCTGGCCGGGCTCGGCCCCGAGCCGCTCGGCAATGAGTTCGACGCGGGGATGCTGGCGCGCGCCTGCCACAACAAGAAGACCAGTCTCAAAGCCGCGCTGCTCGATCAGCGCGTGGTGGCGGGACTTGGCAACATCTATGTCTGCGAGGCGCTGTTTCGCTCGCATCTGTCGCCGCGGCGATTGGCCGCGACGCTTGCGACGAAGAAAGCCGAGCCCACCGACCACGCCAAACGTCTCTTCGATGCGATCCATTCGGTGCTCAACAAGGCGATCAAAGCCGGCGGCTCCTCGATCAGCGACCATCGATTGACCAACGGCGATCTCGGTTACTTCCAGCATTCGTTCCAGGTCTACGACCGCGAAGGCGAGACTTGCCGCACATCGGGTTGCGGGGGCATCGTCAAGCGCTTCACCCAGAACGGCCGCTCCACGTTCTGGTGCCCGAAGTGCCAGAAGTAACATGTTCGAGACGCCACGCATCGAGACGCGGCGCCTGATCCTGCGGCCGCTTGCGCTGTCGGACGCCGCGGCGATTCAACGTCACTTCAACAATTGGAACGTGATCAGGACGCTCGCCACGGTGGTGCCGTGGCCCTATCCCGACGAC
>NZ_JBQTHN010000005.1:0-270712 GCF_052389815.1 Bradyrhizobium sp. | reverse complement strand
GAAAAGTCGACGCTCGCGATTTGTTGTAGAACCAAATTCCCTCGTGTGCTTGAGTTGCAAACGAACGTTCTTTGGAAAGGCTGACCAGCGGCCCCGCTTAGCAATCCATTCTACCGAGCTTCGTCATGATCGACTTTTCACACAGCCTGGAAAGCAGGGACCCATAACCACAGGGCGTTGTTGTTGAGCGAAAATCGACGGCCGGCTCGTTTCAACAACGACGGCCGCGGCGTATGGGTCCCTGCTTTCGCAGGGACGAAAGGAGATTACTGCTTCGCCAAACGCAGCGAAAACTCGCCGTTGCGCACGCGCGAGGGCAGGCCTTCGGCGAACTTTGCCACCGCGTCCTCGCCATAGGTGGTGACGAGCTCGGCCAAAGCGGCGAACATGCTGGCCTGCGCCAGGCAATCGCCGTCGACGCCGTCGTGGCGGGCTTCGGCCCAGGCCTCGTTGAGGTAGCCGAGCGCCGCCTGCTTCTGCTCGTAGTCAGGCAAGGGTTCGCGGGCGGTGGAATAGGGCGCAGGCAGGCTCATTGCACTCAACGGATTTCTGACGCGCTCCCCGGAACGCGTCTGGCGAAAGGTGGTGTAGCACGGGCTCCCCGCCCGCCTAGGGCAGTTCTTTAGGAAAGGTTAACGCGGTTCTTCTTTTTGAAGTTAAGGCCGCGGCCGCCTAATTCAGGCCCGCCGAAAGGTGCTCGGCGATCGCCAGCGGGGTCGCGCACAGGTGCACCGCGCCGGCCTCCGTCAGTTCCTCGCGGCTGCCATAGCCGTAGAGCACGCCAATGCCGTCGATGCCGTTTCGCCTCGCGCCGACGATGTCGTGGCTACGGTCGCCGATCATGATCGCCCGCGACGGATCGGTGCCGGTGCGTTCGAGGGCAAAGGCGAGCAGGTCGCCCTTGTTGGCGCGGGTGCCGTCGAGCTCGGCGCCGAACACATGGTCGAAATGGGGGCGCAGGCCGAAATGGTCGACGATCCGGTCGGCGAAGACGTGCGCCTTGCTGGTGGCGACGAACAGCCGCGCGCGGGGTTTCAGCGCCGCCAGCGTCGCCGCGATGTCGGGGTAGAGGCTGTTCTCGTACAGGCCGACATCGCCGAAGCGTTCGCGGTAGAGCGCCACGCCGCGATCGGCATCCACCTCGCCGCCGAGCAGCACCACGAGGCTGTCGCGCAGCGGCGGGCCGATGCACCAGGCCAGTTCGTCCTGCGCGGGCACGGGACGGCCGAGCTGCTCCAGCGCATATTGCAGCGATCCGGTGATGCCCGGCTTGGGGTCGGTGAGGGTGCCGTCGAGGTCGAAGAAGATGGTGTCCATGTCAGTTGGCGTATCTCGCCGTCAGGTCGCGCGAGATCTTGACGCCTTCGTCGATGTAGCGGCGGACCGCTACGCTGGCGGCCGGCGTGCAGGTGCGGTAGGTCTGCTGGAAGCCGTTATAGCCGCGGTTGAAGGCGGCGATCATGCGGGCGCGGCGGTCGCCGGAGGGCGTCTCGGCGTCGATCAGCGCCTGCATCTCGTTGCGCCATTTCAGGCCTTCATTGTTGCCGCAGATTGCGCGCAGATAGTGCAGGGTGCCGAGGATCTCGGCGAGGCGCTGCAGATCGCCGTCGAAGGGCGCGGCTGCATCCTGCGCCCGTGCAGGCGCGGTCAGGACGGCCGAAACCAGGAGGAAAATGGCGGCGAAATGCTTGGGCATAATCGAGCCCCGATATGCCCCCTCAATGGGTTCGAAGCAAGGCGCAAAACCCTGTTATTGCGCGTTAATAATCCGCCAGGCGGCCTGAACCACCTCTTGAAGTCCGCCGGTCATCTTGAGCTCGCCGAGCTCGCCCGGCCTCAGCCATTTGAAATCGTCGTGCTCGTCGTTCAGCACCGGTTCCAGCGCCTTCCAGCGCGCGGCAAAGGTCATGATCAGATAGTGCCCGCCGCCGCCGGCCGAGGGCAGCACCTCGCGCCAGCCGGCGAGCCCGACGATGTCGATCTTGATCGCGGTCTCCTCGTCCACCTCGCGGTGCAGGGCCGCGTGCAGGGACTCGCCGAATTCGACCCGGCCGCCGGGCAGCGAGTAGAAGCCTTTGCCGGGCGAGCGGGCGCGCCGCACCAAGAGCACCTTGTCGTCGCGGAAGATGGCGGCGCTGACGGCTACTTGCGGTCGCTGCGGATGATCGATCGGGGCCACGCGGCTCAGCTTATTGTTTGAGCATGATCTTGTCGGAAAACCGCTTCACACTTTTCCGGATCATGCTCAGCCCGCCATGATGGTGTCGATGTCGGCCTCGTGGCCGCCATTGATGACGCCGCCGGCGAGCGTCACCAGCGGCTTGACCCAGCCGGTCGCCTGTTCGGCCAGCGTCGCGCGGGTCTTGTCCTGCGAGACCTCGCGCATGGCCTGCCCCACCGCGGTCAGGATCGAGGTCATGGTGCTTGTCAGCCGGTCGAACTCGCCGCGGATCGCCGGATGGGCCTGCTCGTAGGCCTCGATGGCGAGGTCGCGCGCCTTGAAATTGGAGGCGGTGAAGTGCTCGGCGTAGGACAGCGGGCACCACAGCAGAAAGTCCTCGGCGCATTCGGGCATATCGGGGATCATTTCCAGAAGCATGATGGCTTCGTTGAAATGATTGAGGTAGTCGGTGGCGAGCCCCGTGCGCGGGTTGATGTTGGCCGCGCGCAATTGCGCCGAGCGGGCCTCGTCGATGCCCGTCGGATTGGAACGCGCGGATGGGGAGGCCGCTGAGCTCATCTTTCCCAGTGTTAACGTTTGGAGTTAATGGGCCCTCAACAAGTGCCTGTCCGGGTTGCAGAATGTGCGGACGCTTCGTGATTACATCGCCTCCGGCGGCGATCCGGCAGGTATTTGGCTACGCCGAACAGCCGAATTTCCCGCCGAGGTTCAACATTGCCCCCACCCAGCCCGTTCCGGTCGTGATCCTCGACCAGGGCGCGCGGCACTTCCGGCTGATGCGCTGGGGGCTGGTGCCGGCCTGGGTCAAGGACCCCCGGAAGTTCTCGCTGCTGATCAACGCGCGCAGCGAGACCGTGCAGGACAAGCCGGCCTTCAAGAACGCGATCCGGCGGCGGCGCTGCCTGATCCCGGCCGACGGCTATTACGAATGGCACGTCTCGGCCGATCGCAAGCGGCCCTATTTCATTTATCGCCGCGACCGGGAGCCGTTCGGCTTTGCGGGGCTGGCGGAAACCTGGGTCGGGCCGAACGGCGAGGAGGTCGACACGGTCGCCATCGCCACCGCGCCGGCAAGCCCTGATTTGGCTGTGCTGCATCACCGGGTGCCCGTGACGATCGCCGAAGATGCCTTCGAGCAATGGCTGGATTGCTCATCCGACTCAGCCGAGGGTGTGATGGCGATGCTGACCGGGCCGGAGGAGGGCGAGTTCGCGTGGCACGAGATCTCGACGCGGGTCAATCACGTCGCCAATGACGATGCGCAGCTGGTGCTGCCGATATCAGACGAGCAGCGCGCGGCCGAGGCGCCGAAGCCGAAGCGGGCGGCGGCGAGGAAGGCGCCGAGCGGCGGCGATGACGGGCAGGGGAGCTTGTTTTGACGCGTTGATCGCGCGTCCAACTCCGATGTCTTCCCGGCGAAGGCCGGGATCCATAACCACAGGATTGTATTGTTGAAGCAAGCTGGAGCCACAGCCTTCGCATAACGAACGGCTGTGGTTATGGGTCCCGGGTCGCGCTCGCGGAGCCTGTCATCGGGCGCGCGTTCGCGCGACCCGTTGGCTCGCTTGCCCGGGACGACAGCTATTTGAAAATCTTCAGCGCCGCGTGTTGCAGCAGCATGATCGTCTTGGCATCGACGATGCGGCCGCCCTCGATCATTGCCAGCGCCTCGTCTACCGGAAGCTCCAGCACCTCGATCTCCTCGCCCTCGTGGGCGAGGCCGCCGCCGGCGCTCACGCGCATCGATGGCTCGTATTCGGCGACGAAGAAGTGGCCCTTCTCGGTGAACGCGCCCGGGCTCATGAAGGCTTCGAAGATTTTCCGGACCTCGTGCAGCCGGTAGCCCGTCTCTTCCTCAGCCTCGAGGCGGATGCGTTCTTCGGGGGCGGCGTTGTCGAGCAGGCCGGCGACGGCCTCGATCAAGAGGTCATCGTAGCCGGTTGCATAGGCGGGATAACGGAACTGCTTCACCAGCACGACCGTCCGTCGCGCGAGGTTGTAAGGCAGCAAGACGGCGGCACCGCCACGATCGAGCACCTCGCGGCTTTGCGTCTGCCATTGGCCGTCGTCGCGCCGCCAGTCGAAGGTGACGGCATTCAGCTTGAAATGACCATCGGAGAGCGGGCGGATGCTCTTGACGCGGATGCGGTCGGAGATCGTCATATTGTCTTGCGCCCGTCGATCCATTTGGCGAACACGACGGTGTCGGCTTCTTCATAGCCGAGCGACTGGTAGAACGCGCCGGCTTGCGCATTCTCGCGGCGGACCAGCAGTTGCAGTTTCGGCACGCTGGCGGCGCGCAGCCATTGCTCGGCGGCGATCATGATGACGCGGCCAAAGCCTTTCTTTTGCCTGACGGGATCGACCGCGACGTAATAGACCCAGCCGCGATGGCCGTCGTGGCCGACCATGGCGGTCGCCACGATCGCGCTGTTCGCGCGGCCGACCAGCACCGTGGAATTTGCACTGCGGCGCGCCAGCGCAATGTCGGCGGCCGGATCGTTCCACGGCCGGGTCAGGCCGCAAGCCTGCCACAGCGCGACGACGGCTTCGACATCGGCATCCGCAATCTCGGCGACGGCAAGCGCAGCGACGGGCGAGGGCGCGTTCACAGCACCTTGCCCGGGTTCATGATGCCGTTGGGATCGAGCAGCGCCTTGAAGCTGCGCATCAGCTCGATGGCGGTCTTGTCCTTCACGTCGGGCAGCTCGTCGCGCTTGAGCACGCCGATGCCGTGCTCGGCGGAGATCGAGCCGCCCATGCGCAGCACGATGTCGAACACGACCTTGTTGACCTCGTGCCAGCGCGCCATGAAGTCGGCGGTGTTGCCGCCCACGGGCTGGCTGACGTTGTAGTGGATGTTGCCGTCGCCGAGATGACCGAACGGCACCGGCCGCGAGCCCGGGATCAGCTCGACCACGGCGGCGTTGGCCTCCGCGATGAAGCCGGGCACGGCGGCGACGGGAACGGAAATGTCGTGCTTGATCGAGCCGCCTTCCGGCTTCTGCGCCGCCGACATCTCGTCGCGCAGTTTCCAGAACGCCTGGCGCTGACTCAAATTCGCGGCGATGACGGCGTCGTCGGCGATACCCTCCGCCATGCCCTTCTCCAGGATCGATTCCAGCGCGGTACGGGCGTCGTCGCGCACCGACGACAGCTCCATCAGCACGTACCAGGGGTGCTTGGACGTCAGCGGATCGCGCACGCCGATGCCGTGGCGGATCGAGAAATCCACCGCGATGTCGGCCAGCAGCTCGAAGCTGGTGACGCCCGAGGCCGCTTCGTTCTGCGAGATCTCCAACAGCCTGAGCGCCTGCGCCGGCGATTTGAGGCCGACAAAGGCGGTCTCGACCGCATGCGGCTTCGGAAACAGTCTTAGCGTTGCCGCGGTGATGATGCCGAGCGTGCCTTCGGCGCCGATGAAGAGGTTGCGCAAATCGTAGCCGGTGTTGTCCTTCTTCAGCTTGGACAGAGCGTTGAGCACGCGGCCGTCGGCAAGCACGACCTCGAGCCCGAGCGCCATCTCGCGCGCCACGCCATACGCCAATGCAGCCGTGCCGCCGGCATTGGTGGAGAGATTGCCGCCGATGGTGCAGCTGCCTTCCGCGCCGAGCGACAGCGGGAACAGGCGGCCTGCGTCGGCGGCGCGCTGCTGCGCCACCTGCAGGATCACGCCGGCCTCGCAGGTCATGGTGTTGGAAGCGGTATCGACCTCGCGGATCTTATCCAGCCGGCGCAGCGAGACCACGACCTCGCCATTGTGCGGCGTTTGCCCGCCGACGAGGCCGGTGTTGCCGCCCTGCGGCACCAGCGCGATGCGATGCTCGTTGGCAAGCCTGCAGATGGCGGAAACTTCCGCCGTCGAGCCCGGGCGCAGCACCAGCGGCGAGCGGCCGCGAAACAGGTCGCGCTCCTCGGTGGTGTAGGGCGCGATATCCGCCGGATCGGTTACCGCATATTTGTCGCCGACGACGGCGCGGAATTTCGCGATCAACTCGCCGGATAGTGGCGGCATGGCTTGCTGGACGATGTTCACGTCTTCTCTTCCTTTAGTCAGTCTCTTTTTTTGAGCATGATCTTGTCCGAAAACCGGTTCCCACTTTTCGGGATCATGCTCGTCCCAGCGCCGCGCGCCGCAGCCGGTCGTTGATGGCTTCACCCAATCCTTCGTCCGGGATGGGCATCACGGCGATGGTGGTTGCTCCCTTCGCATCGAGGCTTCGAAGATAACCGAAAAGATTGGCGGCGGCTTCAGCGAGATCGCGCTCCGCCGAAAGATTCATGATCGCAACCGCGCGATCCGCTCCGTGCAATCGGTGCAATCCGAACGCCAGCAGCGCTTCGCCCGGCGCGACGTCCTCCGCGTCGAGCCGCACGCGCGTGCGCGGCGCGTAGTGCGAGGCGAGCATGCCGGGGGCGAGCGGCTGCGCGCTGTCGGCATCGGCTTCCCGGGGAGCTTGCGCCAGCGCGCGGCCGAGCACGCGCTCGATGTCCTCGCGCGGCACGCCGCCGGGGCGCAGCAGCGTCGGCTGCTCGAAGCAGCCGACGATGGTGGATTCGACGCCGACTTCCACCGGCCCGCCATCGATGATGAGATCGATCAGCCCGGCGAGATCGTGCTCGACATGCGCCGCCGTGGTCGGCGACACATGGCCGGAGAGATTCGCCGACGGCGCCACTACGGGTCCACCGAACGCGCGCAGGATGTCGCGCGCCACTGGATGGGCGGGCACGCGCACCGCGACCGTGTCGAGGCCGGCCGTGGCGAGATCGGCGACGGTGCAGCCTTCCGTCTTCGGCAGCACCAGGGTCAAAGGCCCCGGCCAGAAGGCCTTCGCCAGCTTCAGCGCGTCCGCATCGAATCGCGCGATCTTGTTCGCCGCAGCGAGGTCGCCGACATGGGCGATCAGCGGATTGAAGGCGGGCCGGCCCTTGGCCTGGTAGAGGCGGGCGATCGCCGCGGGGTTGGCGGCATCGGCCCCGAGGCCGTAGACGGTCTCGGTCGGGAAGGCGACCAGCCCGCCGCCGGCCAGGGTGCGCGCCGCCGT
Source organism: Bradyrhizobium sp. (assembly GCF_052389815.1). Classification (GTDB taxonomy): domain Bacteria; phylum Pseudomonadota; class Alphaproteobacteria; order Rhizobiales; family Xanthobacteraceae; genus Bradyrhizobium. Next base: position 263,482 of record NZ_JBQTHN010000005.1, on the reverse strand, counting down.
GGCCACCGCGGCCTCGCCGGCGGCCAGGATTTGGGACTTCAGGGCCGGATTCACTAGGACAAAATTCCTCAATTCCGCTTCTTGCGGTGGCGAAGGCCGGAGGCTATAAGCCGCGTTCCTAGTCGGAGTGTGGCTCAGCCCGGTAGAGCACTGCTTTCGGGAAGCAGGGGTCGCAGGTTCGAATCCTGCCACTCCGACCATTAATCCATTGGATTTTTTCTTCTGATCGGTGCGGATTGCCGAGTCAACCTCCGATTCGCCCGTTCGGTGCATCGCGTCCCGCCGGCGACCGGCTACCTTGCCTCCAATTTGTCATGCAGGATTCGGCCACCATGAGGAGGCGGGCCGATGACGGGATTTGAGAGCCGCCACGTTGCGGTCATCGGAGCCGGCGCGGTCGGCGTGATCAGCGCCATCGAGGCGCTGCGCGAGGGCCATCGCGTAACGCTGATCGATCCCGGCGAGCCCGGCGGCACACAGGCCGCAAGCTATGGCAATGCCGGCTGGCTGTCCTCGCATTCGGTAATCCCGCCGTCGGAGCCCGGCATCTGGAAGAAGGTGCCGGGCTATCTGATGGATCCGCTCGGGCCGCTTGCCATCCGCTGGTCGTATCTGCCCAAGGCCTTGCCCTGGCTGATCCGCTATCTGCTCTCGGGCTCGACCGAAGCCAAGGTCGAGAAAACGGCGCGAGCGCTGCGCGAGCTCCTGAGGGACGCGCCGTTGCTGCACAGGAAGCTCGCGGAAGAGGCCGGTGTTCCCGAACTGATCGAACGCAACGGCGTGATGCACGTCTTTCCCTCGCGAGCGTCGTTCGATGGTGATCTTGGCTGGCGTATCCGCAAGCGCGTCGGCATCGAGTGGCTGGAACTGACTTCCGACGAGATGCGCCAGCGCGAGCCTGATCTCCATCCGCGCTATACGTTTGGTGTGATGGTGGAGGAGGCCGGGCGCTGCCGCGATCCCGGCGCCTATGTCGCAGCACTCGCCAATCACGCCCTCGCAAACGGCGCCAAGCTCGTGCGCGCCAAGGCGACCGGCCTCAAGCTCGACGGCGGCAAGCTCGTCGCCGTCGTCACCGAGACCGGCGAGGTTGCCTGCGATGCCGCAGTGGTTGCCGCCGGCGCCCGTTCGAAGCGGCTCACTGCGTCCGTCGGCGATCCGCTGCCACTGGAGACCGAGCGCGGCTACCACGTCATGATCGAGGATCCGGAATCCGGGCCGCGTAGTTCGATGATGGTCTCCGACGCCAAGATGGTGGTCAACTGGACGGACAAGGGCCTGCGCGCCGCCGGCACGGTCGAGATCGCCGGCCTCGAGGCCGCGCCGAACTGGAAGCGCGCCGAGATTCTGCGCGACCATCTCGTCGGCATGTTTCCCAAGCTGCCGAAGACCATTCCGGCCGCGCGCATCAAGACCTGGTTCGGGCATCGCCCGAGCATGCCGGACGGCCGGCCTTGCATCGGCTATGCCCGCGCCTCGCGCGACATCGTCTATGCGTTCGGCCACGGCCATGTCGGCCTCGTCGGCTCTGCCCGCACCGGCCGTCTCGTCGCGCAATTGTTGAGCGGCAAGGCGCCGGAAATTCCGCTCGAACCCTTCGCGCCCGCTCGTTTCCTTTGAGCTGCGCGTTTGTGATCCGTCCCGATGGTGCGCTAGGGTCCGCTCAACGAACAAGCGCCGGGAGGGAGCGCATGCGTCGGAAAATCGCCATCGTGGGAGCGGGCGCCGTCGGCGGCTATGCCGGCGCGCATATGGTGCAGGCGGGCGAGGACGTCACCTTCATCGATCCCTGGCCGGAGCATGTCGAGCACATGCGCAAGCACGGGCTGCGCGTCACGCACGCGAAGGACGTCGCGGAATTCTCGGTGCCGGTGCGGGCGCTGCACGTTACCGACGTGCAGCAGCTGTCGAAGGAGAAGCCGGTCGACATCGCCTTCGTCTGCATGAAGTCCTACGACACGTCGTGGGCGACCATGATGATCAGGCAGTATCTCGCGCCCGACGGTTACGTCGTGTCGCTGCAGAACTGCATGAACGAGGAGACCATCGCCGGCATCGTCGGCTGGGGCAAGACGCTCGGCTGCATCGCCAGCAGCATCACCGTGAATCTGCCCGCGCCCGGGCACATTCATCGCGGCGCGGGGAAGGGCGGGGCGGCGCACACGGTGTTTCGCACCGGCGAGGTGCACGGGCGCATCACCGATCGCGCGCACGAGATTTGCCGCCTCGTCGCCTATTCCGACAGCGCCAGGGTCACCAACAATCTGTGGGGCGAGCGCTGGTCGAAGCTCGTCGCCAACGTCATGGGCAACGGGCTGTCGGCCTGCACCGGCCTCACCGGTGGGCAGATGCTGGAGAGCGAGCCGATCCGCCGCTTCTCGGTTCGCCTCGGCAGCGAGGCGATCCGCGTCGGCCAGGCGCAGGGCTATCAGCTCGAGGAGATCCTGCACCTGCCGCCGGAGACGATCGCGCGCGCCGGCGAGGGCGACGAGGCCGCGATGCAGGCCTGCGACGCGCAGCGGTTCAAGGACGGCAAGCGCACCTCGTCGGAGCAGCGTCCCTCGATGGGGCAGGACATGCAGAAGGGAAGGCGCACCGAGATCGATTTCCTCAACGGCCTCGTGGTGCGCGAAGGCGCGAAGGTCGGCATCGCCTGCCGCGCCAATGCGGTGCTGACGGAGCTGGTCACGAAGGTGGAGCGCGGCGAGTTGAGGGCCGACCCGCGTCACATCACCGAGCTGCGGTTGAATTAGAACCGCTAATGCGCCGCCAGCTTGCCCCTCTGTGCGTCCTCGACGTGCCGGCGCTGCTCGAGGAAGGCCTGGCTGGACCTCGTCTTGTACAATTCGAGGTCGTCGGTCTCGTTGGTCAGCGGCGTCAGCGCCTGGTCCATGTAGTCGAGCCGGCGCGGATCCTTCCTGACCTTGCGCGCAAGCCTTTGCAGGCGGATCGCAAGCGAAGCCCAGCGCAGCGCCTTCGCGGCGGTGTCCGCAAGATAGCGCGGATAGAACAGCAGGACCGGTTCGACCGGCAGATGCGGCCGCCGCTCATGCCGGCTCTTCAGCCGCAGCACGCCGCCCTCGAGCGGATGGACGTGCTCGATGGGGTGGTAGCCCATGAAATAGAGCGCATAGGTTCCGATCTTGCCGACGTTGTTGCCGGCCGCCGCAGCGCGGCGCATCAGGGTCTCGACGTGGTCCCAGCTATAGTAGGTATCCCAGGCCAGCCGGTAGGCTCGCTCCCATTCCGCCTTCGACATCTTCGCGTGGCCGACCGTGACGTGGTCCAGATCGTACTTGTTGAGGTCGGCATCCATCGCCACGCCCTTGGTGTAGAGGATCTTGTGGTCCTCCGAGCCGGGCAGCGGCGTGAGGAAGAAGAACTCCAGCATGTCGATCGGCAATTCGTGCTTGATGATCCCGATGTCGTGGACGATCGACGCCGGCGTATCGTTGGGAAATCCCAGAATGTATCCGCCGATGGTCATGATGCGGGCCCGCTTCCAGGCCAGCATCATTTCGCGGTAGTCGGTGATCTTGTTCTGGCGCTTCTTGGCGCCGAGCAGGCTGTCCGGGTTGATGTTCTCGAGGCCGATGAAGCAACGTCGGACGCCGGCTTTGGCGCATTTCTCGATGAAGTTCGGCAGCTTGTGGCAGAGCGTATCGACCTGGATGGTAAAGCGCAGGTCCCAGCCCTCCCTCTCGCGCAGCTCGATGATCCGGTCGAGCAGGCTCTCCCAATCCTTGTTGCGCGCAAAATTGTCGTCCGTGAGGAAGAACGCATGGACGCCCTGGGCGACGTTGGCGCGGATCACGGCTTCGATGTCGTCCGCACTGCGGCGCCGCGACAGGCGGCCCTGCACGTTGATGATCGTGCAGAACGAGCACTGGAACGGGCAGCCGCGCCCCGCGTCGAAGCTCGTGGTGTGACCGATGACCCGCTCGATCTGCTGGCGGGGAATGATCGGCAACGGCTGGCCCTCCAGCGCCGGCAGGTCGTCGATGAAATTGTACAGCGGCCGCAGCTGCCCGCTTATCGCGTCGTGCAACAGTCCTTCGAGCCGCCCCTCGGCTTCGCCGGCGAACACCGACACGCCGAGGTCCATGATCTCCTGGACGCCGGGATCGCGCTCCGGCAGCATCGAAAGCGTGCCGGAGACATGGAATCCGCCGATCGCGACCTGGATTCCGAGCTTGCGAAATCGCCTTGCCAGATCGAGCGACCGCGGAAACTGGTTGGACTGCACGCCGACCAGCATCACCATTCCGGCGTCCGCCGCCTCGATCGAGCGCGCCAGATCCTCGATCCGCACCTTGCAGTTGGTCTCGTCGATGGCGGCGATGTCGATGGTGAAATCGGCGCCGAGAACCTGGCGCTCGTGACAGTCCAGCGCGATGCCGTAGAGGCAGGCCAAGGAATTCGAGGGCAGGCCGCCACGCCACCACCGGATGACGTAGCCTTCGTCGTCGTAATGAGACGGTTTGATCAGAACAAGCCGGAAAGTCTTGCTCATCACGAAATGTCTTTCTGAAAATAGCGGGCAGAAGGTAGCGCGGAACCTGCCGCACGCCAAGCTGGCGTTTCGGGGTAAACCGCGGGAGAGGAAGCCCATTGCCGCGAAATCGGCAATGGGCGTGGTCGGCACGGCCGTGCGGCAATCGGCCTTCGCGCTAGCTCGCCGCGGCCTCCAGCTTCTGCGGCGCAGGCTTCACTTCCGGCGGCAGTCCCGCAAAGCGCCGCAGCGCCTCGGCCATCTTGATGCGGCCGGGAACGGCGGTGATGACCACATCGACCATGGTGAAGGACGAGTGGAAATGGCCGCGGGCCTTGAGCTGCTCGACCGGTACGCCGGCAGCAAGCAGCGCTTCCGCGTAGGCAACGCCTTCATCGCGCAACGGATCGAACTCGCAGGTCGTGACGAAGGCCGGCGGCAGGCCCTCGAGCTTGCCGCGCAGCGGCGAGACGCGCGGATCGGTGCGGTCGGCGGGCGAGCAGTAGAGGTCCCAGAACCAGAACATCAGGCCGCGGGTGAGGAAATAGTTCGCGGCGTTGTCGATGTAGGACGCCCGGTCGAAGCTGCAGTCGGTGACCGGGCAAATCAGGAGCTGGCCCGCGATCTCGGGCCCGCCGCGGTCGCGCGCGAGCTGGCAGGTGACGGCCGCGATGTTGCCGCCGGCGCTCCAGCCGGCGACCAGCACCGGTCCCGGCCTGCCGTCGAGCTCTGCGGCATGATCGGCGATCCAGCGCGTCGCGGCATAGCCGTCTTCCGCGGCGGCCGGGAAGCGATGCTCGGGCGCGTGGCGATAGTCGACGCTGACGACGATCATGTCGGTGCGCCGGCACAGGTCGCGGCAGAAGGGATCGTCGGACTGTTGGTCGCCCAGCACCCAGCCGCCGCCGTGGAAATAGACCACGATGGGATGCGGCCCGGGCGACGCCGGCCGGTAGAGCTTGTAGGGCAGCGGTCCGTCGGCGCCCATCAGCACGCCGTCGCCGACTTCGCCGACCGGGCGGCCGAACGGCCGGCCCTTGTTGAACTCATTGACGAAGTCGCGGGCGCCCTGCGCGCCCATAGTCTCGATCGGCGGCAGGTTCAGCGACGCAAGGAGGCCCAGCACCAGCCGCACGTCGGGCTGCAGCCGCACCACCTCGCCGTCGTTGCACTGTTCGGCGACGCCGGGGCCGGTGAGGCGGAAGCCCAGCATGCCGCGGGTGACGACCTCGTCGCAGATGCTGCGATAGGGGCCGACGCCGCCCGTATACGGCATCACGCCTATCGCCTTGCCGGGCACGTTGGCGCCCGTGTACCAGGTGTTGGCCAGCCGATGCAGCGTCAGCCCGGCGCAATCGGCCATGTGCTGCGCCCAGCCGGCTTGCGCCGTCTCGGTCGCCTCCACGGTGGTGAAGCCGGCCTCGCGCAACGCCGCGAGCCGATTGACGACCCAGTCGACGTGCTGCTCGATCGACACTGCCATGTTCGACAGCACCGACGGCGAGCCGGGGCCGGTGATCATGAAGAAATTGGGGAAGCCTGAGACCGTGAGGCCCAGATAGCTCTGCGGACCATGGGCCCAGACATCGGACAGCGATTTGCCGTCGCGGCCGGTGATGGGATGCACCGCCATGATCGCGCCGGTCATGGCGTCGAAGCCGGTGGCGAACACGATGACGTCGACGTCGAAGCTGCGCTTGTCTGTGGCGATGCCCGATGCCGTGATCGCCTTGACCGGCTCCTGCCGCAAATTCACCAGCGTAACGTTGGGGCGGTTATAGGTGGCGTAGTAGTTGGTGTCGAGGCAGGGGCGCTTGGCGCCGAATGGATGATCGTGCGGGCTCAGCGCCTCCGCGGTCTCTGGATCCTTCACGACCGCGCGAATCTTTTCGCGGATCAGGTCGGCGACGATCCTGTTGCCGTCGACATCGACGCCCTGGTCGGCCCAAAGTTGAGTGAGGATGTAGACGAGGTCGCCGGCGGCCCATGCGGTCTCGAAGCGCTCGCGGCGCTGGGCATCGCTGAGCTGCCAGCTTACCACCGTCTGCTGCGGCCATGGCACGCCGGCCATCGACTGGCGCGCCTGCTCGCGATAGGCGGCGCGATCGCCTTCGAGCGCGGCGAGACGATCGGCCGGCGGCGCGCCGTTGCGGGCGGGCAGCGCGAAGTTCGGCGTGCGCTGGAACACCGTGAGCTGCGCGGCCTGCTCGGCGATGATCGGAATCGCCTGGATGCCCGACGACCCCGTGCCGATCACGGCGACGCGCTTGCCCGCGAGCTTGACGCCGTCATGCGGCCAGCGGCCGGTGAAATAGACTTCGCCCTCGAAATCCCTGACGCCGTCGATTTCCGGCGGCTTGGGCGTGGAGAGGCAGCCGGTCGCCATGATGTAGTGGCGGCAGGATACCTTGGCGCCTTTGTCGGTCGCGATCTGCCAGCGCTGGGCGGGCTGGACCCATGTCGCCGAAGTCACCTTGGTGCCGAAGCGGATGTCGCGGCGCAGATCGTAGCGGTCGGCGACGAAGCCGAGATAGCGCAGGATTTCCGGCTGGGTCGCGTATTTCTCCGACCATTTCCAGGCGGTCTCCAGCTCCGGATCGAAGGAATAGCTGTAGTCGATGGTCTGGATGTCGCAGCGCGCACCGGGATAGCGGTTCCAGTACCAGGTGCCGCCGACGTCGTCGGCTTCCTCCAGCACGACGGCGGAAAAGCCCGCCTTGCGCAGGCGATGCAGCAAATAGAGGCCGGCAAATCCGGCGCCGACCACGGCGACGTCGACGGTTTGTGTTGCTGCGCTGCCTGCTGTTTCCGAAGCACGCGGTGCGACCATTGCCTCTGGCATGCCAATCCTCCCGTACGTTCTGGTTGTGGTGAGGTTATCGCTACGCCCAGGGTTTGTCATGGACATGGCAAGCCCGGTGACCAATTCCGTCAGGCAATACGACAGCGATGCTGGACGGTTTCGCCGGTTCCTGATCGGCGATGCGCTGCCCTCAAAATTTCCAAGCCGGGCGAAGCAAGGTAAAAAGGTGGTGCGATTGGGAGTCGATGCGTGGCGACATCTTGGGATGAGAAGAAAAAGAAGCCCGGACGGTTGCCGCTGATCCTGCTTGGCCTCTTCGCGATCGCCTGCCTCGTTGCGTTGATCTTCGTCGGTGACCTCGCGCGGTACCAGGAATCGGCCATGGTCGCGGAAAGCCAGGCTGCGCTCCGCGACGTCGGCAATCCCGAGCAACTCGATTCTGCGCTCAAGCGATATCCGGCCAACAGGATTTTGAAGCTGATTGCGCTGGCAGGCGAGAAGTCGGCTGAGATCGATGCCGCCACGCGCAAGATGATCGGCGAAGCCGAGCCTGCGGCGCTTGCAAAGCAGGTCAACCTCGCCAACGCGAGCCGCGCCGACCTCGAGGCGCTGCACCGCGACGTGAAGCTGGCTGCAAGCAATGTCGCAACGCTCGCGCCGCGGATGGCTGCGCTGGTCAAGGCCAGGCGCGGCGAACTCGAGAGCAGCGCCCGAGCGCTCGGCCTGGACAGCGCCGCCGTCACGAGGTTCATGGCCGCGGTCGACGAGCAGCATGCGGAAATCGCCGCGCTCGCCGCGAAAGTGCTGGCCGCGAACGCCGACTATTACGCCGGCTACGAAAGGTGCGCCGCCCTGCTGGTCAAGGAGTTCGGCTCCTACAAGGCGACGGGCGGCCAGTTCATCTTCCGCCTGCAGGCGACGGCGGACGGCTACAACGCCTGCTCATCCGCAATGGCGGCTGCCGCCGGGCGCTTGAGCGAACTGGAGGCGGAGCGGGGCACGCTGCGGCAATCGCAGTTCAGCCGATGGGTGAAGTTCGTCGGCGGTCAGTAGCGGGGGTACGCGCCTCATCGCTTTCGGCCGAAGACCGGCGATGCGGTCCTCTTGGCCGTCCAGTCGAAGAAGTCATGACGGCCTGACCAGCTGTGCACTTCGGCATCGCAAACGATGCACGCGAAACTGCCGGAGCGCTTGCTCTGCAGCTCCTCCCTTGTCGCCGTATAGTTCATCCCGCAACTGGGGCAGGCGAACTGCTCGAGGGTCCATATCGAATTGGCCATGGCGCAACTATACGCGCTCCCGGCCGTCGCCGGAACGCCCGGGCGTGCCCGATGGCGTGAACGTTGAAATGAATGTTAAGCCGGGCTTAACCGCATCGAGGAATCTCCGCGACAGCTGGAGGCGCCGTCGATCCGTGGTTCGCTTGCAGGCCGGGAACAGGGGCGGGCGTACTACGCGCAATGAACGTTTCTATCTGCGCCGGCCGGCCGCCTTCTTCGCGCGGTCGTCAGGAGTGCGAGCGGCGATGGCTGGAAGGCCGGCAAACGGAGCCAGCAGCTTCTGTGGATCGGAGATCAGGTCCGGATTGGCACGCAAATGCGCGAGCATGAAGTCGACGAAGACTTTGACCCGCGCCGGCACGTGCTTCCGCGTGGCGTAGTGGATGAAGAGGCGCGCCGGTTGAGCGACGTAGTCGGTTAGGACGGGCCGTAGCGCATTCGCTCGAAACAACGGAAGAACCAGGGGAAGCGGCGCGAATACCAGCCCCTGGCCCTGCACCGCGGCGGTCACAAGCGTGGGCAGGTCGCGGGCCAGGAAGTTTCCGCTCACCTGCAGCGATACGGCATGTTTCCCCGATCCCAGCCTCCATGGCGAGGAGCGAACGACGGGACCACGTCCGCGCAGACGCAGACAATTGTGTCCGACCAGATCGGCGGGCGTTGCCGGAGCACCGCGCTCGGCAAGATAGGACGGTGCGCCGCACACGACGAAATTGAGGGGGCCGATCTCACGCATCACCATGGAGCCGTTGCGGGCTTCGCCGGCGCGAATGCCGACGTCATATCCGTTTGCAATCATGTCGACGACGGCATCGTCGAGATGCAGATCGATTTCGACGCCGGGATACAGGCGCTGGAATGCGGGAAGGAGCGGCAGAACGTAGGTCCGCCCGAAAGGCGACAGACAGGTTACCTTGAGGGTGCCGCCGGGAGACCTGCCCCGATCGGTAATCGCCGATTGCGCCGCTTCGAGTTCGCGCAGCGGGCCGATGCATCGTTCGTAGCAGGCACGCCCTTCCTCCGTCAGCGACAGCTTTCGTGTCGAGCGGTGGAGCAGACGTACTCCGAGCTCCCGCTCGAAACGCTGCACGTTCTTGCTGACGGCCACCGGACTGATGCCGAGCTTGCCGGCAGCGGCGGCGAAACTGCCCGCCTCGACCGTCTGGACGAAGCCGACCAGCCCGCGAATGCTCTTCATGACCGCGCACTCCAAACCTTTGGTTAGGAAAGATAGTAGCGGCAATCGCCTAATCAGTCCCGCGTGTTGCCTGCATATTTTCCAAAGGCAGGCACAAGGAGAACTCGGATGAAGATCGCATGGTCCGTCCTCGGGCCGGTTGTTGCGGCCGTTCTCTGCACCGCAGCGGCGGCGCAGGACGGCAAACCCGCCGGCACGGCGTCGATCGCCGTGAATGCAGGCGCGCCACGTGCCTTCACCGGCGAATTCTGGTTCGAGGCGGCGCCGGGAGAAAGGGTCGAGGGATTTGCCCCAAGGCCGCCGCTGCGCGCAATTCCAATCGCCCGCAACGCCCGGCCTGCCCCCGATCGCGGCCGGCGGCCCCTGATCGTGATTTCCCATGGCAATTGGGGCGGCAGGTATTCCCAGGGCTGGCTGGCGATCAGGCTGGTGCATGCGGGCTTCGTGGTGCTCTCCACGTCGCATCCCGGCACGCTCGGGGACGACCAGACGGTTGCCGGACGGCTCCGCCTGTGGGACCGCTCGCGAGACGTTTCGTCGGCGCTTGGGGAACTGCTCGGGCATTCGAGCTGGTCGGCGCTGATCGACGCGGATCGGATTGGCTTTGTCGGGCATTCGTTCGGCGGATGGACCGGGGTAAGCCTTGCCGGAGGCAGATACGATCCGCAGATCCAGAGGGAATCCTGCATGAGGATGGCCAGACCGGATCCCTATTGTGAAAGCACCTTGAAAGACGACATCAACGGCGTCGCCGTGTCGGACGCCCGTGATTCCTTCAGGGACAGCCGGTTCAAGGCGTACTACATCATGGCGTCCGGCCCGGGGCAGGGCTTTTCAGCGGAGTCCCTTGCATCGATCGACGTGCCGTTTGTGGTCGACACCGCCAAAGGCGATGAGATACTCGAACCGGAAGCCAACTCGAGCCGTCTCGCCCGGCTCATTCCCGGCGCAAGAGAGATCATCCGTCCCGTCGGCCATTTCGCCTATGTCCCGGAATGCAAATGGCTGATTGGTTCGATGCTGGCCCGGATCGCGGGCGCGCCGATATGCGACGATCCGGGCGGCGTCGATCGGGCTGCGGTGCACGAGCAGATTGCCGCCGATGTCATCGCGTTCTTCAACGCCCGATTGTCGAGCAAGCGGGGCGGCGCGGAGCGCGAATAGCCGGCACTCGCCGTCGTACCGCGCCAATCACTTGCGCCAGGGCGTTCTGCATTTGCTGGATGTGATGGCGCGGATCGCGATCGGCGGCACTTGCCATGGATCGTCTCCTGTCTGATACCTTGGGGAACCTGCCTTGGTGGCTTCGTCACCGGGGCAACCGCGCAACCAACGGTTCCTTCCGATGACGAAGACAGACGAGGCGGTCTCATCGGCACGAGCTGCCGGCGCGCTCGAGGTGTTTTCCATTTTCCTCAAGCTGGGGCTGACCTGTTTCGGCGGGCCGATCGCGCATCTCGGCTATTTCCGCGAAGAGTTCGTCGCGCGCCGCAAATGGCTGGACGAGCAGGCCTATGCAGACCTCGTGGCGCTGTGCCAGTTCCTGCCGGGGCCGGCATCGAGCCAGACCGGCTTCGCGATCGGGCTGATGCGCGCCGGCTATGCGGGCGCGCTGGCGGCATGGGCCGGCTTCACCCTGCCGTCGGCGATGGCGCTGGTGCTGTTCGCCTTCGGCGCGAGCGCGCTGGGCGGGCCTGTCGGCACCGGTCTCGTGCACGGGCTGAAACTGGTGGCGGTCGCGATCGTGGCGCAGGCGGTGTGGGGCATGGCGCGCTCGCTTTGTCCCGACAGGGAGCGTGCCTCGATCGCGGCCGTCGCGGCGCTGATCCTGCTGTTCTCCACCTCGGCGCTGGCGCAGATCGGTGCGATCGTTCTCGGTGGCGTCGCTGGCTTGTGGCTGTGCCGCGCCGAACAGACCAATGGCGCGGGCCACATCGCAATGCCGGTATCGCGCGCGTCCGGCTTCGTCTTTCTCGCCGCCTTCATCATCCTGCTTGCGGGCTTGCCGATCCTGGCGCACGTCGCGCCTTCCTCCGGCATCGCGCTGTTCGAGGCGTTCTATCGTTCCGGCGCGCTGGTATTCGGCGGCGGCCATGTGGTGCTGCCGCTCTTGCGCGAAGCCGTCGTCGGGCCCGGCTGGGTCAGCGACGACGTCTTCCTCACCGGTTATGGCGCGGCGCAGGCCGTGCCGGGGCCGCTGTTCACCTTCGCCGCCTATCTCGGCGCGGTGATGAAGGGCTCGCTTGGCGGCATAGCCGGCGCGGCAGTGGCACTGATCGGCATCTTCCTGCCGGGCATCCTGATCCTGCTCGCGGCGCTGCCGTTCTGGGACAATTTCCGCAAGCGCCTCACCGCGCAGGCGATGATGCGCGGCGTCAATGCGGCGGTGGTCGGCATCCTCGGCGCGGCGCTCTACGATCCCGTGTGGACCTCGAGCGTGCAGGGCCCGCGCGACTTTGCGATTGCGCTCACCGGCTTCGTGCTGCTGGTGGCCTGGCGCGCGCCGCCGCTGGTGGTCGTTGTCTTCAGCGCGGTGGCCGGGATCGCCGCGGCGATGCTGTAGAGGAAGGCTCGGTGCCGAAGAAGAGGCGCGCTTGCTGCCGCCTTCTGCCCGCAGGTCGTCCCGGATGTTTCAGGCGCCGGCGCGAAATTCGCTCGCCTCTGGGCCGAAAAAAACTGCCCACCGGATGACGGCGGGCAGCCAAGGCTCAGGGAGGAACGGTAAAGTGGATCAGGCTTCGAGATCGGCGAGCCGCTCGCGGTTGCGCAGCATGATCTGGCGGGCGCCGGAAAGGCCGAGTACGCCCTGCTGCTGCAGTTCGGACAGCGCGCGCGAGACGGTTTCCAGCGTGAGGCCGAGATAGTCGCCGATGTCGCGGCGGCACATCGGCAGCGCGATCATGCCGGTCTTGGCGAGGCGGCGGTCCATTTCGAGCAGGAAGGTGGCGACGCGCTCCATGGCGGTCTTGCGGCCGAGCAGCAGCATGTGGTTTTCGGCGTGCTGCAGCTCACCCGAGGTGATCGACCAGAGATCGCGCGCGACGCGGACGTCGCTGTGGGCCGACTGTTCGAGGCTCCTGCGCTTCACGAGGCGCATCGTGGTGTCGAGGATGGCTTCGGCGGCGAGGCGATGGGCATCGCTCGATTCGAGGCCGAACACGTCGCCGGGGAGATGGAAGGCGCCGATCTGGCGGCGGCCGTCGGAGAGCAGCTTGTAGGTGCGCACAGCGCCGCGGATCACCTGGTAGACGTATTCCGCCGGCTCGTCCTCGCCGTAGATTTCCTCGTCCTTGCGGTAGGTGAATTCGGTGGCAACGAGGCCCGCATGCCCGGTCAGCACGCCGAACCGGTCGCTGGTTGCGCAGGTAGGGGCAACCTTGCGGCCGATGGCGGCAGTGGTGTCGATCGATTGGGTGAGCATTTGGGCATCTCCTCGTTCCGGGATGTCCAAACCAGTAAGTGGAAACGGGATCGGCCGAAATTTGGTCCGATGCCTTAAGGGCAGGCCCCTACGTAGGTTACCGGAGGCGGCTTACGGCAAATGCAAATCAGTGGCGGGTGCGGCGCTCGTCGAGCGCGCCCCTGATCTGGCTGATCAGGCTCTCGTCGAGCAGCGGCTTGCGGAGAAAATGGACGCCTGCGGTCGCGGCCCGTTCCGAAATGTGCTCGTCCGGATAACCCGTGATCAGGATGATGGGCGCTGAAATATCCCTGCCGCGCAGCCGCTTGATCAGGTCGAGCCCGTTCATGTTCGGCATCTTGTAGTCGATCACGAAGCAGTCCGCGCCGTTCGTCGCCTCATCCTGCAGCAGCGCCGCGCCGCTCCTGAAGGTGCGCACGTCAAAGCCGTCGGTCTCAAGCAGGAACTGCAACGAGCCGAGGAAATCGGTATCATCGTCCACAACGTAGATCATGGCCTTAGCCGGCAAATCGAGCATTAGCCGACGCCTGTCTAATCCGGGTTCATCTGGATCAAGGCCTTATGACAGATTTGGCTGCATGGCGATTGATGTGGCTCAATCTTTCAGCGCGCCGGCCCGCATCGCCAGCCGCACCAGCTCCGACAGACTGCCGGCCTGCATCTTGGTCATGACGTTGGCGCGGTAGACCTCGATGGTCCGGGGGCTGATGTCGTATTCGCGCGCGATCGACTTGTTGGAGAGGCCGGTGACAAGGCCATCCATCACCTGGCGCTCGCGCGGGCTCAAGGTGGCGATTCGCTCCGCGATCTCTCGGGTGACCGCCTCCTGCCTCGCCTCCGGCTCGGCGCGCTTCAGTCCGGAATCGACCATCGCGATCAGCAGGTCGTCCTCGAAGGGCTTTTCGAGAAAGTCGACGGCGCCGAGCTTCATCGCCTCCACCGCCAGCGGCACGTCGCCGTGCCCGGTCATGATGATGACGGGAAAGCGGCTCTGCAACGTCTTCAGACGGCGCAGCATCTCGATGCCGTCGATCCCGGGCATGCGCACGTCGGAAACGACGCAGCCGAACTCGAGCCCGGGCATCGCATCGAGGAAGGCTTGTGCCGAGTCGAACAGCGCGACCTCGAAATCGACGGAGCCGAGCAGAAACTCCAGCGAATGGCGCATCGCCTCGTCATCGTCGATGACGTAGACCTTTCCCTTAGGCATCAGTCAGGCTCTCGTTAGGTGCGGCGGGCAGTGTAAAACGAAACGTTGCGCCACCGGAAGGGTTGTTCTCCGCCCACATCTTCCCGCCATGCGCCTCGATGATGGAGCGGCTGATCGAAAGGCCGACACCCATGCCGGTCTCCTTGGTCGTGAAGAAGGTCTGAAACAGATTCGATTCGACGCCGTCGGCGAACCCCGTGCCGCTATCGGCTACGGCGATTTCGATCATTTCGTCCGCGACCGGCCGGGTCGTCGCCACCAGCCGGCGCCGCGGCGAGGCCGCCATCGCTTCCAGCGCATTGCGGAACAGGTTGACCAGCACTTGCTGGATCTGGACGCGGTCGACCAGCACGAGATCGTGCTTGCGGTCGAGTTCGAACTGCAGGCTTACGCCCTGCTCGCGCGCCCCCGTGAGGCCGAGCGCGCCGGATTCCTCGATCATCTTCGCGATGCTTTCGACGCGCTTTTCCGATTCGCCGCGCGCGACGAAATCGCGCAGGCGGCGGATGATCTGGCCTGCGCGCATCGCCTGTTCGGCCGCGCGATCCATCGCGCTCTCGATCTTGTCGCGGTTCGGGTCGGTGCTGGCCGCGAGCAGCCGGCGCGAGCCCCTCATGTAGTTGCTGATGGCGGCGAGCGGCTGGTTCAGCTCGTGCGCCAGCGCGCTCGCCATCTCGCCCATCGCCGACAGGCGCGATATGTGGACGAGCTCCGACTGCAATTCCTGCAGGCGGTGCTGGGTCTGCTGCTGCTCGGTGAGGTCGCGCACGAAGCCGGTGAAGAAGGTCTCGCCGCCGGAGCGCGTTTCGCCGACCGACAGGTGCATCGGGAAGGTGGTGCCGTCCTTGCGCTTGCCGGTAACGATGCGGCCGATGCCGATGATGCGGCGGTCGCCGGTGACGCGGTAGCGCTCGAGATAGGCGTCATGATGCGTGCTGTCCGGCTCCGGCATCAGGATGCTGACGTTCTGGCCGATCGCTTCGCCTGCGGTATAGCCGAACTGCCGCTCCGCCGCATTGCTGAAGAACTCCATGATGCCGCGGCTGTCGATCACGATCATCGCATCGGGGATGGTCTCGAGGATCGAGCGCAGATGGGTCTCGCGGGTGCGCAGTGCCTCCTCGACCTGCTTTTGCTCATCGATGTCGAGCGCAAGGCCGCTGAGGTGTCGCGGCTGGCCGTCCTCGGCGCGGACGACGCCCGCGCGCAGCCGGATCCAGTGCCGCCCCGCCGGCCGGGTCACGATCGAAAAGGCGATGTCGAGGCGGGCTCCGCTGTCCACGGCGTGCGCAATCGCCCGCCTGATGCGCTCGCGGTCGAGCGGGTCCAGGAGCTCCAGGAAGGCTTCATAGCCAGCCGTATGCGCCCCCGACGTGCCAAACAGCTTTCCGGCATTCTCGGACCACGTGACTTCCTGGGTCAGGAGGTCGAGATCCCAGATTCCGACCCCGGATTGCTCGATTCCGAGGCGGAAACGCTGGTCCCGCATGGGGTCGATGGGCTCTGGTTGGGCGGTATTGGTCAAACCGGGCCTTTGCGGTCGGCCCCCTGGGTCTACGGCCCTGCCGCAGCGCGCCAAGATGGCCTTGGAAACCAAGATGGCCTTGGAACAAGTCTATTTGTCCCAAGGCCGGGCAAAGCTCAAGCCCTTCACCTGAAGGAAGTCAGCTCGCCTTGGCCTCCTGTTCGTCCTCGGCGGAATTGACATAAACACCCGACATCGGCTCGAGCCAGACCAGGTGATCATGCACCTTGCGGACGCCGGTGACGTTCTCCGCCGCGACGATGGCGGCCTGCCGCGACCGCTCGTCGGTGATGATGCCGGACAGATGCACGATGCCGTCGCGGACCACGACGGACAGCCCGAGCGGTTTCCAGTCGTGCTTTTCGAGCGCGGCATGGATGCGGTTGCGCAGGTGATCGTCGTCGGCGGTCGGATCGGGAACCTCCCGGGCGAGGTCGAGCACCGCCTGCACGAGATTGGTGCGGGTGACGATGCCGACGAGCGCCTCGCCGCGCATCACCGGAACGCGCTTGATGTCGTTCTTCTCCATGGTTGATGCGACGTCCTCGAGCGTGGCGTCTTCGGTGACCGTGATCGGCGAGGGGTTCATCACTTCGCCGACCTTGCGGCCGCGCTCGCGCACGAAATCGGTGGCTTCTTCGCCGGGGCCGAGCAGCAGTTTCAGCCAGCGCGAGCGACGCCGCTGCGTTCCGATCTCGGCGCGGCGCACGAAGTCGCCTTGCGATACGACGCCGACCAGCTTTCCTGCGGCGTCGATGACGGGCATCCCGCTGATATGATGCTCCAGCAGCGTTCGCGCGGCTTCCGCTACGGAAGTGTCGACGGTGGCGGTGATGACCTGCCGGGTCATGATCTGGTGCACGCGCATGCGAAGGCTCTCCAGCTTGCTCGGATTTGCAGCGATGGTAAGCCGCGGAGACGGCTCGCGGTTGACAAAGCTCAAGGCCGGCACTTGATCTATCTCATCGCAGATCGCCGGTCGGTCGCCTAACTGATGGCCAGACTGGATGTTGCGGGAGAATTCCGATGACGTATGCGACGGCGATGGTCAGCCTGGCGGTGGATCAGCCGAACGAGGCGTTGCTGGAAGTGTCCGGACAGCTTGCCGCATTGTTTTCCGCCAAGGTGATCGGCATCGCCGCGGCGATGTTCAGCCCGCCGATGTATTTCCTCGAAGGCGCCGCGAGCCAGCAACTGCTCGACGAGGGAGAGGCCGCCATCCAGAACCGGATGGCCGAGCTGGAAGGCCGGTTCCGTGCTGCAATGCAGGGCCGCGTCAGGGCGCTCGAATGGCGTTCGGCCATCGAATTGCCGGCGCGCTATGTCGCACGCGAAGCCCGCGCGGCCGATCTCGTCATCGTCGGCGGCGACGGCGATGCGATCCTCGATCCGTTCGCGATCGCCGGCCCCAGCGACCTCGTGCTGCAGGCCGGGCGGCCGCTGCTGGTCGTGCCGCACGGCGTCAAGTGGCTGGACTTGCGCAGCGCGCTGGTGGCCTGGAAGGATTGCCCGGAGGCGCGGCGGGCGGTGGCGGATGCACTGCCGCTGCTGGCCAAGGCCACGGAAGTCACGGTGGCGGCCGTCGCCGAGCAAGAGGGAACACTGGCCGCCGTGCGCCGGCAGGCCGAAGATGTCGTCGGCTGGCTCTCGCGCCACGGCATCGCGGCTCGCGTCCATGTGCCGGAGCGTTGCGGCAACGCCGTCAAGCAGCTCGACCGCATCGCCGCCGACATCGGCGCCGGTGTCGTGGTGGCCGGCGCCTACGGCCGATCGCGCTTCCGCGAATGGGTGCTGGGCGGTGTCACTCAGCATCTCGTGGGCCAGACCGCCCGCTGCGCGCTGCTTTCGCGCTGATTTTTTTGCTTGACGCAGCTCAACGAAATCGGAGGCTGCGGCGTTAGGCTTGCTGCGATCGATGCAGGAGGATGCCATGTCAGAGACGTTGACCGAAACTGCAGTGGGGAAGCTGCCGGGCGATGCGCCGGGCGCCATCGTCGAATTCAACAAGCGGGCGCTGCATTTCATGTTCGATGCGCAGCGGGTCATTCTCGGCGAAATGGTGACGGCCAGCGATGAGATCCTCGAAGACGTGCGCGCCGAGATGCATCTGGCGGCGGAGTTCGCCGCCAGGATCAACGAGGCGCATTCGGTGGAGAACATCCGCAATGTGCTGAAGGAGTGCGGCCAGCATCAGATGGACGTGTTCAGCCGCGAGAGCCAGAATATCCTGCGCCGAAACCAGCGCCTGGTCGAGGCGACCACGCACCTGTTGGCCAACGCGCGCAAGCACTAGCGCGATCCCGACCGCGTCGAATTACCGGTCTTTCCGTTCCGGCAGCCGCGGGGCTGGCGCAGCTTGCAAAAAAATGCTCCAAAGCCCGAAGGAGATGTTGGTGCAAACTTTTTACTTTGACATTCAGGACGGCGTCCCTGTCCGCGACAGAAAGGGACTGGAACTTGCAAATACCAGCATGGCCATCGAGCATAGCAAGCGGCTCGCCACGATCATTCGACGGAAGGAGCCGCCGGGCCGCAGGGATCTCCTGGTCGTCGTCACCGACCAAAGCGGCAGGGAAGTTCACCGGGAGCCGGTGTACCCGGAGGCGCATGAGCCAGAAGTCGGGTTCCGGAAGGTTCCTTAGGTAAACAAGCCGAATTTCGGCCGTCGGCGTTCCGATCTAACTTCACTGCAGACAGCAGGAGTTGTCGGAAATGAACCATTTCATCGAGAGCGCCGATCGCGCCACCCACTGCAAGATCGTGGCCGCCGCCTTGCTGGCTGCAGTCGTCATCGTGGGCATCGCCACCGCCGCCCGCGTAAACTCAGCCGCCGGCATCGCCGAAGCGAGCCCCGTCATCAAGGCGGGCAAGCCGATGGTGCTCACCAACCGGCATGCTGAAATGGCGGTCCGCTAGAGCGCAATGGTGATTGGTTGAATCGATCGTCCGGCGGGCTCGGTTCACCTCTCCCAAGGGAGAGGCGAATTCCCACCGTCCCGCAGCACTTCAGTCGCTACGGCGCGCGGGGCCGGCCGGGCCTGCTCAGCACAATGACGATCGAGACTGCCGCAATGGCCACCACCGCAAACGCGATCCACTGCGCCGCGGTGAGCAGGGAGACGACTTCGAATCGCCACACAGTGGTCGGTTCGGTTGTGGCCAGCGGCAGAATGTCCGCGAAGTAGCGTAGGATCACGGTCACGCCGGCCAGCAGAACCGTGCCTGCCACCACGAGATAGACGAGCTTGCGCAGCATGGTTCTTTCCTCCTCGATCGGCCGCGATGCTACGGTATCGGCGTGCGGTGCAGCAATCCGATGCCGACCTTAGGGTTCACTACGTAGGCCCTGGCATTGTTGACCTCGATCAAGGGCAGTTTCCGGCGCTGGGCTTCTAATAACAGGCGTTTCCGGATCTTGTCCGGCGCAAATGAAACCCAGGGATTCGGCGGCCAGCTTGTACAAATTCCTCGAACAGATCGTCTCCGACTACATGACGCGCGACGTCACGACCGTGCCGCCTGCGATGTCGATTCGCGAGCTCGGCCAGCGCTTCAAGCAGACCGATTTCAACAGCTTTCCGGTGGTGGACAACGGCCAGGTGGTGGGCGTCGTCAGCAAGTTCGACTATCTCGCCTGCTTCGAGTTCACGCCGGCGCGGATGGTGCCCCGCTACGACGATCTGATGCGACGGACGGTGGCCAGCGTCATGACGCGTGAATTCATCTATGCCAGCCGCGACACCAAACTGACTCGCGTGTTGCAGCTGATGATCGAGCATCGCCTTCGCAGCCTGCCGATCCTGGACGCCGATTCGCGCCTGGACGGCGTCATCGCGCGCGAAGACGTCATCCGCGCACTGGAGCATTGTGCGCAATGCGAGGCTGAGGAAACATAGCCATGTCGATCCGCGACGCGCTGTTGCCGCTGATCGGACAATCCTCGCGCAGCACCATGGCGGCGATCGAGAAATGCGTTGCGATGTCTCGCGGGCTCGATGTCCGCGTCACGGCGCTTGCGATCGAGACCGAGGATGCCGCGTCGCCGGCCGTTGCCGACGTGCTGGGCGCGACGGAAATCGTGCAGACTGCGCCGACGGCGCACGGCTTGCTCGCTGCGTTCGCGGCGGCGGCCACGAAACTGTCGCTGCGCAACGAGCAGCGGCTGGAGCGCACGGCAGGTGGCGCGATGATCGACATGGTCGTGCGCGAGGCGCGGCTGCGCGATATCGCGATTGCCATCGTCAGGACCGCCGATTCGATCTCGGAGAAACTCGTCGAGCGCCTGCTCTTCGAGACCGGCCGGCCGGTACTGATGTGTCCGGAGGAGACGGCCGACAGCCTCGCCGCAAGCTTCGGCGACGTCGCGATCGCCTGGGACCACAGCGCACCGGCGGCGCGCGCGGTCGGCGATGCGCTGCCGCTGCTGCGGCGGGCTTCCGGGGTTCGCATCGTCACCGCAACCGACGAGGCGAGCGCCGCGCAGAAGGCCTCGGGCGAGGCGCTCGAGCGCCATTTGGCCGAGCATCGCATCGGGGCCGGCTTCGAGACCGTCGCAATCGATGGCCGTCCGGACGGAAAGGTCTTCGAGGAATTCGTCGAGGACAACGGCATCGACCTCCTGGTCATGGGCGGCTACCGCCACTCCAGGCTGAACGAGCTCATCTGGGGCGGGGTGACCGCGACGGTCATCAACCGGCCACCTTGCTGGGTTATGCTGTCGCACTAGCTCCCTGATCCATATTCCTCATCCATATGCGCACGATGTGTCGTACATCCCGGCCTCAGGCCATGCGAGGTCATTGAAAAGATGTCGACCTATCGATTGAGCAACGTGCTGGCGCCGCGCTCGGTGGCGCTGGTGGGGGCGAGCCCGCGGCAGGGCTCGCTGGGAGCCGCCATCCTGCAGAATATCCGCACCAGCGAATTCGCCGGCCCGATCGGCATCGTCAATCCGCGTCATGGCGAGATCGGCGGCACGAAAACCGCGAGCCATATCGACCATCTGCCGTTTGCGCCGGAGCTCGTCGTCGTCACCGCGCCGGCGCGGGAGATTCCGGGGATCATCGACGCCGCCGGCAAGCGCGGTGCAGCGGGCGCGGTGATCGTCAGCGCCGGGCTCGGCCATGGGCCGGGCTCGATTGCGGAGGCAACCGACCGCGCGGCGCGGGCGCATCGCATGCGCCTGATCGGACCGAACTGCCTGGGCATCATGATGCCGGGCGTCAAGCTCAATGCGAGCTTCGCCGCGCACATGCCGCGCCGCGGCAACCTCGCTTTGATCTCGCAGTCCGGCGCGATCGCGGCAGGCATGGTGGACTGGGCCGAACAGAAGTCGGTCGGGTTTTCCGGCGTCGTCTCGATCGGCGATCAGCTCGACGTCGATATTGCCGATCTGCTCGACTATTTCGCGCTCGACCGCGAGACCGGCGCGATCCTGCTCTATATCGAGGCGGTGCGCGATGCCCGCAAGTTCATGTCGGCGGCGCGCGCTGCGGCCCGCGTCAAGCCGATCGTGGTGGTGAAGTCGGGGCGGATGGCGATGGGCGCCCGCGCCGCGGCCACGCATACCGGCGCGCTGGCCGGCGCGGACGACGTCTATGACGCCGCCTTCCGCCGCGCCGGCATGTTGCGCGTGTTCGACTTGCGCGAACTGTTCGACTGCGCCGAGACGCTCGGCCGGCTCAAGCCGCCGCGCGGCAAGCGGCTCGCCATGCTGACCAATGGCGGCGGTCTCGGCGTGCTGGCGGTGGATCGCCTCGCCGAGCTCGGCGGCGTCACTGCGGCGCTTTCGCCGGCGGCGCGCGACAGTCTCAATGCCGTGCTGCCGCCGACCTGGTCGGGATCGAATCCGGTCGACATCATCGGCGATGCCGATGCGGCGCGCTATGCCGCCGCGCTGGAGGCCCTGCTTGCCGACCCGGACAACGACGCGGTGCTGGTCATGAACGTGCAGACCGCGGTGGCTTCCGCGGGCGACATTGCCGACACCGTGACGCGCGTCGTCGCGGCGGCGCGCGAGAAGCGCCGGCCGGCGCGGCCCGTCCTGGCGGTCTGGGTCGGGGCGGGGCTCGAAATATCGAAGACCTTCGACAATGCCGGCATTCCCAACTTCGCGACCGAGGACGCCGCGGTGCGCGGTTTCATGCATCTGGTGAAGCATCGCGAGGCCTTTGAAGCCTTGTCGGCAGTGCCGCCGAGCCTGCCTGCCGACTTCGTGCCTGACGTCGAGACGGCACGCGCCGTCGTCGAGACCGCCGTTGCCGAAGCAAGGCGCTGGCTCGATCCGGCCGAGGTGAAGCGGCTGCTCGATGCCTATCAGATCGACATGGTGCCGACGCTGGAAGCCGCCGATCCCGAGCATGCGGTGAAGCAGGCCGAATCCCTGTTCGCGCGGGGCAGCAAAGTGGTGCTGAAAGTGCTGTCGCGCGACATCACGCACAAATCCGACGTCGGCGGCGTCATACTCAACCTGGCAACAGCCGAGGAGGTGCGCTGGGCTGCCGCCGACGTGCTGAAGCGGGCGAAGGAGCTGCGGCCCGATGCAAAGCTCGCCGGCGTGCTGGTGCAGCCCATGGTGCTGCGCGCGAAGGCGCGCGAGCTGATCCTCGGCATCGCCGAGGATCCGACCTTCGGCCCGGTGGTGGTGTTCGGGCGCGGCGGTACGGCGGTCGAGATCATCAACGACAAGGCGCTGGCATTGCCGCCGCTCGACCTCGCGCTGGCGCGGGAATTGATCGGGCGGACGCGGGTGTCGCGGCTGCTCGCCGCATACCGCGACGTGCCGGCCGTGAAGGAGGACGCGGTGGCGCTGACGCTGGTGAAGCTGGCGCAACTCGCCGCCGACCTGCCCGAAGTGACCGGGCTCGACATCAATCCGCTGCTCGCCGATCCGTCGGGCGTGCTGGCGGTCGATGCCCGCGTCTCCGTCGGCGCACCCGGCCGCAAATTCGCCGGCCCGGGCAACGCGCGCTTTGCGGTGCGGCCCTATCCATCCGAATGGGTGCGGCACCTGATGGTGAAGGACGGATGGAAGGTGCTGGCACGACCGATCCGTCCCGAGGACGAGCCGCTGATCCACGACTTCCTGAAGCACGTCACCATGGAGGACCTGCGGCTGCGTTTCCTCGCCCCGATGAAGCACTTTTCGCACGAGTTCGTCGCGCGCCTGACCCAGCTCGACTATGCCCGCGCCATGGCGTTCGTCGCCTTCGACGAGGCGAAC
Organism: Bradyrhizobium sp.; assembly: GCF_052389815.1. Taxonomy (GTDB): domain Bacteria; phylum Pseudomonadota; class Alphaproteobacteria; order Rhizobiales; family Xanthobacteraceae; genus Bradyrhizobium. The sequence goes on along the minus strand of NZ_JBQTHN010000005.1, from coordinate 240,331 downwards.
GGGGAACTCGCCGGCGTCGTCCGGCTGCACTCGGACTCGATCTACGAGACCGGCGAGTACGCCATTCTGGTGCGTTCCAATCTCAAGGGCAGGGGATTGGGCTGGGCGCTGATGCAGCTCGTGATCGAATATGCCAAGTCGGAAGGGCTGAAGCAGATCTACGGGCAGGTGCTGCGCGAGAACACCACCATGGTCGAGATGTGCAGGGACCTCGGCTTCAAGGTCGTGCCCGATGCGGTCGAGCGCGACCTGTTCGACGTGACCCTGCCGCTCGATCGCTAGACCAGGCGAAGCGCGTCAGAGCCGCGCGACGGAGACGACGCGGAACGGATGCATGCGGCCTTCCTCGTTCACCGAGACATATTCACCCGGCACGAAGCGTTCCTCGTTGAAGTGATAGCCGCCCTCGTCGGGGATGTTCGCCTCGTATTCGAACGCCCATGCGCCGCCGCGGCGATGCACGAGATGGCCGTGCACGGTGTCGGCACCCGGCCGCAGCCGCGCCACGCGGCAGGCCTCGCGGCGCTGCCGCCACGCCTCGGCATCGATGCGGCCGTCGTCGTTGAGCGGCGCGACCAGCACATAGGCGATGTCGTGGGCGCCTTCGGGATGTCCCTGCTCGCGCGCGAGTTCGATCCGGATCTGCCGGAAGCTCGAAGGAAGCGAGGTGTTGAGAATGGGCGTGGGGGAGGACATGGATTGCTGTTCCTGACGACGGATTCTAGTCGGAAGCGGCGGCGGGCTTGCGCAAATGGCTGATCGCCGCCGTGATCAACGGCACGATCAGCGGCAGCACGCCCTCGAGCGGGTGATGCATCAGGCGATTGATCTGGAACTGCGTGGCCTGTGCCTCGGCCTGCAGCGCGTCGATCGCGGAATCGTGAATCTCGTTGGCGAGGGTCAACTCCTGGCCGAGACTGCGTCGCGACGCGATGAAGAGAAGGATCAGCGCGATCGCGAAATTCACGGCGCCGAGAATGGCCGCAGCGGCGATGGCGCTCAGGACCTGCACCAGCGCGAAATAGGCCGCCAGCTCGAACATCAGGAGCCCGAACGCGGCGATCAGCGCGGCAAAGGCGCGCAGGCCCAGGCTCATCAGCATGTGGCGCAGCCGCATCTCGGCGATGATCCGGTCGGTGCGCCACAGCAGGCGCAGGTTCTTCACGATGTTTTCCGGGTTCACTCAGAGCCTCCTCAAGGCGATGCCCACCACGATGCCGACCGCAAAGGCGCAGGCAAGCGCTGCGATCGGGCGCTCCGCGACCAGCTTTTCGATCTGCTTCTCCTCCTCGCCGAGGTTCCGGCCGAGCTCGTCCAGCGCGGATTTGAGCTGCTCGGCAAAGTTGTCGGCGCGCTCGCGCGATGCCTTCAACATCTCGTCGCCGGCGGCGCCGAGCAGGCGCGCGGCATCGGCTTTCAGCGCCATGAGCTCGTCGCGCAGTTCGGTGGATGTCGGCATGATTATCTCCCTGAGGGAGTGTATAAATCACCTTAAGCCGGTGTCTGCGTGCGGCCTTGATTTGCCTCAAGGCTGCCCGCGACAAGCTGCCCTTGAGGCAGGTCAATCCCCGGGTCATATCGCCACCCTAGAAGGGGGCGGCCTTTAGAAGATGGACGGCAACATTGAGTGTCCCGCTGCTCAACATCGCCACTGTCGGCGATACGCTCGAAATCCGGCCCACCGGATCGTGGACGGTGCTCAACGCCAATTTGCTGGAGAGCATGTTCAACGCGGCCGCGCCGCAGCTTGCGCAAGCCAAGCGCCTGCGCGTCGATCTCGCCGGCGTCCGGGAGATCGACACGCTCGGCGCCTGGCTTCTGGAGAAGATCTCGCGCGGAGCGGAACAGGCGGGCCGTACGGTCACCGTCACCGGCATCGACGAGCGCCATGCGGAGTTGATCGAGGACGTCCACAAGGTCAATCGCGGCAAGCGCGTGGCGCGGCCGCGGCCAAATCCCGTGCTGGCGCGGCTGGAGCAGACCGGCCGCGCGGCGGTCGGCGCGCTCGGCGAGGCCGCGATATTCCTGCAGATGCTCGGTGCGACCGGCTGGGCGCTGCTCGGCGTGCTGCGCCGTCCGCGCTCGCTGCGGCTGACCTCGCTGGTCTACCAGACCTGGCGGATCGGCTGGCAGGCGATTCCGATCATGGTGCTCATCACCTTCCTGATCGGCGCGATCATCGCCCAGCAGGGCATTTTCCACTTTCGCAGGTTCGGCGCCGAATCCTACGTCGTGGACATGGTCGGCATCCTCGTGCTGCGCGAGATCGGCGTCTTGATCGTCGCCATCATGGTCGCCGGCCGCTCCGGCAGCGCCTGCACGGCCGAGCTCGGCTCGATGAAGATGCGCGAGGAGATCGACGCTCTCACGACGATGGGGCTCGATCCCGTCGAGGTGCTGATCCTGCCGCGCATCATCGCGCTGGTGATCGCGCTGCCGATCCTGGCCTTCCTGGGCTCGATGGCCGCGCTCTATGGCGGCGGCCTGATCGCCTGGCTCTATGGCGGCATGTCGCCGGCGATCTTCATCGCGCGGCTGCACGAGGCGGTGTCGGTGACGCATTTCCAGGTCGGCATGATCAAGGCGCCGTTCATGGCGCTGGTGATCGGCATCATCGCCTGCAGCGAGGGGCTGAAGGTGCAGGGCAGCGCCGAATCGCTGGGTCGGCAGACCACGACCTCGGTGGTGAAGTCGATCTTCCTCGTCATCGTGCTCGACGGCCTGTTTGCCGTCTTCTTCGCCTCGATCGGGATGTGAGCCGTGGACGCCGTGGCCGATCGATATGCGATCCGCGTCAGCGATCTCGTGGTCGGCTTCGGCCGCCGCATCGTGATCGATCACCTGTCGCTCGACGTGATCAGGGGCGAGATCCTCGGCCTGGTCGGCGCCTCCGGTGGCGGCAAGTCGGTGCTGATGCGCACCATCATCGGCCTCATTCCGAAAATGGACGGACGCATCGAGGTGATGGGCTGGGATGCCGACGCGGCCAGCGGCCTCAACGGCCGCCACGGCGCGCCGAAATGGGGCATCCTGTTCCAGCAGGGCGCGCTGTTCTCCTCGCTTACGGCGCGGCAGAACGTGCAGTTTCCGCTGCGCGAGAGCCTCTCGCTGTCGCAATCGCTGATGGACGAAATTGCCGATGCCAAGCTGGAAATGGTCGGGCTCTCGCCCGAGGACGGCGACAAGCTGCCCTCGGAGCTGTCCGGCGGCATGACCAAGCGCGTGGCGCTGGCGCGCGCGCTGGCGCTCGATCCCGCGATCGTCTTCCTCGACGAGCCGACCAGCGGCCTCGACCCGATCGCGGCCGGCGACTTCGACGCGCTGATCAAGACGCTGCAGAAGACGCTCGGCCTTACGGTCTTCATGGTGACGCATGACCTCGCCAGCCTGAAGACGGTCTGCGACCGCGTTGCTGCGCTTGCCGACGGCGAGATCGTCGCCATCGGATCGATGGACGATCTGCTGCACTCCGAGCATCCCTGGGTGAAGGCCTATTTCCACGGCAAGCGCTCGCTGATGCTGCACAGGAAACCGGACTGAGAACGCATATGGAAACCAGAGCTCCCTTCGTCATCGTCGGCGCCTTCGTCCTCGCGGCCATCGTCGCCACGTTCGGCTTCGTCTATTGGCTGCACAATTCCACCGGCATCGGCGCACGCAGCACCTACCAGCTGCAGTTCGACGGTCCGGTGCCGGGACTCCTGGTCGGTGCCTCGGTCCTGTTCAACGGCATTCGCGTCGGCGAGGTCACCGAGCTGAGGCTGGCGACGGACAATCCGCGCCGCGTCAATGCGACGATCGCGGTAATGGCCGACACGCCGGTGCGGGCCGACACCAAGGTGGGGCTGGACTTCCAGGGGCTGACCGGCGTTCCCGTGGTGGCGCTGGAGGGCGGCAAGCAGGTTGCGGCCTCCGGCCGCGTGCCGACCCTGATCGCCGAACCCGGCGCGGGGCAGAGCATGACGCAGGCCGCGCGCGATGCGCTGCGGCGCGTCGATTCGATTCTCGCCGACAATGCCGAGTCGCTGCACGGCATGATCGAGAACTTCCGCACCTTTTCCGACGGGCTCGCGCGCAACACGGGCAAGCTCGACGGTATCGTCGCCGGCCTCGAGCGCATGACGGGCGCGAGCACGCCGCCGCCCAAGACCATCTACGACCTGCAGGCCGCCGCCGCGCCCGCAACGCCCGGCAAGCCGCTGAAGGGACAGCTCGCGATCCCCGAGCCCTCGACCGTTGTGATGTTGGACACGCAGCGCATCCTGTTCTCGCCGGCCAATGACTCGCCGGAATTCGCCAACGCCCAATGGGCCGACACGATTCCGCGGCTGTTGCAGGCAAGATTGATCCAGAGTTTCGAGAATTACGACATCGACCACGCGCCGCTGCGCAACGCCGACGGTGCCGAGGTCGACTATCAGCTCCTGATCGACATCAGGGAGTTTCAGGTGGCGGCCGGCTCCCAGCCGACCGCGAAGATCGCCTTGTCGGCGCGGCTCCTCAACAAGGAGGGCAAGGTCGTCGCCGCGAAGCTGTTCAGCGCCAGCCAGGCGGTCGACAAGGTCGACCCGTCGGCGGTGGTCGCCGCGTTCGATGCGGCCTTCGCCGATTTGGCGCGCCAACTGATCGACTGGGCGGTGCAGACGGTCTGAGCGGAGCGCGCTATTCCAGGCTCTTGAGGTAGGACAGCACGTCGTTGATCTGGTCGGGGGCAAGGGTGAATGTCGGCATGGTCGGGTGGCCGGTGTAGATGCCCTCGGCCAGCGATTCCTGCAGCGTTTCGATCGGGTATTTGCGGTGGAGGTCGCGGAAGGGCGGGGCGATGTTCAGCGGGCTCGGCGACACCTTGTCGATCGCATGGCACCGCGAGCAGTTGGTGACCACGAAGTTCTTGCCGCGCTGCTCTGCGGGGGTAACGGCCCACGCCGAGCTCGTCATCACGAGGATGGCGGTCAGGCAGCCGGGAAGGTATCGCATCGCAGGTGTCTTGCTCATTGATTCCAGACGGGTTTTAACACTGGCACGGTTGCCGCTTGCCGCCGTTGATTTGCCTCAACGCCAGTCGGCGCCGGCTGCTTCCGCCGGGATTTGACGCAGCTCAACAAGGCGATCCACGGGCGTGGCATCGTTTTCCGACTCAAGGAGGAGGAAAACGATGCCTATCGATGTGGTGATGCTGTCCGCGGCTATTGTCGGCGTGTTCGTGCTTTTCGGCTCCGTGCTGTACTGGGGCGAGCGCCGGACCCGCGACCTCTCGCCCAGCGTCGAGAGCGCGAAAACGAAGCGCCGCGCTTTCTGAGGGAGCCGGTCATGCCTGCATCGTCAGGCCGCAAATATCCCGTCATCAGCCGGCTGATCGAGCGGGTGAAACGGCTCGCCGACCGTTCCGACGAACTGCCGGAATTCCGTCGCATGGACGATCTGCAAGTCGGCCAGATCGCCCACGAGTTCGGCCTTTCGCGTGCCGAGCTCTACACGCTGTGCGCCAGCAGGGCGAGCGACGGTCTTCTCAAGCAGCGGCTCGCCGAATTCGGCCTGACCGAGGAACTGTTGGCGAAGATGCATCCGGAAGTGTTGCAGGACCTGCAGCGCGTCTGCGGCACCTGCACGACCACCGCGCGCTGCGCCGACGATTTCGCCCGGCACCGGGATTCCGGTCGGGACGAGTATTGTCCGAACATCTGCACGCTCTACGCTCTGAAACAGGAGGGAGTCGGGCAGAAGGAGCGGAAAAACGATTCGTGCTGCTGCGGCTCCTGCGGTTCCTGACCTTCGACCAAGGTCTAAGACGAATGCCGGCAGTCGAAGGGCTGCCGGCTTTTGCATTTTATTGCCGCCTTTGCCTTGCGCGCTGCTCCTCACACTCTTGCGCAAATCCGGCGAGAATTGATCTCGGTCAAGTTCGCACTCGCGAAAGCGTGATGTGAGGGGGCGGGTCACTCAAGAAAGTATCCGCAATGACACAATCCGCAGACGCAAAATGGATGACACACGGCGAGGCCGGGCTTGGCGGGCTTTCGGCCGTGTCCGCCTTCGTTCTTGTGTTCGTCGCGGCCAAGGCGGCCGACGGCGCCTTTGCCTTCCACGCCCTGCTCGGCGCGGCCTTCAGCCTCTGGGCCTGCTTTGCGATCTTCAACCGCTATTTCACGCGGCCGGCGGCGCTGCCGCCGCAGGAGATCAACGGCCGGCCGAACTACAATTTCGGTCCGATCAAGTTCGCCGCTGGTATCGCGATGTTCTGGGGCATCGCCGGCTTTCTGGTCGGCCTGATCATCGCCAGCCAGCTGGCGTGGCCTGCGCTGAACTTCGACCTGCCATGGACCAGCTTCGGGCGGTTGCGGCCGCTGCACACCTCGGCGGTGATCTTCGCCTTCGGCGGCAACGTGCTGATCGCGACCTCCTTCTACGTGGTGCAGAAGAGCTGCCGCGTGCGCCTCGCCGGCGACCTCGCACCCTGGTTCGTGGTGCTCGGCTACAACTTCTTCATCCTGATCGCAGGCACCGGCTACCTGCTCGGAGTCACCCAATCCAAGGAATATGCGGAACCGGAATGGTACGCCGATCTCTGGCTGACCATCGTCTGGGTCGTCTATCTCCTCGTCTTCCTGGTGACGATCATCAAGCGCAAAGAGCCGCACATCTTCGTTGCCAACTGGTTCTATCTCGCCTTCATCGTCACCATTGCGGTGCTGCATCTCGGCAACAATCCGGGCCTGCCGGTATCGCTGCTGGGCTCGAAATCCTACATCGCCTGGGGCGGCGTGCAGGACGCGATGTTCCAGTGGTGGTACGGCCACAACGCGGTCGGCTTCTTCCTGACCGCCGGCTTCCTCGCCATCATGTACTACTTCGTGCCCAAGCGCTGCGACCGGCCGATCTATTCCTACCGGCTGTCGATCATCCACTTCTGGGCGCTGATCTTCCTCTACATCTGGGCCGGCCCGCACCATCTGCACTACACGGCGCTGCCGGACTGGGCGCAGACGCTCGGCATGACCTTCTCGATCATGCTGTGGATGCCCTCCTGGGGCGGCATGATCAACGGCCTGCTGACGCTGTCGGGCGCCTGGGACAAGCTGCGTACCGATCCCGTGCTGCGCATGCTGGTGGTGTCGGTCGCCTTCTACGGCATGTCGACCTTCGAGGGACCGATGATGTCGATCAAGGTGGTGAACTCGCTGTCCCACTACACCGACTGGACCATCGGCCATGTGCATTCCGGCGCACTCGGCTGGGTCGGCTTCGTCTCCTTCGGCGCGCTGTACTGCCTCGTGCCGTGGCTGTGGAACAAGAAGCAGCTCTACAGCCTGAAGCTCGTCAACTGGCACTTCTGGATCTCGACGCTCGGCATCGTGCTCTACATCTCCGCGATGTGGGTGTCCGGGATCATGCAGGGCCTGATGTGGCGTGCCTACACCGCGCTCGGCTTCCTCGAATACTCCTTCATCGAGACCGTCGAGGCGATGCATCCCTTCTACGTGATCCGCGCCGCGGGCGGCGCGCTGTTCGTGATCGGCTCGCTGATCATGGCCTACAATCTCTGGATGACCGTGCGTGCGGGCGAAGAAGAAGCGACGTCGCCCGTCGCCCTGCAGCCGGCGGAGTGAGGATAAGAAAATGTCAGTCTGGGCAAGACATCAAATCTTCGAAAAGAACTCGATCATCCTGGTCGTCGGCATCCTGCTGGTGATCGCCATCGGCGGTCTGGTCGAGATCACGCCGCTGTTCTACCTCAAGAGCACCATCGAGAAGGTGGACGGCATGCGGCCCTACACGCCGCTGGAGCTGGCCGGGCGCAACATCTACATCCGCGAGGGCTGCTATCTCTGCCACTCGCAGATGGTCCGGCCGTTGCGCGACGAGGTCGAGCGCTACGGCCACTATTCGCTCGCCGCGGAAAGCATGTACGACCATCCGTTCCAGTGGGGCTCCAAGCGAACGGGGCCGGATCTGGCCCGCGTCGGCGGCAAGTATTCGGACGAGTGGCACGTCACCCATCTGAAGAATCCGCGCGCGATCGTGCCGCAGTCGATCATGCCCGGCTATCCGTTCCTGGCGGAGACCGAGCTCAACGCGGAGGCCTTCGCCGACCACCTGCGCGCCAACCGCACCATCGGCGTGCCTTACAGCGACGACCAGATCGCCAATGCCGCCGCCGACCTCAAGGCGCAGGCCGATCCGGACAACGCCGGCACGGATGCGTTCGCCAAGCGCTACCCGAAGGCAGTGGTGCGCAACTTCGACACCAAGGCCGGCAATCCGACGGAGATGGATGCGCTGGTCGCGTACCTGCAGATGCTCGGCACGCTCGTCGACTTCAAACTCTACAACGAAAAAGCCAACCTGCGCTGAAGGCTGTCACATGAAAGCAATCTTGACCGCTTCGAATCCGGTGTCGGAATTCGTGACGTCGCTCTGGACGCCCCTGTTCGTCGGCATCTTTATCGCCATCGTGCTTTACGCGCTCTGGCCGCGAAACAAGGCAACCTTCGACGCCGCGTCGAAGATGCCGCTGCGTGAGGACTGATCAGCCATGACCGATCACAGCGAAGTTGACAAAGTCTCCGGCACGTCGACGACCGGACATGAATGGGACGGCATCAAGGAACTCAACACGCCGCTTCCGCGGTGGTGGGTGTGGACCTTCTATGCCACCATCATCTGGTCGATCGGCTACTGGATCGTCTATCCGGCCTGGCCGCTGATCTCGAGCCACACCACCGGTTTCTTCAACTACTCGACCCGCGCCGACGTCGCGGTCGAGCTCGCCAATCTCGAGAAGATCCGCGGCGAGAAGATGGTGAAGCTCGCGGCAACGCCGCTCGTCGATATCCCGAAGGATCCGGCGTTGCTGGCGCTGGCGCGCGCCAGCGGCAAGGCGGCGTTCGGCGACAACTGCGCCCCCTGCCACGGCACCGGCGGCACCGGCTCCAAGGGTTATCCCAACCTCAACGACGACGAATGGATCTGGGGCGGCAAGCTCGACCAGATCGAGAAGACCATCCAGTTCGGCGCGCGGTCCGGACATGCCAACGCGCATGAAGGCGCCATGCTCGCCTTCGGCAAGGAAGGCGTGCTCAAGGCGGCGGAGATCGCCACGGTCGCCAACTATGTCAGGTCGCTCGCCGGTCTTTCGACCGCTGCCGGCTTTGACGCCGCGGCTGGCAAGAAGATATTTGCCGACAACTGCGCATCCTGCCACGGCGACGCCGGCAAGGGGAACCCGGAGATGGGCGCGCCCAACCTGACCGACAAGATCTGGCTCTTCGGTTCGGACGAGGCGACGCTGGTCGACACCATCACCAACGGCCGTGCCGGCGTGATGCCGGCTTGGGTCGGCCGGCTCGATCCGGCCACCATCAAGGCGCTCGCCGTCTACGTACATTCCCTCGGCGGCGGTCAATAGCGCCGCTTGCTTGCGCTGCATCAAGGTTCGCGTTCGGGACTGGAAATAAAGTTCAGCACCGCACGCGAGCCGAAGCAAAGCCAATGAACAAGACCGTGTTACCCAGCGAGCTGGAAGTCGTCCCGGAAGACGGGCCGCTCTATGCGGCCCGCAAGAAGGTTTACCCCCAGAAGGTGTCCGGCACCTTCCGCCGGATCAAATGGGCACTGATGGGGGTCTGCCTCGGCATCTATTACTTCCTGCCTTTCGTGCGCTGGAATCGCGGCCTTGGCGCGCCCGCCCAGGCGGTGTTGATCGACTTCCCGAACCACCGCTTCTACTTCTTCTTCATCGAGATATGGCCGCAGGAAGTCTACTACTTCACCGGCCTGTTGATCGCCGCCGCCCTCGTGCTGTTCCTGCTGAATTCGATCGGCGGCCGCATCTGGTGCGGCTATCTCTGCCCGCAAACCGTCTGGACCGACCTGTTCTACGCCGTCGAGCGCCTGATCGAAGGCGACCGCCGCGAGCGCATGAAGAAGGATACCGCGGGATGGACCCCGCGGCGTGTCGGGGAGGCCGCGCTCAAGCATTGGCTCTGGCTGATGATCGCCTGGTGGACCGGCGGCGCCTGGGTGCTCTACTTCGCCGACGCGCCGACGCTGGTGATGAACCTGCTCACCTTCCAGGCGCCGGCGATCGCCTATATCTGGATCGCCATCCTGACCGCCACGACCTACGTGCTGGCCGGCTTCATGCGCGAGCAGGTCTGCGTCTACATGTGTCCGTGGCCGCGCATCCAGGCCGCGCTGACCGACGAATGGGCGCTCAACGTCACCTATCGCTACGACCGCGGCGAGCAGCGCACTTCGGTGAAGAAGGCCAAGGAGCTGCGCGCCAGGGGCGAAGCGGTCGGCGACTGCGTCGATTGCTACCAATGCGTCGCGGTCTGCCCGACCGGCATCGACATCCGCAACGGGCCGCAGCTCGACTGCATCCAGTGCGGCCTGTGCATCGATGCCTGCGACACGGTCATGGGCAAGATCGGCCGCCCGAAGCGGTTGATCGGTTATGACAACGACATCAACATCAAGCGCCGCATGGAAGGAAAGCCGGAGATCTACCGGCTGGTCCGTCCGCGCACCGTGATCTATTGCGGCATGATCGCCGCGGTCGGCGCCATCATGCTGTACGCGCTGCTGACGCGATCGTTGCTCGACGTCAACGTGCTGCACGACCGCAACCCGATCGCGGTGAAGCTGAGCGACGGCTCGATCCGCAACGCCTACACCATGCGTCTGCTCAACAAGCGCGGTTTCGATCGCGTCATCGCCATCGACGTCGACGGTCCGGTCAACGCCAGCATGCACGTCGTCGGCGTCGACTCGGTGACGCAGGACCGGCCGATGATCGTGCTCGGCCGCGACGCGACCACCGAGCTGCGCGTGCTGGTCACCGCGCCGGCCGAGCAAAACACCGCGAAATCCGTGCCGGTTCGGTTCCGGATCACCGACATCGGTCTCGGGGAGACCGCGGTCGCCACGGACAACTTCGTGACCCCCCAGTGACGCGGCAGGAGTTATCGATGCGCAATCCATCCAAGGCCCCGCGCCCGCTGACCGGACGAACGGTCCTGTTCTATCTCGTCGCCTTCTTCGCCACCGTCATGGGCGTCAATCTGATCATGGTGAAGTTCGCCATCGACACGCTGCCGGGAACGGAAGTCGACAGCGCCTATCGCGCGAGCCTCGCCTACAAGAGCGAAATATCGGCCGCGCACGACCAGCAGCGGCGCAACTGGAAGGTCGAGGCCCATGTCGAGCGTAGCGCCGGTGGCGCGGCCGTGGTGCGGATCGACGCGCGCGACGCCAACGGCACGCCGCTGTCGGGACTGAAATTCTCCGGACGGCTGGAGCGGCCGACCGACAAGCGGGTCGACCGCGCCGTCGAGCTCGCCGAATCCGGCATTGGCGTCTACCGCGGCAGCGCCCCCGACGTGCTGCCGGGGCAGTGGGACCTCGTGATCGAAGGCGAGGCGAGGGGCGGCGCGCGGCTGTTCCTGTCGCGCAACCGCGTCATTCTCAACTAGCGCATGATCACGAAGAGTGGGAACCGGTTTTCGGAAACAGATCATGCTCAAAAGGATGAAGTGAACTGCGCCATGGCATTGACGCGTGACTATTCGCACTACGTCAAAGAGCTCGACGCCGGCATCGCCCATCTCGATCTCGCGGTCGAGGGCGTGAACTGCGCGGGTTGCATGTCGAAGATCGAGCGCGGCCTGTCCGCCATCCCCGACGTGACCCGCGCCCGCGTCAACCTGACCGACCGGCGGCTGGCGGTGGAATGGAAGATGGGCGCGGTCGATCCGGCGGCGCTGATCGACCGCCTCGCCGAGCTCGGCTACAAGGCCTATCCGTTCGAGCCGGTGCGCGCCGAGATCGTCGAGGCGGAGCAGTCGCGCTTCCTGCTGCGCTGCCTCGGCGTTGCGGCTTTCGCCGCCATGAACGTGATGATGCTGTCGATCCCGGTGTGGTCGGGCAACGTCTCCGACATGCTGCCGGAGCAGCGCGATTTCTTTCACTGGATGTCGGCGCTGATCGTGCTGCCGGCAGTCGCCTATGCCGGCCAGCCGTTCTTCAAATCGGCCTGGCGCGCGCTGAGGGCAGGCGGCGTCAACATGGACGTGCCGATCTCGATCGGCGTCATCCTCGCGCTCGGCATGAGCGTGGTGGAGACCATCCATCACGCCGAGCACGCCTATTTCGACGCCGCGGTGATGCTGCTGACCTTCTTGCTGGCGGGGCGCTATCTCGACCAGAACATGCGGCGGCGCACCCGCGCGGTCGCCGGCAATCTCGCCGCGCTGAAGGCGGAGACCGCGGCCAAGTTCGTCGGTCCCGACGAGATCAGCGAGGTTCCGGCGGCGAGCATCCGCGCCGGCGACGTCGTGCTGCTGCGTCCGGGCGAACGCTCGGCGGTCGACGGTGAGGTCATCGAGGGCCGCTCGGAGATCGATCAGAGCCTGATCACGGGCGAGACGCAGCATGTCGCGGCGGAAAAGGGCACGCTGGTCTATGCCGGCACCATGAACGTCTCCGGTGCGCTGCGGGTCAAGGTCGCGGCCGCCGCCGAAGGCACGCTGCTTGCGGAAATCACCCGGCTGCTGGAAAACGCGCTGCAGGTGCGCTCGCGCTATGTGCAGCTCGCCGACCGTGCCTCGCGGCTCTACGCGCCGGTCGTGCACGTCACCGCCGCGCTCACCATGCTCGGCTGGGTCGCGCTCGGTGCTACCTGGCACGATGCCATCGTCACGGCGATTGCCGTGCTCATCATCACCTGTCCCTGCGCGCTGGGGCTGGCCATTCCCGCCGTGCAGACGGTGGTGGCGGGCGCCATGTTCCGCGCGGGCGTGCTGATCAATTCCGGCGATGCCATCGAGCGGGTATCCGACGTCGATACCGTCGTGTTCGACAAGACGGGCACGCTGACGCTGCCCGAGCTCGATGTCGTGAACGCGCAAAGCATCCCGGCCGATGTGTTTGGCCTCGCCGGCCGCCTCGCACTGGCAAGCCATCATCCCGTTGCGGCGGCGGTAGCGCGTGCGGCCGGGGCAAAGGCGCCGCTGCCGGGCGCGGTCGAGGAGCCCGGCAAGGGCGTGCGCACGATCGTCGACGGCCTCGAGGTTCGGCTCGGCAGCCCGTCCTTCTGCGATGCCGGCGGGCTCGCCAACGCAATCCTCAGCCGGGATCCCGAAGTCTCGGTCGTGGCGTTCCGCCGCGGCACGCAGTGCCACGTCTTTGCGGTGCGCCAGCAATTGCGTCCCGATGCGGCCGCGGCCGTCGCGGCGCTGAAGCAGCGCGGCATCGTGGTGGAATTGCTTTCGGGCGACCGTGAGCCCGCGGTCCGGCACGCGGCGCAAACGCTCGGCGTCGGCATCTGGCGCGCCGGCGTGACGCCGGCGGAGAAGATCGCCCGGATCGAGGAGCTGAAGCGGCAGGGCCGCAAGGTGATGATGGTGGGCGACGGCATGAACGACGCGCCGTCGCTGGCGGCGGCCAGCGTCTCGATGTCGCCGGTCAGCGCCACGCATCTCAGCCAGGCCACCGCCGATCTCGTCTTCCTCGGCAAGGAATTGTCGCCGGTGGTTGCGGCCATCGACTATTCGCGCAAGGCCGTGGCCCTGATGAAACAGAACATCTGGCTCGCCGTCGGCTACAATGCGCTTGCGGTGCCGGTGGCGATCGTCGGCCTGGCGACGCCGCTGATCGCGGCGGCCGCGATGTCCGGCTCGTCGGTACTGGTGATGCTGAACGCGCTGCGCGCCCGCCGCGCGCGGCAGGAGGTGCGCTGATGGAAGTCCTGGTCTATCTCGTTCCGCTGGCGCTGGCGCTGGGCGGGCTTGGGCTCGCCGGATTTCTCTGGTCGCTGAAGAGCGGCCAGTTCGACGATCTCGACGGCGCTGCCTGGCGCGCCATCGCTGACGACGATCCGCCGCAGCTGCCGCAAAAATAGCTGGAAAAGCGGCCGGATAATTTGCGTTCCCGGTAACCTTGATGGCGGCGGACGCTGGAATTGCGTATAATCTTTCCTAGATTATAGGGGTTCCCAGTTCCGATCATTCGAGAGGCTGCATGGCCGCCAAACACGTTCTTGCCGCTGTAGTCGGCGCCACGCTCGTGGTGTTGAGTACGGCTGCGCCGGCCGATGAATACCGGCCCCACGAGTTCCTCAGTCTCGATCTCTCGCGCGCGGTGCTGTCGCCGAAGCGGCTCGGACCGCCGACGGAATTCGCGCCGGTTGCGGTACAAGCCCGTACCGAGAGCACGCATGTCGTGGTTGAGCCGAAAGCCGACCAGCAGCGCGCGGTGCGAACGAGCAGGATGACCGAGAAGCCGGTGGCGAAACCGCGCGGCGCGGCCCGCGCCAAGGTGGTGCGTCGCCACGGCAACCCGCTCGACGCGCAGGCCTTCGATCGCAGCATCCAGACCTGGCCCTGCAAGTCCGGCGGCATCTGCAACTGGAAGCGCTGAACTCCCCTTTGGAAGGCTCGCGTCACATCGCGGTTCTTGACGCAAAAAATGGCTCCTCCTGCGAGGAGCCATTTTGCTGTGTCGGCCGTCAGTAATGGTGATAGCGCTTCTTGATCACGACCACGCGGTCGCCATGGTGATGGCGGTGACGCCAGCCCCTGTGCCAACCGTGGTCATGGTGCATTCGCGCGTGCGCGCCGTGCCAGCCATGATTGTAGTGATGGCCGCGCTTGATCACGACCGTCTGGGCGCTGGCCGTTGACGGCACGGCGATCGCCATCGCACCGAGCGCTGCCAGCACACAAGCAAACTTCCGCATGTTGTTCTCCTCACGTAATGAGGATGAAACAGCCGGGTGCAACGGACCGTTCCGCAGGGAGCCGCAAGAGTTTTCTGAACGTCTGTCCAGGGAAGTTCACCGACGACGATTCGGAATCGGCGATTCCGTGTTGCGCCGTCCGCGCGCCGTTTCCGGAAGTTGCTTCGCATCGTCGGGGATGGTGATTCGCGGGCATTTTTCCTGACCCGAGTTTGCGCTCGATCAATGTGCGGCGGCCCGCGTCCGGCGATCATGGCGTTGCAAGGATCGAGCGTGGCACGAAACGAAGCACATCTCTGCGCAGAAACGTCCCCGGGCCAGCCGGCCGGGGCGATCTCGGCTGGCGGCACGGTACTTTCCCTCTATGAAAGCGAATTTCTGAGCCAACTCGGCGAGCGGGTGCGCACGCTGCGGGCGCAGCGCGACATGTCGCGACGGGAGCTTGCGCGCCAGTCCGGCATTTCCGAGCGCTACATCGCCCAGATCGAAGCCGGCCGCGGCAACGTGTCGATCGTGCTGCTGCTGCGGCTCGCCCAGGTGATTCGTTGGGAGCCCTTCGCAAGGGCGGTAGAGGAGTAGATGGGACAGCTCGTTCTCGCCGCCAAGGTCAGCCACGTGCCGTCGCTGATGCTGTCGGAGGCCGAGGGCAGCCTGCTGAAGAAGGCGCGCGAGGCCCCCGTTGCCGCGCTGCGCGAACTCGGTCGCCGCGCCCGCGAGCGCGAGGTTTCGACCTTCGTCGTGTTCGACACCCATTGGCTGTCCAATTTCGGCTACCACATCAACGCCAATGCGCATCATCGCGGCGCCTTCACCAGCCACGAAGCGCCGCAGATGATCCAGGACCTGCGCTACAACCTGCCCGGCGATCCAGCCCTTGCGGAAGCGATCGCTGCCGAGGCTGCGAAGGTCGGACTGAACGTGCTGGCGCACCGGGTCGAAAGCCTCGGGCTTGAGTACGGCACTATTGTCCCGATGCACTACATGAACGCGGACGGCCGCGCCAAGGTCGTGTCGGTGGCTACGCCCCTGTTCACCTCGCCGGAGGAGAGCCGCATTCTCGGTGAAGCGACGAGGCGTGCGATCGAGCAGTCCGGCGAACGCGTGGCGGTGATCGCCAGCGGATCGCTGTCGCACCGGCTATGGCCGAACAAGAAACTCGGCGCGGATGCCTGGACCTCGGTTGCCAGCGAATTCAACCGCCAGGTCGACCTGCGCGTGCTGGAGCTGTGGCAGCAGGGCCGCTACCGCGAATTCATCGACATGCTCCCGGACTACGCCACCAAATGCAACGGCGAGGGCGGCATGGCCGACACCATCATGCTGTTCGCGGCGCTCGGCTGGTACGGCTACCAGGGCAGGGCCGAGCAGCTCTGCGATTATTTTCCGTCCAGCGGCAGCGGGCAGGTCAACGTCGAGTTTCACCTTGCGGCGTGATTGATCGGTATTGATCGGTCCGTCCTGCGCATATGTCCGCCTCCTGCCGGAAGCGGACATATGGCTCACGCTTGAATGGCTAACGCTTGAAGTCAGGCGACTCGCTTGGTTGCCCGCTCGCGCGCAATCTTCGCTGCGACGAGATACGACAGCGGCATCGCCACGACAAAGCCGGCCAAGGCCGCCAGCGGTATCGCCTTCATCGGATTGGAAGCGATTCCCGCGGCGAGCACCGCGGTAATGGCGGTGCCTGCCACCGCGGTGCCGAGCATCACCCAGATGAGGATTGCGATCTTGAACATGGGCATCTCCAACATGCTGCACCGGCCACCCCGCCGGTGACGCCTCGAATCTGCTCCATCCGTTCCATTCGGCGTTGATCTCGCGCAACCGCGGCCAGCCGTCCGGTTCAACGGCCGCCGCTAGTCGGTCTCATGCGCAAGATGCCGTCGCGCGTCCCGCTAACCCAGCGCGCGCTTCTCCACGTTGGCGCTGCGCGCCGGCACGCCGAACTCCCTGCGGCAGACGTCGGCGAGAACGGCGACACCCTCGCGGATCTGCTCATGCGTGGGGCTGGCAAAGCAGAGCCGCAGGCGGCAGCCCGAATGGGGCTTGTCGACCGACCATTCCGGCCCCGGATTGATGGCGACGCCTGCGGCGAGGGCGGCCTGATAAAGCTTCAGCGTATCGACACGGTCGGGCAGCTTCACCCAGAGGAAGATGCCGCCCTTCGGCGCCTCGAATTCGGCCGCGGTGCCGAATTGCTCGCCGAGCGCATCCATCAGCGTATCGAGCTTGGCGCGCAGGCCGCGCGTCAGCTTCGGCACATGGGTCTCGAAATGCGGCGCGCAATATTCTGCTAGCACCATCTGCTCCAGCGCGCCGGAGCCGGCGTCGGTCTTCAGCGCCAGCATGCGCGACATCACCTCCCAGGGCGCAACGATGAAGCCGACGCGCAAAGCAGGCGCGATCGATTTCGAGAACGAGCCGATATGGATGACGCTGCCGCTCCTGCTCATGGCGTAGATCGCCGGCGGCCGCCTGCCGTCCCAGGTCAGGTCGGCATAGCAGTCGTCCTCGAAGATCGGAACGCCATACTGCTCCGACAGGCGCAGCATCTCGCGGCGCCGCTCTTCGGGCATGATGGTGGCGGTCGGGTTCTGCACCGTGGGTATGGTGTAGATGTATTTCGGCGTGATGCCCTTGCCCTTGAGATCGTCGAGCGTGTTCGCCAGTGCATCCATGCGCATGCCCTGGTCGTCGAGGGGAACGCCGATCGCCTTGACGCCGAGCCGGGTCAGGCGGTTGATCGCGCCCTGATAGGTTTCCTTCTCGATCAGCACGGTGTCGCCGCGCGCCAGCAGCGTGTTGTTGACGAGGTCGAGCGCCTGCAGCGAGCCGGAGACGATGAGAAGCTCGTCCGCAGTGCAAACGATGCCGGCATCGCGCTTCAGCTTCTTGACCAGAAACTCGCGCAAGGGGCCGTAGCCCTGCGGGCCGTGAGCGAGGCCATAGGTGGCGAGCGACTTGCCCTCGCGGTTCAGCACGGCGGTGACGGCGTCGACCAGCCCCTCGACCGGAACGCCGTCGGGATCGTTGTTGCCGCCGACGAAACTGTATCTGGCAAGGCCGGTCCAGCGTGCTGCGGGCGCCGGCAGCCCGGCCGGCAGCAGCGGGGCGTAGTTGAATGGGGTTGGGCTCATGGACGTTTGTCTCCCGTTTTCTTGTTGTCGGGGCGGCCGGCGCCGTCCCCGTTCTTCTCAGTTCTTGCCTACCAGCCGGATCGGCCGCCCCTGGCTGATGAATGCATAATGGCCGGCGCCGACGCCGCCGACCATCAGGGCTTCGACGACGGGCTCGGCGATCTCGCCCGTCGCGGCAAAGTTCACCACGAAGTTCGCGCCGGTGCCGCCGCGCACGTCGGAGGTCGGAATGAAGACCTCGATGGTGGAGAACGGTTTTAGCGCGATCGGCGCCTTGAGGTAGCTCTCCACCATCTTGCCTGCCGTGTCGAAATAGGCGATCCGCTTCAGCACCAGGGGCCGGGTCTCGGAGGCGTTGTGCACGCTCAGCGTGACCGAGAAATCGGCGCGCAGCTTGCCCTGGGCCATCGACACGCTGGAATAGACCGGCACGTAAAAAGCGCCGGAGACGGCGAGGGGCTCTGCGGGAACCGAGGTCAAGGAGGATGCAAAGGTCTGCTCGATGCTGCCGCCCTGTGCGCTGGCGGCCGGCATCTGCACCGCCAGTAGGCAAGTGAGAAGCCCGAAATTGGCAGCCTTGGTCAGGATATGACAGATTGCTTGTTTAAGCCCGTGGCGCCTGCCAATAGGTTGCGGCAAGGGGTAAATTCGATTCATGCACGAACTCATTGGCGATATCACTTTTAGCATCCTGTTTGCCTGGGGACTTGGGCTTTTGGCCCATTTTTCCCGCCAGCCGCTGATCCTCGCCTACCTCGTCGCCGGCTTTTTCATTGGGCCATTCGGCATGGGATGGGTCAAGTCCCAGGAATCGATCAGCGTCATCTCCGAGCTCGGGCTGATCTTCATGCTGTTCATGATCGGGCTGGAGATCGACCTGAAGAAGATCATCCGCGCCGGTCCGGTGATCCTGTTTGCGGCCGGCGGCCAATTGCTGGGCGGATGCCTGCTCGGCGTCCTGTTTTTCATGGCGGTCGGCCTTTCGCTCGGCGGCGGCGCGTTCGACGCGCTGTATCTGACGGTGGCCTGTGCGCTCTCCTCGACCGTCATCATCGTCAAGGTGCTCTACGAGAAGCGCGAGCTGGATACGCTGCCGGGCCGCATCACGCTCGGCATCCTGGTGCTGCAGGACATCTTTGCCATCCTGTTCCTGGCGGTGCAGCCGTCTCTCGCCAACCTGCAGGTCTCGGTGATCCTGCTCTCGATCGCCCGGGTCGGCGCGCTGGTCGCGACCGCGCTGATCCTCAGCCGCTATGTGCTGCCAAAGCTGTTCCACCAGATCGCGCGCAGGCCCGAGCTGCTCATGCTCGGCGCGCTGGCCTGGTGCTTTCTGATCGGCGAAATCGCGGAAAAGCTGCATCTGTCGCGCGAGATGGGCTCGCTGGTGGCGGGCGTGTCGCTGTCGACCTTCCCCTATGCGCTCGACGTGACGGCGAAGGTGACGACGTTGCGCGACTTCTTCATTACGCTGTTCTTCGTCGCGCTCGGCATGACCATCCCGATCCCCACCGGCTCGGTGATCGTGCTCGCGCTGATCATCGCAGCCTTCACGGTGGCAAGCCGCGTCGTGACCACCTTCACGCCGCTCTATCTGATGAAGCAGGGCCTGCGCGCTAGCCTCCTGCCGGCCATCAACCTCGCGCAAATCTCGGAATTCTCGCTGGTGGTGATCCAGACCGGCATCACCACCGGCCACATCAAGACCGAGACGGCGAGTGCGGCCTCGTTCGCCTTTGTGGTGCTGGCGGTGCTCTCGACCTTCTTCATGGTGCGCAGCGGCGAGATCACCAAGGGCCTGATCGGACCTTTGAAGAAGATCGGCTTGCGCGATCTCGACCACGTCCATCACGCCGAGGGCCACGAGGGCGGCCATGGCGAGACCAACCGCATCGTCATCCTCGGCTTCTTCCGGGCCGCAAGCGCGCTGCTCAGCCAGATCGAACGGCAGAACGAGTCGCTGCTGGAGCAGATCACGGTGATCGATTTCAATCCGAACGTGTTCCGCATCCTGAACGAGCGCGGTGTGCACGTGATCTACGGCGATATCAGCAACGTCGATACTCTGGTGCACGCCGGCATCGGCAAGGCCGAGATGATCATCCTGAGCGTGCCGGATTCGCTTCTCGTCGGCGCCAACAACGAAAAGCTGGTGCGCCATGTCCGTGTGCTCAACCCCACCGCCAAAATCGTCGCGACCGCCGATCTGCTCGCCAACGTGCCCGACCTCTATGAGGCCGGCGCCGACTACGTGACGGTGACCCGGCTGACTGACGCGGGCGAGCTCTATACCGTGATCGAAGCGGTTGACGCCGGCCTTCTGGAGGACAAGCGCGCCGAGATGGACGCCCAGCTTGCCGATCGCAAGGAGGTTCTGCCGTAAGGCGGAACGTTTGGCCTGGCGGACGGTCTTTCATCCCACCGCCGCATCCCCACATAAAATATCGTTCTTCAGGCCCCCGCAGGCGGCATGCCGCCCTCCCGTTATGGCGCTGGCGCGGGCGGGGGAGACCGGGTAATCCATCCCGGCACAAGAAGCGGGTGTTGAGGAATGGCCGACAGGATTCAGGAAGTATTGCAGGCCTTTGCCAAGGGCGAGCTGGTCGTCGTCACCGACGACGACGACCGTGAAGGCGAGGGCGACCTGATCGTCGCGGCTTCGCTCTGCACGGCCGAGAAGATGGCCTTCATCATCCGCCACACTTCAGGCATCGTCTGCGCCCCGATCACCACCGACGACGCGCGCCGGCTGCGGCTCGACCCGATGGTGGCGCACAACGATTCCAGCCACACCACCGCCTTCACCGTCTCGATCGACTACAAGCCCGATGGCGGCACCGGCATTTCCGCCGACGAGCGCGCCTCCTGCTGCCGCGCGCTGGCCAATCCCAATGTCGGCGCCAACGATTTTGCCCGGCCCGGGCATATCTTTCCGCTGATCGCGCGCGACGGCGGCGTGCTCTTGCGCTCCGGCCATACCGAGGCTGCGGTCGACCTCTGCCGGCTCAGCGGCCTGCCGCCGGTCGGCGTCATCTCCGAGTTGATGAACGACGACGGCACCGTGATGAAGGGCGAACAGGTGACGCGCTTTGCCGCCGCCCACAAGCTGAAACACGTCACGATCGCCGACCTGATCGCCTACCGCCAGGCGCGCGAGAAGCTGATCGAGCGCGTCTCCACCTTCGCGATCGAAAGCCCGATCGGGACGCTGCAGGGCTATGCCTACCGCTCGCCGTTCGACGAGATCGCGCATGCCGCCTTCGTCTACAACGGCGTCGGCGACGGCAGGAACGTGCTGACGCGCCTGCACAAGCCCAACATCGTGAAGGACCTGTTCACCGGGCAGGAACGCATGCGCCTCGTGCTCAACCACTTCCAGCGCGCCGGCCGCGGCGTGCTGGTATATCTGCGCGATGGCGCGGCCGGCGTTCCCGTCGAGCCCGTCGGCGAGCAGAAGAGCGCGGAGGCCGACCGCAACAGGCAGTGGCGCGAGGTCGGCGTCGGCGCGCAGATCCTGCGCGATCTCGGCATCACCTCGATCCGCAACCTCACCTCGTCGGTGCACGACTACAAGGGTTTGTCGGGTTTCGGCATCGAGATCGTCGGCAACGAGCGCCTTGAAGGCTGAAGGCCAACGTCCTAACCTGCCGCCACGTTGTATTTTGGCCGCATTATGCGAAAGGAATTCCCATGAGCGTGCAACCCCGGACCAAGGACAAGCCGGCTGCGGCTGCCTTCCAGTGGGATGATCCGTTCCTGCTCGACGATCAGCTCACCGAGGACGAGCGGCTGATCCGCGACACCGCGCGCGCCTACGCGCAGGACAAGCTCGCGCCGCGCGTCACCAAGGCCTACCTCGAAGAAAAGACCGACCGTGAGATATTCAACGAGATGGGCGAGCTCGGGCTGATCGGCGTGACGCTGCCGGAGGAATATGGCTGCGCCAACGCCAGCTACGTGGCCTACGGGCTCGTGGCGCGCGAGATCGAGCGCGTCGATAGCGGCTATCGCTCGATGAACTCGGTGCAGTCGTCCCTCGTGATGTATCCGATCTATGCCTATGGCGACGAAAGCCAGCGCAAGAAATACCTGCCGAAGCTTGCGACCGGCGAGTGGGTCGGCTGCTTCGGCCTGACCGAGCCGGATGCCGGTTCCGATCCCGGCGGCATGAAGACCCGCGTCGAGAAGGTGTCGGACGGCTACAAGCTCAACGGCAGCAAGATGTGGATCTCCAATGCGCCGATCGCCGACGTCTTCGTGGTCTGGGCGAAATCCGCCGCGCATGACAACCAGATCCGCGGCTTCATCCTCGAAAAGGGCATGAAGGGCCTTTCCGCGCCGAAGGTCGGCGGCAAGCTCTCGCTTCGCGCCTCCATCACCGGCGAGATCGTGATGGACAACGTCGTGGTTCCCGAGAGCGCGTTGCTGCCCAACGTGTCGGGCCTGAAGGGGCCGTTCGGCTGCCTCAACCGCGCCCGCTACGGCATTTCCTGGGGCGCGATGGGGGCCGCCGAAGACTGCATGCACCGCGCGCGGCAGTACACGCTCGATCGCAAGCAGTTCGGCCGACCGCTGGCGGCGACCCAGCTGGTACAGAAGAAGCTCGCCGACATGGAGACGGAGATCGCGCTCGGCCTGCAGGCGTCCTTGCGCGTCGGCCGCCTGATGGACGAGGGCAGGTTCGCCCCCGAAATGATCTCCATCGTCAAGCGTAACAATTGCGGCAAGGCGCTCGATATCGCCCGCGTCTCGCGCGACATGCACGGCGGCAACGGCATCCAGATCGAGTATCACGTGATGCGGCATACGGCGAATCTGGAAACCGTGAACACCTATGAGGGCACCCACGACGTCCACGCCCTGATCCTCGGCCGCGCGATCACGGGCATTCAGGCGTTTTCGTAAGGCCAAACTCTGTCCAATTCGTCATGGCCGGGCAAGAGCGCGAAGCGCGCCTTCGCGCTTTTGCCCGGGCATAACGGAGCAAGAACCGCACGCTGCGAGCAAGCCGCCCATGGCCGACAACGACGACATCCCCTTCAACCGCGACTTTCCCTTGCAGCCAGGCGTCGCCGAGGAAGCCCGCCCCGGCGTGCGGCGCGTGCTCTGCAACAATCCGAGCCCGTTCACCTTCACCGGCACGGTCAGCTACATCGTCGGCCAGGGAAATGTCGCGATCATCGATCCAGGTCCCGATGACGAGGCGCATGCCAAAGCGCTGCTCGACGCGGTGCGCGGCGAGAACGTGACGCACATCCTGGTGACGCACACCCATCGCGACCACTCGCCGAACACTGCGCGGATCAAGGCTGCGACTGGCGCGCCTGTCTATGCCGAAGGTCCGCACCGCGCCTCGCGGCCGCGCTTCGAAAGCGAGAAGCACAATCCGGAGTCCGGCGCCGACCGCGATTTCAAGCCCGATGTGACGGTGCGGGGCGGCGACCTCATCGAAGGCAATGGCTGGCGGCTGGAAGCCGTCGCCACCCCCGGCCATACCGCCAATCATCTCGCCTTCGCCTGGGCGGAGCGGAAGATCAATTTCGTCGGCGACCACGTCATGGGCTGGTCGACCTCGATCGTGGCGCCGCCGGATGGCTCCATGATCGACTACATGGCTTCGCTCGACCGCCTCGCCCGTCGCGAGGAGGATTTGTACTTCTCCGGCCACGGCCCGGAAATCCCCGACGGTGCGCGCTATGTCCGCTTCCTGGAGCGGCACCGCCGCGCCCGCGAGGCGTCGATCCTGCATCGGCTCTCCAAGGGCGAGGCCGACATCCCGACCATGGTGCGCGCGATCTATATCGGGATCGACCCGCGGCTGACCAATGCGGCGGGCTACTCCGTGCTGGCGCATTTGGAAGATCTGGTCGCACGCGGCATCGTCGCGACCGATGGCGATCCCGTGATCGGCGGCACCTACAGGATGGCGTCGTGAGGGGCGAATGGCGAGTCGCGAGTAGCGAATAAGGCGCGCGCGCTACCATTCGCCATTCGCCACTCGCTATTTCTTCACCGTCTTGGCCGGCCCCTTCGGCGCAGGCGCGGGCGCCTTCTTCACCGGCTTGAGCGCGGCCGCCTCGGCCGCCGTCTTGATGTCTTCGATCAGCTTGGCCACGCGCGAGGCGTTGCTGCCGAGGTCGCTCTCGAAATAGCGCGAGGAGGAACGGATATCGATGCGGGAATCATCGCCGTCGGCCTTGATGCGGATCGCGACATCCTCGCGGAATCCCATGATCAACGTCTGCGCGATCGCCTCGATATGGCCCTCGCGGCGCGGCTGCGGCGCGCGTTCGTCAACGATGCGCCATTTGCGCTTGTTGACGACCTGCAGCACCACGTCGTAGGCGCGCTGCGCCGGGAACTCGAGCTCGACCGTCTCGATATCGGGATAAGCGATGCGTTGTTGCTCTGCGGAATAGAGGCCGGCGTAAACGGCGGAGTTGGCGCCTTCGCCGGTCCGCAGCCGCGCCAACGCCTCGAAGCGCGGCGGGTCGATCGGATCGGTGGTGATGTCGTAGATCTTCGGCAGACTGCGGTATTGCAGGCCGAGATAGGCGGGATAGGCGAGCACGACGGCGTCGATCAACAGCGCCAGCAGCACGCGGCTCATGCCGCGCGAGCCGTTCTGCCAGATCGCGGCGAATGCCCCGAGTCCGACCAGGACGGAAAGGCCGGCAATGGCAAGCCCGCCGAAGAACGTCGCCAGCGCCGGCTTGATCTCGAGAAAGCCGAAGCGGACGATGAGGATCGACACCACGACCGCGACGACGGAAAACACCGCAAGGTTCCGCGACCATGTGGCGAGCGCGGACACCGGCTCCGTCTGGTAGGGGGCGGAAAACCTGCGGGCCATCGGTCAATGTTCCATCGTGGATTGTGGCGCCGGCCGCAGTCTCGTTGCGGCGGGCGGCGCGCCCTGAGCTAGAGCGTTTTCAAGCGAAGTGCATACCGGTTCGCGTGAAGAAAACGCGTCAAACCAAGATTCTGGAGCTTCGGTTCTGATTCAATCAGAACCGAAGCTCTAGCGCATTTAGCGTCTGCGTGGAAAGCAACTTGCACCGGAAAATCCGTCCAAATCGTGATGCGCTGCGCATCAATCGGTGCGGCCGAACTGCTCGGCGAGGAAATCGATGAAGGCCCTGACGCGGGGGGCGCGGTGGCGGCCGGGCACGGTCAGCGCATGGATCGGGAAGGCTTCCGGTACGTGATTGTCCATCAGCAGCGGTACGAGCGCCCCGTGCTGCACCGCGCGCGCAACCATAAAATCCGCCAGCCGCGCGATGCCGAGCCCGGCCACCGCCATGTCCAGCAACAGGTCGGCATTGTCGCTGGTAAAGCTGCCCGAGATGGCAAGCCGGTTGATGCCTTCGTGGGTGTGGAAGGGCCATCGCGACCACGCCGGCCCGGGCAGGGTCAGGCAGTTATGCTGGAGAAGATCGGCAGGCAGGCGCGGCGTGCCGCGTTTCTCCAGATAGGTGGGGCTGGCGCAGATGACGCGTGTCGCCTCGGCGATCTTGCGTGCCACGAGGGTGGAGTCACCAAGCGCGCCCGATCGGATGGCCACATCCACCTGCTCGGCAACGAGGTCGATCTGTCGGTCCGACACGTGAAGCTCGGCGGTGATGTCGGGATAGCGATCGAGAAAGGCCGGAAGGGCAGGACCGAGGATCTGCTTGGCGATCGCCGTGCCGACGCTGATCCGCAAATGGCCGCGCGGCCGCTCGCTCGCCGCCGTCACCTCGGCTTCCGCCGCCTCGATCGAGGCCAGGATCTCCCGGCTGCGGGTGACGAACAGCTCGCCTTCGGCGGTCAGCGCCAGCTTCCGCGTGGTCCGGGTCAGGAGCCGTACGCCGAGCCGGTCCTCGATCCGGGTCACGAGCTTGGACAGGGCCGATGGCGTCAGCCCGAGATCGGTCGCGGCCGCGGCAAAGCTGCCGCGCTCGGCGACGCGGACAAAGGCGTTCATTTCGGCGGATGCGGCGCCATTCATGAATTCGATTCACGTATAAGCGGAAAATCTCGCATATTATATCTGGAAATATGCAAAATATATCAGTCTCCTTCAAGAAAGGAGATTCTCCATGTTCCGGGAAAGCAACTTCGAAGGCCGCCCCACGTCGGCTGTGTTCGCTGATGAAGTCGTCCTTCGCCGTCCCGACGGCAGCATCGATTTCGACGCCTACACGGCGAGGGCGCGCCGCGCCCGAAGCGCGGCGGTCGTCGCCTTACTCCGGGCGGCATTTTCGCTGCTCGCCGGCCAGTTTGCCGGCAAATCGATGCCGGCCGCAAGGCATCGCGCGACATGACGGGGGCGCATCCTGTCGAATGCGCCCCTGCCTGAGCGTCAGGCCGCCGCGTTCGGGAACCGGTAGGCCTTGAACTGGTCGCGCAGCGCCGTCTTCAGGATCTTGCCGGTCGCCGTGTGCGGGATGCTATCGATGAACACGACGTCATCGGGCATCCACCATTTGGCGATCTTGCCGTCCATGAACTTCAGGATGTCCTCGCGCGTGGCCGACTGGCCCTGCTTGAGCTGCACGATCAGCAGCGGACGCTCGTCCCATTTGGGATGATAAACGCCGATCACGGCGGCCTCCGCCACCGCGGGGTGGCCGACCGCGAGGTTCTCGAGGTCGATCGACGAAATCCACTCGCCGCCCGACTTGATCACGTCCTTGGAGCGGTCGGTGATGCGCATATAGCCGTGCGGGTCGATGGTGGCGACGTCGCCAGTGTCGAAATAGCCCTCCTCGTCGAGGATGTTGGTGTCGATCTTGAAATAGGCCTTTGCCACCGCAGGGCCGGCCACCTTGAGCCGGCCGAAGGTCTTGCCGTCCCACGGCAGCTCCTTGCCGGCATCGTCGGTGATCTTCATCTGCACGCCGTAGGGCGGAAAACCCTGGGTCTGCAGGACGTCGAGCTGCGCCTCGCCCTTGAGCTCGGCGAAGGGCGGCTTGAGGGCCGCGAGCGTGCCGATCGGGCTCATCTCGGTCATGCCCCAGGCGTGGCGCGTGGTGACGCCCATGTCGACGAAGGTCTTGATCATCGTGCGCGGCATCGCCGAGCCGCCGCACACCACCATGCGCAGGTGCGGTAGTTTCAGGTTGTTGGCGGCCATGTGCTGCAGCAGCATGAGCCACACAGTCGGCACGCCGGCGGTAACGGTGACCTTTTCGGTCGAGAGCAGCTCGTAGACCGAGGCGCCGTCGAGCTTCGGTCCGGGCATGACGAGCTTGGTGCCCATCGAGGGCGCGGAGAAGGCAATGCCCCAGCTGTTGGCGTGGAACAGCGGCACCACCGGCAGCATGGTGTCGGAGGCGCTGGCGCCCAGCGCGTCGATGTTGTTGGCCATCAGCGCGTGCAGCACGTTGCCACGGTGCGAATAAAGCACACCCTTCGGATCGCCCGTGGTGCCCGAGGTGTAGCACATCGCGGCCGCGGTATTCTCGTCGAAATCTTCCCAGGCGAAGTTGCCGTCGGCCTTGGCGAGCCATTCCTCATAGGCGACCGCGTTCTTCAGCGTGGTTTGCGGCATGTGCGCCTTGTCGGTCAGCACCACGTAGCGCTCGACGCTGGGCAGCTGGCCGGCGATCTTTTCCAGCAGCGGAACGAAGGTGATGTCGGTCATCACCACGCGGTCCTCGGCATGGTTGATGATCCAGGCGATCTGCTCGGGGAACAAGCGCGGATTGACGGTGTGGCAGATCGCGCCGATTCCCATGATGCCGTACCAGCATTCGAGATGGCGCGCCGTGTTCCAGGCGATGGTGGCGACGCGGTCGCCGAGCTTGATGCCGTCGCGCTGCAGCATCTGCGAAACCTTCAGCGCGCGCTTGTGAATTTCGCCGTAAGTGGTGCGGACGATCGGGCCTTCGACCGAGCGGGTGACGACCTCCTGCGTTCCATGATACCTCGCCGCGTGCTCGATAATCCGGTGGCACAAAAGCGGCCAGTCTTGCATCAAACCACGCATTCGAACGTCCCTCCTGATAGTTGTGCTGCTTCCGCGCTTTCGCCCCAAAGTACGGGCGAATGGGAACTAAGATTTGGAATTGTCATGGACTTTAGCGCGGAGAAATCAAGCCGGAAATTGGCTGGCGGCGCCCTTGACGGCCGGGCTGCGGCAATGGTTACCGCCGCTGTGCTCGCGCTGGCGGTCGCGACCGGGCCGGCTGCGGGGCGCGAATCGGCGCGCGAAACGAAGCCGGTCCCGCCGCTGGACCTGTTCGCGGGCAAGCCGAAGCTGCGCGGCACCATCCACCGTCCGGGAGTCCCGCTGCCGCGTCCCCGTCCGGCCGAGGCGCCCAAGAATGACAGCAAGTCTGAAAGCAAGGCTGCGCCGGACAAGGCCGAGCCGCCCGGCGAGCCCGCCAAGCCGGCCGAACCGCCGCCGCCTTCGGCCTGCCGCCTGGCGCTGACCGAAGAGATCGCGATCGCCCCCTCCATCCCCGACATCAAGGGACCGGGCGGCTGCGGTGGCGAGGACCTGGTGCGGCTGGAGGCCGTCGTGCTGCCGGACAAGCGCAAGGTGCCGGTGAAGCCGGCGGCGATCCTCCGCTGCAGGATGGCGAGCGCGATTGCCGATTGGATCCGCAGCGACATGGCGCCGATCGCCGCCAGGCTCGGCAGCCAGATCAGCGAGCTCGACAATTTCGATTCCTACGAGTGCCGCGGCCGTAACCGCGTCGCCGGCGCGCAGCTTTCCGAGCATGGAAGGGCGAATGCGCTCGACGTGCGCGCCGTCAAGCTCGTCGGCGGCAAGTCGATCCAGTTCACCGACCGCACCGTGCCGCGCGAGTTGCGCGAAAGCGTGCTGCATTCGGTCTGCGCGCGATTCGCGACGGTGCTGGGGCCGGGATCGGACTGGTACCACGAGGATCACATCCATCTCGACGTCGCCGAGCGGCGCAACAACTACCGGATATGTCAATGGAACGTCTGGGACCCGCTGCCGCAGGTAGCGCCGCTGCTGCCGGCCGAACGTCCGCCGGAGGCGCCGCCGCGCGAGGTCGCCGCCAAGTCCGACGAGCCGGCGAAACCGGAGGCTGCGAAGTCCGATCGCGAAGCGCCTGAAGCCGAGCCCGCCCCCGCCAAGCAGAAGGCAACAAAAAAGCGCCGGTGAGAACCGGCGCTTTACCTCGCTGCCCGGAGGTTTACTGCAAGATGGGATTAACGCTGCTGCCCTGCAGGGCCATCTTGGAATTGTAGGGCGAGTCGCCGTGCTTGGGTTCGAGCACGACCACTATCGTCCCCGCCTTCACCCGGCTGTAGAGGTCGATGACGTCCTCGTTGGTCATGCGGATGCAACCCGAGGAGATCGACGCGCCGATATACTCCGGCTGGTTGGTGCCGTGGATGCGGAACATGGTGTCGCGGCCGCCCTGATACAAATAGAGCGCGCGGGCACCGAGCGGATTGTCGACGCCGCCGGGCACCGATGCCGGCAGGCCCTCGATGCGCTTGTGGATGTCCTTGGTCGGAGTCCATTTCGGCCATTCAGCCATGTTGCCGACCTTGGCGATGCCGGAGAAGGCGAGCGCATCCTCGCCGACGGTGATGCCGTAACGAATCGCCTTGCCGCTGTCCTGCACCAGATAGAGATAGTGGTTGTCGGAATCGACCACGATCGTGCCGGGGAGTTCCTTGCGATGATAGTCGACGATCGCGCGGCGGAACGGCTCTGCCACGGCAACCTTCTCGTAACGCGCCTTGGCGAGCTGCGCCTTGTCGGCCGGTTTGAGCGATGCCTCGGGAGCCGGCTGATAGGTCGTGGCCTGCATGCAGCCCGAGAGCATCAGGCCGGCAGCCAGAATTCCCAACTTTGCCTTCAAGGACGACATGTTCATTCCAATCGAAATGTTTTGCATGCACGCTCAGACGATGCGCCGCAAACGCCCGAAACCCATTGGCTGCATTATCTCCGAAACCTTCCAGAATTCCAGAACTTAGCCACTTATCCCGTGTCGATGACGGCCAGCTGTGTCCTTTCTGCCGCAAGGGTGGGGCGGTCCGGCCCAGTTACTGGGCAAATCGGCCACATCGGCCGCATCCGTGCCATGGTGACGCCACCCGGGCGCCACAAAGCTTGAAGGCTGGTTAATACGGCAGTCATGAAGCGCTTGCCAGAATCGGGCTAAGTCGGTGTCCTCTTCGTAACTGGTTCCGGAGTCGTGGATGTTCTCGGTTTTCGTTCCTGCCGAATTTTCGCTGAAGAAAGCCGTCGCCGTCGATCTCGCCGCGCTGCCGGAAAACGCGGTCTGGATCGACCTCGTCAAGCCGACGGCGGAGGAGGACAAGGCGGTGGAGCGGCTTGCCGGGATCGTGGTGCCGACCCGCGAGGACATGCAGGAGATCGAGATCTCCAGCCGCCTCTATATCGAGAACGGCGCCCGCTACATGACGGCGATGCTGATGTGTCATTCCGACACCGACATGCCCCGCACCACCGCCGTCACCTTCATCCTCGCCGGCCATCGCCTGGTCACGGTGCGCTATGACACCCCAAAGCCATTCCCGCTGGTGGAGAACAAGCTGGCGCGCTCCTGCTCGCCCTCGATATCGGGCGAGATGGTGCTGATGGAGCTGCTGGATGCCGTGATCGACCGCTGCGCCGATATTCTCGAGCGGTGCGGCGCCGACGTCGACCAGGTCTCTCACGACATTTTCGAGCCCGTGAGCCAGCGCCACGGCCACGCCAAGCTGTATTCGCAAATCCTGATCGAGATCGGGCGCAAGGGCGACCTGGTATCGAAGATTCGCGAGAGCCTCGTCTCCATCGGCCGCGTCGTCACCTTCATGTCCGCCGTCATGGAGGGCGTCAAATGGTCGAAGGACATGCGCGAGCAGCTCAAGACCATGCAGCGCGACGTCGGCTCCCTGACCGACCACGCCTCCTATCTTTCCAGCAAGATCACCTTCACCCTCGACGCCATGCTGGGCGTGGTCAATCTCGAGCAGAACAACATCATCAAGCTGTTCTCGGTGATGGCGGTGGTGCTGATGCCGCCGACCCTGATCGCCTCGATCTACGGCATGAACTTCAGGAAGATGCCGGAGCTGGAATGGGCGCACGGCTATCCGATGGCGCTGATCATGATGCTGGCGGCGGCGATTCTTCCGTACTTGCTCTTCCGCTGGAAGAAATGGTTGTGAGCTGCGTTTCCGAAGGATGAATTTTCATTCGGATACGCCATGGTTATCGAGCAAGGTGCCGGCAACTTTTCAGCCTTGTTCCCAGTTGCGGTAACGCCAAATTCGTCAAGCTTCGAGCCGTTCCATCCGCCGCTATCGCTCCGCTAAAATTTGAACTGTGCCCTGAACCTTTGATCGAACGTTGTCTGCGATAACGCTGCCACACGCCGCGAGGGCACAATGGTTGACAAAGTAACAACTGGAACGCGCACGGTCATCGACCTCGCCAGCTACCGCGAACGCATCGGCGCCCGCGCGCCGGCGATCTCGGTGCGCACCTGCCGGCACTGCGGCGCGGTGCTGGCCGACGGCGAGCGCGAGGAAGAGTGCTCCAGCACGTTCAATGTCGAGGCGGCCCAGCTGCGCTGGCAGGCCGCTCAGATCCTGCGTGAGCTGGTTTGAAGAGAGCCGGTCTGCCGGTGGGAAATGCGGCAGGCCTCAAAGCGCCAGGCGATGACCGGAAACGGCTCCGGATCATGGGCGATAGCTCGGCCTGTTGAGGTGCCAATTCAGTTCGAGTGCCGTCTCAAACGTGCTGCCCGCCGTTGATGTGAATCTCGGCGCCGTTCACGTAGGAGCTCGTCTCCGTACACAGCACATAGATGATCTTGGCCACCTCGTCCGGCGTTCCCAGGCGATGCATCGGAATCTGCTGCTCGACGATTTTCTCGGTTCCCGGCGACAGGATCGAGGTGTCGATCTCGCCAGGGGCAATCGCGTTGACGCGGACGCCGACCCGGCCGAAGTCGGACGCCATTTCGCGGGTCAGCGAGGCGAGCGCGGCTTTCGACGTCGCGTAGGCGGCGCCGGCAAAGGGATGCACGCGCGAGCCCGCGATCGAGGTGACGTTCACCACCGAGCCCTTGGCGGCCTTCAGCTCGTCGATCAACCCGCGCGCGATCATGATCGGGGCGAAGAAATTGACCTGGAAGACGTGGGTCCAGGTGTCGAGGTCGGTGTCGACGCTGCCGAGGCGCGAGCCGCCCAGGCCCTTGGGCGAGATCGCGGCATTGTTGACCAGCGCGTGCAGCGTGCCACCCTCGAGCCGGCGGCGGATTTCGCCGATCGCGCGCACGGTGTCGTCGGGGTTGGCGAGGTCGACCTGGATGTGGTCCTCCGGCCCGGCATCCCACGGGCAGTCTTCAGGGAAGGGGTGGCGCGAGCAGGTGATGACGCGCCAGCCGGCGCTGGAGAAGCGGATCACGGTGGCATGGCCGATGCCGCGGCTGGCGCCGGTCAGGAGCAGCGTGCGCCGCGGCAGGTTGGAGGTCACCATCAACAGCTCTTTCGTTCTTCGTCATGGCCGGGCTTGTCCCGGCCATCCACGTCTTGCGTCGTTGCGACCCGGCACAAGGCCGGGCATGACGGCTTCTCAGGGATAAAGCCGCGCCTTGCTCCAGGGCTGGCCTGGCGCGTCGCGGCGGAATTCGATGCGGTCGTGCAGGCGGAACGGGCGGTCGTGCCAGAACTCGATGCGCGTCGGCGCGATCCGCCAGCCG
Organism: Bradyrhizobium sp.; assembly: GCF_052389815.1. Classification (GTDB taxonomy): domain Bacteria; phylum Pseudomonadota; class Alphaproteobacteria; order Rhizobiales; family Xanthobacteraceae; genus Bradyrhizobium. Next base: position 207,770 of record NZ_JBQTHN010000005.1, on the reverse strand, counting down.
CTCCAGCCCGGTGGCCGCGGCACCTCGCCGATCACATGCTTGGCGGCGACCAGCGCGATCGCCTGCTCGAAGGCGAAGCGGCTTTCCAGCGGCTGCGACTGCTTGCTCGCCCAGGCGCCGATCTGCGCCTGCTTCGGCCGCGTGGCGAAATAGGCGTCGGCCTCGGCGTCGGTCACCGGCGTGACCGGCCCGCGGATGCGGACCTGGCGGCGCAGCGACTTCCAGTGGAAGAGTAAACCGGCCTTGGGATTTGCGGCGAGCTCGCGGCCCTTGGCGCTGGCGATGTGGCTGTAGAATACGAAGCCGTCGGTATCGAAGCCCTTCATCAGCACCATGCGCAGGTCGGGCAGGCCGTCGGCATCGACGGTGGCGAGCGCCATCGCATTGGGGTCGTTCGGCTCGGACTTCACAGCTTCCGCAAACCATTCCCCGAACAGCGCGAAGGGCTCCTCCGCGGCCGTAAAATCACCGGATGTTAACGGTGTTGGGGTTTTGATGGAGGTTGTGTCTGTCATGTCCGGAGTACCGAGTTGCGTGCGTCAGCGTCCCAGAGTGCGCTGCAGTCCCGTCAATATAGGACATGGGAACGCATTGGCCTATCGGCGATCCGGCCCCTCGGCACGATGGTTACCCTGTTTCTGATCGGCGCCAGCTCCGGTGGCTGCAGCTTTTCCCGCGATGGCGGCGGTTTCTTCTCCAGGGCGGAGGAGAGCGAGGTGGTGACCGGCTCGATCGCCGTCCAGGAGGCGGTACCGACGGAAAGCGATCTCGCCTTTGCCCGCACGGCGGCCTCCGACGTGCTGACCAAGGGCAACAAGGACACCAGCCAGCCATGGGCGAACCCGGAGACCGGCGCCCGCGGCTCGGTGACCCCGCTCGCGCAGGCCTATACCAACGAAGGTCGCACCTGCCGCGATTTCCTGGCAAGCTACGTCAACGGCCGAAGCGAAAGCTGGCTGCAGGGCGCGGCCTGCCAGGCCGGCCATGGCCGCTGGGAAATCCATACGCTAAAGCCGTGGAGACGGAGCTAATTCCCTTGGCCACCCCGTTGCAGAAATGCAACGGGCACCCACATGAGGTCAAATTGGGTATCTTGCCTGAATTCGACAGACCGATTCCCGATAAGGAGATTTGACGGATGCGCGACCCCTATGAGGTCTTGGGGGTGCCGCGGAGCGCCAGCGCTGCGGCCATCAAGAGCGCTTTTCGCAAGCTCGCCAAGAAGCATCACCCCGACAGCAACAAGGGCGACCCGAAGGCCGCCGCGCGCTTTGCCGAGATCAACACGGCCAACGAGATCCTTGGCGACGAGGACAAGCGCAAGCAGTTCGACCGCGGCGAGATCGATGCCGAGGGCAAGCCGCGCTTCCAGGGATTCGGCGGCGACCCGCGCGGCCGCGCCGGCCCGGGCGGCTTCGAAACCTATACCTTCCGCTCCGGCGGCGGACCGGGCGCTGCCGGCGGCAGCTTCGAGGACATCCTCAACAGCATGTTCGGCGGCGCGGCCGGCCGCGGCGCGCGCGGCGGCGGCAGTCAGTTCGAATTCGACACCGGCGGCATCGGGCTCGACCTCGACATCAATGCCGCGCTGACCGTTTCGCTCGAGGACGCCGTCAAGGGCGCCGAGAAGCGGGTGCGCCTGCCGACCGGCAAGGAGCTTAACGTCAGGATTCCGGCCGGCGTGACTTCAGGCCAGCAGATCCGGCTCAAGGGGCAGGGCGAGACTGCGCCCGGCCACCGCCCGGGCGACGTGCTCATCACCGTCAGCATTGCCCCGCATCCGTTCTTCAAGGTCGAGGGCAGCGACTTGCGCGTCGATCTGCCGATCACGCTTTACGAGGCGGTGCTCGGCGGCAAGGTCCGCGTGCCCACCCTCGGCGGGGCGGTGGAACTGTCGATCCCAAAAAACACCTCCAGCGGCCGCACCTTCCGCCTCAAGGGCAAAGGCCTGCCCAAATCGGGCGGCACCGGCGATCTGCTCGTGACCACAAAAATTATCCTGCCCGACGGGAACGACAGCGAACTTGAGCAATTGATGGAAAAGTGGCGCGACGGACACCCTTACAATCCGCGTAGCGACTTGGGCTGACCCAGCCGGTTCCACGAAACCGGGGCGGGCAGAGGCCGTATTTCGATCGCGAAAGCCGGGAGGTTTTCGCGAGCCAGTTGACGTGACCCCCTAAAGGGGTGCGGCCTCGAAAGGGGGACCAGCGCGGTACCAAACCCCGATCGAGGCCGCTTGCGTCGATCGGCGGATCGAGCGCCACTCATTTTCGCGTGATCATCCGGTGCGATAATGAGACGCGTCGGTGGTCTGATTTCAGATATTCAATGTCCAAATTGGGACAATTCGCTACGCCGCAATTCGGCCGCCAATCGTCTTGATCCGGCAAGAATTTCGCCGGACGCCGGCAACAATCCCTAGCGGGTGCGCACGTCGCCGCCGAGCTTCTCGCTCTCGTCATAGACGAGCTTGGCAACCTGGGTCAGGCGATCGCGGTCGCTCGAGCCCGAGACCACGAATCCGACGCCGTGCTCGGCCCAGAACAAGGCATTGTCGCGGCCCTGCGTGGCATAGCGCATCTGGGTCGTCTCCACCGTCGCCCTGGCGGCATAGACGGTGAAGCGCTCGCCGGACGGCCCCTCATACATCAGGAACGACGCCGGTCCCGCCGGTCCGGGCAACAACCGTCCGCCCACCAGCTTCAGCCCTGCGGACTCCAGTTCAGGCGCATGCACCTTCCAGCCGCAGCGCTTGGTCAGCCATTGCTGCAGATGCGCGCGCTCGCTGCCCGCCACCTCGACGGGGTGGCGCACTTCCACGACGTACAGCCGGTGCGCATCCAGCGCCTCGACGGTCAGGCTCTGGAATGCCGAGGGCGTCGTGGTGGCGCCATGCGCGATCCAGCCGATGCCGCCGCCGGCGATGAAGGCGATCAGCGCCGCTGCCGCTGCGCCATACATCCAGCGGCGCGGCGGGCTCGAGAGCTGCTCGAGCCCGAGCCGCTTCGGCACCGGCTCGTCGAGCACCGAATCGTACCTTGCATGCAGCATCTCGGCCATCGCGCGCCACGATTGCACCCGCGCCGCATCCTCGGGACGCGCCGCCAGCCACGCCTCGACGTCGCCGCGGCGCTCCGCCGGCAGCTCGTCGTCGACGTAAGCATGCAGCTCGTCTTCGGTGACGGGAATTTTGGGGTCGTTCATTGTCGTCGTCTCTGTCCAGTCCTGTTCAAATCTCTTCGATGAAGAATCCTGCCGCTACTTGACCCGGCGCAGCGCGGTGCGCTCGCCCTCCAGAACAGCTTTGACATGGGCGCGGGCGCGGGCAAGCCGTGACATTACGGTGCCGATCGGCACGCCCTGAATGTCGGCGACCTCGCGGTAGGAGAGGCCTTCCAGCATCACCAGCAGCAGCACCGCGCGCTGCTCCTCCACCAGCGTCGCCAGCGCGCGTGCGATGTCGCGGCCTTCGGCTTCGGTGCCGCTGGCGTCGGGATTGTTGTCGAGCAGCGGCATGAATTGCGGGCGCCTCGCCAGCGAGCGGCGCCGGTTCTTGTTGAGGTTGGTCAGGATCGTGTAGAGCCAGCTCCTGACGTCGCCGCCGAGAAACAGCTTCTCCGAGCGCAGCGCGCGCACCAGGGTGTCCTGCACCAGGTCGTCGGCGATGTCGGTGTCGCGCGCCAGCGCCCTCGCGTAGCGGCGCAGCGCCGGGATTATGGCTTCGACACTCTGGCGAAACGGGCTCATGCTTCAACCGGTCAGGTGGGCTCGCGCGCTAGCTAAGCTTTCAGCAACATAACACCCGAATGACGGAACTATTCCGCGCCTCGCCGCTGTTGCGAACAGCGTTAACGGCCCATGCCGATTTGGGCTTTTCCCCCGCAGAGTGCTGGTGTACCTCCAGACAACAGGTCAAGGGCAACTGGAAAACCGATGTCGCCAAAACTGATGCAGGGCAAGCGGGGAGTGATCCTGGGCGTTGCCAACAACCGCTCCATCGCCTGGGGCATCGCCAAGGCATGCCACGACGCCGGCGCCGGGATCGCGCTGACCTTTCAGGGCGAGGCGCTGAAGAAGCGGGTCGAGCCGCTGGCTCGGGAGATCGGCGGTATCCTTCTCGGCCATTGCGACGTCACCGATCCCGCCAGCATCGACGCCGTGTTCGCCGAGGCCGGCCGGCACTGGGACAAGATCGACTTCGTGGTGCATGCGATCGCCTTCTCCGACAAGAGCCAGCTTGACGGCCGCTATCTCGACACCTCAGCCGACAACTTCACCAACACCATGCTCATCAGTTGCTACTCGCTGACCGCGGTGGCGCAGCGTGCGGAAAAACTGATGACCGGCGGCGGCTCGATCCTGACGCTGACCTATTACGGCGCCGAGAAGTGGATGCCGCATTACAACGTGATGGGCGTGGCGAAGGCCGCGCTCGAGGCAAGCGTGCGCTATCTCGCCGCCGATCTCGGCAAGGACAATATCCGCGTCAACGCGCTGTCGGCGGGTCCGATCAAGACGCTGGCCGCCGCAGGCATCGGCGACTTCCGCTACATGCTGAAGTGGAACGAGCTGAACTCGCCGCTGCGGCGGACGGTGAGCCTGGAGGAGGTCGGCGCCAGCGCGCTGTATCTGCTCTCCGACATGTCGCGCGGCGTCACCGGCGAGGTGCATCACGTCGACTCCGGCTATCACATCGTCGGCATGAAGCATCCCGACGCGCCCGACATCTCCCGGACGACGGACTGACGCCGCCACCATGCCCGCGCCGACCATCTACTACATCCGCCACGGCGAGACGGCATGGAATGCGGAAGGGCGGTTGCAGGGCACGCTGGACATCCCGCTCAACGAGCTCGGCCGCAAGCAGGCGGCGCATGCCGGCAACGTGCTCGCCGAGCTGATCGCGCGCGACGGTCGCGACAGGAACGATCTCGCCTATGTCGCCAGCCCCCTGGGCCGCGCACGGTCGACCATGGACTTCGTGCGCGAGGTGCTCGGGCTTTCGGCGGACGGATATGCGCTCGACGACCGCCTGCGCGAGATCGGCTACGGCGAATGGGAAGGCTCGACGCTTGCCGAGATGCAGGCCAGGGACCCCGCGTTCTACGAAAGGCGTCTGACCGAGAAATGGACCATGTCCTCGCCGGGCGGCGAGACCTATGCCGCCGTGCAGCTCAGGATGCGCGACTGGTACGATTCCCTGAAGGCCGACACCGTCGCGGTCGCCCATGGCGGCACCTGCCGGGCGCTGATGGTCGCGCTCGGACATGAGACGCCGCAAAGCGCGGCCGACCTCTATATCGAGCAGGGCGCCGTCTATGTGTTCGGGGACGGGGAGTTGAAGAAGTATAGTTAACCCAACCACCGTCATGCCCGGGCTTGACCAGGCTTGACCCGGGCATCCACGTCTTTTCGCGCGCGCGTCACCTCGAGGCGTGGATGGCCGGGTCAAGCCCGGCCATGACGAGTCGAGAGGTCATTTGACCCTTATGGCCCCCCGCGTTAAGTCAGCATTGACTTACGAACCGAGCACCAATGTCCTTCAACACCTTCGGCCACATGTTCCGCGTCACGACCTTCGGCGAGAGCCATGGGGTCGCGATCGGCTGCGTGGTCGACGGCTGTCCGCCGCTGATCCCGCTCACCAATGAGGACATCCAGCTCGATCTCGACCGCCGCCGTCCCGGCCAGTCGCGCTTCACCACCCAGCGGCAGGAGCCGGATGCGGTGAAGATCCTGTCCGGCGTGATGGCGCATCCGGAAACGGGCGTGCAGGTCACTACCGGCACGCCGATCGCGCTTCTGATCGAAAACACCGACCAGCGCTCGAAGGACTATTCCGAGATCAAGGACAAGTTTCGCCCGGGCCATGCCGACTTCACCTATGAAGCGAAGTACGGCCTGCGCGACTACCGCGGCGGCGGGCGTTCTTCGGCGCGCGAGACCGCAACGCGCGTCGCCGCCGGCGCGATCGCGCGCAAGATCCTGCCCGAGGTGAAGGTGCGCGGCGCACTGGTGCAGATGGGCCCGCACAAGATCGACCGCGCGAAGTGGAACTGGGACGAGATCGCGAAGAATCCGTTCTTCTGTCCCGACAAGGACAAGGCCGCGTTCTTCGAGGGTTATCTCGACGGCATCCGCAAGTCCGGCTCCTCGATCGGGGCCGTGATCGAAGTGGTGGCCGAGGGCGTGCCGCCCGGGCTCGGCGCGCCGATCTACGGCAAGCTCGACGGCGATCTGGCCGCCGCCATGATGAGCATCAATGCGGTCAAGGGCGTCGAAATCGGCGCGGGCTTTGGCGCGGCGGAATTGTCCGGCGAGGAGAACGCCGACGAGATGCGCACCGGCAACGACGGCACGCGCTTCCTCTCCAACCATGCCGGCGGCGTCCTCGGCGGTATCTCGACCGGCCAGCCGGTGGTGGTGCGCTTTGCGGTGAAGCCGACTTCCTCGATCCTCACCCCGCGCCGCACCGTGGACCGCCAGGGCGGCGAGACCGAGATCATGACCAAGGGCCGCCACGACCCCTGCGTCGGCATCCGCGCCGTTCCCGTCGGCGAAGCCATGATGGCCTGCGTGCTGGCCGATCATCTGCTGCGCCATCGCGGGCAGGTGGGTTAGACGCGGGGCTAGCCTCCGCGCGCAAAGCCGCCCATATTCTCCCCTAAAGAGAAGTGGCAGGGCCGCGAATGGCGATTGATGTCAGCAATATCAGGGAATGGCTGATCGACGGCGGCCGCTCGTCGCCCGTTCCTGCGAAGATGATCGAGGAACTTTGTGTGCGGCTGACGGCCGCCGGCATCCCGTTATGGCGGGTCGCCTTCTTCATCCGCACGCTCCATCCCGATATCTTCGGTCGCAACTTCATCTGGAAGCCCGGCGAGGAAGTCGCGCTCGGCACCGTGGATTTCGACATCCAGGACACGCCGGAGTTCAACGCAAGCCCGCTCTCGATCGTGTTTCGCCAGGGTCGCGAGGTGCGCTGCCGTGTCGACGATCCCGAAAGCGCCAAATATCCCATCATCGACGACCTGCGCGCCGAGGGCGTCACCGACTATATCGCGCTGCCGATCCTGTTCATCGAGGGCTCGGCGCACGCCACGAGCTGGACCACCAGGCAGGAGGGCGGCTTTTCCGACGAGCAGATCGCCGCGCTGCGCTCCATCATGGCGCCCCTGGCGCGGCTGGTGGAGGTGATCGGGCTGCGCCGCGTCGCCGCCACGCTGCTCGACACCTATGTCGGCAATCGCGCCGGCGAGAAAATCCTCGGCGGCCAGATCAGGCGCGGCCACACCGAGAACATGAACGCGGCGATCTGGCTATCGGATCTGCGCGGCTACACCTCGCTGTCCGACCGCCTGCCGCCGGAGACCATCGTCGACATCCTGAACACCTATTTCGACTGCCAGGTCGCCGCCATCAAGGCGCATGGCGGCGAGGTGCTGAAGTACATGGGCGACGGCCTGCTCGCGGTGTTTCCGATCGACGAATATGTCGGCGACTCCCAACAGGTCTGCGCGCGCGTGCTGGCCGCCGCACGCGAGACCCGGGCCGGCGTCGGGGCCCTGCAGTATCCGGTCGGCGACACCATCGAGCGCTTCCGCTTCGGCGTGGCGCTGCATGTCGGCCCGATCCTCTACGGCAATATCGGCGGCGGCGCGCGGCTCGACTTCACCTGCATTGGACCTGCCGTCAATCTTGCAGCCCGTCTGGAAAAGCTCACCAGCAGGCTGCGCCGCACCATCGTGGCGTCGGAAGGCTTTGCCGGCATCTGCAGCGGCGGCTGGCGCGATCTCGGCGAGTTCCCGATCGCGGGTTTCGCCAGGGCCCAGCGCGTCTACGGGCTGTTCGACGAGGAGGCGGCAGAAGCGGCGTGAAATTCTGCGGGAACCGGCGGCGGGGCCGCCCGTTCCATGCTATATATGGGACTAGAACGAGACACAGGGAGGTAACCATGCACACCCTGGTTCCCAGCGACCGCGTCGAGCATGTCAGCGTCTATGGGCGCGATGGCGCCAAGCTCGGGACGATCGAGCGGCTGATGCTCGAAAAGGTCAGCGGAACGGTCGCCTACGCGGTGCTCAAGACCGGCGGGCTGTTTGGCGGCAGCCACCATTATCCGGTGCAGTGGAACGCGCTCAAATACGATTCCACGCGCCAGGCATTCGAAACCGGACTGACGCTGGAAGATTTGCAGGCCGGCCCGTGCGAGTTCGACGACGACTCCTTCGATCTCGGCGAGCGTTCCCAGCCGCACCCGCACTACTGGACGGTCTGACGAGCCGGTCTATTCCTCCGGCTCGGTGGTGAACAACAGCGGATAGCCCTTGGCGCGGCCGGCGTCGGTGGCGCGCGTCGCCTTGGTCTCGGCGACGTCCTTGGTGAAGACGGCGACGACGCAGACGCCGCGGCGATGCGCTGTTATCATCACCTTGTAGGCCTGGTCCTCGGTCATGCGGAATTCCGCCTTCAGCACGGTGACGACGAATTCGCGCGGGGTGTAGTCGTCGTTGACCAGGATCACCTTGTGCAGGCGCGGCCGCTCGGTCTTGGTCTTGACCTTTGTCTTCGGCTTGACGTCGGTATTGGTCATGGCGGCGCTCGCTCCCGCGGCCGCCGTCGCAGAGAGATCAGGAGCCGCGGCACCCCGAAAGGCGAGAGCGCCAGGTTTGATCGCCGCTGACGACCGCGGTCCCCATCAGTTTACAGGCTCCGGGGAGGTGCCGAAACTGGGCGTTGTCGGAGAGTTTCAGCTCGACCAGCGCGGCGAGCGCGCCGGGCAGCAGCGACGCAGCAAGACCTGCGATTGCCAGCCCCACGCATTGGTCGGCTTTGTGGCCGCTTTCGTTCAAAGCGGGAATCCTCGAGGCAATCCGGCCAACGACGGGCAAGCGGCTAAACCGATTGTGATGGACAATTCACGTTATCGCTTTTCGCGACGCAGTTTGCATGTCACCATCGCAAGACCTAATCGGGAGGGCCGCCATGCGCTGGTATGTCTCGATCGGAGCGGTGCTTGTCGCCGGCATGCTGGCTGGCGGAGACGTGGCGGGTGTTGCCGCGCCCGGCCCTGGAGGCCAGAACGGCCCCCGTCTCGCCGCGAAAGAGGCGAGCGTCGATGTCGAACTCGTCCTCGCGGTCGACGTCTCCTACTCCATGGACATGGACGAGCTTGCGCTCCAGCGCGAGGGCTATGCCCAGGCGATTATCTCCAAGGAATTCCTGCAGGCGCTGAAGAACGGACCGAACGGCAAGATCGCCGTGACCTATTTCGAATGGGCCGCCGCCACCGACCAGAAGCTGATCATTCCCTGGCGGCTGATCGACGGGCCGGAATCTGCCGACGCCGTCTCCGCCGAGATCATGAGGACACCGATCCGCCGCGCCTCGCGCACCTCCATTTCGGGCGCGATCAACTTCGCCATGCCGCTGTTCGAGGAGAACCATTATCGCGGCCTGCGGCGTGTGATCGACATTTCCGGCGACGGCCCCAACAACAACGGCATGCCCGTGACGCTGGCGCGCGACGCGGCGCTGGAGAAGGGCATCATCATCAACGGCCTGCCGATCATGGCGAAGGAGCCATCCTATTCCACCATGGATATCGACAACCTCGACTACTATTTCGAGGACTGCGTGATCGGCGGCCCCGGCTCCTTCGTCGTCACCATCAAGGACCGCGACAAGTTCAAGGAAGCGATCCGCACCAAGCTGGTCATGGAGGTCGCCGGCCGCACGCCGGAGGATCGGGTGGTGCCGGCCGCAGCGCAGGCCCGGGAGCCGCGGGTCAATTGCATGATCGGGGAGAAGATCTGGCAGGATCGGTGGGGGAGGTAGAGGCGTCGCCGGTCGTCAACGGGACGCTCTGTTGGTCAGCGCCGGCATGACGGCGAACAGAACAAGCAACGCGGCATAGATCGCGCCTTCCGCGGTCGCAAACCGCACGAGCTGTTCTCGAAGGCTGATGCTCCGAAGCCAGAGACCGACGGCAATATCGGCAACTTGCTGCATCGCCAGCGCGGCTCCTCCCATGGCCAGCAAGGCATCCGTGCGCAGCTCAAGGCCAGCGGTGCGCGGGGACAGACGCGAGGCGATAAGCATTACTCCGAGCAGGAGTGGAGCTTCGTAGAGCACCGCCTTGAAAGCGCCAATGCGCGGCTCCAGCCAGAGCACCCGGATCGGCCCGAGCAGGAATCCGGCGCCGAAGACGATGATGAGATAGAGGAGTGCTGCGCGCAAGATCCTGAGTATCATTCGCGCATCACCTGTTCCGGCGTCCGCCTTAAGGATTTCGGCAGATCGGGTCCCGCGCCAAACCGCATGACGATGTCGGGACGCCGCTCGCCAATGGCGAGGAACGCCGCGAACTGGTTTCTCAGCGCCGTCACCTCGACCGGCTGGTTGATGAAGGCGTATTTGAGGCCGAGCGCGGTCGCCTGCAGTCCGAAGCGCTGGCAGGCGCGGCCGGCTGCGATCCATCCCGATCTGTCGTTGGCATCAGCGGCAAGGACGACAATGCCGGCCGAGCTGTCGATCTGCTCGCGATATTTCCTGTTCTCACCGTTCTCGGTCAGGGCGAATTTCAGCAACCGCCGCGCGATCCACGCGGGCAGCTCCGGATTGCCCGAGGCGCGAGCGGACAGTCCGTCCATCGTCGCTAGCGCGTCCCTCTCGCTGAAACGCAGCCAGCTCACGAGTTCGTCCATGAAGCCTTTGTCGCGCATTTGCGCCGAGTTTCCTTCGACCACGTACTCGGCGACTTTGGAGAGCCTGGTCCGATCCGTCAGCATGATCGCCGACACGCCGGGCTCCCGGCCGGCGCTCTCGAGAAGCCGCAAGGCGTCGGCGGGCACGGATTTGCCGTCGAAATTGGCCCGGGTGCTCTGGCGGACGGTCATTGCCTCGGTCAGCGGTGATCTGGTCGGCGGCGCCACTTCAAGCTCGACAACGATCTTCTCGCCATCGACGCGTGGGTGCGCCCTCAACCCGAGCGCGGAAGCCGCCAGAACGAGATTTTCGGCGGCGCATCCGAGGCTGACAAAGAGGTGGTGATCGTCCGGATCGACTGCCGCGCACCGGCGTTCATAATCCGGTGCAATGACGATCCTGTTGGCGGTGGCCGTGAAGATCCAGGGCTGGGTATTGTGGCTGTTGGCCGCCAGCGTGGCGAAGCGCACCAGCTCCCGGTTTCGCGGCGTGGCCTGGAGGGGCACGCGGGCCATCCGCGCCGCCTCCTCATAGGTCAGCGACGCCACCGCAGCGGACGGCCTCAGTCCGGTCATTGCGGCGGCTGAGCATCCAAGCGCAGCAAGCATTTGGCGCCTGTCGATCCGCATCGGCGGCTCCACGGAAATCCCGTGGGGTCTGTGTAGCGCCGCCCTGGGCCGAGACTGTTGACCGGCGTCAAAGCCGGCGTCCGCGGTGCAAGGTTGCGAGCCGCGTCAATGCTTGGCCGGCGAAAAAATCCGGCAGGGCAGGGAGGCGCCGCTAGCGGTTCACGCCAGGGCTTTCAGCTCCTGCTGCAATTCGCGCAGGATCGCGAGTGCGATTTCAAGCTCGCTGTCGCCGATGAACTGCCAGATGTCGGCGACGCGATCCTCCAGTTCCGGAAGCGTCAGCGGAAGGCTCTCGGCTTCCTTCAACGCGCCCTTCTCGTTGATGAGGTGGCGTTCGTTGAGCGAAAACAGCACTTGCGCGATGCATGCCAGCGCCCGGTAGACGCAGCCTGCGACATGCGTTTGTTCCCGTCGGGACGCGGCGAGCTCGGCATTCTCGATGCTGAACAGGATCTCCCACTGGAAGCGGCGAACCAGCGCCTCGCGCAGGCGCGGCGGATAGGGCAGGGCAAGCGACTTCAATCGGGCGACAGCGCCCTGGGGATCGTGCAGCGGCCGGCACAGCGCAACTTCGCCCGCCCAGATCGCCGAGCAAAATCCATGCGGATGTCCCGGCTGGTAGTTCATCGTGATGTCGCCCGAGCGGCAAGCCTCGATGACCTGCGACGCCGCCTCGACGTTCCTGTAGAGCAGGTCGACCTTCCGTCTTTCAATCGACAGCCAGGCACCTCCCACGATCCATGGCCCCCACTCGCCGACCGGGGTCACGGTGATGCTGGATTGCCGGTCGGCGAGGCGCTTTGCGGCCTCGAGCAGACGGTCGGTATCAAGCGGGGCAGCCGCGGCGTAGTACAGGCCGATGTCGTAGTCGGATTTGCCATGCGCCATGCCGCGTGCACGAGAGCCGCCCAGCACGATTGCCGCGATACCCGGTACCTCGGTGAAGGCGGACACCAGGCGCTGCAGGAAAGGGTCGAGCTGCATGCGAATTCCTTTTCAGCGCGCAAACCTCGCCACCAGCTCCACATGCGGCGTGTGGCGGAATTGGTCCACCGGCGTGACGCCCTCGATGCGATAACCGCCGTCGATCAGGATCCTCGCATCACGCGCGAAGGTCGCGACGTTGCAGGAGACGGCGACCACCGCCGGCACCTTGCTCGCGGCAAGCTGCGTCGCCTGCGCCTGCGCGCCCTGGCGCGGCGGGTCGAACACGACCGTGTCGTAGTCGCGCAATTCCTGCGGCACAAGCGGGCGGCGGAACAAGTCGCGCGCTTCCGCCTTCACCGGCTTCAGTCCTGACGTCGAGGTCGCAGCCTTCTGCAACGCCGCCACCGAGCCTGCGTCGCTGTCGAATGCCGCCACGCGAGATTTGGCCGCGAGCCGAAGCGCAAACGGACCGACGCCGCAGAAGAGGTCGGCGACGTGCCTGGCGCGCTTGCTGTGATCCAGCACCAGCGCGGCAAGCGCTTCCTCGCCGGCATCGGTCGCCTGCAGGAACGAACCCGGCGGCAGCGTGACCTCAGCGGTGCCCATGGCGACGACGGGTGGATTGCGCAGCAGCACCAGTTCGCCGTGACGCGTCAGCCGCGCCAGCCGGTGCGCTTGCGCGATGGCAGAGAGCTTCGTGGTCATCGCCGCATTGACGGGCCCGGAACCGCGTACATCCACATCGAGCCCGCCGCGCGTGGCGGTGAACTGGATGTCGAGCGGCTTTCGCACCGGCTTCAGCGCCTCGGCGATCGCCCAGGCCGCGTCGAGCGCGCCGCCGAGCGCGGGATCGAGGATCGGGCAGCGGTCGATCGGGACGATGTCGTGGGAGTGTGCGGCGGCATAGCCGACCTTCAGCACCTCATGCGTACCCATCCGCGCATGCAGGGTGATGCGCCGCCGCCCGCTGCCATGCGCGTCGAGCAGCGGCGCGACCTCGGCAGCGATGCCCGCCTGCGCCAGCGTCTCCACCACGATGTTGCGCTTCCAGGCGCGATAGGCCGCCGCGTCCCAATGCTGGATCGCACAGCCGCCGCAAACGGAGAAATGCGGGCAGAACGGCGCGATGCGTTCCGGGCTTGCCTGCCTGACTTCGACGAGCTTGCGGCGGTCGGGATGGCCGTGGACTTCGGCGACTTCCACGATCTCGCCGCCGAGCGTGTAGGGCACATAGATGTTGCCGCCGGGCGAGGGCGACACGCCGTCGCCGAAATAGGCGACGTGATCGATGCGGAGCGTTTCAGCCACGCCGCGCGCCGAGGAAGAATTCGATGTTGCCGTCGCCGCCGGCAATGCAGGAGGGAAACACCTGCATGTCGGTGCAGCCCAACGTGCCTGCGAATGCCATGATGTCGTCGCAGATCTGCTGGTGCACCATGGCGTTGCGGATGATGCCGCCCTTGTAGTTCTTCCGCTCCGCCTCGTATTGCGGCTTGATCAGCGCCAGCAGATGGGCCGGCGCTGCCGCCAGCGACAGTGCCGCCGGCAGCACCGCCTTCAGCGAGATGAAGCTGACGTCGATCACCACGACATCGGGCCGGGCGGGCAGGCGGGTGTTTTCCAGCTTGCGGATATCGGTGCCTTCCATCGACACGATCCTGGGATGGCCGTGCAGCGAATGGTGCAGCTGGCCGTGGCCGACGTCGATGGAGAACACCATCGCCGCGCCATTGGCGAGCAGCACCTCGGTGAAGCCGCCGGTGGAGGCGCCGACGTCGAGACAGATGCGGTCCTCGATCGGAATCGGATACTGCTCCAGCGCGCCGGCGAGCTTGACGCCGCCGCGCGACACCCAAGGGTGTGCCGGCTGCGCCTGCAGCACCGCGTCCGCGGAGATGACTTCAGAGGCCTTCGCTACCTGCTTGTCATCGGCGATGACGAGGCCGGCGTCGATGGCGGCGCGGGCGCGGGCCCGGCTCTCGAACAGGCCGCGCTCCACCAGCACCACGTCGGCGCGCTTGCGGACGGCTTCGCCATTGCTTCTCTTTGCCACGATCAGCCCGGCTTTCCTGCTGCGAGGCGCACGCATTCCTCGAACGCGGTGAGGTCGTGCCAGATATCGTCCGGCCTCTTGCGCGGCAATAACAGCGGCCGGCCATGCAGGTCGAGCGCATGGATCATCATCAGATTATCCGACAGGCCGAAATCCTCAACCGTCAATCCATCGGGATCGACCAGTCGATTGTCGGAGGACGCCGTTACCTTCGTGAAGCGCGCCACGCGCTCCACATAGATGGAGGGATCATTGCTATAGGCGAAGCAGGGCTTTCCGCGGCCGATCATGTAGCCCAGCTCGTAAACCGTGCCGGGATCGGCGCCGGGGCCGCGGAACGGGGTGAGGTTGGCGATGATTGCGTCCGCCGCATCCATCATCGCTTCGTTGCCCTTGAAGATATGCAGCGAGCAATCCCGCGCGGCGAGGTCGATCGCATTGTCGAGGGGATAGAGGCCGGTCAGGCCGTGGCGACTGCAAATGTCCTGCTTGCGCTGGCCGATGGCGAGAGCGTCCGGCAGGAACACGTCGGGTCCCGCCAGATAGATCTTCATGCATCACCTTGGAGTGAGGTCGGACACCTCTCCCATAGGGGCCCATAGGGAGAGGTCGGCGCAAAGCGCCGGGTGAGGGGTTGCGGTCGCAAATGGGCACTTGAACCCCTCACCCGGATCGCTTGCGCGATCCGACCTCTCCCTTCGGGAGAGGTGAAGGGTCAGCCGTCGATACTTACGCGAGCTTGACGCTCTCGGCCTTGTAATCCTTGCCGAGCGTCTCGAACACCTTGGCGACGATGCCCTTGGCGTCGAGGCCGGCACGGCCGTACATCGCGTTGGGCGAGTCGTGGTCGAGGAACACGTCGGGCAGGATCATCGAGCGCATCCGCAGGCCGCCGTCGAGCATGCCGTTGTCGGAGAGGTACTGCATGACATGCGAGCCGAAGCCGCCGATCGAGCCTTCCTCGATGGTGATGAGGATCTCGTGGTCGCGCGCCAGCTTCAGCACCATCTCCTCGTCGAGCGGCTTCATGAAGCGCGCGTCCGCGATGGTGGCGGAGAGGCCATGCGCGGCGAGCTCGTCGGCCGCCTTCTCGCATTCGGCGAGGCGCGTGCCGAACGAGAGCAGCGCCACCTTCTTGCCCTCGCGGATGATGCGGCCCTTGCCGATCTCGAGAGGAATGCCGACCTCGGGCATTTCCACGCCACGGCCTTCGCCGCGGGGATAGCGCACGGCGCTCGGGCGGTCGTTGATCGCAACCTGCGTCGCCACCATGTGCACCAGCTCGGCTTCATCGGAAGCGGCCATGATCACGAAGTTCGGCAGGCAGCCGAGATAGGCGTTGTCGAAGGAACCTGCATGGGTGGCGCCGTCGGCGCCGACGAGGCCGGCGCGGTCGATGGCAAAACGCACCGGCAGGCACTGGATCGCGACGTCATGCACGACCTGGTCGTAGCCGCGCTGCAGGAAGGTGGAATAGATCGCGCAGAACGGCTTGTAGCCTTCGCTGGCGAGGCCCGCCGCGAAGGTCACCGCATGCTGCTCGGCGATGCCGACGTCGAAAGTGCGGTCGGGGAACGCCTTGTTGAAGATGTCGACGCCGGTGCCGGAAGGCATCGCGGCGGTGATGGCGACGATCGTCTTGTCCTTTTCGGCTTCCTTGACGAGGCTCTGGCCGAACACGTTCTGGTAGGCCGGCGCGTTCGGCTTGGCCTTGGCCTGGGTGCCGGTGGCGACGTCGAACTTGACGACTGCGTGATACTTGTCGGCGGAAGCCTCCGCCGGGCCGTAGCCCTTGCCCTTTTGCGTAACGACGTGGACCAGGATCGGGCCCTCTTCCATGTCGCGGACGTTTTTCAGCACCGGCAGCAGATGATCGAGGTTATGGCCGTCGATCGGGCCGACGTAATAGAAGCCGAGTTCCTCGAACAGCGTGCCGCCATCCATCATGAAGCCGCGGGAATATTCCTCGACCCGGTTGGCGCGGTTGGCGATGATCTTGGGCAGACGCTTGTTGATCTGCTTGGCCGCCTCGCGCAGCGTGCGATAGGTCTTGCCGGAGTAGAGCCGCGACAGATACGCGCTCATCGCCCCGACCGGCGGCGCAATCGACATGTCGTTGTCGTTGAGGATGACGATCAGCCGCGAGTTCATCGCGCCGGCATTGTTCATGGCCTCATAGGCCATGCCGGCGCTCATCGCGCCGTCGCCGATCACGGCGATCACGTTGTTCTTGCCGCCGGAGAGGTCGCGCGCGACCGCCATGCCAAGGCCTGCGGAGATCGAGGTCGAGGAGTGCGCCGCGCCGAACGGGTCGTAATCGCTCTCGCTGCGCTTGGTGAAGCCGGAGAGGCCGCCGCCGGTGCGCAGCGTGCGGATGCGGTCGCGCCGGCCGGTCAGGATCTTGTGCGGGTAGGCCTGGTGGCCGACGTCCCAGATCAGGCGGTCGCGGGGCGTATCGAAGGTGTAATGGATCGCGGTGGTCAGCTCGACCACGCCGAGCCCGGCGCCGAAATGGCCGCCGGTCACCGAGACCGCGTCGATGGTTTCCTGACGGAGCTCGTCGGCGACCTGGCGTACCTGCTCGATCTTGAGCCTGCGGAGATCGTCGGGGGTTTTGATGGTGTCGAGAAGCGGCGTCTTGCTAAATGCGGTCACAGCGATATTCCAGTTTTGCATGTCGGAGCGAACGATCCGACGAGAATTGGGTTTCGCGCATTCAGCGCGCAGCGAGGAGCCTGATTGCTTAGCCTTAGCGGCAGTCCAAATTGTTCAATGTGACTTGCATCACCTAAGGCGACTTCCACCCGTCCCGGTCAATTTTCGTGAGCTTTTTGAAGCCCTTGCCGCCGCGCCCATGCGGTGGCACACCAGTCCCAAAAGCCCATAGAACTGCAAGCTTTACACCAAAGCCCCCCGCAAAGCCAACCCGCCCGCGGTCGAATCGGCCTCGGGTCGGGTCGCAAGCGCGTGACAGCCTTAACCCCGGCGGCGCGCCGTCGGTTCCAAGGTGCCCAGTTCTTCGGCGTCATTTGGGCCGGGTCGGGCCTTTTCGAGCTGTTTCCAGGCCCATTCCCGGGCAGTGGGGTCGCCGGTGGCGACCGCCAGCGCGGCCTGCGGCACCGCCATGCGTTCGGCCAGCGGCACCGGTCCGCAGGCGATCATGAAGAAGTCGTAGGGGTGCGGGATCTCGTTGGCCATCACGAACTGGAAGTGGACGCGGAAGAACTGCCAGCGGAAGCTCTTGTAGTGTTCGGGCAGGATGATCTCGCGGAACCGTACCGGCACGATGGTCGGGTTGCGGCGCGCCGGGCCGGCGTCGATGCCGTGGGCGGCGAGCGGATCGAACTGGAAGAAGTTCATCACGTCCTTGCGGGCCTGGCAGTCGATCCAGTCGATCGAGGGCTCGACCGCGAGCCGGCGCAGATGGTTGCGGAAGCCGGTCGAGGCGGCATGGAAGCCGACGATCGGGAAATTGCCGCCGATGGTGAGCAGCACGACGCGCGGCCCGTGGCGGCCGAGCGAAGGATCGAGCTCCAGCGCGCGCGCCAGGATTTCGACGCCCAGGAACGATCCCGAGCTGTGGCCGACCAGCACGATCTCTTCCGTGCGGCTCGTAGCTGCGACCTTGACCAGATGCTGCGCGAAGCGGTCGATGCGCTCATCCCATTCCGGGCGCTGGCGGTGCGAGAACTGCCAGGTCCAGATCGTGTCGGCCAGCAGGTAAAGAACGTAGGTCTGCTTTTCCGTGTATTTCAGCAACGTACCGAGCAGCGCGACGAACACCGCGGCGGCAGCCACGATGCTGAAGAGGTTGGGCACGCCGAGCGCGTCGAGCCCCCATTCGACGGCAAAGGCGATCGCCGCGCAGCAGATGGCTTCGGCGAGCAGGATCAAATGCGGCCAGGTGATGAAGGTGAAAAAGCGCCAGTTCGCCCTGAAGAAGCGGAAGGCGGTGCCGCGGAGCACCAGCCGCCAGTAGATCCACACCGCGTTGAACACGGTGCTCCAGATCGGCTGCGCCAGATCGCGCTGGATGAAATCCTCGAAGCGCAGGAAGTCGTAGTCGGTGCGGGTCTGCCAGCCGTGATCCTGGTCCTGATCCTGGTCTTGGGCCTTGGTCTCGATGGTCCAGGAGGCGATCTCGCCGCTGGCGGCGGTCTGCGGCCTGGTGGTGGTGGCGGCAATGCCATAGAGCCGTGCGAACTTGCGCAGCTCGGTCCGGAACATGCGGTAGTACTGCGCTAGCCCGCGGGGATCGTATCCCCCGATGTAGATGATATGGCGGTGCTGGACGCGCACTAAGGTCGGTTCCCCAATGAAGGCGGGACTATAGCAGTCCGCGCCGGGCGGAAAGACCTATTTCGGTCGCGGCGGAGGCAGGAACGGCCAGGGGTGGCGGACCGGATGAGGACGGCGCGGGCGGCGCCTTATTGCACGTCGAGCGGTTCGGTCCCGGTCGGCTGGCCGGAGGCATCGGTGGTGATCTTGTCGACGCGGGCCTCGGCCTGGCGCAGTAATTCCTCGCAGCGCCGCTTCAAGGCTTCGCCGCGCTCGTAGATGGCAACCGATTCCTCCAGCGGCACCTTGCCTTCCTCCAGCCGCTTGACGATCGATTCCAGCTCCTCGATCGCGCGCTCGAAGGTCAGCTTCTTGACGTCCACCTGGTTGTTATCGGCCATTTGCGGTTTCCCAAAGCGAAAGGCCAAAAGGCCCGACCCGGAATCAGACAGGAATTTGCTGCATTGTGGCGGCGATCTAGCTGCCCATCAATGCGGTGACGTGGGCGGCGACCGATTCCTGCAATCCCTGCAGGTCGTAGCCGCCTTCCAGCACGGAGACGACGCGGCCGCCGGCGGTCCGGTCGGCGAGGTCCATCAGCTTGTTCGTGACCCAGCCGAAATCCTCGGCCTTCAGGTTCAGCGAGGCGAGGGGATCGCGATAATGCGCATCGAAGCCCGCGGAAATGATGATCAATTCCGGGCTGAACTTTGTCAGTTGCGGCAGGATCAGGTTTTCGAAGGCGGAACGGAACTTGGCGCTGCCGTCTTCGGCGGCGAGCGGCGCGTTGACGATGGTGTCGTGCTCGCCGCGCTCGCCGATGGCGCCGGTGCCCGGGAACAGCGGCATCTGGTGCGTCGAGCAGTACATCACGGTCGGATCGGCCCAGAAGATGTCTTGCGTACCGTTGCCGTGATGGACGTCGAAATCGACCACCGCCGCGCGCGCGATGCCGTATTTGCGCTGCGCGTGCCTTGCGGCGATCGCCGCATTGTCGAAGAAGCAGAAGCCCATCGGCTTCGACGCCTCGGCATGATGGCCGGGCGGCCGCACCGCGACGAACGCGTTGGGATGATTGCCCGCCATCACGGCATCGGTGGCCCATACCGCGCCGCCGACGCCGCGCATCACGGCTTCCCAGGTGCCGGGCGACATCGAGGTGTCGCCGTCGATATAGATCATGCCCGAGGTCGGCGCGACGTGGCGCAGTTCCGTGATGTAATGCTCGCCATGGCAGAGTGCGACCAGGTCGAGATTGCCTTCCGGCGCCGTGTCGCGGACCAGCGCGTCGAACTTGTCCTGCGCCAGCACCGCCTCGACCGCGCGCAGCCGGTCGGGCCGCTCGGGATGGCCGGGCGGCGTCAGGTGGTCGAGGCAGGCCTTGTGAGTAAGGAACAGCGTCATTTCGAGGCAATCTAGGGCGATGGCGGCGGCTTAGGAAGGGTAGGTAGGCCAGATCGGCCCTGCAAATCAATCGATTCTGGCGATGCGCCCGCCCGAGGCGGGGCCGATCGGGCTGTGCTTGAGGAAGTAGTGAAATAGTGCATCGACGTCGTAGACGCCGGTGAGTTGGTCGGTCCCCTCGGTGAATACGGTGAACCCGTCGCCGCCGACGGAGAGATAGTTGTTCACGGTGACGCGGTAGCGCGCGGCCGGATCGATTCTGGCGCCGTTCAGCGTCATGCGCTCGGCGATAATGCGCTCGCCGTGGCCCTTGCCGCCGTCCCAGGCGAAGCTGAACCCGCTCGATACCTGCAGGATGCGCGGGCGCTTCGGATCCGCCCATTGCTGCTCCAGCGCATCCTTGATCTGTCGTCCCGTCAGCGTCATCGTCACCAGCTGGTTGCGGAACGGCTGCGCGGCGAAGACGTCGGCAAAGGTGACGTCGCCACCGTCGCGCTTGACGATGTCGGCGCGGATGCCGCCGGGATTGGTGAAGGCGACGACGGCGCCGCCTCGCGTCTCGGCCTTCGTCGCGGCCAGCTGCGCATCGGTGACGATGTCGCCGAGCACGCTCTCGCCGGCCTTGTCGGGCAGGCGCGACAGCGTTTCGGTGACGGCGCCGGCCGGTCGGCTGGCGATCGGCGTCGAAAGCTTCTCGTAAGTCTGGATCAATGCGGTCTGCACGGGATTCTTCGCGATGGCTTGGCTGCGCACGATGTGGTTCTCGCCGCGCATCGTGACGAGGTTGCGCGTCTCCGGATCGAACTTGAGGTCGATGGCGGTGACCAGCGTGCCGTATTTGTCGGCGCTGGTGACCAGCCGTCCGTCGATCTCGCAGAGATAGGCGCGGTGGGTGTGGCCGGAGATCACGAGGTCGACGGCCTTGTCGAATTTCCTGACGATCTCGACGATCGGGCCGGAGATGCCGTCGCAGCCGTCATAGTCGCCGGTGGGAAATCCGCCTTCGTGGATCAGCACCACGATCGCCTTGGCGCCGCGGGCCTTCAATTCCGGGATCAGCGCATTCACCGTCTCGACCTCGTCGCGGAATTCGAGGTTCGCGATGCCGACCGGCGAGACGATGCCTTCGGTGCCTTTCAGCGTCAGCCCGATGAAGCCGACGGGGACGCCGTCGAACTCGCGGATCGCGTAGGGCGGAAACAGCGGCTTGCCCGTGCCCCTGGCGATCGTCGAGGCCGCGAGGTAGCGGAATTTGGCGCCTTCGAAGCGATGCGGGCCCCGGCAGCCGTCGACGGGGTGACAGCCGCCGTTCTGCATCCGCACCAGCTCCGCCTCGCCCTCGTCGAACTCGTGATTGCCGACGGCGGCGACATCGAGCCCCATCAGCGACAGCGCCTCGATGGTCGGCTCGTCATGGAACAGCGCGGACAGGAAGGGGCTTGCGCCGATCAGATCGCCCGCGGCGACGAAGATCGAGTTCCTGCGCTCCCCGCGCAGCTTTTTGACCAGCGTCGCCATATGCTCGGCGCCGCCGGCCGGCACGGCGATCTTCTTCGTGCGGTCGGCGGGATCGTCGATGCGGATGCCGCCGGCGAACGGCTCGAGATAGCCGTGGAAATCGTTGATCGCGAGGATGCGCAGGTCGATTGAGGCCGCGGTCTGCGCGTGCGCGGGCGCGGCGGCGAGGGCAATCGTCGCACAGGCAATGATGGAGCGAAGAAGCGATCTCATGATAGGTGGCTTGCTATTTCCGCGTCATTGCGAGGAGCGCAGCGACGAAGCAATCCATTCTTTCTTGATGCGGCGCGATGGATTGCTTCGCTGCGCTCGCAATGACGGTGGGGAGAAGAGCGTGCCTCACCCCTTCTTCCGCGCAAAGAACGCCTGGAAGGCGGCCACCGCTTCCTTGCTTCGCATGCGCTCGCCGAACAGATGGCTCTCCTGGTCGATGCGGCGCGTCATGTCCTCGGTCGGCAGTTTCAACAGCTTGCGCGAGATCGCCACCGCCTCGGCCGGCAGCGCGCAGATCTCGCGCGCCACCTTGCGCGCCTCGGCCTCGGTCTGGCCGGGCGCGACCACCTCGTTGACGAAACCTGCCTCGCGCGCCTCGTCGGCCTGCATGGTGCGGCCCATCACCAGCGTCGCAAAGGCGCGCTGGTGGCCCATGGTGCGCGGCATCAGTAGGCTGGAGGCGGCCTCCGGCACCAGGCCGAGATGGATGAAGGGCGTGGCGAAAGTCGCGGTCTTGCTCGCCAGCACATAGTCGCAGTGGAACAGCATGGTGGTGCCGATGCCGATGGCAACGCCATCGACGGCGGCGATGATCGGCTTGGTGTTCTGCGCCAGCGAATACAGGAACTTCTGCGCGTTCGAGGCCCGCGGCGTGTCGGCATTCGCCGTGCCCGCTTTGAGGAAATCGTCGAGATCGTTGCCGGCGGTGAACACGCCGGAACCGCCGGTGATGATGAAGCAGCGGATGTCAGGGTCGTCCTGCGCGGAGTCGATGGCATGGCTCATCGCGCGGTACATGTCCTGCGTGATCGCGTTCTTCTTCTCCGGCCGCCGCATGGTGACGATGCGCGCGTGGTGCTCGTCGGCGACAATCAGGTGCTCGGTCATGGATGTTTCCTTAAAACCCGCCGAGGCCAGCGAGTCATCGGCGATATCCTTGCATGATGTCGGCGCCGGCCCAAGCGCCCGCGCAGGCTTTTTCGCGGGGAACGCCATGAACAGAATCGCGATGCCGATGCGCGATGATGCCGCGCGGGTGACGGTGTCGTGGGGTGGGTTAGCCGGACCACACGCGCCGAACGCTCCACAAGCGAGGTGGAAGGCGTAACCCACCGCCGGTGCGTGAATGGTGGGTTACGCCTTTCGCCTGTGCTTGTAGCACGTTGAGCGGAAGTGGCCCGGCTAACCCACCCTACGGCATCACCCGAGCAGCACCGCGTCCGCGCCGTTGACAGCGTCGGCCGAGTCCGTCACCGTCTTCTCCAGCGAAGGCGCGGCGACCGCGATGTTCTCGGCGAAGAACCGCGCCAGCGCCACATAACGCTGCGGCTCGCCCTCGCCATGGCCCTTCGCCGCCAGCGCTTCGCCGGCGAGCATGCAGCCGCCCAGCGTCACGCCGAACTGCCGCAAATAAGGCGTCGCGCCGGCCAGCGCATCGTTCGGCGCGGACGAAAGCCGCTCCAGCAGCCACTTGCTGGTCCGCTCCAGCGCAGCCAGCGCATCGCGCAGTTTCGCGCCCGTGGTGCCGAACGCCGGATCGTTCGACGTCTCCACCTGTTTGACGATCGTCTCCAGCTCGCCGAGCAGCTTCCACACGCTTTCCCCGCCATTGGCGCCGAGCTTGCGCGTGACGAGGTCGATCGACTGGATGCCGTTGGTGCCCTCGTAGATCGTGGTAATGCGCGCATCGCGCGCGTGCTGCGCCGCGCCCGTTTCCTCGATGAAGCCCATGCCGCCATGCACCTGCACGCCGAGATAGGCGACCTCGTTGCCGATGTCGGTGGAGAACGCCTTTGCGATCGGCGTCAGCAGCGCGCCGCGCGCGGCGGCATCCTCGCGCACCCCGGTGTCCTTCGCCCGCTGCGCCACATCGAGCGCCACCGCAGTGGCATAGCAGATCGAGCGCGCCGCATGCGTCATGCTCTTCATCTGCATCAGCATGCGCTTGACGTCCGGATGCACGATGATCGCGTCCAATCCGTCACCCTGCTTCCCCAAAGCGCGCCCCTGCTTGCGCTCCTGCGCAAAGCCAAGGGCCTGCTGGAAGGCGCGGTCGGCAATGCCGACGCCTTCGAGGCCCACGCCGAGGCGCGCCTGGTTCATCATGGTGAACATGCAGGCCATACCCTTGTTTTCCTCGCCGATCAGGAAGCCCACCGCGCCGCCCGCATCGCCCATGGTCATGGTGCAGGTAGGCGAGGCGTGGATGCCGAGCTTGTGCTCGACGCCGGAAGCATAGATGTCGTTGCGCTGCCCCGGCGAGCCGTCGGCATTGACCAGGAACTTCGGCACCAGGAACAGCGAGATCCCCCGCGTCCCCGCCGGCGCATCGGGCAGCCGCGCCAGCACGAAATGCACGATGTTGTCGGTCATGTCGTGCTCGCCATAGGTGATGAAGATCTTGGTCCCCTTGAGGCGATAGCTGCCGTCGCCGGCGCGCTCGGCGCGGGTGCGCAGGGCGCCGACGTCGCTGCCGGCGCCGGGCTCGGTGAGCTGCATGGTGCCGGTCCATTCGCCGGACACGAGTTTTGCGAGATAGATCTGCTTCAGCTCCGCCGAGCCATGCGCATCGAGCGCCTCGATGGCCCCGAGCGTCAGCAGCGGGCACAGCCCGAAGGCGATGTTCGACGCCGACCAGATTTCCGTGCACGCTGCGTTGATCGCGAGCGGCAGCCCTTGCCCGCCGAATTCTTCGGGCCCCGACACCGCGTTCCATCCCGCGCCCGCCCACTGCCTGTAGGCATCCGGCCAGCCCGGCGCGGTCGTCACCATGCCCTTGTCGAGCTTGATGCCGTGCTCGTCTCCCACGCGGTTGAGCGGCGCCAGCACATCGCTGGCGAATTTCCCCGCTTCCTCCAGCACCGCCGCGGTGATGTCGCCGTCGAAATCCCCGTAATGCCCGGCCTCCACCGCGGCCTTCAGCCCCGCGCCATGGTTAAGCGAAAGCAGGATGTCGGCGATCGGCGCGGTATAGGTCATGGTGCGTGCTCGCAACTGGGCTCGGACTGGATTGGAGATGATAGACGATACGCCGCCGTATCACGAAACCGCCGGGGTCTCAATGGGCGGGGTGGGGCGGCAGGGAAGACTACGGTTCCGGGACCAGTGGGTTTCGGCCGGAGGCGGGAGGGTAGGTCTGGCCCCGCTCTCTCCCCTCGTCATGCCCGGGCTTGTCCAGGCTTGTCCCGGGCATCCACGCCTTTCTTGCTGGATTGGAGCAAAGATACGTGGATGGCCGGGTCAAGCCAGGTCAAGCCCGGCCATGACGAGCCTATATTATGCCTCGCTACTGGGCCGCGCCCGGCGTAGCCCCCTTGGGCGAAGCCGGGTTGAATTGCCCGTCCTCCCCCTATAGACCCACGTGGCCAACGGGCGTTCGCGCCGGCAGCCCCCGCGCGACACCCGACCGGCCCATTGGGGCGTAGCCTAGCGGTAAGGCAGCGGATTTTGATTCCGCCATTCGGAGGTTCGATCCCTCCCGCCCCAGCCAGCGCCAACGCACTGATTTTGTTAAATAAATAGCCTTACTCGAGGCGGAATTTCCAGCGCATTTGGAAATTCAGTTTGCCCCGCATTTGGAAATTCTGTGCTGGTTTCGTTTGGTCGAAGGCCGACGGAGGACGTCGCAGGTTGAACACGCTCAATTCATCAAAAATGCGAATTGAGCGCGTGAGCGCTGCCTGCGGGTTGCAAACTTTCGATCGTTGCCATTGACGTCGTCGCGTGCGGGATCGCCAGCCGCGAGAGGCCGTCGACCCTTTGCAGCGTTCAACGAAGCGCAAAGTCTATCTTTGCGATCCGACGCTAGTCTTCGACGTTGGGGAGATCTGCTGAATTTCGTCTCGAGCTGATGCTGCTCCATCAGCATTCTGCTGATCGAGTTCCTTCTGCGCCAAGAGATGTGCATGTCGCTTACGGGTCGCAGCCAACGCTCGCATCATCGTTTCCTTGGCATAGCCGCGATAGGCCTGTGCGGTCTTGTGTCCGGAGAGCGCACGACCCTGGCCGTCCGTCAGTTCGGCTTCCTCAAGCTCGGTCATGCCGCCGTGTCGACAGGCATCAAGCGTGAACAGCTTTGACACGCCGTCGATCTTCTTGCGCATCTGCTGCACCACTTTTTCCATGCCGGGGTAGGACCACACTTTGGCGTGGCCCTTGCGCTCACCCCTTTCGATCCGACGCATGATCATCGGGACGCCAAGCTTGGGCAGATGGCTCAAGACGTCCTCTGCTTCGGCATAAAACTTGACGGTCTCGCCGTCGAGAGTCTCTTCTAGCGGATGCCAGACCAACGCCTTGTTCTTATGGTGCTCGATGCGCACGGCGTGTGGCCAATTCTTGCTGCGATAGTCGGGCCAAGTCAGAAAACCGGCCACCACATTCTCGGGCCGTTGCAGCCACTCAAAGCAGATCACTGCGACGGCCGCGGGTTCAGGCCGGCCTTCCTTAATGCAGCCCCACGCAAATTTATAGACCTCCTCGCGGGTGACCGCGTGCTTCTTGGTCTTGGTGCGGCTCTTGAGGGTGAAGTCGTCCCAGGGGTTCGGGTGTTTCTTATCGAACAGCTCCGGGTGCAGCCGACGCATGATCCGCCAGACCTTGCGACAGAGGCCGACCACTTTCTCGCCCTGCCGCAGCCTGAGTCCGTTCGGCCCGTTGATGATCTTGTCGTAGATCTTGTCAGCGGCCCGTGGCGTGACTTCCATGATCTGCCGTTCGCCGATCCGCCGTCCGCTCTTACCGACGGTATCGCAGATCATCTGCATGATCCGCTCGTAGTCAGGGCGTGACCTTGGAGAGACTTTCTCGGTATAGGCCTTCTCCGTCTTGTATTGCCGGAACAGCCAATCGATTGTGCCATAGCGCGCAATCTTTCCCTGCTCGCCCGGCTCTCCTCTGCGCTGATCGTTCCACTGATCGAACAAGGCATTGAGTGTGGCGGCGCGTCCGCCTTTTCCGTCATCGCCGCATGCGACTCCGTAGCTCGTCCCAAGTGGCTCATTCGCCATCTCGCAGCCGAGCTTGCGGTAATGGGTCGGGATCCGGAAGTAGAACGCGACCGAACCGCCGGCAAGCCGACGCACCTCCACGAAGCGTGGAAGCGGGCGCTCCAACGTCACAAATCCTCGGCGAGGTCGCCCGGCACGATGTCCGGGGCAATAGCTCGGTCCAGATCGTCTCTCAACCACAGCTGACGCCTCCCTTCCTTCACACGTGGTCGAGGATACTCCGTCCCGACTCGTTTGAGAAAGGCTTCGACAGTCGGCTCTCCGCAATAGCCTGCTGCGACTGCAGCTGGCATACGACGTGGCCAAGAACCAGCAGGAATTACGGCAAAACGTGGCATCGCAACCCGTCTAAGAAATCGGCTTCCAGTCGTATGCTGCTGAAGCATCATGCAGATCGCCGCCGACGCCTGAAACCGCGACAGTAGCGAGATCGCGCAAGAAGGTAGTAGATCGTACAAAAGGGATGCGTTGGGCGGAGCGCCGCTGGGAGGGGAGAAGCTCATAAGCTCGGCCCGCGCTTCCGCATCGTTCCGCTTTGGGGGCCAGGTTCGCACCCTGGTGCGCCCACCATAAAAATCAAGACTAGGCCTAAGCTGACGCGAGCGGGCGATCGTCAGGAATCAAGAGCTTTCCATGGCAGGGGCTGCTTGGCTAGCCGCAGCAGGAGTTTGTCGAACCGAGCTTTCCCATGTGCAGCCGGAGCTGCTCGTTGTTGGGAAGCGATGTGGTTACGATCTCGGCGAGTGCTGACGCCTTGGATGTCGCCGATGAGCGGGAATCGTCAATGGGCAGATAGTGACCTGATTTTCGCCTGCCCAGCGCGCTGTCAGTGCGGGATGAACGGTTCAAAACTAGTCGCAATGACCTAAGAAGGGCGCGCGCCGCATACAACCTTCAGCCCGGGTCGTTGTGGAAATCGATGCACTACCACCTGACCGTGTGCTAGTGTAGCGCCAGCCAAACGGAGAAGCGTCATGCACCGGCTTACAGCTTCCATAGCTGTTTTGACGTCCGCGCTGGTCTGCCATGGCCCAGCTCGCGCCGCCGAAGTGATCGTAACTAAAGCCTATGCAGCGTGCAAAGACCCCGCGACCGTCGAAAAGTTTGAGGAATTCGAGCGCAATGATAACGACCAAGGCTATAAGCGCCTCTATTTCGAGACGGGTGCTACCCGCGAATGCATCTTTCTTCGGAGCAATGAAATTTTGTCGGTCGGCGAGACGCGGGGTCGATGGATATGCATAAAGGAATCAGAACGCGCTAGCTGTTACTGGACGGCGCAGGAGGCCGTGCGACCGCGTTAGTGGGCTTTGGCCACGAGGTCTTCAAAATGGACGTCATTTTAGCGTTTATAAGGGCGATCCCTAGCGCAGCCGCAAGTCCTCTGGCGCTAATCGCCTACCTCGCAACCCTCGTCGCTTGGGCCATCATTGCGTATCGCGTGAACCGCTTTCGCGAACTGATGAAGCGCATCGAGCTACTCCCTGAAGGTGACCGGCTCGCCGCGATCAAAGCCGAAATAGGACGCGTAGATGTTCCGCGGGGGCTTACCGGCGAACAATACCTACGGATGCGAATCCACACCTTCATCTTTGTCGGTTTCCTTGCCCTCTGCGGTACCGTTGCGATGGTCGGCATTAAGGCGGCTTACGATGTCTACCAGCAGATGATCCGCGCCGATAACCTGACACGGGAGATTCTCGCTCCTCCCAACTCCGACTACATGAGCGCAATCAATACCTTGTCTAATGGCGCGCAAATAGTGGCCGAAGCGGCGGCCGAGCTACGACCGCCAATGAGCAAGGCCGAACTTGATGACCTTGTTAGCAGGCTCGCGCGGCAGCGCTTGAACGGCGAGCAGATCAGCCAGCAGCTCGCAGATCTCGCCGGAACGGGCCGTCTTAAGCGCGCCAATAGCGTTCTTGCCAGCGCTGCCGCACGGGCCGACGATGCCTACGGCAAGGTCGCTGCTTGCTTTCGGCTAGCGCAATGTCGTCCCGGCTTTGAAGCGGCCATGCTCTGCAAGGCTCTCCATGGCATGAAACGCTCGATTGACGCGATCAATGAGGCCGGCCGGAAAATTCCGGGCGTGAATTACAACATGTCGGGAACCGCACCTATGCTTGGCGGCGGCTCCATGGATGTAGATTTTTCAGCGATTGTGGCTGGCAACGTGGATTACCTCCTGTCCGCTTCGTGCGCCACGTAGCGGCAGACTGCACAGTGCGGGGACGATCTACCGCACGTTCTTTCTGCTTAGGGCGACGCAGGCCGAATATGTCGTCTACGCGTCCAAACGCGGCAACCAAGAGCAGAAGGTAAAGAAAGGGAGATGATTTATCAGCTGCGCCGAGTAATACAAGCTAGGTCGCCGAGCCGTCGAGAAGTATCCGTCGAACGCTTCAAAAATTATTTTCCTTCGATAGCAAAGCCGCAACTTTCGTGAGCTCTTTCTAGCGCGAGATACGCGGTCACGAATCCCGCGGACGCGACATCAATGTACTTATCGCTATCATGCGCTTGTATTGAAACTATCTTAGCCGGTTCGATCTGCGCAATGAGGCTCGGCCGCTTCGGAGTTCGAGGCTGGTCTAGCAGATGTGTCGGTCCGGAGTGCAGCTCAACGCGCTTGCCATCAACCAGCACATGGCCTCGATCGGCAAAGACCGAAATTATCAAGCTATGGAATGGCACATAGGGATTTCCGATGATGAAAGACAGCCTGAGCAGAGCTGCAAAATTTCCGCCGCTGACAGTCGTCCCCTGAATGTGCCAAGCGCCGGTCGCTCCGGGAAGCGGTTTCCTCAGCTCCTCAGATACACATTGATGAATAAGCTTCGAAACCTGCTCGCCAATTGCGGTTGAGCATGACAAATCTCGCGGGGAGCAAACTTCTAGAACTCTCTCTACAAAACACTGCGCTACCTTGTCGCGACTTCGGCAGTCCTTGTAGATTATTTCGGCCGAGCCGTCGGCAAATGCTGACGATGTCCAGAGCGCAGACAGGCAGATCAACAGGAGTTGTTTCATCGATTTTCGAGGGCTCCCCTCTCGACGTGTAAACAATTCCGATGTGCCGGCCACGCGCTCAGCTTGACAGAATAAACCGAAAGTTGCAACACTGTGACGTCCACTGCGGTGGCAGGTATATTATGAGGATTGTAGCGAGCGCTCTTGCCAACTGCGTTTTATTTGTTGGCTTACTTTTTTTCATGCTTCCTTCGTTAACGCGGGCCGAAAGCCCCCGCGATTGCACGCTCCCTAATGCTGAAGAGCCTGCCGTCCCGCAGACCCTGCGCGTTGCTCTTTATCCTTATACACCTGATCGGCTTGCTCTTTTTCACAAGATTGAATCGCTCTTCGAGTGTGAAAACCCTGGTGTAAACGTTGTGCTCGTTTCGTCGAGTAACGCGACTGACAAATATTACAATGATGACCCCACCAAGCAGGAAGGATTTCTCTACGTCGATGCAGATATCTATGAAATAGATACCATTCTGCTTTCGGATTTTATTGCCCGAGGCAAGATCGCGGCCATAGAGTTGCCGTTCAACGATTTCCTGCGTGAAAGTATAGAGGCGGTCACACGTAACGGTCAGACCTTTGCCGTGCCTCATTGGATGTGCGGCAACTTTCTGTTCTACCGCAAAACGGATACTGAACTAGCAGAGGTCAAGACATGGGGCGAACTCAGGACGTTATTGCACCGCCGCGGTCAATCTCTTTTTGTGGATCTAAAAGGCAAATCGACAATTGGTGAATGGTATTTCACCTCGCTTGTCTCGATTGTCGGAGTGGATGGTGCCCAAAGGCATATCGTGGAAGGTGAACCTATCAACGCTGATGCGGTTGATCGTCTACAGGATATGCTCGCCATGTGTCCCATTGGCTACTGCCGAAGCGACAAGCTGCATGACAAGGTAGGATTCTACGCGCGGGCATTCGTACGGGGGCAGGCCTCTGCATTCGTTGGCTATTCTGAGTCTATTCACTATGGATTGCGTGAGTTCGTGGACGATTGCCTCTCTTCCTCAGGGTGTGTCCCAGAAGATGAAATTGCCGTGCGCGCGTTGCCGAGCTTTCGCGTTTCTGCCCCGGAGGCCGGTGTTGGTTGGGTCGATGCCTTGGCAATCGACGCAAGATTGTCTGGATTGAAGAAAGAGTTGGCACTGAAGTTTATTCGGCGTCTTGTTTCACAGGACGTGTACTTGTCCATTCTCACCCCTGAATGGCCTTATCCATCGCGGTATTTGTTGCCTGCTCGCGGCGGTTTCCAAGTTCCTGACGCTCCGTTGTATCCGGCGTTCATTGCTGCCCATGCAGGACGAAAGACCGGGTCCTTACCCGAACTGAATAAGAAACTTCGCTCACTTGCAAACAGATTGGATTGCCAGCTCCCCATAGATCGGGATGATGAGGAGGCGAAGGAGAAATGCCGCCTGAAATAGCACAGTAAAGGAGTATCAGGGTTTGGATGGAGCGCTGCGCGGGGCTTGAACCTGCAACCAGACCGTTATGAGCGGCAGACTATCGATCGCCTTCGTTGATTTTGCTGCATTTTCGTTTGAGTTCGATCGCGTTCGTTACGCTTTGATGAGGTCGTTTCTGGTGCGAAACTGGTGCGGCCGACGACAAGCCCCTCGCTGTCAGTGTGGCCGGGCCCGCACAAGTTTTGTGCGAATCGCGATCCATCGACCCAGCGGCCTAGTCAAAGCTGGCTAGTAAGGTAGTGATCGATGTGATCTTTCGACCACCACCGCCTCATGGCTTGCACCCGGATCTGACACGATCTTTAGAGGGAACTGGCCAACAGGTCGAGCGGACTCGATCGAAACATTTCCACCTGCTTTTGCGACCAATCCCTTCAGCCGATCGAACTCGCCGCACCAAATCGTTTCCATGTCCCGGTCACGGTTGGCATCACGAGGTTCGGCCGAACTGCCAATGCCCACGGCCCTAACCTGGAGAAGATCCGATTTCGATCCGCCCGAAAGCTCCACTCCATAGCCAGGATTGGCTGCTTTACGCAGAACGATCTTACCGTTCTGTACCCAAGCGGTCGCCATTCCCTCGGACACCTCGTACCCTAGGCTGGCGAGTCCCTCGAGCACAGCACGCCTGCGCTCTTCGGCCGCCATCGCCTTGAATTCTTCCTCAATGAGAAAGTCGGCTCGCTTGACGAGTTCTTGCTCGTCACTGGCCGAAGGTATCGCAAGCGCACTATCGATTTCGGCCAGCAGCGATGCCGCCTCCGGTGACTTCATCTCCGAGAGTTCAGCGCGTCGCTCGCGAAGCTGGTTCACCAGTCGTGTACGGGCTCGGCCATCCTTGACGGCCGT
This sequence comes from Bradyrhizobium sp., assembly GCF_052389815.1. GTDB lineage: Bacteria > Pseudomonadota > Alphaproteobacteria > Rhizobiales > Xanthobacteraceae > Bradyrhizobium. The sequence continues at coordinate 175,690 of NZ_JBQTHN010000005.1, read as the reverse complement.
AGCCAGGTCCAACAGAAGACTATCCGCGATTAGCGATCTTCTCGCCGGTGGCTCTGCTTCCAGAGCCGCAACGTGGGCCGAAAATGGGCCGGAATCGATCCCAAGCCCGCGCAGCTCGCCGAGAAGGGCATCGACGCGCGCCAAGGCCGGATCCTCCATCTCCCGCGGTTGTCGGAAGAGCCACTCTTGCAACGTTTCGCGGCGCTCCCCAGCGCTGAGCTTGGCGGCAAGCTGCCGTTGCCGATCTGTCGTGGCATCTGGTGCCTCCTGAGAAGGAAGCAACATCAGCGCCTTGGCCATGGCCGCTTCCAGGCGCTCTGAAGATGCGGTCGATCCACTGAGCTCGCTTCGGATATCGGCGGGTATATCGACTTTCAGAACATGCAATCTATGCAGCAACGCCTCGGCTGCGGTTTTGGAACGTCTTAAATCGCGCTTCGAGCGGGCCACGATTTCGGCGGCCCTTTCGACCCGGCGTTCGGAGTCCGCTTGGAGGAAGGCGATCTCGCCCGCGACTTGTTTCTGTAATTCGACGAAGCGGTCGGCGTCGAGCAAGCGACGAAGCTCGTCCCGTCGCGCTGTGACCTTTTCGATGTCCTGCTGCTCGATCGTCCCATTGCGTCTACCGGCGGAAGCCCAGGTTTCTATCGCGGCGTCGAGCCGGGCGAGACTGCGACGACAGATGGCGATGATTTCGGCGCGGGTAACGATCCTGAATGCTTTGGGTCCGCTCATTGCAATTCTCCCCCACGGAGCGCGTTTTCTACGGCATTCTTGAGCCGCAGTCGTTCAGCGTCTCCGGCGTGAGTCCAAGCATACGACGAAACCCGGTGCACGTAAGGGACGGCTCTTCCCAACACCTTGGGACGCCAGATCTCGCGGGCGCGAGCCCTCTCCAGCAATCGATGGCGTGGTGCATCGCATTCCACGCCTATCGCGTAGAGACCGGTCCGGGGATCGGTCACCGCAAAATCGATGCTGAATGCGCCGCCGTCGCGGGCCCTGCTGGGCTTCCAGCCATTCGCCTCCAGGAAGGCTTCGACGGATTTGGTGAAACCGTCGTCCTCGTGATTGCCCTCTTCGTGATGGGCATGCTGTTCAGTCACCATCCTCTCCAAGAGAGTCTTGCCCGACTGTCCTAAGCCATCGGAGACGGTCCTGGCATATTCGAGGTAGCCTTGCAGATAGTCGCGTGGAACCCTGGGACCGCTCCGTCTCGTCAATAAATCCGATATCTCTGATATCGGCATGGACGTGACGATGACCACCTTCTCTCGGGCACGCGTTACAGCGACGTTTAGGCGCCGTTCGCCGCCTGCGTGCCCCAGCGCGCCGAAGCTCTTGCGGAAAGTGCCATGCTCGTTGCGACCGAATGTCGTCGAGAAGACGATGACGTCACGCTCGTCGCCTTGCACGTTCTCCACGTTCTTGACGAAGAAGCCCATATCCTCGCCATTCTCGGTACGCTCGCGCTCGCGCATCAATGCGTCGCGAAATGCCTCATCGTTCTCGGCACGATCTTCCAAAGCATCTTCGATGGCATCGGCCTGCTTGCGGTTGAACGTAACGACCCCGATCGATGGAGGTGAAGGATCATCCCAAAGCTCGGAGAGGTATTCCACGACATCGGCCGCTTCCTTCTGGTTCGTCTGGCTCTTGTACGTGCCCTCCGAACGGACCACTTCGATGGGCTTGAGCTTTCGAATGGTTTCTTCGGGATGGCGTACGGGGACGCTGAGGCCATTGGCGTAGAACGATGCGTTCGAGAAGGAAATGAGCTCCCGATACTTCGATCGGTAATGAACCTGCAGAGTACGGGTCCGGAGCACCGAACGGGCAAGCTGAAGAAGGTCGGGACAATCCTTAATCTCACGTCGATTCCAGGTCTCGGCGAACGCCTCGCGCTCCTCTTCTGTCGCCCCTTCTTCGGGTTCTTCACCGTCGAAGATCGCCGCTTCGTCGTTTTCGACCTTGCTCGCGAAGAAGGAGGTTGGTGGCATCTGCTTTTCGTCGCCGCTGACGACGACAAGCTTGCTCCGGAACAGGGATGGCAGGGCATATTCCACCGGCATCTGTGAAGCCTCGTCGAAAATGACGGTATCGAAGAGCCCGGCTCGAGGTTGCAGCACGCGGCTGGCGACGTCCGGCGTCATCAGCCAGACCGGGCGGAGAGCGAGGAGACCGAGCGGAACGGAGCGATCGATGAATTCGCGCAATCGCAGTGCTCTCGGGCCGCGCAGTCTTGTGATCGCATCCCATTCGGATGTCGGACGCACTTTTCCGGCATCTATACCTTGGACGAGAAGCTCTCTGTTGTAGTGCCGGATCTGCGTGTCGGCTTCCGCCAGTGACTTTACCTTCGTCTCGACCTCATTGCCGTCGAACAGTACGTCTGGATTTTGGTATTCCATTGACGCTTTCCATTCCAGACGAGCCTCGCGCCCTATCGTGGCGCGAATACAGGAATCTAGGTCGTCAGTCGGTAAGTTCGACAACTCGGATTCCCTGGACCTGAGAATGGTGAAGATGGCACGCTCCTTGTCGTCGAGGCGCGCGGATCGAAGCCGGAATTCCTGGTAGTTGGTGAGCATCGGTAAGGCCTGCACGATCTGGGCAACGGCGCTCGCGTTCGAGCGTCCATTCTCTATCGCCGAGCGTCTCGATCCGAGCCAGAGTTCGTCGAAGTAGGTCCTGAGCCGGTTCAGCGAGGCGCGGCTTTCCTCTCTCGCCTCATGCCTTCGGAGCGCTCGATCGCCTCGTTCAAAGAATGAGGCGAGTTCTTCGATTCTTCCGGTCGCGACGGCTCTTTCGAGATCGGCCAGGCTCGGACACCGATCGATGAGCGAATTGTGACCGCTTAGTCCGGCGAGAAACGAATGAATGCTTTCGGCGAAATCGGCGAGCTTTCCAGGCGACACATCAAGATTGGGGGCTCGGCCGAAAAGGATCATAAAGTATTCCGCCAGTTCGCGTCTCGGTCCGCGCACGGCCAGCTCAAGCTCGGCCGCGTAATAAAGCGAGCTGACTCCATGGATATCTTGCGGGAGCTGCAATGATGAAAGGAAGCCTTGCACACGGCGCTTTCGCATCCAATGTAGCGGGTTCATCCATCGTAGGCCGCTTCCCGGCGAACGAACTCGGTCCGCGAGTTCCGCGATGGACCGCAACTCTTCCCCGTTCAAACCGACGAGCTTTGAGGAAAAGTTCGGTTTGTAGGATGGACCGTCGAGCGACGAGAATATCTCTTTGATCTGTAGTAACCCGTCGAGCACGTGCATAGCTTGCGAAGCCCCGCCATCCGCGCTCCGGAACAGCGGACGCAATCGAGCGAGATTCGAGCATACAGAAGCGCTAATAAAGCGCAGATCGTCCGCTTCGATGAGCCACGTCTGCAAGGCCATCGAATCCGATATTTTCAGGCAATCCGATGTCTCCACATCGGTCGCTTCGCGCCGTGCGTCCACCTCCAAAAACCCTTGCAGATGCAAGGCGAGGGCGGCTGCCGTTCCGCGATCGGGGTTGAACGGCTTGAGAGCGGAAAGGGGATTGTCCTCGAATTTGGCCGGCAGCCAGAATTTCGCCAATGGGCCGCAATTCTCTTCGATGCTCACGACGTCTGTGGGATGCAGATCCGAAAGTAAAGGTCGGAGTTCAGGAACATCGATGGGCTTCGGACTGCCTTCTTCGAGTTCCAATAGCTCGCCCAGTAGCGCCCGATATGACAATCCCGTCCGATCGTCCACGGAGTGAAGCGCAGTTTGGCGGCGATCCAGCTCTGCCTCCAGCGTCTCGATGCGCACCGCCAGTCGCTCGCGTTCTCGCTTCCAGGCCGGGGTCCTTCCGGGAGGCAGGTTGTGCAATGCTTGCACCTGCGAACGGACCGCACTGACGGTCGGCTCGCGATCGCGATTGACGTCGGTGATCATGACGAAGCGATCCGCCAGACGTTCCTTCTCTAAACGCTTCCGCACGACTTCGAGCGCGGCTTGCTTCTGGCAAACGACGAGGAGTGATTTTCCTGTGCCGATGGCGTCCGCCACCATATTGACAATCGTCTGGCTCTTGCCCGTGCCGGGCGGTCCTTCGATCACCAACCCCGGAGCCTGACGCGCTTCGATCACGGCCGCCTCCTGTGAAGGATCGCTGTCGGCAGTGAAGTATCGGTCGACCTCCTTCACTTGCGGCGATGAAGGCGTCACCTGCTGTTCGTTCAGACGCAGTGCGGCCTCGAGCGCCGTCGCCGTCGGCGGTGACCCTCGGAGCGTCTCGAGGTCTTTCATTACCGCTTGCCCCATGAACGCCAGATGGAAGAGCACGGCCGCCGGCACGAGCTGGCGCTCTTGCGAGCCCACTGTGACGTCCTTGCCAGGAAGAGCTACCAGTTCATTGCCGGCTGGCTGGGCCAACCGGCTAAAGGCATCCATTACCGCCTGGACGGACACGCTTGCATGGGTAAGAAGCTCGTTCGCCGCTTCCTGCCATCGTCTTGCTTCTGGGATACCTACAATACCTTCGAGGGCGGGATTGATGACGACGTGTTCGATCTCTGTATCGGGATTTCTTTCGCGTCCAAATCCCAGAGTGATGTGACCGCGGTTTCCCACTTCGGGATTGACGCGCATCGGCCACAGCAGCACCGGCGCGATCCGCGGTCTCGCGGTCGGCCGGCTATCGCGCATGATGAGAAATGGAAATCCCATATACAGGCCATCGATGCCGGTGTCGCGTTTGTAGAGCAACGCGTGAGAGTGCAGCGACCGCAACCTTCGCTCCAAGCCGTCGTCGTCGGCGAAGGCTGCGGGATCGACATTCACAATGCGGTTCGTCCGACCGAGCAGTTGATCGAGAATTTGCGCCGCCGGTACCCTGGAGGTGTCGAGTTCGGTGAGATCGATCCGGGCCGATTTGCCGATGAGCATCCGCGTCAGTGGTCCCCGTAGGACCCCACCCGATATGCGCTTGGCGAAGAAATCCAGGATCGTGGATACGTAGCCTTGCTTTGGAAGCGGTCTCCACCTTTCAGCCGGCACGGAGAGGAGGGCGAGAGCGCGCCCTATGGACATCCGCCTGTCGAGGCGAAACTGATCCGCCCATTCGTCGGCTTCCTTGATGCCGCATCTTGCAAAGTTCCGAATACGCTCGTCGATCGTCTCGTAGATTTCGCGACGCGGACGGGCGAGAAGAGCTGTAGCTTTCTCGGGCGAAAAATCGCCAAGTCCCGCGGTCGACGCTTCCTTTGTCGCTTCTTCGATAACCTCGGCGACGGAGCGGAACTGGTTCGACATCGCGCTGAGCAGGATGACCAGGTCTTCTTCGGCCGAAAGGCGGCGTTCGGTCAGCGCAGCTACGCCGGCATGGTCCGTGTCAGGAAAAAGCCTTCGCTTTTCCTCCCAGAGAGCGACTAGGCGGGCCATCGACGTCGACAGAAGGTGGACGCGCAGGGCATCCTCGTCGACCGCGATTTCCAGTTGGTCGAGTCGCTTTCGAACTGTGTCCGACCGGACCTTGAGACGCCAGAGCCAGTCGTCCGGATCGATCTTCCGAAGCAGGTCGGGTGCCGGACCGGTGATCAGGCTATAACCGTCGGTCGGATGATCGAGCAGCCAACCCGGCGTGACGATATTGCCTCTGACGATCAGGGGCATCGAAGCATTAAGCGTCTTCAGGGAGATGGAGAGCTTCAAGTCCTCCTGAAGATCCTCGGCTCGCAGGATTTGCCGCAGGCCCGCCGACATTGCCGGTTCGAAGCCGGCCTCGGAAGCCCAACTCGCGACTGCGCCTCTGAGAACAAGAGCTTTGGCCTGCTCCCAATTCGCCGCTTCCGCCGCCGCCAAAGCGAACATGTTTGCAGAGCGATATTGCTTATCACCTAGCGAGATCGAAATGCGGCCCTCGGTAACGCCTGGCGTTTCGGCTGCGGGAGCGGATACCGTCTCACCCTGCAGCCACGCCTGAACTTCCGTCCACTGCCACCGCTGGCGTCTGTCACGTGCCAGAAGGCCGCGCAGCAAGGTGTCGATCCGTTCGTCCAGGTTTTCAGGAAGGTGTACGCCGTTGGTGAGAACGTGGATCAGAAAGGCCTGTTCGTTGACACCTTCGAAACACGCGCCTTGGGTGATCTTTTCCAGCAAGATCATTCCCACGCTCCACCAGTCGGAAGCCGGAGCGACGCCACCGGCGATCGCTTCCGGAGCCATGTAACGGGTGGTCTCGAGAGGGGACACGATGTCCAGATCGAACTCGGAAAGTCGTGCGGATCCAAACCCTCCGATGACGAGGTCCAGCGGGTCCCTCGAGCGCATGAAGATGACCGAAGGCCGCAGATCCCTGTGCCGCAATCCGGCTTCGGCGAGTGCATGAACGGCCTGCGCGAGCTCGCCGACCAGCTTCCTTATTGCCGCCTGATCGACAGGATCGATGGCGAAATCCGCCAACGTGCCGCCGCTGAATTCCTCCGCGACGTCGTAGGCACGGTCTTGCCAACGACCGGTGGCGAAGAGCTCGGAAACGTGATCTCGGGGGAGCTTCGAGAGCAGATCGTAGATCGCTTGATCCGGCTCCGAGCCGGGTGCGTAAAGTGTGAGTATTCCACGCCGTCCGTCGGAGTCGCGCGTGGCGACGAAGCGCTCGCGGACGACGCTCGATGAGACGATCCGGTCCTGTAGACGCCAACCGTCTACTATTGTTTCGGCCTCCGGCTCGGGCTCGGGCCCAGGCTCGGTGTCGATCGGTGAGGGTGTCTCGCCCGGTTCGATGATCGGCTCGCCACACACGCTGCAGATGAGATCCCCGGGAGATCCCTGATGACCGTTCCGGCATGTCGGCTGGCTCGGAGCAACCTCTGGAGGATTCGGCCTCGGTCCGGGTGCTCCAGGCGACGTTATATCGACCGCCGACAGGTCCCAGCCACAGTTTTGGCCATTCAACGTGCCTTCACAGAAGATTTCAGTGACAGGCCGTTCGGTATTGCAGTTCGGGCAAAGTCTGATCATCAGCAAAATTCTAGTGAGATGGGAATCGCTTATCTTCCGAAATTCCAAGTGTCGACCCGCCGTCTTCGAGGATATTTCGCAGGCGCCGGAAATCGCCGCGAGCGGGAATGCCCGCAAGCCAGACATCTCCGTTTTCGTCGAACATCACGTCGAAGCTGCGATCGCTTTCGTCGATAGTGCGGTCGAAGCTCTCGAACCGAGCCCGACCCAAAGGGGTCATCATGTGCAGTTGCTGATTGTCGCTGCCGCGAAGCGCCAGAGTTTGCCTCTCATCGATATCGAATGGCTCGGTGACGATCGCGTCGATCAGAGGCGGCCGGGAAGAGATCGCTTCGGAGATTGTGATCCAAGGATAGCCGGTAAAGACGAGGATGTCCGCCGCCGTTAGAGCTCGGAGCCGCGCCAGAAGCTCGAACAAAGCCTCGCGCTGGTCGAAAGGTTCCCCGCCTGAGACCGTGATTCCGTCTGCCGTCGAAAGCCAAGGTGAAATAGCGTCGACGACCTCAGCTATAGTCGTCGTCCCTCGCCCGTGTGTCCACGTATCCATGGAGATGCATCCCGGGCAGCGGATCGAACAGCCTTGAAACCATATCCCGATCCTTCGGCCGGGTCCCAAAGTCGTGACGGGGAAATGGATGCGGGACAGATTGACTGTCGTGGTCATGGAGAGTGCTCGCTCACGAGGTCGATCGTCGTCGATGCACCGGGGCGGACCCCTTCGATCCTGTATCTGCGTCCAGCTTCTGCTCCGCTGTCGAAAAGGCCCCGCGATAGCGGGTTGATGAGGTGAGATTCGACCTGATTGCGGATGCCTCGGCCGCCGTTCGAAAGGTCCGCCAAGCACAATCCTCGAAGTCCTTCGCGGGCGCCTTCTGTCAGTGTCACGTCATAGCCTAGCGATTTGACGTCGCTGAGCAGGTTGTTGACCATATGATCGAAGATCTCGTTGGCGACGTCGGGCCGGATGAAGTCGAAGACGATGACGTTCTCTCCGATGCGGTTCAGTATCTCAGGCCGATTGAGGACCTGCTTGAAGTGCTTTTCGATCTCGCTTCGGACTTTTCTCCTTACCCCTTCGAACGTCTCTTCGGGCGTCACGTTGGCGATCCTTTCGCCCGACGGCCCCGGCACGTAGATGCCCAAGTTCGACGTGAAGACAATGAAGGCTTCCGAGAAATAGACGCGATCGCCTCTTCCGGAGGTGAGAACGCCGTCGTCGAGAACCTGCAGGAATTTGTCCAGAATTCTCGGGTGAGCCTTCTCGATTTCGTCGAATAGGACGACGCTGAACGGCTTCTCGCGGATCGCGTTTGTGAGCTCGCCGCCGACGTCGTAACCGATGTAGCCGGGAGGAGCGCCGATGAGCCGCTGATCCGAATGCTCGGCGCTGAACTCCGACATGTCGAATCGGATATAGGCGCTCTCGTCACCGAACAGCAGACTTGTGATTGTCTTCGCGAGTTCCGTCTTGCCGACCCCAGTCGGCCCCGCGAGAAAGACGACACCTCTTGGTCGACCGCCTCTAGGGGATTGACCGATCCCGGTAACCGCGCGCTTGACGATGTCCAGCATATGGGTGACGGCATGCGACTGTCCCTTGACGCGCCCTCTCACAAATTCTTCACCCGAGCTGATCTTGTCGCGACTGATCTTACGCCAAGGATCCTCGGTCACACCGACCTTGAACCGTCGAACCGCATCTGCAATCCGATCAAACTGGACTCCTTCGCTGCGGGCGAGCTGCGCGACCGCGCTTAGATCTAACAGCAGAAGGCCTTCCGTCTCGTCCACGAATGCTTGGGTGCACTTGTCCAGTTCGCACTGCTCCGCCTTCTGCGCGCCTGGTAAGCCGCGCACCAGGGAGCGGATCATGCTTCTTCTCGCCACGTGATCCGGGCGTCCGATGGGTATGTGTCGTATCCTCGGGTTTCCGACCAGGAACCAGTCGGGCAGATCCCCCTCCTTGTCGACGATCCAGACGATCGTGTTGAAGTAGGGGAGGCGTCTTTCGCCGGCCGGCCGCGCGCGTGCCGAATGCGAGAGGATTAGAGCCCGAGAGAAAAGCTGGTGTTCGGCCGGCGACAGCGCCTCGTTTCGCGCGACCAGCCTCGACGCGAAATCGACGATGAGCGCCACCGGCAACCCTTCCGCGCCGACATGCCTTTCGAGGGTGGCCGATAAGAGGTCAATGCCGCCGGCGGCCGCTCCGTTGGTCGGCGTCAGACCCAACTGCGTCAGGAAGCTTCCGTCGGCCGGTTCGATCCCTCTAAATCCGTTCAGAAGGTCGAAGCTTGCGATACGCGCATAGCCAGCTTCCTTCAAGCGGTCCGGCAGGACCCTGGATAGTGGCGTTGCCGTCACCTCGCCTGGAGCAATCTCGTGCATCTGAAGGTCCCGGGTATTGCCCGAGAGGACGAATTGGCTACGGAGGGGCAGAAAACGCAGCAAATCGCGGAGCCATCTGGCTCTTTCCACCGAACTATCGCGCACCGACCAAGCCCCCTTGTACTCGTTCCGCGCGACTATAAGCTATCTTACTCGCCTTTTTCGAGTGCATTTCCTAGGAGTTCCTAGGGAATTGGGATTAAGGCGACTCGGAAAGGACGAGAAGGGCGGCTTAGCCGACACAAGTGGGCGCATGCAGAGCATCGGGGGAAGCATCAAGCTGAGCGCCTGCGATCTGGTCGGCCACCTGAACTGCCGGTATCTGACGGAACTTGATCTGAAGGTGGCCAATGGCCAGCTGCAGAAACCGAAGGTGTGGGACCCGGTGCTTGCGACGCTCGCCGAGCGCGGCGCGCTGCATGAACGAAGCTACGTTGACCATCTCAAGGGCGGCGGCTTAAGCGTAACGGTCGTGGACGGCGTCGGAGTAGACGGTGTTGCTGTGGCCGCGACCATATCAGCCATGGAGCGCGGTGATGCCGTCATCGTGCAGGGGGCTCTCGAGGCGGGAAGATGGAATGGACGTGCGGACGTCTTGCGTCGGGTCGATACGCCGAGCCGCTTCGGCGGTTGGTCGTATGAGGTGACCGACACGAAGCTCGCGCGGGAAACCAAAGGAAATACGGTCCTTCAGATTTGCCTTTACTCCGACCTGCTCGCGGAAATGCAAGCCACGCGACCGGCCATGGCCTACGTCGTCACGCCGGCAGCCGACTTCGTTCCGGTTGAGTACAGGATCGCAGACTATTCAGCCTATTATCGGCACGTCAGGAATAGTCTCGAGCGTTCCGTCGCTTCTCCGAGCACGGCCTATGCATATCCCGAACCCGTCGAGCACTGCGACATCTGCAGGTGGCGCCGGCACTGCGACGAAAGGAGACGAGCTGACGATCATATGTCGCTCGTCGCGGGAATAAGTAAATTGCAGATCGGAGAGCTCGAGCGGCACGGCGTGACGACTATGGCGGCGCTTGCCGAGTTGCCGTTGCCATTGCAGTGGCGGCCGGATCGCGGTGCTGCTCGCAGTTACGAAAACGTTCGCGAACAGGCGAGGATACAGGTCGAAGGCCGGACCCAGGGCGCAGTGCTCTACGAAGCACTCCCGCCGAAGCCGGGCTTCGGGCTCTCAAGACTTCCCGAACCCTGTCCCGGCGATATCTTTTTTGACTTCGAGGGTGATCCTTTCGTCGGAGAAGGAGGGTTGGAGTTTCTGTTCGGATACCTCTTCAATGGCGATGACGACTTACCTCGATACGTCGGTGACTGGGCATCCGCGCGACACGAAGAAAGGGTCGCGTTCGAGCGCTTCATCGACTTCGTCACAGAGCGACGCAAAATCTTTCCCGACCTTCATATCTATCACTTCGCTCCTTATGAGCCGGCCGCGTTGAAGCGATTGATGGGCCGATACGCGACGCGGGAAAGGGAACTGGACGATCTTCTTCGCTCGGAGGTCTTCGTTGACCTCTATTCGGTCGTACGCCACGCCATCCGCGCGAGCGTGGAGAGTTATTCGATCAAGAAGCTGGAGCCGCTCTATTCGTTCGCACGAAGCGTACCGTTGGAGGAGGTCGCGGCCGTGCTCGCCAGAACGCAGGCGCGGTTGGAAACGGCCGATGACGCCCACGTTCCAACGGAGCACAAAGAGGCGATCAAAGGCTACAATCGCGATGACTGCACCTCTACGGAGGCTCTCCGGAACTGGCTGGAATCCTTGCGGACCGAGCTCCTCGCGGTAGGCGAGACCATCGAACGGCCGGTACCCAAAGAGGCCGAGATCAGTCCCAAGCGTGATGCTTGGTTGGCAAGAGTGCAAGCCGTGGCCTCGCGGTTGCTCGACGGCATACCCGACGACGTAACTCAACGAAGCAAGGAGCAGCACTCAAGGTGGTTGCTCGCGTTCATGCTCGATTGGCACGGCCGCGAGGGTAAGGCCGTCTGGTGGGAATACTTCAGACTCCGCGACCTTTCGGCCGAAGATCTTGTTCATGAACGAGCAGGCATCGGCGGTTTGAAATTCGTCCGAAACGTCGGAGGGACCGCCAAAGCGCCCATCCATCGCTACGAGTTTGTGCAGCAGGACACTGACGTGCGTGCGGAAAGCAAGCTGCGGAGCGTCGGCGGAGACCACTTCGGAGAAGTGGACGCTATCGCAAGAGGACCGGACGGTCGACATAAAGAAGCGGGGCGATACCGCCGATTTGCACCCCGAAGCCGTTTTCGCCCACAAATCGTTCGACCATCCAGAGCAGGCGGGTTCTCTTCTTCGCCTCGGAGAATACGTCGCGGAGAACGGCATGGAGGGGCCGGGCAAATATCGCGCTGCGCGCGATCTGCTGCTGGGGTTGGCCCCTCGCTTGCGAGGACAGGCGCTGCTGCGGCCGGGGGAGACGACTCTGGCCGCTGCCGAGCGTATCGGCGTCTCCCTGGATGAGAGTGTCGTTCCGATTCAAGGCCCGCCGGGAGCCGGAAAAACATATACGGCCGCACGTATGATCCTTAGCCTGGTTCGCGAGGGAAAGCGGGTCGGAATAACTGCAAATAGTCACAAGGTCATCCGCAACCTCTTGACTGAGGTCATTTCCGCTGCCGCGGCCGCAGATTTGTGCCTCCAATGCGTTCACAAGATTTCCGAAAAGGAAACCAGCAGTCTTCCTTCCCTGCGATTGACGAAAAGCAACGAGGAAGCTCTGGATCTTCTTCGCGCGACATGCGCGGTCGGCGGTGGGACCTCGTTCTTTTGGTCGCGGGCAGACGCGAACCTCAGCGTAGATGTGCTTTTCATCGACGAGGCGGCCCAGATGTCGTTGGCGGATGTTCTTGCCGTGTCGCAGGCTGCCAAGAGCGTCGTGCTTCTTGGAGACCCGCGTCAGCTCGAGCAGCCGATTCAGGGATGCCACCCTGATGGGGTTGCAGTCTCGGCGCTCGATCATATCCTCGGAGCACGCGCGACCGTTCCCCCCGAGCGCGGGCTGTTCCTGGCGGAGACCTGGCGGCTGCATCCGGATATCTGCGTCTTCAACTCTGAGCTGTTCTACGAGGGACGACTCCGATCGCACGCAGGACTTGAAAAGCAAGAAATCAGGTCGACGGGTAGGCTTGGCGGAGCCGGGCTCAGATATCTGCCAATCGAGCACACCGGTAATCAGAACTCCGCAAAGGAGGAAGCCGAGGCGATTCGACACCTCGTTTCAAGCATTCTAGATGCCGGCAGCACTTGGATCGATCGGCAGGGCGTAGAGAAATCGATTGGACTTGAGGATATTCTGATCGTCGCCCCCTACAACGCTCAGGTATTCGAGCTCCAGGAGCGCATTCCTGGTGCACGCATTGGGACCGTGGATAAATTCCAGGGGCAAGAGGCGCCTATCGTCATCTACTCAATGACGACCTCAAGCCATTCCGACGCCCCGCGTGGCATGGAATTCCTTTACAGCGCGAACCGCCTGAACGTCGCCACTTCTCGAGCAAAGTGCATTTGCTTCATCGTCGCGTCCCCTCGACTTTTCGAAGCGGAGTGTCGCACGCCAAGGCAGATGCAGCTCGCCAATGCGTTCTGCAGATACCTTGAGATCGCGATCGAGTTAAGAGCTCTTTGAAGCGTAGCGCATTGTGAAATAGCGGACGGCACCAAGATGGCGCTATGCTGACGCTCGCCTTTGTTGCTGGAAAAGCTTGCGCGGTCCGTTTTGTCCACTCTCATTCAGAACGGAACGTTGAACCGTCGATGCCACCAGGCCGACGGAGCCCGATCCGGATCTGCAACCAGACCGTTTTGAGCTACAGGATATCGACTAGTTCCATTGATTTTGCTGCGTTTCCGTTCGAGATAGAGCGGCTCCGTTGTGCGCCTGACCGCGATAGATGGTCGTTGGAGTTTCGCCAACGAAGACCGGAGCTGCGGTTGATGTCTTGAGCCTGAGGAGTTCAACCTCCGAACAATTTCCGTATCGCGCGCAATATCCAATCCCAGATCTTCGCAAAAGTACCCAACTGAGACTTCTCGGCATAATAAGCTTGCCGCTGCTGCTCCTCAGCGCGACGGCCAGCTAGGATCTGCGCGTCCGCCCAGGCGCCCGCCCAGTTAATCTGGCCGTGGCTGATGATGTAGTGGGATCGGCAGGGGAGCTGCCAATTCCCGATCGACGGCCAGAGCGACGGCAGGTCGCCGTTTTCCGAGAGCGACCATTCCACGGGACCAAGAGGGGTTACCACCTTGTTGCCGCAGCCACAGGCGCACAGATGCGCGGCCACGGAATATCGCTCCGTCACATAGAGAATGCCGGGGGAGAGCTGCTTAGGGATGTACTGGACCCGCTCAAGCTTGATGGTGTTCACGGCCCCTCCTGGCGGAACAGCTTGATCTCGGCGGTGTCGAAAAGCATGTGAAAGGGCGCCTGCTTGTCGAGATAGAATCCCCGCAGCTGCTTGTAGCGCATGACCGCCAGGAAGGCGTTCATGGCATTCAGCTCGGAAATCTGGACCTGGGCGCGGTATTCATCATCAGGATGGTCCGCCAGCTCGGCGAGCTGCATGTCGCGGACTTGCGCCGCCTTGTCCGGCGGGTAGTAGGTCGCGCGCAACGTTCCGGCGAGTGGCCCTTCCTTCCGGTTCAGACCCATACCGACATCGATGAAGGGAATCCCAAGGCTGATCAGCAGCTCGAAGATCTCTGCCCGCGCCGAGCCTTTGTCGACGCAGACGAACGCAAAGGTCACACCTTGAAGGTCGGCGGCCGACGAGCGGTCGATATACTTCTTCTCCAGCTTGAGATTCTTGCGGAAGTTTTCGTACCGCCGCTGTTAAACCTCAGCCTTGGCCTTGCCGAGATCCTGCTCGTCGAGATGGCCCGGCGAGCGGTAGGCGTTATGGACGTAGTAGAAGTCGCCGTCGAAGCCGCGAATCTCCTGGACCGGCGTCTTGACCGTGAAGTCCAGGACGAAGCAGCCGGTGCCACCGAGGCCGATGATCGCAATGACCTCGTTCTTGAAAACGGCAGCGAGATCGCCGATCTCGGCGCGGCTGGTCATGGTGTCCTGAAACTTGAACACCGAATCGGCGACCACGTCGTGGTCAACCCGGAACGTGAAGGGATTGAAGCCGTGGAGGCTCATCGCCGGCCCGCCGACGAGGTTCAGGTAGTGCTCGATCTTGGCGAAGAAGTCGGGGAAGTGGCCCGGCGGCGGCTTGTTCGAGAAGCTTCGCTCGACCACGACATCGGTCTTGGTCAGTGCGAGTGACGCGGCACCGCCGCCCAGATTGGGGACGGGTTGGCCATCGAGGCCGTGTGGCGCCGACCCGGCGAAAAATACTTGGTGGTCCTGTTGCTGGACGCGCATCTTGTCGATGAACACGAGCTTGGTGACGATCGCCCCTACCTGGAGCGCCTTGTTGGCGTCCAGGTAGGGAATGTAGCGCACGACCAGATAGCCGCTGTCGAACCTCAGGGCATAGCCCTTTTCGAGGAGTCGGCGGATGTCGTCGTTATGATTGGCCAGTTCGATTAACACGGAACTCCATCCCGTCCTTGACCTCGACGCTGCCGCCCGGCGGCAGAATGCCCTCGTGGTGACCCTTGGTGTAGGTCACCGAGTAGGTGATCTCGGGGTGCTGCGGATAGTCCGGATACGCCAGCGTCACGACCTCGGCGTAGGTGATCTTCTCCTTTTTCGGCACCTCGTGCGGGGTGCCGTCCACGATGATGGTGATCGTCTTCACCTTTTCTGCAGTCTCGGACATGCCGATTCTCCTTCATGATCTGCGGGCCGGGCCGGAACCACTTCTTGTGGCTAACCGGCCTCAAAGGTGCCCAGATGTGGTACACTCCGGTTGATATGCTAGAGGTTTTGACCTATATATTAACCGTTGGTTGATAAATTGCACATAAAAAGACAAATGTCAACTACGCGAAGGGAGACACGGAATCATGGCATTTGGAGAAAGGCTTCGGCTCGCGCGGTTGCGGGCCGGACTGTCGTTGGCGGCCTTGGCGGAGAAGGCGACCCCGAAGGTGACGCCGCAGGCGATCAACAAGTACGAGCTGGGTGAAATGCTACCGAGTTCGAGCGTCCTCGTGGGGCTCGCCCAGGCGCTTGGGGTCTCGTTGGATTTCCTGATGAGCAATCAGGTGACTGCGCTCGACGGCGTCGAGTTTCGCAAGCGCTCTGGCACGTCTGAAAAAGAGCGCGCGCTGGTCGAGGCCGAAGTGATCGACCATATCGAGCGCTACCTCGCAATCGAGGACATCCTTGATCTGCCGGAAAAGCCCAGCGATTTGGATGAAATTAAGCCGGTCGACGTCGATGATCTCGACGACGCGGAGAAACGCGCCACCTGGCTCCGCGAGAAGTGGAATCTAGGCGGAGACCCGATCCCCAGCATGACCTCGCTGCTGGAGGAACGGAACGTGCGGGTTATTGAGATCGACGGTCACGACGGATTTTATGGGCTGACCTGCCATGTGAAGCGACCAGCGAAGAAGCCACCCATACGCGTCGTGGTACGCCGCAACGTCAACGTTGAACGCAACAGGTTTACCCTGGCGCACGAACTTGCGCACGCCCTGATCGGCGAATGCAAGAAAGCCAAACCTGAAAAGGCGATGGACCGGTTCGCAGGCGCGTTCTTGGTGCCAGCAGAGCACCTGAAGGAGGAAGTCGGGACCGGCCGAACCGCATTCGCCTATAAAGAGCTTGTTCGGCTCAAACACCTTTATGGTGTATCGATGTGGGCCTTGCTATATCGACTGAAGGACGTCGGAATCATTTCAGAGGCCAATTTGAAGAACCTATTCCGAACCCCGGCCCGGGCGTGGCTTAAGTCAGAGCCGGAAGAGCTAAGTACGGACGGCGAAACGGCGAGGTTGGAAAAGCCTCAGCGGTTCGAGACTCATGTTTATCGCGCGTTGGCGGAAGGCATTATCCCCTCAACCAAGGCTGCCGGCTTGTTGAGACGGCCCATTGCAGATGTCGAGCGCGCGGTCAAAGGCCAGCAGTGAACCGCGCCGCATCGTCATCAATGATGCGAGCTGCCTGATCGACCTGAATAAGGTAGGTCTGGTTGAAGTCATGCTTCAGCTGCCCTACCGTTTTGTGGTCGCCTTGCCTGTCGCGCACAATGAGCTTCTCGATTTCACTGAGAAGGACTGGCAGCGTCTTACGGGGGCTGGTCTGGAACAGATTGATCTCGATCCCGGACAAGTTGGCCGAGCCATTGCGATCCAGTCCGTCAACGCCAAGCTCAGTGCGGAGGACTGCTTCTCTTTGGTCCTTGCCGAGGACCTCAAGGAATCGATCCTGCTGACCGGTGACGGCAAATTGCGCACTGTTGCTGTCGCCAAGGGCTGCGAAGTTCGTGGCGTGCTCTGGGTCACCGATGAGATCCACAGCCGGGGCCTCGTTACGGCTCACAAGCTGATCCAATGCCTTACCGCTTGGCAGGACGACCCGCTGGTGCGGCTTCCGGCGAATCTACTGCACGCGAGACTGCGGAATCTCACCAAGAAGTAAGTGAGCTGTACCAAACAGGGGTGGGCACAGGCATGGCAGAGCACAAGGAATACAGATACCGCCGGGACTTGAGGCAGCGATGAAGGCGCTTGGCATCATTTGGGGAAAGATTTTCAATGATTGATCCCATCACAGCGCTGGCTTTCTCGGTCTACGAAAACAAAGGGGTCTATGCCCTCCTCTTGGGATCTGGTGTATCGCGTGCAGCGTATATCCCGACCGGCTGGGAAGTGACGCTGGACTTGATCAAGAGGGTTGCGGCCCTCGAAGGCGTCACCGGCCAACCCGACTGGGCCAAGTGGTACGGCGACAAATACGGCGCGGAGGCGAACTATTCGGCGCTTCTCGATCAGCTCGCTAGCACGCCAGATGAACGGCGATCGATCCTGCACTCGTATATCGAGCCGACAGAAGAAGAGATTGCGGAGGGCCGCAAGGTACCCACGCGCGCCCACCATGCCATCGCCAGGCTCGTGCGCGCTGGCTTTATTCGCGTCATCATCACGACCAATTTCGACCGGCTGATGGAAAACGCCTTGCGAGAGGCCGGCATTGAGCCCACCGTCATCAAGTCAGATGACGATCTCAAAGGCGCAGTCCCGCTGACCCACAGCAGGTGCTACCTGGTCAAGGTTCATGGAGACTATCTCGACACGCGGATTCGCAATACCGACCAGGAGTTAAGCGCTTATTCGCCGGAAACGAACGCCTTGCTTGACCGGATCATTGACGAGCACGGCCTCATCATTGCGGGCTGGTCGGGCGATTGGGATGCGGCACTCCGGGGCGGCATCACCCGGGCGCCCAACCGCCGCTATCCGCTATTCTTTGCTGCTCGCGGCAAGCCGTCTCAGATTGCGGCCGACCTGGTGCAGCATCGGGCCGGCAGAATCATCACGATCGACAATGCTGACAGCTTCTTTGAAGACCTCGAAGGCAAGCTTTCCGCCCAGGCAGAGCTACAGCGCGAAAACCCGCTCAGCATTGAGCTGATGGTCACGAGCGCGAAGAAATACCTCGGCAAGCCTGAATTTCGCATCCAGCTAGACGAGCTGATCGGTAACGAGGCCGCGCGGCTCGCCAAGGCGATAAAGGAAAAGGAATTTGAACCGAGCGGCGCATGGTCGCCGGAGCGCTACGCGCAAACCGTCGCCCGTTACGAGGCGTTGACCGAACCGCTCGCCAGGATCTTTGGAGTGCTCGGCCGTTGGGGCACCGGCACCGAATTTGCGCAAGCCGTCGAGTACATTGCGCGGTTTTCGCAGGCCGAAGTGGTTGGCGGGCTGACGGTGTTGATCAATCTGCGCACCTATCCTGCCGTGTTGCTCTTCTATGCCTATGGTATCGGGTTGCTGAAGGCCCGCCGATATGGAGACCTGTTTAAGCTGTTCGCGACGACTGTGCCACATGAACGCGAGCCTCAACCCCTTGTAAAGCGTTTACTGCTCGGCTCTTGGGAAGGAGGTGGCACTGACGCCTGGAAGACCCTGGAAGGCCTAGAGAAGCGGAAGACGCCGCTCAGCGATCACCTCCACGATGTTCTGCCCGCCTGGTGCACCGATTTCATTTTCATGAATGGCGAGTTCACCAGGTTATTTGAGGAGTTTGAGATGTTGGCGGCGCTGGCGCACCTGACGCTATCGACCTCGCTGGAGGATTTACAAGCGACCCTCAGCAAAACAGGCGGTCGCGATTTCGCCTGGAGCCCCATGGGGCGCGCGGGTTGGGACGGACAAACCAGGCGGCAGATACTCGAGGGTTGGGCTGTCCCGGAAATCAATGCCGCCATCCTCAAGGCCGGTTTTGCGAACAAGTCCGCTGATTATTACAAGCTGGCGATCGACAGTCTCAGCCGTCTTGCAGCATACATGGGCTGGCGATAGTCGTGGAATCGCGGTTTTCGCGATGGGCCAGCATCAGTCGGACTTATTAGGTTCGCCCTTGGTTTTCTTTCGGGCGAAATAGTCGATCATCGCGTTGAAGTTGAACCCAATCCCGGCGATGTTCGGCTTTAGCTCAAAGAAACTGGCAACTGTCGCCAGCCCGCCTTTGGGCGTGCTGTCTGCTTTCGCCACAGCAGACGGGGTGCCGCTGGCAAGAGTTTCCGTCACCCGGAGCAGCAGGTTCAGGCGGCGATCATTGAAGATTGGCTCGGCCGGACCTAGAGCTCGAAGAAGCGTTTTGGCCTCGGTCAGGCGGTCAGTTTTTGCCGACCAAATCGCGATTGCAGCATAAGCGAAAACAAAATCCTCGAACTCATGTCGCGGCAGGGTCTCTCGCTTTACGGTGTCGATCTCGGTAGCGGCAGCATCGATTTGCTTGCGATAGAGCAAGCATTCCGCGACGTGGACCTTATCGAGGTGAGACCCGCCAAGCGCAATTGCCTGACGATAAGCCATTTCTGCCTGATCCCACTCATCGGCATATCGGTAGCTGTCGCCTAACTCGCGTTGGATGGCGGCCCTGCCGCTTTGTGTCCAGCGATCCTCAAGCAGCAGCGCATGAAATTGCAATGCCGACTCCTTGAGCGTCGACTTGTAACGCTTCAAGCTGCCGAGCAGTTGAAGGAGCCTGCCATATAGGTGCTTCTCGTACCCCTCCAGCGGCTCATCCGCTTCGGTCTGCCGCACAAAGCCAATGACTTCGGCCAACTGTTGCGCGGCGGTTTGCGCGTCACCGATCATGAAGTATTGAACGGCTTTGGCTCCCCGATACTGCAGCTGGTTTTCGCGATCGTTATCCAGTTCGAGGATGCGGTCTAATATTTCCATTCGAGCTGCGAATGGCAGATCATCGAATTCAAGATCGACATACAGCTGCAGAAGCTCAAGGTCCTCTTCCTTTTTCGTAATCGGGCCTGCCTTCGCCAGCTCTTGCCGGGCTTTTGCGCGATCACCGCCGGGACTGAGGTAGTAGAACGAAAGGTAATACGCGATCTTCCTGTACCAGGCAGGATGCTGGATGTTGGTGCGAAGCCGATCCAGCACGGCGGGCCAGTCTTTCCAAAGCCCAAGGTGAAAATACAGTGAGGACAAGCGGCCAACGTAAGCCCCCAGTGCGTTCACGTCGATGCGAAGCAGCTGCAGTCCGACGCCGCCTGCCGCCAGCGCTGGTGCGGTGTTTGTCTTGTGCCATATCGTGTACTGCGTGACGTCGGCGCGTGTTGCAAGAAGCGCCCGGTCCAAATTCTTTTCCCGTAGGGCCGCCGTGTATGCCTTACCTATGTCAAAGTCTGGCAGGCGCCGCCAGCAGCAATCCTTGTACTTCTTCCCGGAGGCGCATGGGCATGGCTCGCTCCATTTTGGCTTCCACTTCTTGCGTATTGGCATTTTGCGGCTCTCGCTCGTCTCTCTTATGGCAGTTAAGCCGCTGTTGGAGAGTCGGAGCCTTGGCCATCATCAAGCAGCCGGAGAACTCGTTGCGAGGCGGTCACCCCGCCGACTACCCGCGTCATGGCGTCGGGCTCGGCGGCATCGCCGCTGA
This sequence comes from Bradyrhizobium sp., assembly GCF_052389815.1. Taxonomy (GTDB): domain Bacteria; phylum Pseudomonadota; class Alphaproteobacteria; order Rhizobiales; family Xanthobacteraceae; genus Bradyrhizobium. Next base: position 155,262 of record NZ_JBQTHN010000005.1, on the reverse strand, counting down.
CGCGAATGCCGCCGAACAGGTGAAAGATCCAGATCGACATCTCCGGGGAATCCACGCCTTGCGCCCCCTCGTAGACGAAGGCGCCGCCGCCGATGTCGCCCTTTACCCGAGCGCGGGCATTCTGCGCCGCGAGGAGCTTCCGGTGCATCTCCTCGCCGGGGCGGTTGAGGAAGCCCGCCCAGATCCCGTCTTTTGCCGATCGAGAATGACCTTGAAGTGGTGATAGAGCAGCCCTTGGGTGATGAACTTGAACAGTTCCCCGACACGGTCGCCGTCAAAGGGCAACGTCATGGCCGGCAAGAAAAGGCCATTCTGGAGAGTCAGCTCCTGCTGATGACCGGCTGCCAGTTGGCGCTTCAGCTTGGCGTTCTTATCCAGGCGCCGCTCCACCATCTGGGACAGCACCAGGGGCGCGTCTTGATGGTTGCTGGCGAACGGCAGCACCGTGGTCAAATAGTGCTCGTGGCCGCTCTTGACGCCGTTGCACGCGCTGCAGGTGGGCACCTTGGGCAGGTTCGCGCGGCGGCTCACCAGGAAAAATTCCCGCGCGAACACGTGATCCATCGTCTCGGCAGGCGCGGTGCCGCAGTAGACGCAGATCTTGCCAACATGCCGTTTGCTCATGGCGCCAGTATAACATGGAGTTTTGAGTCGAACGGTCCAAGGAAAAGACCCCGCATCCAATCGCGGTCTTAGCCACAGGCTAGCGCCACATCCCGCGCATGCGAGCGCCGATATCAATTCGTGGGCCTTGGGTTGGGCCACGGGCGGCCGCGCCCGGGGATGCAACCGGCCAATTCGTGCGCTCGAACAGGGCGAGCAGTTTCTCGGGAATGAAGCGGGTTCGCGATGCATAAACGTGCCGGTCACCCTGTGAGTGTTGACCGTGAGCGAAGAAGCGCTGCGGCACTACTAGATGGAGATGGTCCTTTGCACGCGTCATCGCGACGTAGAGCAGGCGGCGCTCCTCCTCGAGTTCGGCGGAGGTGCCGGCTCCCAGGTCGGATGGCATGCAGCCGTCGACCACGTTGAGGACGTACACCGACTTCCATTCCTGGCCTTTTGCCGAGTGGATGGTCGACAGGATGAGATAGTCCTCGTCTAAAAACGGCACGCCGGCCTGGTCGCTCGTCGCATCCGGCGGATCCAGGGTGAGTTCGGTGAGGAAGCGTTCGCGCGAAAGGTATCCGCCGGCTATCTGTTCAAGTTGAACGAGGTCGGCGCGACGGACTTCGGCGTCTTCGTGGATACGGTCGAGATGTGGTTCGTACCAGAGGCGGGCACGCTCCATGCCCGATGGCCATTCCGAATATCGAAGGTTTCCGATGGTTTCGACGAAATTGGCCCAACCGTCGCCAGCGCGAGGCGGGGAGGGAAGGGTACAGAGCGCGCCGAGCGGGTCGGTGGCCTCTGCCGTCTGATCGAGGATGCGCTGCGCGGAAGCAGGACCGATACCCGGCAACAGGTGCAACACGCGGAACCCAGCGACCCTATCGCGGGGATTCTCGACGAACCGCAGCAGTGCGAGCAGGTCCTTGACGTGCGCCGCGTCGAGAAACTTCAGACCGCCGAACTTCACGAACGGGATGTTGCGACGGGTGAGTTCGACCTCCAGCGCCCCGCTGTGCGAGGACGTACGGAAAAGCACCGCCTGTTGTTTGAGGAGAGCCCCTTCCTCGCGGGTTTCGAGAATGCGCTCGACGATGTACCGCGCCTGGTCCGCCTCGTCCCGCACCGCGATGAGGCGAGGTTTTTCCGACGAGGTCCGCTCCGTCCACAGGTTCTTGGTGAAGCGCTCCCTCGCGAGATCGATGACGCCATTTGCCGCGGAAAGGATCGGCTGCGTCGAACGATAGTTGCGGTCCAGGGTGATGATCTCCGCCATTGGACTGAACTGGTCGGGGAAGTCCAGGATGTTACGGACAGTCGCGGCGCGGAAGGAATAGATCGATTGCGCATCGTCGCCGACCACGGTGAGGCCACGGCCTCCCGGCTTCAAAGCGAGCAGAACCGATGACTGCAGACGGTTCGTGTCCTGATATTCGTCGACGAGGACATGATCGAAGCGGCCGCCGACATCGTCGGCGATGCCGGCATCGGACATCATCTGTGCCCAGTAGAGCAGGAGATCATCGTAATCGAGAACGTTGTGCTTCTGCTTGGCCTCGACGTACGCCGCGAAAAGTTCCTTGAGTTCATTGGCCCAGCCGGCGCACCACAGGTAAGACGCTCCGAGCACCTGGTCCAGCTCGGCCTCGGCGTTGACGCAGCGTGAATAGATCGAAAGGCACGTGCCTTTCGTAGGAAAGCGGCTTTCGGTCTTCGAGAGCCCGCGCTCGTGCCTGACCAGATTCATCAGATCGGCCGAGTCCTCACGATCGTGAATGGTAAATGCAGGGTTGAGGCCGATCTGGTCGGCATATTCGCGAAGCAGCCGGGCACCGATACCATGGAACGTGCCGGCCCAACTGAGCGCGTCCGTCATGATCCCGGCATCAGCGCCAAGCACCTTACGAGCGATCCGCTCGACGCGCCTTGACATCTCGGATGCAGCGCGCCGCGAGAACGTCATCAGCAAGATCCGACGCGGGTCGGCGCCGCTGACGATGAGGTGGGCAACACGGTGGGCAAGGGTATTCGTCTTGCCGGATCCGGCGCCAGCGATGACCAGCAGGGGAGCTCCGACATGACTGTCAGCGGTGACCCCGTGCTCGACGGCTCGACGCTGTTCCGGGTTGAGCGTCTCAAGATATGATGCGGCCGTCGACGCGAGCACGATCGTCCCCCTGTTAGAACTGCACGCTCGATGATTCTCGCTCAAATCGCAATGAGATCATCCACGCTGCGACCCCAGTAGAGAGCGTCCTTGTCGCTCCCTGTGTTCCGGCGCTCCATGCATACGGGCCTACGCCGCCGCCTTGTCTTCCTTGTCTTCGCCGCGCAGGACGATCTTTAGCGCCTCGTCAGGTAAAGGACGCTGCTGCGCCTTCGCCTCATCCCACGGAGCGCGCATCCAGACGTCGCGTTCCTCCTCGGTCGTCAGGATCACCGGCATTGCCTTCGGATGGATCGGCGCGACGATCGCGTTCGGTGATGTCGTTAAGAAACCATAGACGAGGTGAGGGCCGGGGATCGGCTTCGACTTCGTGCCGCGATCGCCCTTGAACTCGGTCCAGATGCCGGCGAACATGAACAGCGGTCGGCTGTCGTCGAGCGCAAACCAGACGACGTCTTTCTTCTTGGTCTCCGGGTTCATTTCGGGCGCGTACTCGGCGAAGCTGTTCGCCGGCACAAGGCAGCGGTTCTCTGGCTTTAGCCAGCCGCGCCAGTGGGGAGAGGACGTGTTGCGAATATTAGTTACCGGCGGACCGCCGGTCCTTGGTGGCGGCGGCATGCCCCACCGCATCGACACCATCTCTTCAGCATCGCCGAAATTGCGGACCACCGGTGCCGGATAGTCCGGAAAAACACCGGGCATCGCCGGCAGGTTGCCTACGTACTGGTTCATGCGTCTGAACAGGCCGGCAATCGCCGCCTGGTTGGTCGTGATTGAATATAAATTGCACATTTCAGCGGTCGCTCACGACGGACAACGACATTGCCAGGCCGCGGCGCTCTGCGTGACCGAACATCGCTTGGTCTGCATGTCCAGCCGTCACGATGACTTCCTCACCCCGTTCTGTTCAAATGATCGCATCATGATGCCGTCGAGAATCTTGCAGGCGGCAGCTCGAACCTTTCGCTCAGTATCCCCTGGCATCGGTGGCAGCTTATAGCTCGCCACGAGATCGGTAAGTTCCCTATGTACATCCATACGGAAGCCACGCGGGTCATCCGCCATTTCCGACAGGAGCTGAAACAGTGTCGCGAGCATGAACTGGATCGCCATGTCGGCTCCCATCTGCTCGGCCTGATCGTCCGTGATGAAGGAAAGCCTGTCCTGATGTTTCATCGCTGCGTCACCACACTCTGACTCTATCCTGTGTAGGTCCGAAAGCGTCCGCGTGTGTAAGCATGCGATACGGCCTTCCTCAACTCCGCTATCTCCGATTCCAAGAGATTGTTCGCAATGATTAGCGCGCGAACAGCCGCACGCGGATCGCCGTCGCAGACGGCGATTGCCTGGTCAACGGCGGCTTCAAGACCATCGTCCTGTTCGTTCGGCTGAGAGACCGAGAACATGGCTCTGTTCCAGGTTGACCGTCGATGGCGTATGTTCCTATTTTGTTCTCATGGAGTCAAGCCGCCGTTTCAAGCCGCCCTGGACGCTGATCCGGGAAAATTCGGAGTGCTACGTGGTCAAGGACGCCAACGGCGTGACCTTGGCATGGCTCTATTGCCGTGATGACGCGCAGCGCTACAGCTTCGGCGTCAGCAAGCTATCCGCCGATGAGGCCCGCCGCATCGGTAAGGCGATCGCACGCATTCCCGAATTCATGATGCCGCGCCAGGGCTTCTATCCGCGGGGCGGCGGACCGCGCTGGCGCGAAGACCGGCCATACCACGTCGCGCTCGAAGACCGTTACATCCGCGAGCACTGGGATGAAATCTACGCGCTCTGCAGGTTGAACAGCCTGCCGCTCAATGCGACCGGCGAGGTGATTGAGAATGACGGCGTTTGGAGAGTCTACGAGTTTACCTGGCAGATGGATGCCATCCTGTTCTGGGAGCGGTTCGAGGGGCGCTGGCTGCGCGGCACGGAGTTTCACTATCCCGAGCGGCCAGTGAACCTGCCTGCATTGAAGCCGCCTAAGAACTGGCCGAAATCCAATCTCCGCGATCTACGCTAATCGATGGTAGCGAACATCATGAGCAAACGCCGAGTCCTTGTATCGATGCTCCTGCTGCTGTCGAGCGCGGTGGTGGCCGACGAATTCGTGGGGCAGGCCAGCGTCATTGACGGCGACACGCTGGAAATTCATGGGACGCGCATCCGGCTCTGGGGAGTCGATGCCCCTGAGAGCAGCCAGCTATGCCGAGATTCGGACAGCAACCTGTATCGCTGCGGCGCGAACGCAGCCAATGATCTCGACACCTTCATCGCACGGCGGCCGGTCAATTGTACACGCGTATCCGAGGATCAATACGGACGGAGTGTAGCGACCTGTTCGGTTGGCGGCACCGATCTCGGGGAATGGCTTGTTCGCAATGATCTCGCGCTGGATTGGCCGCAATATTCGAAAGGGAGGTATGCCGCTGCCGAGCGCGATGCCGATCGTGCGGGCCGCGGCATGTGGGCAGGCAGCTACGTGGCCCCATGGTTGTTCCGCGTGTGCATCAGGGCGGGCGGCACCCCTTCCAACTGCTCGGATGATGCGAACGCACATCCCTGAATGCGCCTTCATGCAGCGAATCGGAGTTTCAAGAGTTAAGAGGGCCAAATCAACATCGGAGTGAGCTGGTGCGATTTGTGCGACTCGCGCTAAGCAGTTGCCATCACCTCCTCACTGCGCAAAGGGAATGAGATGGTTGCTGCTGCCCGTGAATTACCGGCGTCAGGTTATGCGCTGGAAGTTGATGGTCGACTCAAGGCCGAATTTGCGACCAGGGACGGAGCCAAGATGGGCGCGGAAGAACTGAAAAAGCGTTTTCCCATGCTCAGAATCAGAATCTATGACGCGCAGACGCAGACGCGCGAGGACGTCGAGCTGACCTGAGTCTGGCATCGGCTTGGAGGGGCAACCGCTGTGACGATACCTGTTGCTGAAATCCACATGCGGATGCTCGTGGGCACGCAGAATCGTATGGCTTGAGAAAAGCGCAATAGGTTCATCGTCAGACTTTGCTGATCGGCAGCCCAGTGGTTTGCCGTCTCCCTGCGGGACCGGGCTGTCGGCTGACGCTAAAACCCGGCTTGAGCCGGGTTTTCACCCTTCGGGCTTCCATCCCTGACGGAAGATGCGGCGGGAGCGGAATTTCGTCGGCGTCGGCGATAGACGATGCAGGAGAGAGGAAGAGTGGGGCGGCGCTTGCCGTGACGGGTTGAGGACCGGAGGAGAGTCTTCCGGCGCCCGTCATGGAGATTGCTCCCATGAATACGCAGGTTCTTGATGCCCGCCGCGACGCCGACGGCGGTTACAGAGTGGATGTGAGTCGCGGAGAGCGCGTCGGTCGGGTGTCCTCGGAGTGGTTTTCCCGTCCGGCGGATCAGCGTTATCTGTCGCTCAACGAACTGGCCCGCACGGTACGTGATCGCACGGACCGCAGCCGGACGCGCGTCGTGGAAAGCGCGCTCATCCATGTGGAGGCAAGCCGCGAGGACCCGGAGCGCTTGGCGCTGATGTTGCCCGGCTCGGACAGGCCAGTCGCGCCGACCCACTGGAGCTTCGGCCAGCTTGCAAGCCAGGTTGGCGCGCCGGCCGCTTACCTGCGGCAACTTCCCGCGGCACTCGCAGGGATCAACCTGCAATATGGCCTGACCGCCAATCGGGCCGAACAGATCAAGACGCTCGAAACTGACGATGGCCGAGTCGAGCTTCGCGCCGTCACGAGCCCAGACTACGGCAGAATTTTCGACCACGAGTTAGTCGAGGCCGTCCAGCGCATCGCCGGCAATGGAACTGGCGATACGCGGTGGAAGGTGCCGGGTGTGCTCAACTGGTCGACCGGGACCTACAATCCTCGTGTCGACATCTCCAAGGACACGACGACCCTCTATGCATCGGACAGGGACGTTTTCCTTTTCCTGGTTGACGACCTGAACCCGATCGAAGCCGGTCGTCTCCGTGACGGCTCGCCCGACCTCTTTTTCCGAGGCTTCTATTGCTGGAATTCGGAGGTTGGGGCGAAGACGCTCGGCATGGCGAGCTTCTATCTCCGTGCAGTCTGCCAAAACCGCAATCTGTGGGGCGTGGAGGATTTCGAGGAGATCACTATTCGCCACTCCAAATACGCCGCAAATCGTTTCGCCCATGAAGCGGCCCCGGCGCTGCTGAACTTCGCCAACTCCTCACCCATGCCCTTCGTCAATGGCATCAAAGCCGCCCGCGAGCGAATCGTGGCGCGTAACGACGACGATCGCACCGAGTTCCTGCGTCGCCGCGGCTTCTCGAAGGCCGAGACAGGCAAGGTGATCGATGCAGTGCTGGCGGAGGAAGGCCGCCCGCCTGAAAGCATCTTCGATTTCGTGCAGGGCATCACCGCCGTCGCCCGCGACAAGTCTCACCAAGACGCACGCCTGGACATGGAGACGAAGGCGAAGAAGCTCTTGGATCGCGTCGCCTGATTACCACGAAGCCGGGCATGCGAACTTCCCGTGTCCTCGGCTTTGCTTCTTCCGCGTTTTTCCGTTTCGTCTCCTTCGTGGCGCCGTCCTCTGAGAGCAAGAGGGCGGCGCTTCGCTCCGTGAACGGCTTGGAGGCCGAGAGAGAGGCTTTCGGCCGGCCGTTCTGGAGAAACTGACATGGCAAAAGCCGTTCAGAAGATCAAGCTGTCGCTGTCGCGCGACATTCCCTTCAACAAACTCGTGCTGTCCCAATCCAATGTCCGCCGCATCAAGGCGGGTATCTCGATCGAAGATCTTGCCGAAGACATCGCACGTCGGTCCCTCCTGCAAAGCCTGAATGTCCGGCCAGTCCTCGATGCCGACGGCCAGGAGACCGACATGTTCGAGGTGCCAGCCGGCGGTCGCCGCTATCGCGCGCTTGAGCTCCTGATCAAGCAGAAGCGTCTCGCGAAGACCGCGCCGATCCCCTGCATCGTCGCTGATGCCGGCGGTGAGATTTCGGCGGAAGAGGACTCGCTTGCCGAAAACGTCCATCGCGTCGCGCTTCATCCTCTCGACCAGTTCCGCGCGTTCCAGACCCTGCGCGAACAACGCAAATCCGAGGAGGAGATCGCGGCCATCTTCTTCGTATCCGTCGGTGTCGTGAAGCAGCGCCTTCGGCTTGCGGCCGTTTCTCCAAAACTGCTCGACGTCTATGCCGACGATGGCATGTCGCTCGAGCAGTTGATGGCGTTCTCCGTCACGGACGATCACGCGCGGCAAGAGCAGGTCTGGGAGAACGTCAACCGGTCGGGCTATGACGAGCCGTATCAGATCAGGCGCGTTCTGACCGAGCGCGCGGTAAAGGCCTCCGACAAGCGCGCCCGTTTCGTCGGCGTCGCCGCCTACGAGGCGGCCGGCGGCAATGTGCTGCGCGATCTCTTCGAGGAAGACGGCGGCGGCTGGCTCGAGGACATCGCCCTGCTCGAGCGTCTTGTCGCCGAGAGGCTCCGCACCGAAGCCGAGAAGATCGCTGCCGAAGGTTGGAAGTGGATCGAGGTCGCCCCGAGCTTCCCCTACGGTTACGATCACGGGCTGCGCCGGCTCGAAAGCGAACCGGCCGATCTCACCGTTGAGGAACAAGCAAGCCTCGATGCGCTCCAAGCCGAGTATACGGCGCTCCAGGAGAAATACGAGGATGCTGACGAAATACCGGATGAGGCGGACACGCGCCTCGGCGAACTCGAGCAGGCCCTCGCGGCCTTCGAGGACTGGCCGCATATTTTCGACGCGGCCGCCATTCCGCACGCCGGCGCCTTCGTCAGCATCGATACCGATGGGACGGTACAGGTCGCGCGCGGCTATGTCCGCGGCGAGGACGAAGCGGCGTTCGCTGCGGCAGTAGTCGAGCCCGATCCTGAATCCGGCCCCGCAACGCCTGGCTCCGACGATGGTGCTCAACCCACAGCTCCGGTCCAGGGCAGTGTGATTACCATGGCCGGGCAGGTACCGCCGGATGAGGAAGAGGATGATGCCATCCGGCCCTTGCCCGACCGGCTCGTCATCGAGCTCACCGCGCACCGGACGCTGGCGCTGCAGGACGCGGTTGCGGCCCAACCGCAGGTCGCGATGACGGCGCTCTTGCACAAGCTCTGCCTCGACGCCTTCCATCGGATTTGCGGTCCATGCTGTATCGAGGCCGGCGTGCGTCACGTGCAGCTTTCCATCCAGGCGCCCGAATTGAAGGAAAGCGCGTCCGCCAGATCGATCGCCACTCGGCATGAGGGCTGGAGAGCCGACATGCCGACCGACGAGGCTGCCCTGTGGGATTGGCTGGTTGCGCTCGACGATGCCAGCCGGCTGGCTTTGCTCGCCCATTGTGTTTCCTTCGGCGTGAATGCCCTGTTCGAGAAGGTCGATCGCCATGGCGGGCCCGGCATTACCAGCCATGGGCTGCAGCGCCGTCTCGATCAGGCTGATCGGCTCGCCCGTGCAGTTGGTCTCGACATGGTGGAGGCCGGCTGGCGTCCGACGGTCGACAACTATCTCGGCCGTGTCACCAAGGGCCGTATCCTCGATGCGATCCGCGAGGCGAGGGGCGAATCCTCGGCTCAGCTCATCGACCATCTCAAGAAATCGGAGATGGCGAAGGAAGCCGAACGCCTGCTCGAGGGCGCCGGCTGGCTCCCCGAGCCGCTGCGCGTCGCCGCCGTGGCTTCGCCTTCGGACAGCTCTGACGCGCCGTCCGAGCCGCTTCCCGAATTCCTCTCCGGCGGTGACGAGGCATCGACCGACGGCGACGAGAGCGAGCAGCCGCACGCCGTCGCGGCCGAATAGGCCATCGCTGCGGGGCGGCATCCGCCGCCCCGCAGTTCTTTACCACTTCCCCTTCATCTCTCGGCCCGGCCCTCGCGCCGGGCTTCATCGTCTTGGGAGCACCATCATGACTGACGATACTTCAACACCCGGCTCGGGTTTCGATTCTGCCTCCTGGCCCTGCGGGACCAGGAATTTATCAGACTATGCAAGTCCACTCTCTCCGAGAACAAGACAGCGTTGTTCGACGCGCTCGCCAGTGCGCGCATCGACACCGCGGAGGTCACATTCAACGGCTATGCCGATGAGGGGCAAATCGACGGCGCTGTCGCGGACGGAGAGGGCGGTGACACGGATCTCCAGAGCATCCATGTCGAGATTGCGCGGGTCGAATGCGGCAACCAGATTGTCACGCGGCAAACCCTCTCCGTGAAGGACGCGATCGAGAAGCTTGTCTACGACCTCCTCGAGCAGACCTACTCCGGATGGGAGAATAACCAGGGCGCCTACGGTGACTTTCTGTTCGACGTCGCCGAGCGAACGATCACGCTCAACTTCAATGAGCGGATCGAAACCTCCGAATACACCCAGCATGTGTTCTGAGGGAGGAAGCAATGGCGCATCCCTATCATCATTCGCTCTCCTCGGTGAAGAAGTGGGGCGGGGCAGTCGATGACTATCTGCCGATCCATAACTGGTTCGATGCGAGCAAGCAGATCACGGCGGATTTTCGGCACCGCGCGCTCCGCCATCACGCCGAGGGCATCTTCATGGCCGAGACCATCTTTTGTCCGACCATCACATTGTCGTCCGGCCGCGTCATTCCGACGCGCTGGGTCGGTGAGCAGCACGTTATCGAGGATCTCGGACACATCCCGTCCTTCGCCGATTGGGTGAGGTGCATCCGTCCCGAACCCTGGATGAGCCGCACGCGGCGCATCTCGTGCGAGCCCGAGCCGCCGGTTTCTTCGACTGCAGAAGGAGCTTGACTATGTACGGCACGTATTTGCGCCTGAATATCACCGTGCATGATAGTTGGCGTGCGGTGGTTCGCGCGGCAGCGCGCAAGCTCACTCGGCAAGCGCTTCGCGACCCCCGGTGTCGCATAGCGCGCAAGCGGTTCTACCGCGAGATGCTCGATTATCACCGCCGGGAACAAGAAATCGTTGCGACCTGGCGGCTTTGACACCTCGTCCGTCGAGCACGGTTCCAACAAGTGATCGCCGATTGGGATAGTTCGCTCAAAGGGTCTGGCGCTGGTCGCCGGGCCCTTTCTTCTGGGTGAGATCCAGAGGGAGAGGTGGGCCGGGAAGGGTTTGAACCGCGGCGGTGTCAGGAGAGCGCCGGGCGGTTCGGCCTTTTCCCGCTCTCCGAAAGACATCCTGCCATGACCGAACCTCTCGTCGGCGGCGCCAGCGCCGCGCCGCTCTCGATGCGTGCCACCGCCGTTGTCGCATCCGCAGTCGTCAGGGCTGCGCGACAGCTTTTGACCGATCTCGAACAGGGACGTCGCATCGATGCCGCCGTTCTGCGCCACGCCATGCAGGCAGCGTTCGGCACCTCCGATGCGACCGGCGCCTGGAACTGGAAGACCGCTTACGACGCCTGCGAGGCGGCGACCGTCCTGTTCCTGCGGCGGCATGGCGCCGCCATGCGCGCCAAGGCGGCGTCGCCAGCCGACATGCTGTCGATGCTGATGCGGATCGCAAGCCTCCTTCCGACCCAGACACGCCGGTCCGAGGAAAGCGAATCGCTCCAGCAGTTCTCGACGCCGATCGGATTGGCGTATGTCGCGAGCGTGGCCGCCGCGATCACGCCAGCCGATGTCGTGCTGGAGCCGTCGGCCGGTACCGGCCATCTGGCCGTTCTCGCGGAACTGGCTGGCGCCTCCCTCGTCCTCAATGAGTTCGCCGAGAGCCGCGCCGGCATTCTCGGGCAGATCTTTCCTGCCATCTCCACCACGCGGTTTGACGCCGCACACATCAACGACCACCTCGATGCGCGTACCGTGCCGAGCGTCGTGCTGATGAACCCGCCGTTCTCGGCCGCAGTCCACGTCGATCGCGCGATGGCAGATGCGGCATTACAGCACGTCGGCTCGGCGTTGGCCCGTCTTCCAGCAGGCGGGCGCCTGGTCGCCATCACCGGCGCGAACGTCGCCCCCGACAACCCTGTGTGGACCGACTCCTTCAAGCGGCTTCAGGATCAGGGACAGGTCGTGTTCTCGGCGGCGATTGACGGCGCCGTCTATGCCAAGCACGGTACCACCACCGACACCCGCCTGACCGTTATCGATCGGGTGCCGGCGGGCGATATCGCGTTGTTGCCGGCATCCGCTGGCATCGCGCGAGACCTGCCGACTTTGCTCGGCTGGGTCATCCGGGACGTGCCAGCACGTCGTCCACTTGCTGGCAAGCCGATTGCGGTCGTGCCAGCAATTGCCAGCCCGTCCACGCCGCGGACCGTCCGCGCCTACGTCGCAAAGCGCCAACCGGCGACCGCGGCGCCAGCATCCGATCTCGTGGCGACGGAAGTCATCTATGAGCCCATCGACTGGATGCCCACTGATGCCAGTACCATCACCGATGCGCTCTATGAAGCCTACACACTTCAGTCGATCCGCATTCCCGGCGCGCAGGCCCATCCCACAAGGCTCGTGCAGTCGGCTGCAATGGCGTCGGTCGCGCCGCCAAAGCCATCCTATCGGCCGCATCTGCCGGCCAATGTCATAACGGATGGCATCCTCTCGGACGCGCAGCTCGAGAGCGTCATCTACGCTGGCGAAGCCCATTCGGAGTTTCTCGCAGGTTCCTGGACGGTCGATGCCACCTTTGACGTCGTGGCGGCCGCGCGTGATGACGCTGAGAATGCGGTTCGTTTTCGCCGCGGTTGGTTCCTGGGCGATGGCACCGGCGCGGGCAAGGGCCGGCAGGTCGCCGGTATCCTGATCGACAACTGGCTGAAGGGCCGGCGTCGTGCGGTCTGGATTAGCAAATCCGATAAGCTGATCGAGGATGCGCAGCGCGATTGGTCGGCACTTGGGGTGGAGCGGCTGCTCGTGACGCCGCTTTCCCGCTTCCGGCAGGGCACGCCGATCCGGCTTGCGGAAGGCGTCCTATTTACCACCTACGCTACGCTGCGCACCGACGAGCGTGGAGAAAAGCTTTCGCGCGCGCGTCAGATCGTTGAATGGTTGGGCTCCGACTTCGACGGAGTGATCGTCTTCGACGAGAGCCACGCCATGCAGAACGCGCTTGGTGGCAAGGGCGAGCGGGGTGACCTCAAGGCGATTGCTTGCAATCGTCCGGGGGCGGCCTCTCAGCAGGGCCGCGCGGGCCTGAGGCTGCAGCATGCTTTGCCGAATGCCCGCGTCGTCTACGTCTCGGCCACCGGTGCGACTACGGTTCATAATCTCGCCTACGCTCAGCGTCTCGGAGTGTGGGGCGGTGACGACTTCCCATTCGCGACGCGGGCCGAGTTTGTCGAGGCGATCGAGGAGGGCGGTGTCGCCGCCATGGAGGTTTTGGCGCGCGACCTCAAGGCGCTCGGCCTTTATGCCGCGCGTTCGCTATCTTATGAGGGTGTCGAATACGAACTGCTCGAACACCAGCTTACGCCCGAGCAGGTTCGCATCTACGATGCCTATGCCGGCGCATTCAGCATCATCCATAACAATCTCGACGCGGCGATGCGCGCCGCCAACATCACCGGCGAGACCGGCACTCTGAACGCGCAGGCTAAGTCCGCGGCGCGATCTGCCTTCGAAAGCGCCAAGCAGCGCTTCTTCGGCCATCTGCTCACCTCGATGAAGACGCCTTCGTTGATCCGCTCGATCGAGCGCGATCTTGATGCCGGCCATGCGGCCGTCATCCAGATCGTCTCGACCGGCGAAGCGCTGATGGAGCGCCGGCTGGCGGAGATTCCGACCGAAGAGTGGAGCGACGTTCAGGTCGACATCACCCCGCGGGAGTATGTCCTCGATTACCTCGCCCATTCCTTCCCGGTCCAGCTCTATGAGCCCTTCACCGACTCAGAGGGTAATCTCTCTTCCCGGCCCGTCTATCGCGACGGTCAGCCGGTCGAGAGCCGGGAAGCCGCCAAGCGCCGCGACCGCCTGATCGAAAAGCTCGCCTCGCTTCCGCCCGTACCGGGTGCGCTCGACCAGATCGTCCAGCGGTTCGGCACGGACATGGTCGCTGAGGTCACGGGACGTTCTCGCCGCGTCGTTCGTAAACGGGATCGGCTGATCGTCGAGAACCGCGCGGCCTCAGCCAATCTCGCCGAGACCGCGGCCTTCATGGACGACGCCAAGCGCATCCTCATCTTCAGCGACGCCGGCGGCACGGGCAGAAGCTACCATGCCGAACTGTCGGCTCGGAATCGCAGGCTGCGTGTTCATTACCTGCTCGAGCCGGGCTGGAAAGCCGACGCCGCCATCCAGGGCTTGGGTCGCACGAATCGTACCAACCAGGCGCAGCCGCCGCTGTTTCGCCCCATTGCGACAGATGTGAAGGCGGAGAAGCGCTTTCTCAGCACCATTGCTCGCCGGCTCGACACGCTGGGCGCCATCACCCGAGGTCAGCGCCAGACCGGAGGGCAGGGCCTGTTCCGCCCCGAGGACAACCTCGAAAGCCATTACGGCCGTGACGCACTGCGCCAACTATATCTGCTTCTCGTCCGCGGCAAGGTTGAAGGCTGCTCGCTCCAGGCGTTCGAGGACGCGACCGGTCTGAAGCTGATGGATGCCAACGGCATCAAGGATGAACTGCCGCCGGTCACGACATTCTTGAACAGGCTGCTGGCGTTGACCATCGACCTGCAAAACGTGTTGTTCGCCACGTTCGAGCAACTGCTCTCCGCTCGCATCGAAGGCGCGATTGCGTCCGGCGCCTACGATGCCGGCCTGGAGACGCTGCTCGCGGAGAGCTTCATCATCGCCGACCGACGCGTGATCTATACCCATCCCGGGACTGGCACCGAGACACGGCTGCTGTCCATCACCGAACGGCAGCGTAATCGTCCCGTAACGCTGCGGGAGGCGTTCGATCGGCTCTCGGATTCGTGCGCCGTGCCGCTCGTCAACGAGCGCTCGGGCCGGGCCGCCGTTCAGGTGCCTGCGCCGAGCTTCATGCTCGATGACGGTGAGATCGAACGGCGCGTGCGGCTGATCCGGCCGATGGAGCAGCACAGCGTTCCCCTAAGCGCAATGGCGGAAAGCCATTGGGCCGAAGCCGATCGCGGCCGCTTCGGCGCGGCCTGGCAGGCCGAGCTCCATGACCTGCCCGAATTCTCGGAAAGCACAATCCATGTCGTCGCCGGCTTGCTGCTGCCGATCTGGAAGCGGCTGCCGGACGAGTCGACGCGGGTCTACCGGCTTCAGACCGATGCTGGAGAAAGAGTCATCGGCCGCAAGGTTTCGGCCAGTTGGGTGGCGAACGTCCTTGCGGCCGACGCGCCCAAGCTGGCGTCCGACGCAGCCTTTGCCGCTCTGATGGAGGGGCGAACTGTTCTCGACCTGGCCGAAGGCCTCCAGCTTCGCCGCGTCCGCGTCATGGGCAGACACCGGATCGAGCTGTCCGGATGCAACGACACGATGCGCGATCGCCTCAGGACGTATGGCCTCTTCAGCGAGATCATCTCCTGGAAGCTGCGCATGTTCGTGCCTACGGATGAGGCCGGCATCGAGGTCCTGGCAAAGGTGCTCGAGCACTATCCAATCGAGCGCATCGTCGAACGGGAGGCTGCGTGATGCGCCGCGATGCCTCCGAACTGGCGCATCGCCTCGCGCGCGAGGCCGAGGCGGTGTGCCGTCGTTACCTTTCCAATGGAAAGCGCGAAGGGCGGTATTGGCTGGTTGGTGATGTCTACAATACGCCGGGCCGCTCGATGTTCGTGCGGCTCCAGGACTCCACCAAGGGGAGCGCGGGTAAGTGGACCGACGCCGCGACCGGTGAGCATGGCGATCTCCTGGACATCATTCGGCATAGCCTTGGGCTCCGTGACTTCCGCGAAGTTGCTGAAGAGGCGAGGCGGTTTCTCAAGCTGCCCCGCACTGAATCGGAACCCGTACCACGACTGCCCCCAGTGCGCTCCGTCCCGGCGGGATCACGAGAGGCCGCAAGGCGGCTCTTTGCAATCTCAGGCCCGATCGAAGGCACCATGGTGGAGACCTATCTGCGACGCCGCGGAATAGCTCGCGTGCACCATGGTGGCAGCGTCCGCTTCCATCCGCGCTGCTACTATCGCTCCGATGAGCACGTACCCACCGAGACCTGGCCGGCGATGATCGCTTGCGTCACAGATCTCGATGGCAGAATCACTGGTGTGCATCGCACGTGGCTCGATCCAGACGGCTTTGATCGCATTCGACTCGGCAAGGCGCCGATCGACACGCCGCGACGCGCCATGGGCGATCTGCTCGGCAATGCGGTTTGCTTCGGTGCGCCGGACGACGACGTGCTTGTGGCCGGCGAAGGCATCGAAACCATGCTCTCGCTGCGTTGTGCGCTGCCAACATTGCCGATGGCCGCAGCGCTGTCGGCCAATCACCTCGCAGCCATGCTGCTGTCGTCAAGCTTGCGTCGGCTCTATATCGCGCGGGACGCTGACGCCGCTGGAGACATGGTGCAAGCCACTCTGTTGAACCGCGCACAAGCGGCCGGCATCGAAGCAATCCCCTTGTCACCTCGGCTGGGCGATTTCAACGAGGATCTGCACATCTTCGGTCTCGACGCCCTACGAGCGGCATTGCGGCTGCAACTCGTACCGGAAGACGTCTCCCGCTTTCTTCTATTGTCGGCCACCGTCGTATAGGCGCGCTTGGCGTCCCATCAACGTCGACAGCTCGGTCGCGCGGCGGCCCAATGCCGGAGAGGACGCGACCTCGGCCTTCTAGAGGGCGATCGGACGGCAAGCGGCCCCGGCCGCCAATGGCTACGACCGGCTATTTTCCGCCGGCCCTGCGGGCCTTTGCATCGCGAAGCAAAATAGCCGGCCTCCGCCATCCTCCGCTGGCGCTTCGGCCCTCCGCTGCGCTTTCGGGTTCTGGCCCGTTCCGCTCGCCGTCTGAGTGATCGCCACGAAGGCCGCGATGGGCGCGGCCAATCCGGCAAAGGACCTCTCCCGATGAGCGACCATGACGACACCGAACAGCACACGCCATCTCCGTCCGACCTCGTCCTCAACGAATTGCAGCTCTTTGGCTACCGTCCATTCGACGACCAGCCCGATCCGAGACCCCTGCCAGAGGGCAAGATGATCGCCGGTGCCGTCGCCGATATTTTCGACGCCCTGGTCGCTACCCTGGGCGACACGCGGCTCGAGCCCGACCTTCCGGATCTGCTGTGGTCGACGGTCAACCTCTTCCATCGTGCCACAGATCGCATCGGACGGCAGCTCGATGACAACGAGCAGGCCCAACGCAAGAGCCAGCGCGAGCAGAACGGCTCGGAAGTACGATCGGTCGAGCTCGAGCGCCTGACGGCAGAAGGCATCACGCTGATCGAACGCCGCAACTGCCTGGAGCTCTTCCGCGATCAGGCCGTCGAACTCTTTGAGGTCCACACCGGCTCTTCCTGGCGCCCTCGATCGGGATCACTGGTCAACCATCGCACGCTCACCGCGGCAATGATCGACTCCCGCGACTTCATCGCAGCCAAGCGCCGCGCCGAAACCGAGGTCATGTTGCCTCCCGGACCGAAGGTCGCACTGACCGGCGGCTTCGACTGCAACGACCACCGCTTGATCTGGGATCGTCTCGACAAGGTTCACGCCAAGCATCCCGACATGGTCCTGATCCACGGCGGCTCGCCGAAAGGCGCCGAACTGATCGCCTCCAAATGGGCCACTAACCGCAAGGTGCCACAGATCGCTTTCAAACCGGACTGGACGAAGCATGCCAACGCGGCACCGTTCAAGCGCAATGACGCCATGCTCGAACTCCTACCAATTGGCGTCATGCATTTCCCGGGCACGGGAATCCAGGACAACCTCGCCGACAAGGCAAGACGTCTCGGCATTCCCGTCTGGAAGTTCGGTGACGGCGCGTAAGCGCCGTCTTTACTACCTGAACCACCGGGTGGAGTTGCATCGCCGCAACTCCGCCTCGTTTCGACTTTATGTCCAAAATTGCGCCGCGGTGGTGGTGGAAGGCGCGACCGTTACATCTTTGCATATGGAGCCACCACCATGCTCGCGCTTGGACTTGCCCTCAACGCCGTTGGCATTGGCTTGTTCTGCTGGCTGATCTTCACGCTAGCCGTATACGCGTTGCCGTTTTTTGTCGCAGTGAGCACCGGCATGATCGCGTTCCATAGTGGCGCCGGCATCCTCGGTGCGCCGCTTGTTGCCATTGCCGCCGGCGTGTTGGCACTCGCGGCCGGTCGAACCGCGCTTGCAATGACACGGTTTCCGATCCTGCGTGCAGCCATAGCGGCGGCTTTTGCCATCCCAGCCGCGATTGCTGGCTATCATGTGCTCTTCACGATGTCGCAACTCGGGATGCCATCGCCCGCTTGGTGTGAGGTCTCCGCTTGCCTCGGCGCGGCATTCATCGGCAGCACGGCGTGGACGAAGTTGACCGTCTTCGCGGAGCCCCGCCCGTTGGAGCAGGGCAGGGGCGCGCAGAGTGCGCCTCAGCCAGTTCTTTCGGCCGCAACACGCGACGGATAGTCCCTCGCCACCTGCCTCCTCGACCAAATTCGGGTAGGCCGGCGCGTTGAAGGAGGGATGGTCGAACTTGAGCGAAAAGTGGTCGCGTCCCTTCGGACATGACTTGTAGCAGGCTGCGTTATCTCGGCTCTGTCAATACAGATGCGATGGTGACGTCCTTCGCACGGAGCTATTTGTCGGCTGACAGTAGCGCCGTTTCCTGCACGTTGTTTCTTTCTTTACCCCTGAACATTCCGACCTCTTGCGCATTGAAACCGAGACTAGCCAAGTCTTCTCCCGAGATTGTGGTTCAGCACGCAGACGCGCGTGGCCTCTTTGATGGCTCGATCTGGCCGAAGACCGGCTCCGCCTCGATCGTCTGAGCCGCAACGCCGTCGCTTGAGACTTTCTTCCCCTGGGCTACGCCCATTCCTCGCGAGGCAAGAAAGTCTCTACGACAGCGTCCTCCGCTGCGCTCCGGCCCGCAAGCGGGTGCGTCGCCGATCGTCCTCGGCCTGTAGATCGCCATCGAGGCCGCGGTGGTCGCGGGCTCGAAACACAAACAGGAGAAGTGACATGGCTACCATCGGTTCTTTCAAGAAGGTCGGCAACGATTTCCAGGGCGAGATCGTCACGCTGAGCCTGCAGGCCAAGGGCGTCCGCATCGTCGCCGAGCAGAACCGCTCCTCCAACGAGAACGCGCCCAGCCACCGCATCTTCGTGGGCCGGGCCGAAATCGGCGCAGCTTGGTCGAAACGCTCCGAGGAAGGTCGCGACTACCTCTCGCTCAAACTCGACGACCCGTCGTTCAACGCACCGATCTACGCGAACCTGTTCGATGACGAGGGTGGTGAAGGCTACACACTGCTGTGGTCGCGGCCGCGGAAGAACGGCGAGTAAAGCTCGCTCCGCCCCGCCCGGGTTCTCCGGGCGGGGCTTCTGTTTGGTTCACGCTTGGCCCAAGCATGATGCTAGAACTCGAATGCGGGAAGCGCGATTTCTGTCGGTGAAGCCGAGCATCCACTGCCCAGTTACCAGCGGAGCACTCCAACCGTCGGCTGGCGTCGGCCTACGATTTGCTTCCGCGTCCAACCCGTTTGAGCAAGTCGCCCGGCTCCGATCCCAATGCTTCGGCAATCTGTCCAAGCACAGTAACGCTCGCCGCTACATCGCCGCGTTCGATCGCGCCGACGTAACGAGCGCTTAGGCCCGCGCGCTCGGCCAACTCCTCCTGCGTCATTTTTAGATCGTGGCGTCTCCGACGCAGGTTCACCGCCATGATCTCCTTGAGATCCATAGCGATATGGGAACCTGAGCCGGAACGATCGTTCTAGGAACGATCGTTCCTATTCGTCACAAGACGTGCTATTCAAATGCGCGGAGGTGGACCGACTTTCATCGACCCCGATGGGGATGCATTGCCAGATCGGACTGGCCGAGCTGATCAAAATAGGGCTAAAGTAAGTCCTTCGAACAACAACGGTCTGCAAGGAGTTAGAATCATTCGCTCTGTGGCGCTCGCATGAAACAACCACCGTCAGATCCCTTCGTAGCGGACGTAGCTCCGACGGACACCGTTCTCACGGTGTACGACGAGGAGCACATCATTACGTATTTGCGAATGCTCGATGCGGACGCGGAGGGGGCCGACTGGCGCGAGGTGGCTCAGCTGGTGCTAAAGATCGATCCAGAGCTCGAGCACGATCGCGCAAGGCGCGCGTTCGATACCCATTTGGCCCGCGCGAAATGGATGACGGAGCATGGATATCGTCATTTGCTGCGAGGCGGCGCGTCAAATCCGAATCTTTGAAACCCTTTTGTAGAAAAACTTGCTCTCGTGATTTCGGGTTCGATCTGATGCATCACGCGATGCAGGATCAGGGACTTCCTCAACTATTGCTGGTCCGGTTTATCGCACTTCAATCTTGCAGTGCGAAGGGGACACGAATGTCAAAGTTCGATTGGAGATCACCAAGTGCCTACGATCGAGTTGAAGAGGCGGACATCACAGGATTAGCCTGGGAATGCCTGCGGCGTAATCCCAACTTTCAAGCTGATCATCGGAGTACCGCGAAAACGATTCCAAACGTAAGCCCGGACTTCCGCCAGCGTTGGGGCTTGTGTTTTCGCCGCTGACCCTAGCCGATCCTACCTCGAGCAAACCATCTTCTGGGCGCCGGAGGTTCTGCCGACGGTCGTTCCTGTGCGGCCGGTTTCGCTCGCGGTCGGGCAATCGCGCGGCACACTAGATATCGGAGACTTGACCGAAGGGCAGCTGCGGCAAGGCCCTGACGGTTGGCACGCCGTGCTCCTTTTGCACAAGGTAGAGCATCGCGTTTGGTTCAAGGAAGCACCGGTCGTTGCCGGCACCTACGCTGTCGAACTTCCGCTCGACCGCGATTTTGAATTCCGTGCGGACGCCGGAAGGCGCCTCTGGCGAGCGCTGAACGGCAGGTCCCCAGGGCCGCCGCTGCATTCGCTTTCCACACATAGCCGCAGGCGGCTCGGGCTCGCCCTGCGTGCGCTTGATGCCCGGATCGACGGCAGCACCTACCGGGAAATAGCGGAAGTCCTGTTTGGTACTGAACGCATCGCCGAACGCGACTGGCGCACGCATGATTTGCGCAATCGGACCATTCGCCTGGTTCAGAGCGGCCTCGCGCTGATGCGCGACGGCTATCGCGCATTGCTGCGCCCGCCTTCTCGCAAGAAATAGACGCTCTTTCAGGGGTATCGAAAACACGACCCCTGATCTTCGGCATCCCCCTTCGAGGCTCTACTCCGCCATTGTGCCCGTCGATGCGCCGCCGACCTCGCTGGCGCTCCAGACGATCCCGGAGCTCTTCAGATGCCCGATCCTAACGCCGGCTTGCCGCCACGATACTTGCGCACGGCCGAGGCGGCCCGATTCCTCAGCCTTTCCGGCCGTACCCTAGAAAAGCACCGGACCTACGGTACCGGTCCGGCTTACCGAAAGATCGGCGGTCGGGTCGTCTACGCCCTGGATGACCTCAAGGCTTGGGCCGACCGCGGCACCAAGACGTCAACCAGCGATCCCGGCGCGGGCACCGTGCTGCCTGCAAAACGGCATGCACCCGTTCCTTATGCAGGCAAGGAGCGGCGCTGAGCGATGTCAGAAAGCAAATTCTCAATACGCCGGCGGCACCGTTCGGAGCGCGATCAGCTCGAGCTGTTCCGTGCATTGCCCGGCGATTTGGCCGCACGCGATGCGCAAGATCTGATGGCCTATCCTTTCTTCTCGCTGGCAAAATCCAAACGGATCATCCCGATCGATTTTCGCGCCGGACCGGTCGTCATCCGTGTCGAAGCCGTGTCAGAGCACGGAATGGCGACGATCTGGGACGCAGACGTTCTGATATGGGCGGCTTCGCAGATCGTAGAGGCTCGCGATGCCGGCTTGAAGACATCGCGTCTGATGGCCACCACCCCGTATGAAATCCTGACTTTCGTCGGCCGCGGCACCAGCGTGCGCGACTACGACCGCCTCAAAGCTGCACTGGACCGGCTCCAGTCGACGACCGTCGTGACCTCAATTCGCCAGCCGACAGAGCGGCGGCGGCATCGCTTCTCCTGGATTAACGAATGGAAAGAAACTGCCGATGCGCAAGGCAAACCCCGTGGACTGGAATTGATCCTGCCGGATTGGTTCTACACAGGCGTTCTGAACGATGCGCTCGTGCTGACGATCGACCGCGGATATTTCGATCTCACGGGCGGTCTCGAGCGTTGGCTGTATCGTCTCGTGCGCAAACACGGCGGGCGCCAAAGCGGCGGCTGGAGCTTTGATGTCGCGCACCTCCACGTCAAGTCCGGCAGCTTATCGCCGGTCAAGCACTTTGCTTACGACCTGCGTCAGATCGTGCGCCTGCAGAAGCTGCCAGGCTACGAACTCATCATCACGCAGGATCCAAATGGCGCGGAGCGACTGAACTTTGCACCAGTTGCGATCGATCCACTTACCGAGCGGTTACGAAAGCGCGGCCTCCTACCTAACGCGGGGGATAAGCTGTGAATTCACTCGTGCTATCGGGGACCACAACTGTCGTGCCATCAGGGACCGTATCCTCGTGCTATCGGGGACCGGAATCAGACCCAAAGTACTGGTACACTGTATCTTTTCGACTCCGTAACTTTACTAACAGGGAATCCTCCGGATTCCCTTCTAACGGACTTCAAGCGTCGAGCGCCGATCGGCGACGCGCGACGGACGGCGTCGCTTGCATTAATTCGGCATTCGGATCGCAAACTAATCCGATCAGCAATTTCCCCAACGATCGTGGCCTGCTGCCTCCCATAGGGCAGGGGCGAGCGCCTGGTCAGCCTTCGAACCGTCAGGATGTCGCTCGACGCGGAGGTGGATCGTGAACGACCTAACAACAGTTGAGATTCTGTGGCTCGAAAAGCGCGTTGAGAATCGCGTACGGTTCGGCCGTTCCGTTTCCGAGCGGATTGTGGATCGCAGCCGCCGCGTTTTGTCCTTCGCGCCTGGCAGCATCTTTGCGTTCGTACGTTGGACATCGAACGACTTCGGGACCGTTCTCTCCCGCGTCGATATCTTGCGTGCCGTAGCGCCTGGGCAGCGTTATTCGACAGTCCCCTGGATCAATCCCGGCGGCGAGATCTTGCTGAGGCTAACGGGCTGGCCGAAGGTCGAACGCGTGCTGCAATTGATCGATGCGGTCGAGGCGCTCGGCATCGATCCCTCCGATGCAGCCCCCGATTATTGGCATCACGTTCACAACCGCCTGTCGGTGAATGAAGCACCTCGCCCATACACCCGCTCTCGCCATCAAGCGTGGCTCCATCGTCGGAGGATCGAACCATGAGCGGCGGTTGTGGAACCATTCTTACGGCATTTGGAGCAACGGTTCTTCTCCTCTCCTCAATTGGAGGAACGGCGCCACGCTACATATGGAACGTCTCGAATAGCGTTCCAATCGGCCTTTATCGTGTCGAGCCCGTGGGCCAGTTGATCGTAACGGAACTCGTCGCCGTGCAGCCACCCGATCCACTCGCGGCATTCCTGGATCTGAATGGCTATTTGCCCTCGCGAGTTCCGATGCTCAAGCGGGTCTTGGCTTTGCCAGGACAGACCGTTTGCAGAAATGGTTTCACCATCGCCGTTGATGGTCTTGAAGTGGGACAGGCACGCAGCCGCGACGGCCGCAACCGACCGCTACCAGACTGGCAAGGATGCCGCGTCATCGGAGACGGCGAACTCTTTGTCATGAATTGGCAGTCGCTCGACTCGCTCGATAGCCGGTACTTCGGGCCCATACCCACATCCGCAGTCATCGGCAAAGCGGTGCCAGTTTGGACCGACGAGGAGTGATCGTGCACGTCACTTGCTCCCACTCGTCCGCTTTTGGCCGGCCCTTCTGCTCTCCTTCCCGGCCATATCTGAACGTCCGGGCAGGTCATATCCGTGAGTTGCCGGGATCGATCGCCAGCGAGGAGATGATCCGCGCAATTGCACGCCTCATTGCGGCGATTACGCCGCGCATGTGCGTGGTCGCGGCCTCGACGTTTCTCGGGACAGTGGCGTGCGCACAGTTGGCGTCGCGTATTGAACCGCTCGATCGATACGCCGGCTTCATCGCAGAAGCGTCTGATCGCTTCCGTGTTCCCGCGCGTTGGATCCGCGTCGTCATGCAGATTGAGAGCGGAGGCAACGCACGTGCGACGTCTCGCCTCGGTGCAATGGGGTTGATGCAAGTCATGCCGGGCACGTGGGTACAACTCAGCCTCCGCTATGGGCTAGGTCTCGACCCATTCGATCCGCGCGACAACATCTTGGCGGGAGCCGCGTACCTCAAAGAGAAGCATGATCGCTTCGGATCGGCTGGTTTCCTGGCAGCGTGTCATGCGGGTCAGTTGCGCTACGAGCAGCACTTGGCAACCGGCCGAGCACTTCCATCAGAAACTGTGGCTTACGTCGCGGCTGTCACGCCGTTGCTCGCCTCCGAGCAGCGTGAGCGTGATGTTTCGGGCGCGAGCGGCGTCGTTCCTTCGCGGCAGGCTCCGCTGTTTGTTGAGCGCGCGGGCGCACAGTGACGGACATTCGGTTTTCATTCGAGGCGCTGCAATACGATCATGACGCTAAGACCTTCGGGTTTGCCACTGAAGGACCCTCACTCACGCGGCAAGCGTTCGCGGCGGAGTGCGATATCAACGTGCTGATGGCATACGGGCGATGCCTTCGGCCCGCGCTCTACTCGTCGCTTCGCTCCTCACCGAGCCACCCTACGGGTGTCTCGGCCCTTCGGGTAACGATCGCTATCGCAAGCGCTCGCTTCGCTCGCAAAAGCGGGGCGCTTCGCAAGTCAACTGCCAAGTCGCGGCGGCTCTTTCGCAATGAATCGGCCACCAGCCGACGTTTCGGGCAGGCGCTATTGGAGGATCCACCGCAATGACCCGAACTGCATTTTGTCGCAAATCGCCGCGAGTACCGACAGTCTGTTGGCTTGGAAGTTGGGCCCTGGGAACCAGCGACCGAGGAGGGCAGGATAAAAGCCGCAAGGTGCGGCCGGTCGGTCGGTTGGGAAATGTCAGCAATCTCAATCATGCTCCGAACATTGCGAAGGACCGGCGCAACTTGCGAGTTTCGCCATGGCGCTGTTCTTGCTCGGTTTTCGACACCTTGCGGCGGGCAAGATGAGCCGCAACGACGATTTCCGCATCCGTCCAGGCCGTATCCGTTCGACGCGCGCGCCCAAGGCAAAATCGTTTCTCGCGCAGGCCCTCAGAGCCGCGCAGAAGGCAGGCGGTCTCTCACACGGCGGAGTTACTAGGAGTGGGTCCTTCGGGCGCGGCCGTGCGGCGAGCGTTGCCGCGGCACGGCTCCTCAACAACCGCGCCCGGGGCGCCATGGTCAAGGCACGTGTCGTACGCCGGACGCGGTCGCCTGGCGCACTGCGGGCTCATATCGGTTATCTCAAACGGGACGGTGTCGCGCGCGATGGATCGCCCGGCAAACTCTTCGATGCTGCCGGGGATGATGCAGACGGCCGGGCTTTCGCGGAACGCTGCGATGGCGACCGGCATCATTTCCGGTTCATCGTCTCGCCGGATGATGCCGCCGAACTAGAGAGCCTGCGGAGCTTTACTCGCGAGCTCATGGATCAGGCCTCGCGCGATCTCGGCACGCGGCTCGACTGGGTCGCCGTCGATCACTGGAACACCGAGCATCCTCACATCCACATTCTTATGCGCGGCCGCGCGGACGACGGTTCCGACCTTGTCATCAGCCGGGACTACATCGGGTCCGGCTTTCGGGCGCGCGCAGGTGACCTCGTGACCCGTGAGCTCGGCCCGCGATCAGAGCTTGAGATGCGGCGCGGTCTCGAGGCAGAGGTCACGAGCGAACGCTGGACGCGGCTCGATCGGGTGCTTGCCCGGGAAGCGGGCAGGGCAGAAGGGGTGGTCGATCTTCGCCCCGAACGTGACGCGGGGCGCGATCCGCTGCGGGAGATCCGGATTGGTCGGATGCGGACCCTTGAGCGGCTCGGACTCGCTGAGCCGGCCGGGCCCGCGCGCTGGGTTCTGGCGCCGGATGCCGAACAGCGCTTGCGCGCACTTGGGGAACGCGGCGATATCATCAAGCGGCTGCACAGGAGCCTGGCCAGGGATGGTACATCTCGCGCGCCGTCGTCCTGGGCGATCGAGGGCGAAGGCCATGGCGGACCCGTGATCGGCCGTCTCATCGCCCGCGGGCTGGATGACGAGTTAAGGGGAACAGCGTTTGCCGTGGTGGACGGGATCGACGGGCGTGTGCATCATCTGAAGCTCCCCGACATCGATACAGCCGGCGACGGTCCGATCGGGGGCATTGTGGAGCTCCGTCGTTTTGAGGATGCGAGGGGCCGGCCGCGGATCGCGCTTGCCGTCCGCTCCGACCTCAACCTCGACCAACAGGTAGTGGCCGAAGGGGCGACCTGGCTCGATCGGCGCCTCGTTGCCCGCGAACCTGCCGATCTCTCGCGAGCCGGTTTCGGTGCCGAGGTCCGCCGCGCGCTTGATCGTCGGATTGATGCGCTGGCGGAACGGGGCCTCGTGCGCCGGGACGGAGACAAGGTCATCATCGGCCGCAATCTTATCAGTACCCTGCGTACCCGCGAGCTCGATTCAGCGGGTGAGCGTTTGGCTGAAGAAACGGGGCTGGCGCATATGCCCGCCGAGGCAGGCGAGCCCATTTCGGGGATTTATCGCCGACGGCTGTCGCTTGCCTCCGGCCGCTTTGCCATGATCGACAATGGCCTGGGCTTCCAGCTTGTACCATGGATACCGTCCCTTGAGCGCGAACTTGGCAGGCAAGTAAGCGGCATCGCCGGTCCCGGCGGCGTCGACTGGAGCTTTGGACGCAAGCGCGATCTTTCCCTCTGACCCGCCGATCTCTGCGCTGCGGCGCGCGCGACCGCGACACCAGAGATATGGTCGTTGCGTGGGTGCACAGGGCGAGCGCTTCTGGGCCTATGTCCGCGACCAAGATACTCTGGGGGCAGCTGTTCCTTGTCTCGATCGTCGTGCTCGCCTTTGTTTGGACGGCGACCGAGTGGACGGCCTGGCGTCTCGCCTACCAACCGCAGCTCGGACCTGCCTGGTTCATGGTCGGGCGCTGGCCGATCTATCAGCCGCTTGCTTTCTTCATCTGGTGGTTCCAGTTCGACGCCTACGCGCCAAAAATATTCATCGAGGGGGCCTGCATCGCCGCAAGCGGCGGGTTCGCCGCTATCGGCATCGCGATCATGCTGTCGGTCTGGCGGGCAAAGGAAGCTCAGCAGGTGACCACATACGGCTCGGCGCGCTGGGCCGACGCACGTGAGGTCAGGCGGGCGGGCCTTCTGGGGACCGACGGCGTCGTGCTCGGCCGCTTTGATGGCCGATATCTCCGGCACGACGGCCCTGAGCATGTCCTTTGCTTTGCTCCTACCCGTTCGGGTAAGGGCGTCGGCTTGGTCATTCCGACTCTTCTTACTTGGCCGAACTCCACCATCGTTCACGACATCAAGGGCGAGAATTTCCAGCTCACCTCGGGCTGGCGCGCGCGCTTTGGGCCCGTGCTTCTGTTCGACCCCACCAACCAGGCAAGCGCGGCCTATAACCCTCTCCTCGAGATCCGCAAAGGCGACTGTGAGGTACGGGACGCCCAAAATATCGCAGACATCCTCGTCGATCCCGAAGGCGCGCTCGAGCGCCGCAATCATTGGGAGAAGACCAGCCATTCTTTGCTGGTTGGCGCGATTTTGCATGTCCTTTACGCTGAAGCCGACAAGACGCTCGCCGGCGTCGCCAACTTCCTGTCTGACCCGTCACGCCCGATCGAGACGACGCTGAATGCGATGTTGGCGACGCCGCACCTCGGAGAGCGCGTTCATCCCGTGGTGGCTTCGGCATCGCGCGAGCTCCTCAACAAGAGCGAGAATGAACGCTCAGGTGTTTTGTCAACCACGATGAGTTTCCTGGGGCTCTATCGCGATCCCGTCGTCGCCAAGGTCACGGGACGGAGCGACTGGCGCATCCGCGATCTCGTTGACGGACCCCGGCCCATCTCGCTCTTTCTTGTCGTCCCGCCATCCGACATCGCCCGCACAAAACCCCTGATGCGGCTTGTGCTTAATCAGATCGGACGGCGATTGACCGAGAGCCTGGACACCGATCGGCGACGACAGAAGCTGCTTCTGATGCTCGACGAGTTTGCAGCGCTCGGACGGTTGGATTTTTTTGAGAGCCAGCTTGCCTTCATGGCAGGCTATGGCATTCGCAGCTTTCTGATCACCCAGAGCCTGAACCAGCTCGAACGCGCCTACGGGCCGAACCACGCTATCCTCGACAACTGCCACATCCGGGTCGCTTTTTCGACCAACGATGAGCGCACCGCCAAACGCGTGTCGGACGCCCTTGGAACCGCGACCGAGATGCGCGCGATGAAGAACTATGCCGGGCATCGCTTAAGCCCTTGGCTTGGGCACCTCATGGTCAGCCGCCAGGAAACATCGCGGCCGCTGCTTACACCGGGGGAAGTCATGCAGCTCTCACCTAACGAGGCGATTGTAATGGTCTCGGGGGTGCACCCCGTGCGCGCCAGCAAGGTCCGATACTATGAGGATACGCAGCTAAAGCGCCGGGTCTTGAATCCATCCCGCGCCAATCCGGTCGCCCTGGTCGCGCAGGCAGACGATTGGTCAGGCCGTCCGCAAATCCCGCCCTCTGCCGAACTCCTCGCGAAGGTGACGCGGAGGTCCCGTGATCCTAACGGTGGCATTCGCCGTGAGCCCGAACTGCCGCAACACGAGGATGTCGTCATTGGGGTACCGCTGGCTGAGAACGAGTTCGATGCCGCGCCGGATGATGGTGACGCCGATGCCGTGCAGGCGAGGGCTCTGAGCCGTTCGATGCAGGGCATCGCACGTTCCGTCACCATCGACCCCGACGATCCGATGGATCTCTAGGCTAGTGAGCATGAAAAAAGTCCAGCTCAGCATCTACCTCGATCCAGAGACGCTCGCTGGCCTGGAGGCCTTCGCAAAGCGTCACAGCAAGCCCAAGTCGCTGGTCGCCGAGGCTGCCATCGCCTCCTTCCTTTCGCCCGACGAATCCGACCGAAGGGAGGCCGCGATCGCCAAGCGGCTAGACCGGATCGTGCGCGTGCTCGAACGGCTCGAACGAAACGATACCGTCACGCTGGAGACGATCGCGCTGTTCATCCGCTTCTGGCTAACGTCAACGCCAGCGCTGCCGGAGCAATCGAGCCCAGCAGCGCGCGCCAAGGGCGCGGAGCGCTATGATCGTTTTGTCGAAGCTCTCGGGCGGAGGCTATCCAGCGGGTCGACCATGCTGAAGGAGGTGAGTATCGAATCGCACGACGGGGAGAACGCCGTGCGTGGCAACGACGACGCCGGCGCCGGCGCGAGCTAATCAGCCCGCCGATCCCTTCTTTCGCTACGCCAAGGTACGATCGCTATCGTCGACGGTTGCAGCGCCAACGATGCTGCTCTTCTGTTGCCTCCATCAGACTCAATCACCCCTTGGCAAAATCCGTCGCACCGCAATCGTTGCGGCCTTGATCGGTGCGCTCAGAGTACGGAGAAGAGCGAAAATGCAGCTCCGCGGCGAACCCGAGTTGGAGGCCAGCCAGGCCGCGGTGGCAAAATCGCCACCTCACAAACGGAATTCCGCGGCAACCCGCAAGGTAACCGTCCGGATCACCGAGAAGATTCACGAGCAACTCGAAGCTGCGACTGAACGTCCGGGCGTGGGCAAGAGCATGATCGTGGAGGCTGCGCTTGCACAATTTCTGAATCCGCGCCCTCCAGAAAATGCGGTGCATGACGGTTTTGACGACATACACGCCCGATTCGATTCTCTGGAGCGCAATTTACGGACAATCGCTGAGACGGTCGCGCTGCATGCGCGATATCACCTCGCCGTGATGCCGCCGCTGTCGCAACAGCAACAGCGAGAAGCCTGCCAGCTCGGTGATGAGCGCTTCAAGGTCCTGGCCGAGCAAGTCGATCAGCGGGTTCAGCAGGACCGTTCGCTTATCCAGGAGACGATCGATCGCCTCAATGCGACACGATTTAACGGCTTGAAATCGATACTCGATCAGGATGAGACAGTCGACCTCAAGCCGACAGACACCCCAAACGGCGCCGGTTTGCGAGGCGATGCAAATATAAAGCAGGAATCATCCGCTGCCGCCCAGGAGGGCGGCAGCAATTCCAACTTTCGTCACCTCCCGAACGCCTTCTGCTGGCCGGCATGATCAAGCTGGATACGAAGACGCAATACGAGCGGCGACAAGCACCGAACCGGACGCGGATGAATGTCAACACGTCGATGATCACCTGAGCCGGAAGTGGTGGCGCCTGATCCTGGCCGCCTTCCTCCCATTTGCCGCTGGCTATTATCTTTCCTTCCTCTTCCGAACCATCAACGCCTCCATCTCTCCAGCGCTGGCATCCGAATTTGGACTTGATGCCGCAAAGACCGGGCTGCTCGCATCGGTCTATTTCCTCGTCTTCGCAGGTGTCCAAATTCCCATTGGCGTCCTTCTCGATAGGTATGGACCGCGTCGTGTCCAGGGCGTGTTGCTGGTGATGGCGGCCGGCGGCGCGACCCTGTTCGGGACCGCAACGGGATTTTCGGAGCTTCTGGTTGCGCGCGCCATGATAGGACTTGGGGTTGCAGCCTCATTGATGGCAGGGCTCAAGGCCGTGGTCATCTGGTTTCCCAGGGAGCGTATCGCCCTCGTCAACGGCTGCATGATCATGCTGGGGTCGCTTGGAGCCGTCACCGCAACGGCACCGACCGATTGGGTATTGGATTGGATCGGTTGGCGAGGTCTTTTCGAAGTCCTGACTTTTGCAACGATCGCCGTAGCTGCCTTCACTTACTTTGGCGTACCGGAAAGCTCCAGCAATGAAGCAGCGTCGACGACCTCCCGGCTTACTTTGTGGTCTGTGTATTCCGACGCGAGATTCCTGAGACTTGCGCCACTGTCGGCAGCCTGCATCGGCTCGTCATGGGCCCTGCAATCTCTGTGGGCTGCGCCCTGGCTTACGGATGTGGAAGGGCTTGATCGGCATAGTCTCATGACGCAGCTGTTCATCATGGCTCTCGCAATCAGTTTCGGAGCGTTGCTGCTGGGCGTGATGGCGGATCGTCTACGCAGACGCGGCACAACAACCGAAATCCTGATAGCTGGCATGGCAGGGGTGTTCATTGCGGCCGAACTTGCACTTATTCTCCGGGTGCCAATGCCATCGCTACTGCCCTGGTGTGCCGTGTCAGTTATGGGAGCGGCAACAGTTCTCAGCTATGCGATGATCGCCGATTATTTTCCGCAAGGCCTTGCCGCGCGAGCAAATGGGGCGTTGAACCTTGCACATTTTGGTTCGGCGTTCGCGGTTCAGTACGGGATCGGGCTTGTTGTCGGACAATGGGCACCTCAAGACGGTCATTATCCGGTAATGGCGTATCAGTTTGCGTTTGGTCTCAGTGCAGCCTTTCAGGCAGCCGCATTGCTCTGGTTCGCTGTGCCTTGGCTCCGAACGTTGAGCAGGCACCTTTACGCGTCGCTTACGCGGCCGTTTGCAGAGCGAGACAGCCAAGCGGAATTTGTCATGGTGCCCGTCGAGGGATCTATCCTCGAGGCGCGTGAGGCGGCGGAATGGTAGACTGGCCGGCCTGAGCCTGGTTTCCAAGCCGTCTTTTGCGGCGATCGGTGCTACGTTGGGATTTCGACATTCCCCACTTTTTCTTTTTCTACGCCAGGCCGCGAACCAAACATCCCGCTTGTTGCGCGAAGAGGTTTACTGCCTTTTCTAATTGATCCCACTGAGGTCGTTCAGGCGACTTCATTTGTGGGGACGGTGGTGACAATCCATTCCATTCAATCGGAGGCAATATCTCGCGGCGCGCGCATGCTGCGCACTGCACTTGGCCCCGCGATCTCGCGCTTTCTGGAAGATCCTTCAGTCGTCGAGGTGATGCTAAACCCTGACGGCCGATTGTGGATCGACCGTTTGTCGAGCGGTCTGACGGACACCGGTGAGATCCTGTCAGCGCCAGACGGGGAGCGCGTCATTCGGCTGGTCGCTCACCACGTGGGTGGTGAAGTGCATGCGGGTGCACCCCGTGTATCGGCCGAGCTACCTGAAACTGGCGAACGTTTTGAAGGTTTGTTGCCGCCAGTTGTTGCGGCTCCAGCGTTCGCGATCCGCAAACCGGCCGTCGCTATCTTTACGCTTGATGACTACGTCTTGGCAGGGATCATGACGTCAGAACAGGCTATAGCGCTGCGGCAAGCCGTTAGTTCACGCAAGAACATCCTGGTTGCCGGCGGAACATCAACCGGCAAAACGACGCTCACGAACGCGCTGCTCGCGGAAGTCGCCAAGACTTCCGATCGCATCGTTCTCATCGAAGACACAAGAGAGCTCCAGTGCAAGGCGCCAAACCTTGTCGCTTTGCGCACCAGGGACGGCGTGGTGTCGCTTTCGGATCTCGTGCGTTCATCCCTTCGCTTGCGTCCCGATCGTATTCCAATCGGCGAGGTCCGCGGGGCCGAAGCTCTCGACCTGCTCAAGGCCTGGGGTACCGGGCATCCCGGGGGAATCGGTACCATCCACGCAGGCAGCGCGCTCGGAGCCTTACGCCGGCTCGAACAGCTCATCCAGGAGGCGGTGGTTACGGTACCGCGCGCCCTGATCGCCGAGACCGTGAACGTCATAGCCGTTCTTGCTGGCCGTGGCGCTGATCGCCGCGTTTCCGAACTTGCTCACGTCGCCGGGCTCGGGACGTCGGGCGACTACAGCCTCTCAGCATCAGGAGACCAGTGATGAACTGCCGATCGCCTCTCGGCCGAAGGGCCGTTACGACCGCATCAATTGCGGCCTTCTGCCTGTTCGCTTCGCCGGCCTGGTCCGCAGGCTCGAATATGCCGTGGGAGCAACCGCTCAATCAGATCCTGCAGTCGGTCGAAGGCCCGGTCGCCAAGATCGTCGCCGTTATCATCATCATCGTGACCGGGCTGTCCCTGGCTTTCGGTGACACGTCGGGCGGTTTTCGTCGGCTGGTCCAGATCGTGTTTGGTCTGTCGATTGCGTTCGCCGCATCGAGCTTCTTTCTGTCGTTCTTCTCGTTCGGCGGCGGCGTGGTGATCTGATGGATGAGCAGATCCCAGGGTTTGTTGCCCCCGTGCATCGCGCCTTGACCGAGCCGATCCTGATGGGTGGCGCACCGCGGGCCGTTGCCATTCTAAACGGCACCTTGGCAGCCGCACTCGGTCTCGGTCTGCGGCTTTGGCTTGCCGGTCTTCTGCTCTGGTTCATCGGTCATATGGCCGCCGTTTGGGCTGCGAAACGCGATCCGGAGTTCGTCGAGGTCACGCGCCGGCACATCCGTATCCCTGGTCACCTCTCCACGTGAGTCCTTCCATGATGAATCTTGCCGAATACCGTTCCTCGAATGTGCGCCTGGCGGACTTCCTGCCGTGGGCTGCTCTTGTCGACGAGGGCATTGTCCTGAACAAGGACGGCTCCTTTCAGCGGACGGCGAAGTTTCGAGGACCGGATCTCGACAGCGCTGTGCCGGCCGAACTCGTCGCCGTCGCCGGGCGCCTGAACAATGCCCTGCGTCGCCTCGGATCCGGCTGGGCTCTGTTTGTCGAGGGACAACGGCATGCCGCGGGAGCCTACCCTCCGAACACGTTCCCGGATGTGGCGTCCGCCCTGGTCGACGCCGAGCGCAGGGCGCAGTTCGAGGAGGCCAGCGCCCATTACGAGTCCAGCTACTACCTGACTTTGGTTTATCTGCCGCCTGCCGAAGGAGCGGCCCTGGCCGAGCGGCTGCTTTACGAGGGCAGCAACCGGACCTTCGGTGCAGACGCGCGGGAGGCGCTGGCCGGTTTTGTCGATCGGACCAACCGTGTCCTGCAACTCATTGAAAGCTTCATGCCGGAATGTGGCTGGCTCGATGATCAGGAAACGTTGACCTATCTGCACTCAACGATCTCGACCAGGCGCCATCGGGTTCGTGTCCCCGAAATACCCATGTATCTCGACGCGCTGCTTGCCGATCAACCGCTGACGGGCGGTCTTGAGCCGATGCTGGGAGCGGCCCATCTGCGGGTGCTGACAGTCGTCGGATTTCCGACCGCGACCGTGCCTGGGATTCTTGATGACCTGAACCGTCTGGCATTTTCTTATCGCTGGTCGACGCGGGCGCTCATGCTCGACCGGAACGACGCCGTGAAGCTCGCGACAAAAATCCGGCGCCAATGGTTTGCCAAACGCAAGTCGATCGCTGCGATCCTGAAGGAGGTGATGACCAACGAGGCATCGGCCCTTCTTGATACCGACGCCCACAACAAGGCGATCGATGCCGATGCGGCCCTGCAGGAACTAGGCACCGATCAAATCGGGGAAGCCTTTGTTACGGCGACTGTCACGGTCTGGGACGGAGATCCCCGAGCTGCCGACGAAAAGCTGCGCCTAGTGGAAAAGGTCATCCAGGGGCGTGATTTCACCTGCATGATCGAGACTGTGAATGCGGTCGAGGCCTGGCTCGGCAGCCTGCCGGGCCACGTTTACGCCAACGTCCGCCAGCCGCCGATCTCGACATTCAACCTCGCCCATATGATCCCCTTGTCGGCGGTTTGGGCGGGCGAGGTGAGGGACCATCACCTCAAGGCACCCCCGCTGTTCTTTGCCAAGACGGAAGGGTCCACGCCGTTTCGGTTCTCGCTCCACCTTGGCGATGTAGGGCATACCCTCGTTGTTGGCCCGACCGGGGCGGGCAAGTCGGTACTCCTGGCGTTGATGGCCCTGCAGTTCCGCCGCTATCCAGACGCACAGGTCTTTGCCTTCGATTTCGGCCGGTCGATGCGCGCGGCGGCATTGGCCATGGACGGGGACTGGCATGACCTCGGCGGTGCGGTCGCGGGAGAGACGGATGAATTTGTGTCCCTGCAGCCACTTGCGGGGATCGATGAGGTCGCGGAGCGTGGATGGGCGGCAGAATGGGTCGCCTCGATCCTGTCGCGAGAAAAGATCGACGTCACCCCAGAGACCAAGGATCATGTCTGGACTGCGCTGACCTCGTTGGCATCGGCTCCTCGTCAGGAGCGGACCCTCACAGGTCTCTCGGTCCTCCTCCAATCGAATATCCTGAAGCGAGCGCTCCAGCCCTATTGCCTTGGCGGTCCCTATGACCGCTTGCTCGATGCCGAGAATGAGCACCTCGGTAGCTCATCGGTCCAGGTTTTTGAGACCGACGGATTGATCGGAACTGCCGTCGCGCCGGCCGTCCTGGCTTATCTGTTCCACCGCATCGAGAGCCGTTTCGACGGGCGCCCAACGCTGCTCATCATCGACGAGGGTTGGCTCGCGCTTGATGATGCGGACTTTGCCGGCAAGCTCCGTGAATGGCTGAAGACGCTTCGCAAGAAGAATGCGTCGGTCGTGTTTGCGACCCAATCGCTTGTAGATATCGATGGGTCAGCAATCGCGCCTGCTATCATCGAGAGTTGCCCGACCCGGATCCTGCTGCCCAACGATCGCGCTATCGAGCCGCAGATCATGACGATCTACCGGCGATTTGGGCTCAATGACCGGCAAATCGAAATCCTGGCGCGGGCGATTCCCAAGCGAGACTATTACTGCCAGTCACGCCGGGGCAATCGCCTGTTCGAACTCGGACTTGGCGAGGTCGCGCTTGCCTTCACCGCCGCTTCCTCCAAGGCCGACCAATCTCTGATCGATCGAGTATTGGCTGAACATAGCCGCGAGAGCTTCGTGAGTGGATGGCTGAAGGCCCGCGACGTCGCTTGGGCGACCGATCTCATCCCACACCTCGCTGAACTGGAGGCTTCTAAATGAACCGCTTCCGTCGTTTCGCTGCCGCTGGCGTGGTCGCACTTGCCGTGCTCGTCGGTCCCAATCCGGCCTTCACGCAGTTGGTTGTGTTTGATCCCAACAACTATGCCCAGAACGTTCTGACCGCCGCTCGAGCTTTGCAGCAGATCAACAACCAGATCGCATCGCTGCAAAATCAGGCGCAGATGCTGGTCAATCAGACCAGGAATCTCGCGAGCTTGCCATACTCGTCGCTGCAGCAGTTGGAGCTGTCGATCCAGCGTACCCAGCAATTGCTCGCCCAAGCCCAGCGCATCTCTTTCGACATCCAGCAAATCGATCGCGCGTTTTCTGCCACGTATGCGCCGGCATCCCCCGACGCTACGGACCAGGCGCTGATTGCGAACGCGCAGGTGCGTTGGCAAAACTCCGTTGCGAGCTTTCAAGACGCCATGCGGGTCCAGGCGACGGTGGTAGGTAACCTCGACACCAATCGCGCCCAGATGGCGGCGCTGGTTGGTGCGAGCCAAGGGGCAACTGGAGCGCTGCAAGCGAGCCAGGCCGGCAATCAGCTTCTCGCGCTTCAGGCACAACAACTGGCCGATCTCACGGCAACAGTCGCCGCTCAAGGACGCGCCCAAAACCTGGAATCTGCTCAGCGAACGGCTGCTCAGGACCAAGGCAGGGAGCAACTCCGGCGTTTCCTGACGCAGAGCCGAGGTTACCAACCCACAAGCGTGCAGATGTTTCACCAATGAGCGATTTCAGGGCGTTCAAGGCGCTGTCTCTCGGCGTGACAATCTTTGTCGTCGTGCTCGCTGCTGCTTGCACCATCCACCTGCGTGACGACGACAATCAGCCTCAGCCTGCCTCTTCGGTCGTCCGAGAAGGCGATCCCCAGACAGCCGAGCTCGAGCGATGTCGTTCAGTTGGATACGAGCAAAAAGACAGACTTGCCGAATGCCGAAAGGTTTGGGCGGAACAGCGCCGCCACTTCATAAGGCAGAACATCGACACTCCGCGCAATCCCGCCCGGCCCGATCCAGACGCCACACCGCCTGCGTCCGTCAAGGATCAGAGCCGTTTGCCGCCCGGTTTGTTTCCGGCACCTCAGCCGACGGAGCGATAGATGGGTGGTACAGGCATCATCGACCAGTTTCTGGAAACGTTCACCCGCTATATCGACTCCGGCTTTGGCCTGGTGGGAAATGAGGTCGGGTATCTCGCGTCCACGCTTGCAGCCATCGACATCACGCTGGCGGGCCTGTTCTGGGTCTGGGGCTCCGATGAGGACATCATCGCTCGCCTCGTGAAGAAGACGATGTTCGTCGGCGTCTTCGCCTTCCTTATCGGTAACTGGAATACCCTTGCACGCATCGTCTTCGAGAGCTTTGCCGGCTTAGGATTAAAGGCTTCTGGCACCGGCTTGTCATCGGCAGAGTTCCTCAGGCCTGGACGGATCGCTCAGGTCGGCCTGGAGGCCGGACGGCCGATCCTGGAATCGATTTCAAGACTGATGGGCTACGTCAGCTTCTTCGAGAATTTTGTACAGATCGTGGTGCTGCTGTTTGCCTGGATTGTCGTGCTGCTGACGTTCTTCATCCTCGCCATCCAGCTCTTTATTACCTTGATCGAGTTCAAGTTGACTACCCTGGCCGGCTTCGTGCTGATTCCCTTTGGCCTGTTTGGGAAGACGGCCTTCGCAGCCGAACGGGTCTTGGGAAATGTGATCTCGTCGGGTGTCAAGGTCCTGGTGCTGGCGGTAATTGTTGGCATCGGATCGACGCTGTTCTCCCAGTTCACCTCAGGGTTTGGCGGCAACCAGCCGACTATCGAAAATGCGATGGCACTGGTGCTCGCGGCTCTCTCGTTGCTTGGCCTCGGTATCTTCGGGCCGGGAATTGCCAA
This sequence comes from Bradyrhizobium sp., assembly GCF_052389815.1. Lineage (GTDB taxonomy): Bacteria > Pseudomonadota > Alphaproteobacteria > Rhizobiales > Xanthobacteraceae > Bradyrhizobium. The sequence goes on along the minus strand of NZ_JBQTHN010000005.1, from coordinate 117,810 downwards.
CGGCATTGTATCTGGCGGTCCTCAACTTGGGGCCGGTGCGGCCGTCGGAACCACGATGGCCGCAGGTGGTGTGGTTGCCGCCGGAGCAGCACTCGCAGCAGGCGGGGCTGCTCTCACCGGCAGCATGGTTGGAGGCGCGGCGAGGGGAGGCAGCGCGCTCATAGGCGGCGCGGCATCCGCCTTTCGGACGGGCGCGCAAACCGGGGAGGCGGGCGCCACTTCGGCAGCGAGTCCCCTGCGATCGCTGGCCGCCCGCTTTGGCAGATCAAATGCCGCGGGCGATGAAGCCGGCGGCGCGGATGCGTCATCTGGAGGCGCACCCGCCTGGGTTCGCCGCATGCGTGGACAGGCGGTCAGTCATGGTGTCTCCGCGACGACGCAGGCGCTGCGGTCTGGGGACCACGGCGGTGGTGGGGCCTCCGTCGATCTCAGGGATACAGAGCGCTGAGATCAGCGCCATCGGCGCACCTCTCAGAACTCTTCAAACGCAGCAAACACCGCCCACGTCCGATTTCTCGTATGTCGAGGTCAAGCATGTTCAAACGATCCGCCGTTCACTATGGCCGCACACCTCAGCCGGTTACGCCTTACCAAAAAGCCGCGCAGGTTTGGGATGATCGGATCGGCTCGGCGCGTGTCCAGGCCGGGAATTGGCGCCTGATGGCGTTTGGTTGTCTGTTCCTCTCTGCTGGCTTTGCAGCTGCTCTCGTCTGGCAGTCGGCACAGGGATCAATTACGCCGTGGGTTGTTGAAGTCGACCGCCTCGGCGAAGCAAAGATGGTCGCGCCGGCAACCTCGACATATAAGGCGACCGACCCTCAAATCGCCTTCCATCTCGCCCGCTTCATCGAGCATGTCCGCGCCCTCCCCATGGACGCGATCGTGCTACGTGAAGATTGGCTTCGAGCGTACGATTTCACGACCGATCGCGGCGCCGCCGCGCTGAACGACTACGCCCGCAACAGCGACCCGTTCACAAAAGTCGGGAAGATCCAGGTCGCCGTCGAACTATCCAGCGTTATCAGGGCTTCGCCTGAGAGCTTCCGCATCGCCTGGATCGAACGCCGCTACGAGAATGGTCAGCTTGCCGCCACCGAGCGGTGGAGTGCCATCGTCAGCGTTGTCGTAGAACCGCCGCGCGACATCGATCGGCTGCGCAAAAACCCCCTTGGCATCTACGTCAACGCTATCAACTGGTCCAAGGAGTTTTGACAGTGACGTCGACAGACCAACCTTCACTGCGAATGAAAATGGGGAAGGGGTTTCCGGTTCTCCTGATCTGCGCATATGCCCTCGCGGGATGCACAACATTCAAACCTCCGCAGATCAGTTATGACGACGAAATCCCGACGCTGCCAGATCAGCCGCAGCTCACGGACGACCGACCGCGCCCCCTTCACGTCCCACCCGTTTGGACGCCGGCGCGCGGTGGCAAGGAGAAGGAAGCTGAAGCACCCGTTGATCGGATCGAAAGCGCCAACGATGCGGCCCGCATTCAACCTCGGAAGGCCGGATATTTCAACGCCGTGCAGGTGTTTCCGTATAGTCCTGGCGCGCTTTATCAAGTCTATGCGGCGCCAGGACAGATCACCGATATCGCGTTGGAGCCGGGTGAGCAGTTGATCGGCTCAGGACCCGTGGCCGCAGGGGACACCGTACGCTGGGTCGTTGGCGATACCGAGAGCGGCAGTGGCGATACACGGCGGGTCCATATCATGGTCAAGCCGACACGAGCCGCCATCGAAACCAACCTCGTTCTCAACACAGATCGGCGGACGTACCTGATCGAACTGCGCTCGCGTGAAAAATCATACATGCCATCGGTCTCCTGGTTCTATCCTGAAGACCGGGCCGCTCGCGGTCGTGCGCTTCCGCCAAAACCCTTCATTCCGGACGCTGCCCATCGGCGCTATCGATACGCCTTTGAGGGCGATAATCCTCCATGGCGCCCCGTCAGCGCTTTTGACGACGGCCGCAAGGTCTACATCGAATTCTCGCCTGGTATCGGGCAAGGCGAGATGCCCCCACTGTTTGTCATCAACTCCGACGGGAAGACGGGACTCGTCAATTACCGGGCGTTCGGCAACGTCCTGATTGTCGACCGATTGTTCGCAGCAGCCGAACTGCGGCTGGGGGGCGAAGACCAGCAGAAGGTCCGCATCGTCAGAACCGACGGGAGAAATTGATGAGCAACACCGAACAGGGGCCCACGAACGGCGTTCGGCCGGGGCCCGAGGCAGAGATGGCGAGTTCTTTTCGGTTGCGGCCGGAGCGCCAGCAGGTCGCACGGCTCTCGCGCAAAGCGCTGATCGGGGGCACTGCTTTGGCGCTGATCCTCATGTCCGCTGCTGTTTTTCTGGCGCTGCAAACACGCGAGCGGGGTTCCGTCTCGGACGAACTCTACTCGACCGATCACCACAATGTGGCGGATAAGCTTGCAAGCCTACCCAAGGACTACGGCTCAATTCCCCCGGACGTGCCACGACTAGGGCCGCCTTTACCAGGTGATCTTGGCCGTCCGATTGTCGCGGCACAGACTCAAGCTGGCCCGCTTGCAGTGGATGCCGAGCAGCAACGAGCCATCCAGGAAAGCGAAGCTGCTCGTACCAGCAAAGTGTTTGCTACTACCGTTACCCGACCATCGCCTAGTCAAGCGCCGTCAGCCGAAGCGCCGCCAACGGGAGCCACTTCAACTGACGACGCATTTGCCCAAAACGGTCAGGATCGTAAACTCGCGTTCGTCAATGCATCGGTCGATCGACGCACCACTAGCCCTGACCGTCTGATGAAGCAGGCCTCCCCCTTTGTTGTTCAAGCCGGCACTATCATTCCCGCCGCTCTGATTACTGGGATTCGTTCCGATCTGCCCGGTCTGATCACGGCTCAGGTAACTGAGAATGTCTACGATACCCCGACAGGGCGGGCTCGTCTTATCCCGCAGGGCGCGCGGTTGATTGGGATCTACGATTGCCAGATTGCGTTCGGACAGTCACGAGTCCTCCTGGTTTGGACACGGCTCATCATGCCGAACGGGCGTTCGATCGTTTTGGAGCGCCAACCCGGCGTGGATGCCTTGGGATATTCCGGTCTTCAGGATGAGATCGATAATCATTGGAAAGAGATGCTCGGAGCAGCTGCGCTTTCAACCCTGCTCGCCGTGGGCACCGAGGCGAATTCTGGGCCGGACATTAGCAGCACCAACGGCGCCATCCTTCAAGCGCTGCGTCGTGGGGCAGGTGATTCTCTAAACCAGACCGGCCAACAGGTCGTTCGTCGCAATCTCAACATCCAGCCAACTTTGACGATCCGTCCGGGATTTCCCGTGAGAGTGCTCGTCAATCGGGACCTGGTGCTTGAGACTTACAAGGGATAAGGTCGATGGCGAAGCTTAAGCTAGGAGCATTCGAGGATGCTAAGCCGGTCAAGCTCACGTTCGAACTGCCGACGAACATACATCGCGATCTGGTAACCTACGCTGAGGTTCTGGCCCGCCAAACCGGACAGACCATAAGCGATCCTGCCAAGTTGATTGCGCCGATGCTGGCTCGGTTCATGGCGACCGATCGAGCTTTTGCAAAGGCCCGCCGAGCGCGTCAATTTCCCGAGCAAGGTGATGGGTAGCGCTCAGAGAGTAGCTTCAGGAAGGTTTCTAGGACCGAATTTTCGTTATCCTTTTGCCAATAGGCTGAATAGTTCAACACGCTCGGTCCACTGCCGTCCCGTAGTTCTCGATATACGAGACCGGAAAGAGTGGCACCTGCGTCCGATTCCAGAACAAGGCTGATGCCGACCTTCATTGTGACCAGGCTCTTTACAATGCCACGACTGATATCGTGACGTTCAATCTTCGGTCGATCATCGGGCGATACAAGCTTTGGAACCAACAGATCTTCAATTTCACTTCCCGGATCGTAGTGACTCAAGATAACCGTCTCGTCTCGTAAGTCCGTCCAATAAATGACTTTTCGCTGCGCCAGAGGATGTTCCGCAGGCAAGACGACCAACACCCGCTCATTCCAAAGCGGCATTCTGCTGGTTTTTTGAGATGATGTCCCTCCCGTCAAGATCAGAACGTCCAGCGCACCATTACGAAGCGCCGCCATCAGATGGGCGCGCCGTCGTTCCACGGTAGAGAGTTCGATTTGAGGAAATCTCTGAAGAAGGTCCAGCAGCGATGCTCTCAAATTGCCCGCGGCGAGAGATGTACAGAAGCCAACTGCAAGTCGGCCAGCTTCGCCACGGCCACTTGCCCTCATAGTAGCAGCAAGCGCATCCAGCTGCTCGACTATCGAGCGCGCTACGCTCAAGAAGTGACGGCCGGCCGGGGTCGCACGCACTCCCCCACTTGATCGCTCAAATATATGGACTCCAAAGCTGTGTTCGAGCAGCTGAATTGAACGACTAATGGTCGATTGCTTGATTGACAGTACTTCGGCGGCTTGCCGAAAGCTGCCGTAATCTGCCGCTGTGATTGCCTGTTGAAGTTGATCCAAATTCAAGCCAAGGGGCCGTCCTCCCCTCAGCAGCCCGGGACGCTCCATGACTACCGCACCATCCATATGAAAGAAAAAAGGTGCATCGGTTGTACACAAGATTGAGACGATTCTTAGTTGTAGATTGCAGTGGTGATAAGCTGCCAGCGACTTGTGAGCCCCGGTGCCTATTGAGCGATAGGCGATGACTATCGCCAGCAAACTGTCCTGCCTATCGGCTACCGCGAATCTGATCTCGTTGGCCGGCATGGCGAACCAATCTTACCTGCAGAGGGCTGCTATTCAGGGTGAGTCTGAAGAATGTTGACGTCAGAAGGGCCGAGTCGTTTTACCTGGCTTGTAGCGCCTAACAGGTGCCTTACCACGGTGCCGGCCGTGGCTGGCCGGAGCGCGAACTGTTCAAGGGTTTATGCGGTATTTGCGGGCTTGATTCCGATTAGTAGCCAAAACGGCCTGTTCGGCAGGGTGCCTTTAGAAGATCGGACCTACCTTGACGGCGGACCAGATCCGCAATGCGCCATAGCAAGTCCGGCAGTAAATCGAGAACCAGATCGTGACGGAGCTTGGCCCTATGCCGCCTGCCGCACCGCAGCGCCAGATCGCCCATCTCGTCGGCTGCAGCCTGAAGACATCGAAGGCATTTTGGACCGGATCAAGCAGGCATTGCCCGCCGTGAATGTCCTGTTCGAATCAGTCGGACCGCAATTTCGCATGGCGCATGGCGAGCCGCCGGTGATGGTCTTCCGTTTGCTCGGCATCATGTGCACGCGCGCCTGCAGAACGTAGGACAACTGATGAGTTGCCTCGAGGCATTCAACGAGGCGCTTGCCGACATTCACAGTGATCTCTGCGCGGCTTGCTAGACAACGAGGGCCACAGCCCTGATTTTGGAGCAAACGCAGAAGTGCGTCGCTGGTTTGGTAGAAGACGGTGGCGTACCATGAAGAAACCGAAGCGGTTCCAGCCAGGTGACCCAGAAGCCTCGCGGGCCGTCTCGACGAGTTACGCAAGCGAAGCGCGGCTCGCCCGGGAGCAGACCAACATGAACATGCAAGCTCGATCTATACCGGCCGCTGAGACAGCGAAGCCGCTGGAGCGCGAGCCGCTCCACTTCGGACGCCCAGCGCCGGCTGCCCAAGTTAGCCTCTCTTCTTGAGAGATAGGGGCAGCATTGCCATGGTCAAACCTCCCTTAACCGAAAGGCGAGCGCAGTAGGTGGCACGCGTAACTCTGTTTTGGTTCATTCTCTCTCAGCAAAAGCGGGAGACGGCGCGGGGCGGTGCACGCGCCCTCTCTTGCGGCAATCTTGCTCGAGGTCTTATCCTGGCCTTTGCGGCCCTTCGCCACCGACGAGTTCCGCTCGAAAATGACGGTGATCTCCAGAGTTGATCGTCGGTGCGGTATTTGACCACCAGAGCGACATTGGATCGTGCGTTCTCATACCACATCCTCGTTGAGCAACGTGGATACAAGTCCCATCGGGCCAGGACCCGACGCCTTTGGCCGGGCCCTTGCCGACATCCGGCGCCGCTTCGCTGCGCGGCACTTATGAACTAGCTCGGAGGCCTCGGTTTCAAGAGGAGGGGTCTTGCGTGCCAAGGTGTCTTGCCTAGATCACCGGCGCGCGCTGATCTAGAGGCGGGGTAAACCCGGGCCGCTATGAAGGCACCACGGAGGAGAGGCAGTGCAGTCCCGATCTCCCGCCTCCAGATCAGAAACCGCGTCTGCAATCTCGCGTTCTTTCTGGCCTGTTAGGAGAGCCCCTTGCGCGACGAAGACCTCGATCTTGCCCTTGAGCAAACTTTTCCGGCGGATCCGCCAGCCTTCATGGCCGGCTTGGCCATCGCCGGCGGACCGCCGTCAAAGTCCGGTCAGGGATGCCGAAAGAGGACCGGGGCGAAGGAGAGTAAGACGCGTCCTACGGCAAGTAAGTGAGGCGCGACTCTCTGTGCGGCAAGCCGTGTAGCCGGTGGTCGAGGTAGCTCAAGCAAGGCTGCCACCAACGTTACAGGAGATTGTTTACTAATTAGGAACGAACGATAGGAGCTATTTTGACTTAGAGCTAGATGGAGTTGCGTAATGGCTGGCTCACCGTCGATCGTACCAGACCAAATCGATCGGGATATTTATCTCGTGCTGGACGACCTTGGGGGGAAGTACGGGCGGGCTTGGCGCGAAACCGCGAAGCGGACACAGAGCGGCCCGCCTTGATCCGAGACCTACTGGACATCTAAATCCAGCCCGCGCAATCGCCTTCAATCCCGCCGGCGGCTGGTCACGCGACGTCACACAGGAGATTGCCAACGAGCTGCGTGACCGCTGTACTCAGCGTGGCGGGGTGCCTTGCTCGTTGGACGAGTTCTGAGGCGCTACACCGCTGAAAAGGGCGCTTCAGTCTAGCCCTTACCAGACCGTGCCGAGGTGTTGCTACATGAGCTCGTCCGCCAGCGAATAGGATGAGCTTCCTCGTATATTGATATCGAGTACGGCCACATCAAAGCTATCCGGCTCGATCGCCCGGAAAGCTCAGGAATGGGCCCGATGACCTCTGCACCAAGTGGTCTCAGCGCTTTCGCTAGGTCAACTCCAAGAAAGTACTCGTCCTCAAGAATCCGAACACGGCAGCCGTTACTTTGACTGACCGTGCCCTGGGCCAGCCCGAGGCTGCGGGCAACGGCGCGTTGCGACATGCCGACGCTGTAATGCAGGCGTAGAACTTCGCGAATGTGGCGCATGGACAGTCTCTCGGTCGGGCATCTCCGGATTGCAGACTGTCAGCGGTGCGCGCCGCCTGGTTGCCCCCGATCGGGCTGGGTGGAAATCGCGATCGCGATCGGCTGGAAATGGTGATCACGATGCTCTGGAATGGGTGATCACGATGGCCTGGAATGGGTGATCACGATCGGCTGGAATACGCACGTGGATACCTCGTTCACCGCACTGCGGGTGATCCGCGAGCTTGACCGCGTTATCGAGGCGCGAGGCCAAGCCCGCATGATCGTCAGCGACAAGGCACCGAGTTCACCTCAAACACCATGTCGGCCAGGCAGGAAGACCTCGGGATGAAGTGGCAATACATCTCCCCCGGCAAGCCGCCGGAATGGGTTTGTGGAAAGCTTCAAGGACTGGTTGCGCGACCAGCGTCCCGACGAGCACCTGTTCACCAATGTCATCGAGGCCCGCAGATCATCAAGGAATGGAAGGATCGACTAAAACACCAGCCGACCCCGCACGAGCCTCGACGGGCTCGCACCGAACGGGTGCGCGGCGCCCCAAGCGGGGCCAAACCCGGTACAGAGGGCAAACAGGGGCAAGATCAGCCAAGATCCCATCCTTTTAGGAACGCTTCCACCGTCTGTTCGACACGTGCTGCGGCATGGGCCTCAGTGGGCTCGCCTACGCCGAGGAGGGCTCGGAGTTGGCTGCGCCCGAGGATCATACCTACAAACTGCTCTGCCGCGTGCATCGCTTCGGCCGGCGAAAGGCGCCTTGACGACTTCGCCGCAAGTTGCGTCGCGAGCTGGGAAATCAACCGGTGGGGACCAGCCGCATACACCGCCTTGGCGAGTTCTGGAAAATGCGGCGCCTCCCAGATTAGCACCCTGTGCAAGGCGATCGAAGTGGGGGCGAGCAGTTGCGAACGAATGCGACGGGCCAGATCGATGAGGCTAGAGCTTAGGTCCGAGCCGTCCGCAAACTCGGGCAGCGAGGCGGTTACCAGATCGGCGAAGTACTCTGCCAAGGCTTGGAACACCTGATCCTTTCCTGAGAAGTGATTGTAGATCGTTTGGCGGGCCACCCCTGCCTTAAGCGCGATCTCGTCCATGGAAGTGGCGGAAAAGCCCTGTCGACCGAAGAGTTCTGATGCCGCTTTGAGTATGGCCACATGGATGTCATGTCGACCGGATGACCGTCGTCTTGTCGGTTCCGTTTCTTGACGCATTGGCATAGGTTGGGTACCCATTTAGACTGCCCAGTCTAAATGACGTAGGTCGGCCAAGATGTACAGACGTAGCCTTGCGCTGCTGTTAGTCGCCGTAGGCATAGCCGCGACGGCTTACGCTTGGCATGCTATGCGCGCGGCACCGCCTGCGACAACGGCGAGGCCAGCGCCACCGCCCGAGGTGGGGGTGATCACCGTCACACCACAGACCGTCGAGCTTCCCCTGATCTATGCTGGTCGCGTTGCCGGTGTCCGCGACGTTGAGATCCGCTCGCAGGTGGGCGGCATTTTGCTTAAGCGCGAGTATGCGGAAGGTGCCCGGGTGAAGGAAGACGAGGTCCTTTTCCGCATTGATCCCCGTCCTTACCAAGTTGCGTTGGATCGTGCGCAAGCTCAACTGGCGCAGGCTCAGGCCAACTTCGTCCAGGCCGAGCAGAATTTTCGGCGCGTCGAAGAGCTGGCGATCCGTCAGGTGACCACTCAAAAGCAGCTCGACGACGCCCGTGGCGCGCGTGATGCCGCCGAAGCGTCGGTAAAGCTCGCTCAAGCCGAGGTCGGCAATGCGACGCTCAATCTCGGATATACGACCATCAAAGCGCCAGTAGCCGGCATGACCAGTCTGCGCTCGCCACCGGAGGGCACTCTCATTCTTGCGCAGCAGACCTTGCTGACGACTATCACCCCACTCGATCCGGCTTATGTCCACTTCGCGCTCACAGATGCGGACTATCAGTCGCTACGCAGCATGAACCGAAAGCGCGCTGTTCCGATCGCGCGGAAGGACGTCTCGGTCGAGCTTCACTATGCCGAGGGAACCAAACATCCGCACACCGGGAAGCTCGACTTGTCAGCCAGCATTATCGATTCTCAGACGGGAACGATCCAGTTCCGCGCCATCTTTCCGAATGCCGACGGCACGATTCTGCCTGGCCAATTCGTGCGGGTCCGGCTCCATGGCGTCACCCTTCCTGATGCGATTATCATTCCCAAACAAGCGGTCATGCAGGGGCCGCGCGGTGCCTCTGTTTATGTGCTTGGCGCCGACGACAAGGCGGAGGCGCGGCCGATTAAAATCGGCCGAGAGCTCGACGCCGGTGTGGTGATTGAGGATGGCCTGAAGGCGGGCGAACAACTAATGGTTGACGGTGTCATGCGGGTGCGGCCTCGGGCGCCAGTCCGACCAGTTCCGGCCAACCTGCCGTCGCGCGAGGGCAACCCGCCGAAGAAAGGCGCCAAATGATCTCCCGCTTCTTCATCGACCGGCCAGTTCTTGCCTCCGTACTATCCATCGTCATCGTGCTTGCAGGCCTGGTTTCAATGCGTGTGCTTGCGATCGCGCAGTATCCGCAGATCGTGCCTCCCGAAGTCGTTGTTACCGCCAGTTATCCGGGCGCTACCGCACAAACCATTGCCGAGACGGTCGCGGCGCCGCTCGAACAGCAGATCAATGGAGTTGAGCGCATGCTCTACATGCGATCAACGTCAACGGATAGTGGGACGATGCGCCTGACCGTCACATTCGAGATCGGTACCAACTCGGACCAGGCGACCATTAACGTCAGCAATCGCGTCCAGCGTGCGGCTCCATTCCTGCCGATTGAGGTCAACCGTCAGGGCGTAACGGTGCAAAAGCGCTCGAGCACGATCCTGCAGCTTGTGACCATGTCGTCTCCCGCTGGTCGTTACGACACGATCTTCATCGGCAACTATGCGCTTGTGAATGTGATCGATGAGCTTCGTCGGCTCCCCGGTGTCGGCGATGCCTCGCTGTTCGGGGCGTCCGACTACTCCATGCGCATCTGGGTTCGTCCGGACAAGGTCGCGCAGTACAATCTCGCCATCGGAGACATCGCCGCCGCGATACGCGAACAGAATGCGCAGTTCGCTGCCGGCCGCTTCGGGGAAGAACCGATGCCCGGCGCTGAGCCATTCACGTATTCCGTCAGTACCCCGGGGCGGCTCATAGATACCCGCGAGTTCGAGAACATCATCCTTCGTTCCGACGAGAAAGGCGCGGCGTTGAGGCTAAAGGACGTCGCGCGCGTCGAGCTTGGCGCGCTCAACTACGCTTTTTCGGCGACCTACAATGGGGCGCCAGCGGTCCCCATCGGTATCTACCTACAGCCGGACGCCAATGCGCTGGAGGTGGCCGCCGCAGTGCGGCAAACCATGGACCGCCTCGCCCAGCGTTTTCCGGAGGGGCTTACATACGATATTCCGTTCAACACCACCCGCTTCGTCGAAGCGTCCATTCGCGAAGTGATCAAGACGTTCGTCGAGGCTATCATTCTGGTCGTGGCGGTCGTGTTCCTGTTCCTCCAGAATGTCCGAGCTACGTTGATTCCGGTCATCGCCATCCCGGTTTCTATTATCGGTACCTTTGCCGGCATGTATGTGCTCGGCTTTTCCATAAATCTTCTCACGCTGTTCGGTTTGGTTTTGGCGATCGGGATCGTGGTTGACGATGCCATCGTGGTGCTGGAGAACGTGGAACGGATCATGCGCGCGGAAGCGAAGTCGGCGCGAGAAGCGGCGATCCAGGCCATGGAGGAAGTAAGTGGTCCGGTCATCGCCATCGTGCTGGTGTTGTGCGCTGTGTTCATCCCCGTGTCGTTCCTGGGGGGCTTGGCAGGCGAACTGTACCGCCAGTTTGCCGTGACAATCGCTGTGTCCGTGGTGATTTCCGGCGTCGTTGCACTTACTCTTACACCTGCACTCGCCGCCCTGCTGCTCAAGAGTGGTCATTCTGAACCGTGGCTGCCTTTTCGACTGTTCAATAGCGCCTTCGAAGGACTCACTCGGTGCTATAGCGATGCTGTGGGCTTCTTCCTGCGCCGTGTGCCGCTGTCGCTGACCCTCGTTGCAATGATGTTTGCCGGCACAGCATACCTCTTTTACCGAGTACCGACAGGGCTCGCGCCGGCTGAGGACCAAGGCTATGCGTTTCTCGTCACAGCGCTTCCGCCAGCCGCCGCCGTCGATCGCACGCGCGAGGTCAACAGCACCATCACGGAAGGGCTTAAGGCCAACCCGGCCGTTGCTAGTGTGATCAGTTTTTCAGGCTTCGATTTGCTCTCGCTGGCTCAAAAGACCAATTCAGGCATTGCTTTCGTAACCCTTAAGGATTGGGCCGAGCGCACCGATCCACGATCAGATGCCCGCACGTTGGTGCCCGGCTTCTCGGCACTGAATGCGCGCTTTCGCGACGGTGTAGTCATCGGCTTCAATCCGCCACCGATCCAAGGCATCAGTACAACAGGCGGTTTCGAAGCCTATTTGCAGGACCGCTCGGGAGGCAGTCTTGATCGCCTGGCGCAGATCACAACCAGCTTGATACAAGCAGCAGCTCAGCGTCCTGAGTTGCGCGGCGTGCGTACCACGTTTAGCACGGCCGTGCCGCAATACCGTATCCATGTGGACCGCGAGAAGGCAAAAGCGTTAAGCGTTCCGATCAGTGCTATCTTCGACACCATGCAAAGCACTTTCGGTAGCCTGTACGTGAACGACTTCACGCTGTTGGGGCGTACGTTTCGCGTGAGCCTTTCCTCCGAGGCGGAGTTCAGAAGAACGCCTGACGATCTGCGCCATGTCTTCGTTAGATCGCTCGACAACGCGATGGTACCGCTAAACGCGGTCGTATCGCTTGAGCGAGTTGTCGGCCCCGACATCGTCGATCGCTTCAACATCTTTCCAGCCGCGAAGATCCTCGGCGAGCCCGCGCCTGGATACTCCTCTGGTCAGGCCATTTCCGCGATGCAGGATATTGCGGCCAAAACGCTGTCAGCAGATTATTCGATCGGTTGGATCGGGTCAGCCTACCAAGAACTCGCCACTGCCGGCACCGGCTATCAGGGCTTTTTATTCGGAATTCTGATGGTGTTTCTCATACTTGCCGCTCAATACGAGCGCTGGTCACTGCCGCTTGCGGTGATCACGGCCGTGCCGTTTGCCGTATTCGGGGCCGTGCTCGCCATCTTCCTACGCGGCATCGACAACGATGTTTATTTCCAGATCGGGCTTGTGACCCTGATCGGCTTGGCCGCCAAAAACGCCATTCTGATTGTGGAGTTTGCCGCGCAGCGCATGCGCAAGGGGGCAACAGTCTTTGAAGCCGCTGTGGAGGGAGCTCGCTTGCGGTTTCGCCCCATTATCATGACCTCGTTGGCTTTCGTGCTCGGCGTGCTGCCACTAGCGGTCAGCACCGGCGCCGGATCCGCTAGCCGCCATTCGATCGGCACGGGCGTGATCGGCGGTATGCTGGCCGCGACTTTTGTCGCTATCCTGTTCGTGCCGGTGTTCTTTCGCTTGGTAACCCGCGCGCGTCCTGTGACTGACACTAAGCGGACAGACGTCGTCCAAGCCCCCGCAAAGTAAACGTCGATCGTCTGCTTGTCCGGAGCACCTAGTTGCGGGCTTTGCTCTCTGCCTTGATGGGCGGCTGTCTTAAGTTATCCGGCCCATCAGCTCTGGCCCGCTTTCACCTAGCAGCACTCGGCGCCTGAAAGCCTGACGGTCGCACCGACTTGCGACGTCACGAATATCGAAAAACGAGCTCAGCCTGATCGGCCTTATTGCCTTATCGAGACGGCAGGACCTCGGCACCTAGGCTTTGGCACGGCCATCAAGGCGAGCCTGAAGGCTCTTGGTGCCGAGTTCTTCTTCGATGCGGTAGCCTTTTCCGTGATTGTTTGCGGCGCCTGATATCATTGCGCACGCTGCACGGCACCGGCTCCTGTTCCGCCTCTCGGACCAGGTTGGCCAGATTGGCCTCTCTTCCTGAACAATTCGTGGCAGAGAGAAGTCGGGGGCTGGCGGTGGGCGCCATTGAGATCAGATCGACCTTTCCAAGGCGTTGCTCCGGCCGAGTCCGCTACTCCATGGCCGCGTGCTCTGGTCCTGCTGCTTGCTTGCGCAACATGGCCTTTGTTGAGCCGATCATGATCGCGAGCGGGATCGTGGCCACAACAAACAACATGACCAATTGATAGTCTTGGGAAAACGCAATGATTTGCGCCTGCACGGCAACCATCTTGTCGGCCATCGCCCGTCCCGCATCGGTAGACAGATTGATAATGCCGCGCACGTCGGGCATCTGAAGGGCATGGTTGAATGGGTTGATGTGCTCGGACAGGATGGCATAGCTGCGCCGGGTTCCCTGCGTGAGCTCAGCAATCACGATGGAAATGCCGATCGAACTGGCAACGTTGCGCAATAGCGTCAGCATCGACGTGCCTTCGGTTCGAAGGTGGCTGGGAAGCGTCAAGAACGAAACAGTCGAGAGCGGCACGAACACGAGCCCAAAGCCAAAACCTTGGATGATGCTGACGGCGACGATCTCCGGCACCTGCGTCAGGTCGGTCCATCCTGTCATTTGGAACAGCGAGCCCGCAGTCATAGCCAAGCCGCTGACAATCAACGTTCGAGCCTCGATAAAGCGCATCAACCGGCCGACCATCATCATGGCCAAGAAGGTCCCGAAGCCGCGGGTTGCCAGCAGCATACCCGCGGTAATGATGGGATAGCCGATCACGTTTTGCAGATAGGGCGAGGCGAGCGCCATGGTTGAGTACAGGACCAATCCCATCACGGTCATGAAGATACACCCCGTCACGAAATTGCGGTCCTTGAACAGCGCGAATTGAATGAACGGGCTCGGGGTCGTGAACGAGTGCGCGAAGAAATAGTAGAAGCCTACACCGGAGATGATGAACTCGGCTATGATCTCGTTGGATTCGAGCCATCCCAACTGCTCGCCACGATCAAGCGCGAGCTGCAGGGCGCCGATGGCGACTGCCAATGCAGTAAACCCGAACCAATCAAACCGCAGCGTGTAATCCTTCTCAGTTTCGTCCATAAAGACCAACAGGCCGAGGATTGTCAGTACACCGAAAGGTAAATTGACAAAGAACACCCAATGCCAGGAATAAGTTTCGGTAAGCCAAGCGCCGAGGGACGGGCCCATGATCGGGCCTAACATCACTCCCATGCCCCAGATAGCCATCGCCTTTGCTCGCTCCTGCAAAGTGTAAGAGTCGAGCATCACTGCCTGCGAGAGCGGTACGAGCGCTGCACCGAATACACCCTGCAACAGGCGAAACAACACCATTTGAGTAATGTCTTGCGCGAGCCCGCACAGCACCGATGCCGCGGTAAAACCAGCCGAGCAGATGATGAAGATACGCTTACGTCCGAAGCGATTGGCGATCCATCCTACCGGGGCGGTCATGATGGCGGCAGCGACGATGTAGGAGGTGAGCACCCAGTTGATCTGGTCTTGCGAGGCCGACAGCGTGCCCTGCATATAAGGAAGGGCAACGTTGGCGATGGTCGTGTCGAGCGCCTGCATGATCGTTGCCGTCATGGCGCAGGTCGTCACCATGTTACGGCGCAGCCCCGAAGGCAACGGACCCGACATGGTTCAATCCTCGTGCTGATTTGCCGTCGCCGACAGCCCCAGCAAGCCGGCAAGCGTGCGCTTGTGGCCGGTGTCAATGGTGGCATAAACGCTCATGCCGGCCTTCAGCTTGCGCACCTGCTTGTCGTTCTCTTCGAAGTAGATGCGCACCGGCACGCGCTGAACCACCTTAACGAAATTGCCAGTGGCATTTTGCGGAGGCAGAATCGCGAATTGCGCGCCGGTGCCCGGGGACAGCGAACCAATCTTTCCCTTGAAAACGTGGTTGGGAAACGCATCGACTTGCAGCGAAACGGGCTGGCCGACCGCAACATACGTCAGGTCGCTTTCTTTGGGATTGGCGTCGACCCACGGGTTGGCGACGTCCATCACGGAAAACACTGGCGTGCCCGCGGTGACGTAGCGGCCGAGCTGGATCTGCTCGACCTGAGTGGCCGTGCCGTTGATTGGCGCACGAACCGTGGTGAGGTCGAGATTGCGCTGCGCGTCGTCAAGCGCCGCTTTCGCCTGCAAATAGGCGGGGAACTCCTCCAACGGCAAATCAGGATTGCCAAGCAATTGGGTGAGCGCATTCGAGCGCTGCTGCCGGACCAGCTGCTGCTGCGCCTGTGCGGTTACCAGCGCGGTCATAGTGTTGTCGAGATCGAGCTGCGATCCGACATTATTTTTCACCAGCGATGATTTGCGTTCGACGTCGCGCTGTTTGATGGCGATGCCCGCGCCGACGATCTCCAGCGTCTGGGAATATAGCTTGACGTTTGCGACGAGGTTGGCGTGGTTGGTCTTGGCATCTTCGAGTTTTGCGCGCGCCTGCGCCAGCGCAAGCCGGTATGGCACAGGATCGATCTGAAAGAGGGTGTCGCCGGGCACCACCAGCTGGCCCTCCTTGACAGAAACGCTGACGATCTTGCCAGAGACATCCGGCGTGATCAGTACTTTCTGCGCGCCCACATAGGCATCGTCCGTGCCGACGTAACGGCCGCCGTTCAGATAGACCGTAAGTCCGGCCACCACCGCAACCAGCGGCAGAACCACGAGCAGCAGGAAACGGCGATAGCGGCGCAAGCCCGCCATCAGTCGTCGACGTGGCTCGCCGGCGAGCTTTGATCGGCCGGGCGCGGACGGATCTCCCTTGTGCTCCGGTGGGAATTTGAGGATCGGATCAGCCATAACGCTGCTCCTCTCTAGACAAATCTTCGTTCGCACCCTGCACCGCGTTACGAACGTTTTCCTTGATTTCCTCAAGTTGTGTAAGCAGGCGGTAAGCATCCGCGACGGGAATGCCGTTAAGCGCAGTGGCAGTAAGCTCGGAACGCAGGCCGTTCAGTTTGCTAAGCAACTGGCGTCCGGCCTTCAAAAGATGGAGTCGATTGATCCGACGGTCATTGGCATCGCCCCGGCGTTCGAGCCAATTGTTCTCACATAATTTATCGACCAATCGCGTCAACGTGATCGGTTGCATCTCCATTTCTTCGGCGAGTTCCGCCTGGCTCATGCCCTCCTTGCGTCCTACCTTGGCCAAAACCGCCCACTGTGCGCGGGTTATGCCAAAGCGCCCTGCCTCCTTGTCCGCATAGACACGTAGCATTCGCGCCAGTTCGGCGAGAGTGAACAAAAAATCCTGATCCACGGAAGCGCGGCTCATTTACATCTCCGATAAGCATGTGATATTATAAGCTTGCTTATGTGATAGTCAAGCTTATGAGCGGCCGATCAAGATGCAATGATGCGCGGCGGGACGCTGGATGTGTAGGGTCGCTGAATCGCGTGCGAGCAGGCATTTTCATCGAATGACTCCAATCGCCTGCAAGAAGATTGGGCTATGTGTTTGCCTTGTCCTCGAGATACCTCCGCGCATCTCCTACGGTGAGGACAGATGTGGCAATCTCGTCAGGAATCTCACAGCCAAATGCCTCTTCAAAAGCTATGAGAAGCTCGATCGTATCAAGGCTGTCAGCGCCCAGGTCCTCGATGAAGCGAGCATTGTCGACGACCTTCTCCGGCGGAACGTCAAGATGCCGGCTGACTATGTCCCTAATCCGATGGCCAACGCTATCCATGGCTCAGATCTCACTTCAGCCACCGAAGACTACCGCACAATTTCAAAAACCCGTTAGGTAACAAACAGTTCCATCTACGCCGTGGGAAGTCGAGGGCAAGGCCCCGAGAGCCATCGGTAAAGCTTGCACGCGCCCGTCCCGATGGACGATCGTGGCCGCCTACCGAAGCACATGGAACTCCATGGCACCAACCACGCCGCCAAAGTCACAAAATGGCGACGGTCAAGGACGCCGCGCTGTCGGTGGCTCAAGGATGACTTCTCTTAACTGGTCGCCGCTCACGATCAGGATGATGAAGTTCAATCGGCCGTCCCTTTTCATCAAAGTTGCACTGATTGCATTTCCCTTTGTAACTTTCTCAGCAATAGCGACTGCATCCGATAATTCCTGCCGTACATTCTTCAGAGCCACCAATTCATTCCGGTTGTCGGAACTCTCCAAAGAGAGGGTGCTTTCTTTCCTTGCAACGCTTCCAGTTTTTGCGTCGATGGCATTCTCCCAGATCAGCGTCCTGCGCATGGTCTTGACCCAATAGACTGCGGAACCAGCCAAGATATCGAATCTGACTTCTAGTGCCGTTGATCCACTATGCAGCTTCTCTGCTATTTTGATCGCCCGCCGTAACGAAACTCGGGCTTCACGAAAGAATTGAAACTCCCGAGTTGTCCCTTGATCAGCGTCGCCAGTAGCCGGTGGATTGTCTTCGCTAGCCGCGACGTTTGACCACAGCATCGCTCGAGCTGGCGATAGGTGCGCGAGCGCCAGAAGGCCGATTAAGAAAAGTATGCGACTACACATCTCTAACCAAAGCCGAATCCCGGGACGAAATCCCCCGACAAGGTCGCAAACCTGTGTTTGCAAGCAATTTCCGACGCGGACGAACCTCTGCTTGTTGCCTTCCTCAATTCTCTCACTTCTTTCTCGCGCGAGCCCTATGGCGGCCATCGCGAGCAAATCCGTGCGCAAGCCTATCATAAGCTTGCTTGCTTCTTTCGAGAAAAGGGTTTATCTATGACGGAAAGGGACGACGCGGGTGCGCGTTCCATGCCTAAGGCGTGCCGGATTAAGTACTTGCCTTGCTTAGCGGTTCAACCGGTCCAATGAGAGAGCGGCGCGCACGGATAGAGTGGCAAGCTGGGGAGGGCCCGGCATCAACGATCGCGGTAGTCATTGCGGCGTGGTCTTGGGCGTCGTCGCCCCCTTCTCGGTTGCGGTGCTTCTGCTATTTTTTGAATGGGACGGTTGCTTTGGATTCTCCATCTGACCTTCATTGGCAAAAAGCCGGTCGCCAAAAGTCAGCGCTCTGCGAAGGCGTGTGGACTTAAGCATCAGGAGGGTCCCTGCAATTGTTCGCCCAGACCGGAATCAACCTGAGCCCCGAACATGCCTGCAAGGCCGCCCGCGCGGGGCCGCTCGCGATATCGATGATCGCCGCGCTGCCGATCGTCGGATCCTGTCACGAAACGTCGATCGACGGTAAGGTTACTCAGGATTGAGACGATGACGCAGCGCGCGACTATGCTCGCCGGGCACGAGGGCCACCAAATTGCCGCATCGACGGAAGGGCCAGAGAATGGCTTTCCGGTCGTGCTGGCACATGGCGGAGGCCAGACACGGCGAAGCTGGCTCGTCGTCTCGCAGCTGCTGGCCCGGCATGGATTTCGATCAATTGCAATAGACCTGCGCGGACATGGCGATAGCGCTTGGGCTGAGGATGGCGCATATGACATCCGAGATTTTGCGAGCGATCTTGTGGCCATCGCAAGCGCACAAGCTCGAAGGCCGGCGCTCATCGGCGCCTCGCTTGGGGGCTTGGCGGGCATTTTCGCGGAGGGCGAACTGAGCCCGTTCAGCTTTGCATCTCTCACGCTCGTTGATGTCACTCCACAAATGGAGCCGGCAGGCATCGCGCGCGTTGTCGGCTTTATGGCGGCTCATGCACGCGAGGGATTCGCCTCTCCCCAGGAGGCTGCGCAGTCGATTTCCAACTATCTGCCCCATCGCCCAAGCCGAAAAGCCTCATCCGGACTTCAAACATATCTTCGCCGCAAGGAAGACGGACGATATTATTGGCATTGGGATCCCGCCTTCATCGATCAAATCGTTCGACCGAAAGTGATGGAAGCAGCGGCGATCGATCGTCGGCGCTGCGCGCTGAACGCTGCGGCCGGCAGGCTGCGTCTGCCCGTCCATTTGATACGGGGAGGCTTGAGCGACCTCGTGTCTCCCGAAGCTGTGGTGCATTTCAAGACGCTGGTTCCCCACGCTGAATACACCGACATCGCGGATGCTACACATATGGTGGTGGGCGATCAGAACGATGCTTTCGGTCAAGCCATCGTTGAATTCCTGATCCGAAGGCATGGCGCGGAGGTGGTCTCGTGAACCGAGAAAGGAAGCCCCACGATATTGAACAACTGCGGAAGCGTTTGCTGATTGCTCCCTTTCATCGCTGGCTCGGGCTGAATTTGATTGATTTCGATATGAACGAACTCGTGCTCGAAATGCCTTGGCGAGACGAGATTGTCTCCAATCCCAAAATCGCATCGGCGCATGGCGGCATTCTTTCCGCGTTGATCGACCTGACGGGACTCTACACCATCCTTGCAGCTGGAGGGACACCGCGGGCGACAATCGATCTGCATGTCGATTTCCATCGACCTGCATTACCTGGTCAGCTGCGCGCAATTGGCCGATTAGTAAAGATGGGGCGTCAAATCAGTGTTGCTGAAACACGTGTTGTCGGTACCGACGGCGCCCTTCTGGCAAGTGGAAGAGGTGCCTATGTTTGCGAATAGGATGCCGTCAGGCCGTTTCGTCACATGCGTCACTGGCCCGATCTTCACTGGGCCCCAGCAAGGCACGGTTCACTTGCGGTCCGCCAAATAAGATTTCGCATAGAACTGATCCATCAAAAGCAAAGGAAGAATGGAATGAAGACAGTCACCTGCAGATTCGCCGCAGCGTCCCTCGCCCTGACGATGCTTGCGGTCTCGCCATCGGCGGCACTCGCCCAAAAGAAATACGATCCAGGCGCGTCCGACACCGAAATCAAGATCGGGAATATCATGCCTTACAGCGGCCCCGCATCCGCCTATGGCGTTATCGGCAAGACTGAGGAAGCCTACTTCAAGATGATCAACGATCGCGGCGGGATCAACGGTCGTAAGATCAACTTCATAACATATGACGACGCCTACTCTCCTCCTAAGGCAGTAGAGCAGGTCCGCAAGCTAGTCGAAAGCGACGAAGTCTTGCTCGTCTTCAACCCACTCGGCACGCCGTCCAATACAGCGATCCAGAGGTATCTCAACTCAAAGAAAGTCCCGCAGCTGTTCGTTGCGACGGGTGCAACCAAGTGGAACGATCCCAAGAATTTTCCCTGGACGATGGGCTGGCAGCCTTCCTACCAGAGTGAGGCCCACATCTACGCCAAGTATCTGATGAAGGAGAAACCAAATGCGAAGGTGGCCATCCTTTATCAGAACGACGACTTCGGCAAAGACTATGTCAAGGGCACCAAGGATGGGTTCGGCGCCAAGGCTGCCAATATCATCATGGAAGAGAGTCACGAAGTTTCCGAGCCGACTATCGACTCCCACATCGTCAAGATCAAGGCTGCCAACCCAGACGTTCTCCTGATCTACACAACCCCGAAATTCGGCGCGCAGGCGATAAAGAAAACGGCTGAGATCGGCTGGAGACCGCTGCAAATCATGACCAACGTCTCGGCATCGGTAGGTAGCGTGATGCAACCTGCGGGCTTCGACAATGCTCAAGGAGTGATTTCAGCTGCCTACGCAAAGGACGCGACCGATCCGCAATGGACTAATGATCCCGGCATGAAGAAATGGGCCGAGTTCGTCGACAAGTACATGCCTGGCGCCGACAAGACCGACAGCGGCCACATCTATGGATACGGCGCTGCCCAAACACTGGCGAAGGTGCTCGAGATGTGCGGCGATGATCTCACGCGTGCCAATATCATGAAGCAGGCCGCGAACCTGAAGGACTTTGAGCCTGACACGCTGCTGCCGGGCATCAGGATCAACACCGGGCCGACCGATTTTGCACCGATCAGTTCGCTCCAACTAATGAGATTCAAAGGCAAGAAATGGGAATTGTTCGGCGACACCATTCACGGTGACGTGCCTGCGGAATGATTCTCCGGCGGGTAGAACAAATAGGCTCCCGTGAGCAATCACGGGAGATCTTTTGTGACCTTGATGCTGTGCAGCAGCATGGCTCGTCCGACTTCGTCCATGACAAAGCAGCGCGACAACAAGGCTGGGTAACGCTTTCAGCGAGAGCGCTCGGCAGCGTCGGAAGTTTGGCAGGATTGAACTTTAGCGTCAGCGGCTTCGCCACCGGGGGCCGGCTACTCTTCGCGAAAGATGAACGTTCCTTCGAGAACTACCGCGGGAACTGCTCGGCCGTGCCAAGGTGACGAGCTATCCTGCCTCCGGCGCACGTTCCTTCAAACTTCAACGTGAGTTCGTCGTCGCTACCGAAAACGGTGTGCCCATCGGCATGCTTTGTTTTCAAGTTCTCCCTTCCTTTTAGAGCCATTCGGCGAGCGTTAGTGCTCCGACTGTCGGAGCAGGCCCGGGTTGCGAAGTCGGGGCGAGCGTGTTTGGATGATCCTCGGCGCGGCTCGGTCAGAAGTCCGCCCCAAGTCGCCGGTTGAAACGCCCTAGAGATAAAGGATTGGATCAGCACTTCGAGGCTCTTCGATCTCGGTGCATCGGCGGCAGAATCGCCGACGAAAAGCGGATGCGCGCCGAACCTTCACCGACGTGTTCGCGCACACGCTGAGCGCACAGCCCGATGCCAGTCATAATCCGGCTCAGGAGATGCCCGTGGCGCACCAACCCCTGGCGGCCATCCTCGGTGAGCTTGTCGGCATGCTGCTTAGCACGACTGCAGCTTTGGCCTCGACCGGCTGCGCCAACAGTGCTCATGTCTCAGATATTCAGCGGAGTGCTCCGGGTGATCGCGGACCTGCTTTTCGCGAAAATACCGCTTCTTCATTTCTCAGGCGACATCATTGCATGCTTTCTCGGGCTACCGCTGTTGGCCAAGAACAAATTGACCAGTAGAAATCCGTCTTACGACATCGGCCGCGACGCAAAGTCCGCCCGCTCCAACAGGACGGATATGACAATGCCGGAGACCAATCCCCAAAAGGGGGCCCCTACATTCAACAATGGCATGTCAGCAATGGTCACGAGAAACGCCACCAGCGCGCCGAAGGAGAAGCGGTTGGCGAACGCCGTAACGAAAGTCGTCTGCAACACGCTCAACATCGCGAGGCCTGCCAATGCTGCAACAAAGGACTTTGGAGTGTTGAGGAGCAGTCGGGTGAAAGTTGGCGCAAACAGCCCGAACATGATCGACAGAAGACCAACCACGATCCCGGCGACATATTGGCGTTTGCGCTCGCCGCTGCCGACGATGATGGCATTCGTCGGCCCTGTCAGGCACGTGCTGATGGCGCCAACAAGGGCGCTGGCGAACGCGCCGACCCCACAGGCGATCGTCACCGCAGTGACCGGCGGATTGTGCCCCGCTGCCTTGAGTACAGCGAAGCCCTGACCGTTCTGCACGACCAAGACGGTGATCGCCAGCGGCAAGACAAGCTCGACCAAAGCAGCGATCGACCAAGCCGGGTCCTGAATGACCGGTCGGATCAACTCGAACTCCAGCGGCGACGAATCCTCGAATCTGCCGAGGACGATCGTGGCAAGCGCGCCAACCACCAGCGCTCCGATGATGGGCGGGCAGCGGCGGCCCAGCCCTGGGACCGAGGACAGGAGCAGCCAGACCGCCACCATGGGTCCGGCGACAGCGCCGTCCGCGAATACCGCACGGACGAGGTCGAGGCCAAAACGCAAAAACACGCCGGCAACCATTCCCATCACTATCGGGAGCGGAACCAATTCCGTCAAGCGCTTCACCCAGCCGCTTCCACCCAGCACCAGGATGAGAGCGCCCGTGACGTAGTATGCTCCGACGACCTGATGAAAATTCAGGTGCGTCAATGACTGTCCGACCAGAACCGTGCCGGGAATCGTCCAGAAGAAAGCTAATGGCTGTCGATAAAGCCAGCAGAACAGGATCGTGATCAAGCCATTAATGAAGAAGGCACCGAAGATCCAGGACGCAATTTCGCCTTCCGAAAGTTCACCCTGCAAACCGGCTGTCAGGATGATGGCCATCGGAGCAGTCGCGGCAAAGAGCCAGCCGATGAATCCGTTCGAGGCGTACAGCAACCCAAAATCAGAAATGATCTTTCCGGATATTGACGGTCTATCAGTTGGCCGTTCGAGATGGGGGAGCATGGACAGCTAGCACCAGCGAGAAGTATCGGTGACCAATCCTACCAAGAGGCAGCTCGATACGATAGTCCGCAATCGGTTAGGAGCCAGGTGGTCCGCCGACGTCTCCAGAATGGCTTTTCTTGAACGAATGCCGCCTTGGCGAGGCTGCCCCCGGCACAAGGAGCCTCGCGACTCAGCCCCTCTTTCGGATTGTGCGATGACGCTGTGAAAGGGCACAAGCGTGCGGCGCGCTTTGGCACTAGTCCGATCGAAGGCCAGATCAGCAGGATCAAAGCCATCAAACGACAAATGTATGGCCGGGCAAACTACGCGTTATTGCGACGACGCGTCCTCCTGGCTGCTTTGCAACCTATCCAATCCCGATCGCTCATGCTTTGTCGCGCTATAGTGCTTCGCGCACTGCGCATGCCGGCTTCGTGCTCGATACGCTGGAACAGGCACTGCACGATCGGCGGCCGATCCATCGCGGCGGGCTCGTGCATCATAGCGACCGACGCAGCAAAGGCGGATTCAAGCGGTCGTCGCAACATCGATTTTGTTACTCATGGTAGCCACTCGTCAAGCGCCTCCGCCGGCGTTTTCCATCCCAGCGTCTTTCTCGGTCGGGCGTTGAGGGCGGCAGCAACGGCGGCGATCTCGTGAACGCTATGGACGCTCAGGTCTGTGCCTTTCGGGAAGTACCGACGCAGCAGAGTGTTCTCGTTAGTGCCGCGCTGCCATGGACTTTGCGGATCGCAGAAGTAGACCTGCACGCCTGCATCGATCTTGAGACGATCTTGTTGGGCCATTTCGGCCCCTTGGTCCCAGGTCAGCGAACGGCGCAGCTCTTGTGGCAAGGTGATGATGGTGCGAGTAATCGCGTCCCGCACGTTCAGCTCCGTGTCCCGCGAGCGCAGGCCCATTCTTGATGCGCGGAGCTTCGCCGTGCCCCATGAGCCGTGGAAGATGCAGCAGCATCGTGAACCGCGTTGTGCGCTCGACCAGCGTACCAATCGCTGAGCTGCCAAGACCAAGGATGAGGTCCCTCTCCGAGTGTCCCGGCACTGCTCGATCGGCTGCTTCGGCGGGGCGTTGACTGACCATGATCTCCGGCGAAACAAAGCCCTTGCCTCGCCTTCTTACGCGCGCTCTGGGCACTCTTAGCACACGTCCCGTTTGCAAGCAGGCCGTCAGTTCGCGGCGTAGCGCTCCCCGACCTTGAACGAAGAGAGCGTGATAGATGGCTTCGTGGCTGATGCGCATCGTGTTGTCGTCCGGGAAGTCGATCGGCAAGCGTCGGGCAATCTGCTCCGGGCTCCAGGCACCTCGGCCGCTGCCGTCTGTGCTGCGCGACCAAAGCGGCTGAGCCGAGTAGCCGCAGCGTCTCTTAGCTAACGGATGGTTAGTTCTTCCCGGAGGCCGTTTGATCAAAAACGGTTTCAGGGACCCGGCGGCGCACCAAATATCACCGGTGGCGCGTGTAGGTCGACCGCTCTGCTCATCCAACCGATATGCCTCCTCGAAGGCATCGTACGCGTCAGACGAGGGATCAACATCGAGATCAGCAATTGCCTCGAAAACATCCACGGCCACGTTGAACATGCAGGGCTGAATGTTCACAATATTTCCGTACCATTTGAATGCGGCAAATGCGGAGCGGATTTTCTTGATGCCGCCGCTCGGTCTCAACTTGCGCGCGTTCGATGAGCGAACGCGGCACAAGACACACGATCATCAGGTCTGTCGTCATTGGCGGGAGCTCATCGAGGGGAATGAGCTTGATTTCATGGACGGGCTCGACGTGGTGATGGAACAGATTGCGCAGCGCCTTCAGGGCAAGGAAGTTCGCGGATCCGAACAGGTCCCGACCGGCTTGCTTTTTGAGCTTGTCATTCAATCCGTAAAGGGCATTCAGGAAATTGAGCAGTGTGTCGGGATCCGGCTCTTGAAGCTGGTTGAAGTAGGATCGGAAAAACCGGTCGATCGCTGCGTTCAATGAATCGGAGCCCATGGGCGCTGTCTGGATGGACTTCGTATCCAAACCGCGCGATTCTGCTATAAGCATTGGGTCAAATTGAGATCTGGGAACCCGTTCGCGCAAGCACGCACCCTTTCATAGATGGCACCATCGTCACCGGGGGTGCCCAGCGTGAGATAGGTATGTCTTTCGTCCTGCCGGGCGTAGACAATCCATTCACCGGTCAGCCGCCGGGCTTGACTGCGATCATGATATCCGAGGTGACGAATTCGTGCAGCATGAAGCCGATCAGCTTGTCGTCGGGAACGGACATGTTGGTGGCCGCTTCTTCGACGGGGTCGGCGAAGCTGTTCGCGCGCCAGTGATTATCGACATTCGTCGGAATTAAGGCGGCTTGATGATAATGCTTATGCCGCAGGCCTCGCAGCGGTGGCCTTGTAAACAGTGACGGGGGTTTGGTGAGGCTCGGGCGGGCGATGGGATGTTCCTCCAGAGTGGCTATTTCATCAAAGACCGCAAACACACTGCCGGTG
This sequence comes from Bradyrhizobium sp., assembly GCF_052389815.1. GTDB lineage: Bacteria > Pseudomonadota > Alphaproteobacteria > Rhizobiales > Xanthobacteraceae > Bradyrhizobium. The sequence continues at coordinate 92,068 of NZ_JBQTHN010000005.1, read as the reverse complement.
CGCCCCTCGTACACGTTGGCGAGTTCGCAAACAAGACCGGCAGAGTAACGGCCGTTCACCAGGTGAAGATCGAGGTTGTCACGGACGTAAGACGTGCTGTGGTCGAGGGCAGTTGATTCCATTGATGACATTCGTAAAGGCGACGGGTAGCCTCCGGCTCGACTATCTAAGGACGAGAATCGCCAGTTGGTGGATGCCGGATGATGTCGTGTTCATTGAAGAGATGCCGATGACGGCGACGGGGAAATCGGAATGCGTCACTACGCGAGAAATTTGAGGGTTGTGTGTTGCCCGAAAAACAGAGCTCGAGCAGACCTCAGCAGCCGCCACAGCGCAGCGGATGATCATCGCGGAATTTGATAAGCACGGCGTTTGTCTTGGTCACCCTAGACCGTACCGGCTCGTGGTCGAGGATCTCGCTGACCGTCTCATCGATCGGATGCGGCGCGCCGCCACAGCCAGTCAAGCCTAAAACTAGCAGGACGGTAGCCTGGCTTCGCGCACTTACCTCGATCGAGAAACATGCCGGTGAAGGTATCCGGACCGCTTCGCCGAGGTTGTCGATCTGTACGGAGGGCCCGCATTTCAATAGGGTCGACGCGGAACTGCCAGTGGGGCCGCTGCGAATAGATTTCCACAATTGAGGGAGCGGCCGAGGCGGATCGAACGTCCATCTCATTAAGCGGAAATCAAGATTTCGTGCACCGTTGACAGGCCTGCATACGATGGAGTAAATCTAACGTATGTTAGAAAAGCTGCTTCAAGGGGTGGATAATGTCTAGCGCGGATCATCGACCGCCGGCAGATCCGGCGTGCTTAACTTCCCCAACAAACTTTGTCGATAGCGATAGCGCCGAGGTGAGGGCTTTCGTAGAGTCTGCTTTGCGCAACCTGAACTCCAGCGCTTCCGATACCGAAAAGGCAATCCGACTGTTCGAAGCGGTGCGCGATGGCATCCGATATGATCCCTACACGTTTGAACTGAGCCCCGATGCTTATCGCGCTAGCGTGGTGGCAGGGGCGGAGTCTGCTTTTTGTGTGCCCAAGGCGATCTTGCTGACCGCCTGCCTACGTGCTGTTGGCATTCCCGCTGCATTGGGCTTCGCCGACGTTCGTAACCATTTGAATACGCCAAAGCTAACCGAGCTGATGCAAACGGATCTCTTCATTTACCACGGATACGTGCAGCTGTGGCTCGACGGGAGGCCCTACAAGGTTACGCCGGCCTTCAACATGGAGCTATGCAAGCGCTTCGGAGTAAAGCCTCTTCTCTTCGACGGGACGTCTGACGCTCTGTTTCACGAGTTCGACGAAAAGAATCAGAGGCACATGGAATATGTTCATGACCGGGGCTTGTACGTGGATGCGCCAATCGACGAATTCCTGGCGGCGTTCAAAGCAACCTATCCCAAGCTGGAGGAATTCAACCGTTGCCGGATCGCGGGGCAGAGCGGCTTTGACGATGGTTTTGCGCCGACGGAGGAAGGGCATCGGCCGTGAAGTACTTGGAGGATTTCAAGGTCGGACAAATTTTTGCGTTCCGCACCCCTCCCTTAAGCAAGGACGAGATAATTTCGTTCGCCAGGGAATGGGATCCGCAGCGGCTGCATACGGATGAATACTATGCCAAGCAAATCCATGGCGGTCTGATCGCATCGGGGTTCCAGACACTCCTCCTCGTATTCAGGCCGATTATGCGGGACTTCATGACGGGGGTCGCAAACATCGGTGGTTTGGGTTTCGAGAGACTATCTTGGAACGCGCCTGTGCGGGCGAATGAGCCGCTTGATGTTACATTGAAGATGCAGGCAGTGAGGCCCTCCCAAACCAAGCCCGATCGGGGTGTCGTCAGCTACCGTGTCGAAGCGCGCAACATGGCAGGAGAGCCCGTGCTGACCGTCGATACCGCCGCGATGGTTAAGCGAAAGGCAGCGCCGCCGTCATGAGCAATGTGAGGGCGCATTCACAGGACGATTTGCGGATGCTGCGCGGAAGCGTGCGCACACTCTTTGAGCGCGCGGGCGGCATCGCACGCGCCCGTAACGCTCGCGACAAGGGCTGGGACCGACAGGTGATGAACGAACTGGCCCATGCTGGCGTGCTCGGTGTCGCCGCCCCAGAAGCGGTCGGCGGACTTGGCATGGGACTTACAGCGGCCGGTGTGATCGTGGAAGAAGTTGGTCGCGCGCTCACGCCCGAACCGGTGGTGTCAGCCATCGCACTTGCGATCGGAATGATTCAACGGGTATGTCCTGGCGATGCGATGCTCGCTACGGCTATCAGTGGCAAAATCGCCTGCGCCCTCGCTTGGCAGGAACGTGGTCTTCGAGGTTACTCTGACCAAATGGCATGCCGTTTCGACGGTAAGGTGCTGAACGGCTCAAAGGCCTGGATTGCCGGGGCCGTCGGCGCGGATCAATTGCTCGTGGTTGCGCAAAATGATTCGAAGCCCGTTCTCGTTGCCCTCGACGCTGATGGCAAGGGGATCTACTCGGAGCTGCGGCGACAGTCCGACGGAAGCCAGCTCTGCGACATCGGCTTTGTCGACGCCCCAGGTAAATTGCTGGCCGAAGGCTCGGTGGTATCGGAAGCGTTGTCCACCGTCGTCGCCGACGCCACGGCGCTCGCCGCCGCCGAGCTGGTCGGCGTCAGCGCTAAAGCACTCGAACTGACCCTCGATTATGTGAAGACGCGCGAGCAGTTCGGCAAGCCAATCGGGTCGTTTCAGGTCATCCAGCACCGCGCCGTAGACCTGTATGTCGCTCAGCAGGTGGCCGAGGCGGGGGTGAGCGAGGCGCTGGCACGGATGGATGTGAGCGCCGATCAGGGCGCGCGCATACGTGAGGCGAGCCGCGCCAAAGCTCGCGCCTGCAGCACGGCCAAGAGGATCACCCGGGAATCGATTCAACTCCACGGTGCAGTCGGCTATACGGACGAGTTCGACATCGGCTTGTTTCTGAACCGTGCGCTTGTGCTTTCGGCCTGGCTCGGGGATGCCGCCTACCACCGGGCTCGTTGGATGGACGCTCTTGAGGCAAATGAGGCAGGTCGATGACCGACTGGAATGCACTGAGTGACGAAGCGTTCCGCCGCCAGGTTCGCACCTTCTTCGAGACCGAGTATCCCGAAGAGCTACGCCATCTGCCGCATCGGGCGAAGTTCGCCGAGATCCGCCAATGGCACGAGAAGCTCTACGCCAAGGGCATGGTCGCGCCTGCTTGGCCGGTCGAATATGGCGGCATGGGTCTGGAAGCTTCGAAGCTCCTCATCTTTTATGAAGAGCAGCAGCGCTGGGGCGTGACGCGGGGCCGCGACATGGGTGTGCAGATGGTCGGCCCCCTTATCATCAAGTTTGGCACCCAGGCGCAGAAACACTACTGGCTGCCGCGTATCCTTACTTGTGAGCACATCTGGTGTCAGGGCTACTCCGAGCCGGGCTCGGGGTCCGATCTCGCCAGTCTGCGCACGAGTGCCGTGATCGACGGCGATTATTTCGTGATCAATGGGCAGAAGATCTGGACCACGATGGCTCATGACGCCACGCACATCTTTATGCTGGTGCGCACCGATTCTCATGCGCGAAAAAAACAGGAGGGCATCAGCTTCTTGCTCGCCGAAATGAACCAGCCGGGCATCGAAGTTCGCACGATCACGACGCTCGCGGGTGAAGACGAGTTCTGCGAGGTATTCTTCGACAATGCTCGCGCGCCCCGCGAAAACCTGGTTGGCGAACTGAACAAGGGTTGGACGATGGCCAAGGCCCTGCTCGGCTTCGAGCGAATCTTCATCGGTGCGCCCAACCTGGCGCAAAACGCACTTGTTCAGTTACGGACGATTGCGCAAGGGCGCTGCATGTTCAACGATCCGGTGTTCCGCGATCGCTTTGCGAAAGTCGCTCTGGATGTTGAGGATCACGCGGCGCTCTATAGCCGCTTCGCCGACCAACTCAAGCGCGGCGAAATGCTCGGTCCCGACGTGTCGATGCTGAAGATCTGGGTCACTGAGACGTTCCAAGAGATTACCGAACTCATGATCGAATCCGCCGGACCTGACGGCGGCCTGATCGGTCCCTTACAGCTCGGCAATGTCGGTGTTGACGTGCTGGCGAACTTCTACAAGGCGCGACCGACCACGATCTACGGCGGGACGAATGAGATCCAGCGCAATATCTTGTCGAAAGCCGTTCTCGGCTTGCCTGGCTGATAGATAATTGCCCGTACATTGAAGGAGGAAGAACACACCATGTCTGACCGCTATGCCAAATACAACAAACTGAAATTCGACTATCCGGCGGACCGTGTTCTTCGGATCACGTTCGATCGTCCCGAAACCTTCAACTCCGTGGATGCGGAAACGCACACGCAAATGACCGACATGTGGATTGATGTCGACCGCGACCCCAACATCAACGCGGTTATCGTGACGGGGGCTGGCAAGGCGTTTTCGGCGGGGGGAGATTTCAGCCTGATCGAAAGAATAGCGGGCAACTTCGACGAGATGATGAGAACCTGGAAGGAAGCCAAGGATCTCGTTTACAACATCATCAATTGCAACAAGCCTATCATCTCGGCGATCAATGGCCCAGCCGCGGGTGCGGGGCTCGTTGTCGGAATTCTGGCTGACGTGTCGATCGCAGGCAAGCGAGCCAAGATTGTTGACGGGCACCCCCGCCTGGGGGTTGCCGCAGGTGACGTAGCGGCGATCATTTGGCCGCTGCTCTGCGGCATGGCCAAGGCAAAGTATTATCTTCTGACGTGCAAGGCAATCTCCGGCGAAGAGGCCGAGCGCATTGGCTTGGTATCCATGTGTGTCGACGATGATCAACTGCAGCAAGTCGCTCTCGACACTGCAGTTGAGTTGGCAAACGGCGCGCAAAGCGCGATCCGCTGGACGAAATATTCACTGAATAATTGGTTGCGCCAGGCCGGGCCAATCTTCGACGCTTCCACTGCGTTCGAGATGCTGGGTTTCATGGGCCCTGACGTCAAGGAAGGCGTGCTGTCACATCGGGAGAAGCGCGCTCCGAATTTTCGCAAGGACTGCCCTATTTAGTTTGCGCGGGAGAGAGGTAGCGAGCATATGCCCGACGCGATTTACCGGAAGATCGCTGCAGCCTATGGCCAGGCGGCACGTAAGGCGCCCGGCCTAAAGGCACGCTTCGATGCGGCGGGTTTCGACCCGGCAAGCATCAGATCATTGAGGGATCTCTCTCGCCTGCCGGTTCTGAAGAAAGAACAGCTCCTGGCACTCCAAAGGGAAAATCCGCCCTTTGGAGGCTTTCTCGCAGCCGATCTCGAAAGCCTGTCGCGGATCTATGTGTCGCCCGGACCGATCTTCGAGCCCTCATTGGCGGGAGGTGGCGGGCACGGCCTCAAGGAGCTGTTCAAGGCTGCGGGGATCACGGTGGGCGATCTCCTCCTGAACACATGGTCCTATCATCTGGTCCCGGCAGGTCTTTTGTTCGACGAAGCAGCGCGTGCAGTCGGCGCGACGGTCATTCCCGGTGGTACGGGAAACCGTGAGCTGCAGGCGCAGATCATCGTTGAAACCGGCGTGACCGCGGTCTGCGCCAGCACGGCATTCTTCCTTACATTGGCGGATACGGTAATCGAGGCGTATGGGCGGAACGCTTGGAAGGTCAGATCAGCATTCCTCGGCGGCGAGATGGGCGACTGGATGGCGAAACGGCGTCGTATCGAAGCGGACTATGGCGTTACAACCTGGGCCGCCTATGCGACGGCCGATCTGGGTCTTGTGGCTTATGAGGATGACGGCGAAGGGTATGTTGCGCATCCCAATCACGTGGTGCAGATCTGCGATCCCATCAGTGGGGAACCCTTGGCCGCCGGCGAAACCGGTGAGATCGTGGTGACCGCACGCGACGCCAACTGGCCGATGATCCGCTTCGGCACCGGAGATAGCGGCTTCGCTCTTGAGAGTGACGGAGATGGTCGCGTTACGCGTCTTTCGGCCTTGCAGGGACGAGTCGGCGCGGCCGTAAAAGTCCGTGAGATTTTCGTCTACCCCCGCGCCATCGAAGAAGTGGTTATCGCGACCCCAGGCGTGCGCGCCGCCCAGGCGGTTGTGACATGCGAGAACGATCGGGATACCGTGCGCCTCTTGCTCGTCGCCGAGCCCGGCGCCGATCGTATCATGGCCCAAACACGTGCCATCGAAGCTTTTGCCACCAGTGCACGAATCCGGGCCGATGGCGTGGAATTTATCGATCTCCTGGAGGAGAACGCGTCGCTGATTGTAAACAAGAAAGACGCTTAGCCGGCGTGAGATCCAGCGCGCAAGGCGCGCCGCCTCGTTCGTTTGCTCGTAGAGGGCAAGTCGCGATGGTGAAGCGAAGGACCGGCATCGTACTGAAGGCCATCCAACAGTAGGCTCTGCAACATCACAATCAATTCAGACAGCGAATAGTATCCATCGCGTTGGCCCTTTTCTGGATTGAACCACTCTACAGTCCAGTTGAGCGCTCCCAGCATGGCCTGCCGCAAAGGCACAACCTTGATATCGGAGCGCAGCTCACCCGCTTCCTGCGCTTTGCGTAAGCAGTCATCCCAAAGGTTCGCGTACTTGTGTCGTATTGGCTGATGACGTGCTCGCACCTTCTTGGGTAGCTGCCCGAAAATGCGGATATTCGCAGACGTAAATTCGCTCAAACGAAAGAGGTACTCCATATGGGTACGGATCGCTGCGGCGATCCGGCTGCGGTGATCGGGAAACTGATGTGTCTTCGAAATGGTCGACGACATTCCGCGCAGGACCGCTCGCAATCCAATATCGAGCACTTCGTCGAGTATCTCATCCTTTGAATTAAAATGATAATAGATGCTGCCTGCTTCCATGCCGGCTTCTTGCGCGATATCTCGCATTGTTGCAGCCTTGTACCCTCTGTCGCGAAAAATCCGCGCTGCAGCGGAGAGCACTTGGACGCGGGTGCGGGATGATTTGCTGTCGTCGGAATCAATCAGGTCCAGGGTTTCCAGTTCGATTGGACCTGGCTGTTTCAATGGCATGCCGCGTGCGGTGGACATTCCGTCCAAAAGAAGTTTACACAAGCGCTCAGACAGCATGCTTACGGGATAGCGCGTCGCATCATACCATTCGACTGTCCAATTCATTGCTCCCAGCACGAACTGTCGCAGCGGTACGACTTTGATGTCGCTCCGAATGTCCCCGGCCGTTTGAGCCTCTGCAAAGAAATTGTCCCACACGGAGGTGTAGGCTTGGCGCAGTGGTCGATGGGTCACGCGCATGTCCTGAGGAAGCCTCGAGTAATTTCGGATATTTGCCGAAGTGAAATCACTTTCTTTCAGGAAATACGTCAAGTGCGCGTCGATCATCAAGGCGAATGTCTGTCGGAAATCCCTGCCGGAGAGCCGGCAATCCTCTCGGACCTTCTGCACGGCGTCGAAAACGTGCCGTACGCCCAATCGAAGGATTTCGTCGAAGATCGCCTCCTTCGACGCAAAGTGATAATATAGGCTACCCGCCTCCATACGCGCAGCCTTCGCGATCTTGCGGAGCGTCGTGGCATCGTATCCTTCATCTCGAAATAGCTTCGCGGCGGCGCTCAGGATGAGGGCGCGCGTCTGCTCCGACTTGCCATGATTTTTTCCAGTAGTTCCAAGCTGCGGTGAGGGCGAATTCATATTGTGTAATTTGCCTCTAGACATCGAAATAGCAAGTGCGATAATCTAACATACGTTAGAATTTGGTCGCCTAAGGTTAGAACACCTATGGCGTATCCGCGGAAGGGAGGGGTGATAACCATGCGCGGGCTAAAAGGGAAGCGGACAATCGTAACCGGCGGCGGCAGCGGGATCGGACGCGAAGTATGCAAGCGATTCGCCGAAGAAGGCAGCGAGGTCGCCGTATTCGACATAAATGCCGCGGGTGCGACTGAAACTGTGAAGATCATAGGGGACGCAGGTGGCAAAGCGACTGCCCACGCCGTTGACATCACCGAACGTGCGGCAGTCGATGCGGCTGTGGCCGAGGTGGAGAAAGGCGGGCCCATCAATGTTCTGGTCAACAATGCCGGCTGGGACGTCCCTCGACTTTTCCTGGAATCCGACGCAACGCTCTGGAAAAAGGTTATTGACATTAACCTCTACGGTCCCCTGAACATGCATCACGCGGTACTTCCGGGCATGGTTAGAAACGGAGGCGGGCGCGTGGTCAATATCAGTTCCGACGCGGGCCGCGTTGGCTCCTCAGGCGAAGCTGTTTACTCGGCCTGCAAGGGCGGCATTATCGCCTTCACCAAGACAGTGGCGCGGGAATTGGCGCGCAAGGGAATACAGCTCAATGCCGTGGCCCCAGGGCCGACCGACACACCGCTTTTCGCCGAATTCTCGAAGGGCGAAGGTGGCGAGAAAATCGCGGAAGGTCTCAAGCGTTCCATTCCGATGCGACGGCTCGCGCAACCGACCGACTACCCGGGGATCATCTGCTTCCTTGCCTCCGACGACGCTGGTTTCATCACCGGCCAAGTGATTTCGGTCTCCGGCGGGCTGACGATGCATGGATGACGCGCGCGACGGCGGCGCCCTCAACTTGTGGATTGATACGGCCGGACCGTGCCGAGATACCGTATCGGATGAAATGGTATGTTTACGCCATCTAAAGACATCCAGGACTGCAGCGCGATCAGAGCTTTTCTCACGCGCTGCGGCCTGACAGATTACGAAAGTCTCGTCGCGCGGGCCGACGCTGAACCCGATTGGTTCTGGTCACAAATTCTCGATCTTGCGAACGTGCGCTTTTCGCGTCGTTACCGAACGTTGCGGGACGTGAGCGGTGGGCCAGCCGGAATCCGTTGGGCCGCGGACGCCACTCTCAACCTCACCGAGACTTGCCTTGACGCTCGTATCGAAGTTGGGCTCGGGGAAAAAGCCGCCATCGACTGGATCGGCGAAGACGGGGAACGGCGCGTCTGGACCTACCGCGATCTCGCCTGCGAAAGCGCCCGGGTTGCCAGCGCCCTGGCCGCCCGCGGCGTAGGCGCGGGTGATGCGGTTGGCATCTACATGCCGATGGTGCCCGAGATCGAAGCGGCCCTCCTGGGCGTTGCGAGGCTCGGCGCTATCGCCGTCCCCCTGTTCTCCGGATACCCGGCGCCGGCCGTGGCGGCACGCTTGAACGACTGCACGGCCAAAGCGGTTTTGACGGCCGATGCGAGTAGGCGTCGCGGCAGGCCTGTTCCCATGGAATCCGTGCTGGTTGAGGCTCTGGCCGACGTATCCAGCGTGCACACGGTGATCAGCCTGCGCCGCTTCGGCGGCAGCGCCGCCGACCCACGGCGGGATCTGGACTGGGCTGCCACAGTCGGGGCCGCAAAGGCGGATTTTGCACCTGTTCCGGTTGCATCAGAGGCGCCGCTGATGATTGCCTACACTTCTGGGACAACCGGCCGGCCCAAGGGGGTGGTTCACACGCATCTCGGTGTGCAGGCGGCGGCAACGACCAATTTCTTGTTGTGCCTCGACTTGAAGCGCGAGGACCGGCACCTGTGGATGACCGATATGGGCTGGGTTATGGGCCCGCTGACCCTGATCTCGACGCTTCTGGCGGGCGCGACACTGGTGCTGGCCGAAGGGGCGCCCTCCACGCCGGACGATCCATTCCGCCTGCTGCGCCTCGCGAGCGAACACGGCGTTACCCATCTTGGCGTCGCGCCCACGTTGGTGCGACAGTTTATGAGAAGCGATCCCGGTCCGCTGGCGCGGTACAATCTCTCCGCTCTGCGCATCGTCGCTTCCACCGGCGAACCCTGGACCGAGGATGCCTGGCTCTGGCATCTGGAACACATCTGCCGCCACAGGGCGGTGCCACTCAACATCTCCGGCGGGACTGAGCTTTTTGGCGCAATCCTGACGTCGACCGTGCTGCACACGTTGCGGCCCTGCGGTTTTTCCAGCGAGGCGTTGGGCGTCGGGGCGAAAGTGCTGCGACCGGATGGGTCCGAGGCGACAGACGGCGAGATGGGCGAGCTGGTGGTCACCAAGCCGCCGCTGGGCCTGACCCCGACGATCTGGCGGGATCACTCGCGATATCTCGAGACCTACTGGTCCGATTACCCCGGCGTTTGGCGGCATGGCGATTGGGCGCGCCGCGATTCCGACGGAACATGGTTCATTCTCGGCCGTTCGGACGACACACTCAACATTGCCGGCAAGCGTATCGGCCCGACCGAGATCGAGGCCGCACTAACCGCCACTGGTAATGTAATCGACGCCGCTGCAATTGCAGCGCCGGATGATCTAAAGGGCCTAGCTGTGGTCTGCGTCTGCGTCCTCGCCCCCGGCGTGAAAACCGACGACACCTTGGTGGAGCAACTGAAGGACAATGTAGCCGCCGCGGTCTCCCAACCTTTCCGCCCGCGCGAGATACACTTTGTCGAGGCGCTGCCAAAGACTCGCAGTATGAAGACCATGCGCCGCGTCGTCCGCGCGGCGTTTCTGGGCGAGAATCCGGGCGACCTGTCGCCGTTGCAGAATCCCGAGGTCATTGCTCCCATCGCTGCATTGAGGAACAAAGGCCGCTGAACGCCGTCTTGGAAGGGAGCGACAGGCTGCAACTCATCGACCGCCCCGCCAAGGGGGATCGCCGCTTTGGTATGGTATTGTCGGTCCTTCGAGGCGCGGTGCCCCAACAGGTTTCTTTTCGATAGCTTGGCCGCAATGCCGACGGCCCGCTGCGAGCGGGCTAGCTGTGAGCTTTCAGGAGGTTGTCCATTCGACCGCAACCGTGAACGCTGATGTCGCCAAACACACAGTGATTCGCGGGGGATCGAATGGACACTCACAAGAATGCGCCTCTGACGCCCAAAGGTCGAGAGGCCATGGTGCGCAGTGTTGTTGAAGGAGGGCTCAGCAAGGCCGCAGCCACGCGCCAATTCAACATCACCAACGATTGTCGCCAAGTGGGTCACCCGCTTCCGCACAGAAGGCGTGGATGGGCTGCGGGATCGTTCCTCACGGCCCCATTCATTGCCAGGCCAAACCCCGGCAGCTACATGTGCCACTGTCGAGGCGTTGCGTCGGCAGCGCCACACGGGCAGGCAGATCGCTGCCGAAGTCGGAATATCGCCCGCAACCGTCAGCCGCATCCTGCGCTGGCTCGGCCTGAACAGGTTGGCCGAGCTGGAGCCGGCCGAGCCGATCCGCCGCTATGAGCGCGAGCACTCCGGCGAGCTTATCCACCTCGACATCAAGAAGCTCGGCCGGATCGGCTCTGTGGGACATCGCATCACCGGGCGGTATCCCGGCGCGATCAATCGCCACCATGGCATCGGCTGGGAGTTCGTCCATGTCTGCATCGACGATGCTTCACGCATCGCCTTCGTGCAGGTGATGGCCGATCAGCGCAAGGAAAGTGCAGTGGCTTTTCTTGAGGCCGCTGTCACTTACTTTGCCAGGCTCGGAGTCCGCGTCGAGCGCGTGATGACTGATAATGGCTCGTGCTACCGCTCAAGGATGTTCCGAGCAGCTTGCAGGCGCCTTGGTCTTTCACCAAATCTTCACCAGGCCATATACCCCGAAGACCAACGGCAAGGCCGAGCGCTTCATCCAAACTTCCCTTCGCGAATGGGCATATGCCCGCGCCTACCAGAACTCAGATCAACGATCAGCCGAGCTGGTGCATTGGCTCATCGCTACAATTGGCATCGGCCGCATGGTAGTCTGAAGGCCAACACTCCCATCAGCCGACTCGGTTTAGCCAGGAACAACCTCTTGAGGCCCTACATAGACCAATGTCAACAGACGATATCATCCACCCTTAAAGCGATTGTGCCAGCCGGATGCCCTCGTCAATCGCGCGTAAGGCGTCCAGTTCGGTGGCTTCCTTGGCCCCGCCGACTACTGTGGCCGGGATGCCGCGCTCAATCAGTGCGGCGTGAAGCGCGCGCTCAGACTCCTGCCCGGTGCAAAGCACGATCGTGTCAGCTGCGATGACCTGACGTCGGCCGGCGATCTTGATGTGTAGGCCCTCATCGTCGATTCGCTCATAGCTGACGCCGCCCAACATCTCGACGCCGTATTTGCGTAGCGCGTTGCGAACGATCCAGCCCGTGGAAACGCCGAGTCCGTCACCGGGCTTAGTGGTCTTACGCTGCAGCATGACGACTTTGCGGGTGCCGCCCACCGGTGCTTGCGGATCAGCCTTGAGCGCGCCGGGCGCGGAGAAATTTCCATCCACGCCCCAAGTGTCGAAAAAAGCCTCGCTGCCGTTAGCCTCGGCGGTAGGAGTGACGAGAAACTCGGCCACGTCGAAGCCGATCCCGCCAGCGCCCACGATGGCGACGGTCTTTCCCGCGACCCGTGTGCCCGATAGGATTTCCGCATAGGTTGCCACCTTGGGATGGTCAACGCCCGGCAGATCGGGGATGCGGGGGCTGACGCCGGTAGCAATCACCACATGATCGTACCCGCTCAGATCCTCGGGGGAGGCGCGGCGGCCAAGATGCAGGTTGACCCCGTGCTTGTCTACCTGGCGTCGGAAGTAACGCAGAGTGTCGTCGAACTCATTCTTGCCAGGAACTGCGCGCGCCAGCGTAAGCTGTCCTCCGAGCGTTTGAGAAACTTCGAACAACGAAACAAAGTGACCGCGTCGCGCCGCTTCCGTTGCGGTAGCCATCCCCGCCGCGCCGCCGCCGACCACCGCGATCTTTTTCCGGACCTCCGCGGGCGTATCGCGCAGCTCGGACTCGCGGCCAGCGCGAGGATTTACAAGGCAACTCACCGCGCGGCCAGAGAAGATGTAGTCCAGACAAGCCTGGTTGCAGGCGATGCAGGTATTGATCTCGTCCACTCGTCCATCGCGGACCTTGTTGGCGAAGAACGGATCGGCCAGCATTGGCCGCGCCATAGAGATGAGATCTGCATCGCCGCTCGCGAGGATGTCCTCGGCCATCTCCGCGGTGCTGATGCGGTTGGACGCGACCACGGGGATGGAGACGGCAGCGCGGACCCGTGCGGCGGCCTTGCGCCAAGCTCCTCGTGGCACGGGGTAGGCGATAGTAGGCACGCGGGCCTCGTGCCAGCCAATTCCAGTGTTGATAATGTCGGCACCTGCGGCCTCCACCTTGCGGGCAAGGGCGGCGATCTCATCCGCCGGTGCGCCGTCTTCGATGAGATCGGCAGCCGAAATGCGATAGATGATCAGTAGATCCGGACCGCAGCGCTGGCGCACCGCGCGCACGACCTCGACAGGAAAACGATGGCGGTTCTCCGCGCTGCCGCCCCAAGCATCTTCGCGCTTGTTGGTGTGGGTCACCGTGAACTCGTTAATGAGATAGCCCTCGGATCCCATGATCTCCACACCGTCAAAGCCTGCAGCCTGCGCGTTCGCTGCCGCCTCGGCGAATTGGCTGATTGTGCGGAGAATGTCGCTATCGAGCATCTCGCGCGGGATATGGCGGTTGATTGGTGCCCGAATTGGGGAAGGCGCCACGCAGCCCGCAATCTTTGCATAGCGCCCTGCATGAAGGAGCTGCGCGCAGATGAGAGCGCCCTCGTGATGTACTGCATCGCAGATCGGGCGAAGCGCCTGGGCCTCTTCGGGATCGTCGAGCCGCGGTCCTTGAGCGTCAAGCACGCCTTCGGCGTTAGGCGAAAACCCCCCGGTGACGATGAGCGCAACGCCGCCGCGCGCACGTTCGACATAGAAGGCAAGTTGCGCGGCGATCGGGTCGGGCTTGCATTCGAGCTTGGTATGCATTGAACCCATGATGATCCGGTTGCGCATTTCGTGGCGCCCGACCTTGAGCGGTGAGAGCAATCTGGCGTAGGTCGACGAAGCCGTCGTGTTCATAATTTTCCTCCCTTTGGCACTTGCCGGGTATTCTAACGTTTGTTAGGTTTCTTGGAAAGTCGATTTAAGACGCTCCGCGGGAGGATCATTCAATGCCCTTTCAGCCGACCGAAGATCAGTTCGCCTTTCGGGAGGTCGCACGGCGTTTTGCGCGCGAAAGATTGGCCGATGGCTATCAAAAGCGCGCCAAAGGCCATGTCCTCGATCGGGGACTGATCCGTGAAATGGGCTCGCTCGGTCTGATTGCGCCGGATCTTCCTGAGAAGTTTGGCGGAATGGGTGAAAGCTCCGTCACGGCCGGGTTGATCACCGAACAGATCGCCTATGCCGATTTCAACGTCAGCTACGTGCAACTCCTGGGCTCGCTCATGGGCGGCATGGTCGCAAAACACGCCTCGGAGGACATCGCCCGCGATTGGGTGCCGCGAGTGATTGCAGGGGACGCGGTGATCGGACTTGGCCTTACCGAACCACGCGGCGGTTCGGACGCGGCAAATCTTCAGCTGCGCGCCGAGAAGTCAGGTAATGGCTGGCGGCTGAATGGCGAAAAGACCTCCATGAGCTTTGCTGCGCAGGCAGACGCTGCAGTTGTCTTCGCCCGCACCGGCGATCCAAAAGGCGGGTCGCGTGGCGTCAGCGCTTTCTTTGTTAACCTGACGGAAAAGGGGATCAAGCGGACCCATTTTGACGACATCGGCACCAAGCCGGTCGGCCGTGGCTCGGTTTTCTTCGATGATGTCCATGTGCCGGCTGAATGCTTGATGGGCGAACAGGACCGAGCCTTCGGGACCATCATGGCGGGCTTCGACTATAGCCGCGCGCTGATCGGGCTGGAGTGCCTCGGTCCGGCGCAGGCCTCTGTCGACGAGACCTGGGCCTATGTCCAGGAACGCGAGGCGTTCGGCGCGCCGTTGGCTCAATATCAGGGCGTCACCTTTCCGCTCGCCGAGGCCGAGACGCAACTGACGATGATGCGCCAGCTCTGTTACTATACCCTCGACCTGCGCGATCGCGGCATGCCGCATACGGCCGAGGCGGCCATGTGCAAATGGTATGTGCCAAAGACTGCCTGCGAGATCATCCACCAGTGCCTGATTTTGCACGGGCACTATGGCTACACAACCGACCTGCCGCACCATCAGCGTCACAACGACGTGCTCGGGCTTCAAATCGGCGACGGCACGGCGCAAATCCAGAAGCTCGTCATAGCGCGCGAGAAGGTAGGGCGCGTGGCGCTCCAATACGACAAGAGAGCGAAGGGGGCGGGAAAATGAGCGTTCCGGTCAAGATCCGAACCGAAGGCAGCACCGGGATCATCGAGTTGAGCCGGCCGGAGAAGCTCAACTGTCTTTCGCTCGAGGTACATCAGCTTATCGATGCCGGTCGTGCGAAATTTGAGGCCGACCGCTCGGTTCGCGCTGTTCTGATCTGCGCCCAGGGCAAACATTTTTGCACCGGAGCTGACCTCGTCGAAGTGAAAGGCAAGATGGACGATCCGGCGGCGCTGGATCGCTTCATTGGTTTCGGCATAGGCGTGTTGCGCCGGCTCGAGCAGAGTCCCCTACCGGTGGTCGTGGCGGTCCAGGGGCTGTGCCTGGCGGGGGGCATCGAATTGATGCTGTCGTGCGACGTCTGCTTCGCGGCGGAGACCGCGCAATTTGGTGATCAGCATGCGCAGTTCGGTCTCATTCCGGGTTGGGGCGGCAGTCAGCGGTTGGTCCGTCTTATGGGACTGCGCCGAGCGCTCGATCTGATGTTCTCTGCGCGTTGGTTGAAGGCGGACGAGGCCAAGGAGGCTGGACTCGTAAACTATGTCGTGGCCGATGATCAACTCCACAGCGCGGCCTTGGCTTACTGCCAGAAGATCGGCACGCGCTCGCGGCAGGGCATGGCTGAGATGAAACGGCTGGGTCGCGAGGGTCTGGAACTGACGCTCGACCAAAGCATGCGTCTTGAGCGCGACGCTGCATTGCGTCACCTGCCGGGAGCGGAGGTGGCCGAAGGGCTGGATGCCTTCGCCAATCGCCGCGAGCCGAGATTTGAACAATAACACCGCGTCGGAGTTCAATATGGATTTCAACTTGAACGATGAGCAGCGCCAGATCTACGAATACGGCGCCCAGTTGGCACAGCGTTTCGACAACGCCTATTGGCTCGATCATGCGCGTCGGCATGTTTTTCCGCGAGAGATGTTCTCTAAGATCGCCGATGATGGATTTCTGGGGCTTATGGTGCCTCAAGAGTTTGGCGGGGCCGGCCTCGGCATGACTGAGATGGCTTTGTTCATGGAGGGGACGGCCAATCACGGTATTCCGCTTCTGATGATGGTCGTCGGGCCGACCATGTCCTTGGCGCATATTGCGAACCATGGAAGCGAGTTCCAGAAAAAGGAGCTCCTGCCGCGGGCTTGTCGTGGCGAAATCCAGTTCTGTTTTGCGATCACAGAGCCCGGAGCTGGTTCGAACACGATCAAGGCTCGAACATTGGCAAGGCAAAGAGGTAACCGCTTTTCATTATCGGGGGAAAAGACCTTTATTACCGGCGCTGATGTCGCGGACTACTGCTTGGTAGTAGCCCGTACCAAGCCGCACGAAGAGGTCAAGCGCAAGACCGATGGCTTCACGCTTTTTGCGGTCGATCTGAAAAAGAAAGGCGTCGACAAACAACGGGTGAAGATTTCGATTCCACTACCCGAAGAACAATGGACGCTATTTTTCGACGAGGTTGATCTTGGTCCCGAAGATGTTGTGGGCCAAGTGGACGAAGGCTTTTCGATTCTTTTCGACTCGCTTAACCCCGAGCGCATCATCCTGGCTGCTCTATGCTGCGGAATTGGCCGATTCGCGCTAAATAAAGGCGTCGCCTATGCGTCGCAGCGCAACGTTTTCGGCCAGCCGATCGGTGCGCATCAGGGTGTCCAACATCCGATGGCCAAGGCCCACACCGCAGTCGAAATGGCGAGCCTCATGACCCGCCGCGCCGCTTGGGAATTCGACAACAGCCTACCCGCTGGCGCCTCGTCCAATATGGCCAAATATGCTGCGGCGGAGGCTGGCATCGAGGCGGTGGATGCGGCGCTCCAGGCTCATGGCGGATCGGGGTTTACCGAAGATACCGGCATTTACGAGCTATATCCACTGATGCGCTTGCTGCGCACGGCCCCAGTGAACCGCGAGCTTTGTCTGAGTTTCATCGGCGAAAAGATCATGGGCCTGCCACGCTCTTACTGAGAGCTGCGGATCGGCAAGGAGGTTAAGCAATGAATCTCGGGATGCGTTTCCGACGAGCGGACGCTCACGACAAGTCAAGCGCGCGCTGCTGGCATGCGATCGAAACAACGCCGCTCAGCGAAGTCCGACGCATTCAAGAAGAGAAGCTGATCGCGCAGATGGCCTACTTGCAGGCCAACTCGGAATTCTATCAGAAGAAGCTGGGCGCGGCCGGTGCGAGGTTCGACGACGTGCGCACTATCGATGATCTGCAGAAGCTGCCCTACACGTTCAAAGCGGAGATCCGCGACAGTCTTGCCGCTCGCAAGCCTTTCGGCCTCCACCTCGCGGCCAAGCCCGAAGATATAATTCAGATGCAGGCGTCCTCCGGCACTACAGGCAGCCCATCTTACGTGGCTCTGACCGAATCCGACGCCGCAATGTGGCATGAAATGTCGGCACGCTGTTTTTTCGCAACCGGCGTGCGGCCCGGCGACATGGTGCTGCATGCCTTCTCGCTGGCCAAAGGCTTTGTTGGCGGCATCCCGGTCATGCAAGGTTTGCAATACTTGGGCGCCATCGACATCCCGATTGGTGCCGATGGCGGTGCCGACCGTCTCATCCGAGCTTGTGCCGACATCCGCCCGCGCTGCGTGGTCGGTGCGCCAAACTTTGTTCTGCACTTGGGTGAGAAAGCGCCTGAGATCCTTGGCATTCCCGCATCGCAGCTTGGCGTCGAGCGGGTCATCGTGGGTGGCGAGCCGGGCGGTGGCATCCCCACCGTCCGCCGCCGCATTGAGGAGCTGTGGGGCGCAAAATGCACCGAGTTACTTGGTGGCACGGACCTCGGTGTGACCTATTGGGCCGAGTGCGACGAACAGTCGGGCATGCACATGGTCAGTATGGACTACATTATTACCGAGCTGCTCGACCCCGAAACTGGCAAGATTATCCCGTTCCAGGACGGGGCCCGTGGTGAGATGGTCTATACGGCGATAGGCCGTCAGGCGAGCCCGCTGCTGCGCTTCCGCTCCGGCGACTACATTGACGTCCTGGCCACCAGCTGCTCGTGCGGGCGAACAGGGCCAAAGATCCGTTGTATCGGTCGCGCCGACGATATGCTGATTGTCCGCGGTGCCAACGTCTTCCCCTCAGCCATCCACAGCATCATCAACGAAATGATGCCCGAGACCAACGGGGTTGTCCGCGTTGTTGCCGATTTCGAGGGGCATACGACGCAGTCGGCACTCAAAATCATTGTCGAACGCGGACCCCACCGTCCGCCCAACAGGGACGACGAACTAAGAAACAAGATCGAGACGCGTCTTCGCGATGCGCTGGTATTCAAGGCCGACGTCCGCATTGTGAAGCCCGACACATTCGAGAAACCCGGCGCGGCGAAGGTTGCGCTCACTCTTCGCAAATACCCCGATCTGTCATGACAATCCTTAAATCACTTCTCGATAAGGGTTCGGAGAATTTCCGGGCCAATGAGACGCACTATCGCGCGAGAATCAAAAGGCTGCACGAACTGCGGCTGGAGCAACGTGCCGGCGGCCCGCTGAAGGCACGGGAGCGACACGAGGAGAAGGGCAAGGTCCTGCCGCGTGATCGCGTCGAACGGCTGATTGATTCAGGCACCCCCTTTTTGGAACTGGGTGAACTTGCGGGCTTGAATAAATATGAAGGCGTGCCCCCTGGCGCTGGCATCATTACCGGCATCGGCATGATCGAGGGCCGGCATTGCATGATTATTGCAAACGACGCCACCGTAAAGGGCGGCACTTATTTCGGGATGACGAGCAAGAAACACGTTCGCGCCCAGCGCGTCGCTTGGACCAACCGGCTGCCAGTGATCACACTGGTCGACAGTGGTGGGGCTTTTCTGCCCGAACAAGCAAATATTTTTCCCGACGAAGGCCAGTTCGGCTCCATCTTCCACAACCAAGTGGGCATGTCGGGCGATGGCATACCGCAGATTGCTGTTGTGATGGGACCATGTACCGCGGGTGGTGCCTATATCCCGGCATTATGCGATGAGGTCGTGATCGTGCGCGGGCAAGGATTTATGTATCTTGGCGGGCCCGAATTAACGTTTGCCGCGACTGGCGAGAAGGTCGACGCCGAGACTTTGGGCGGCGGGAAGATGCATTGCGCGATCTCCGGCGTGACCGACCACTTGGCCGAGAATGACGCCCATGCGCTGGCGATTACTCGGCAAATCGTGGCACATCTGGGCGAAAAGACCAGTCCTCGGAAAATCCCCATCGTTCCGAAGCCTCCCGTTTATCCGGTTGATGAAATTTACGGCATCGTCAGTCGTGACGCCAAGGTACCGACGGATAATCGCGAAATCGTCGCGCGGCTGGTCGATGGCAGCGAATTGCACGAGTTCAAGCCGCTGTATGGCGACACATTAATAACTGGTTGGGCTCGCATTCACGGCCATGAGGTCGGCATCCTGGCCAACAACGGAGTGCTTTTCGTCGAGGCAGCTCTGAAAGCGGCTCATTTTATAAATCTATGCGTGCAACGCGACATTCCGCTGGTCTTTCTCGTCGACGTTAATGGGTTCATGGTCGGTCGCGAAGTGGAACAGGCGGGCATCGCTAAGGCTGGCGCCAAGATGATCACTGCTATGTCGTCGGCCCGCGTGCCGAAGTTTACGGTGATTACCGGCGGCTCCTACGGCGCGGGCTACCTCGCTATGTTGGGCCGACCGTTTCAGCCGGACGCCATGTTTGCCTGGCCGAACGGACGCGCGGCTATCATGGGGCCAGAGCAGGCAGCGAGCGTGCTGGCCCAAGTGCGTGCCCAGATCAATGACCGCGAAGGTAAAATTTGGACGGCCGAAGAGGAAGAGGTCTTTAAAGCTCCAATTCGCCGGGAGTACGAGACATTTCAAGACGCGTACAATTTCGCTTCGAATCTTTGGATCGACGGCGTTATCGAACCCGCTGAAACGCGCGATGTGCTGGCGCTGCTTCTGGATGTAGCTTCCCGACGTCCGAAGGTCGACAGTCACTTCGGCGTTTTTCGGTTTTAGGTGCGCGACACCATGCGTATTAAGTCTCTTCTCATTGCCAACCGCGGCGAAATCGCATGCCGGATCGCACGCACGGCTCGCTCGCTCGGAATCGTTCCGATCGGCGTCCATTCTGACGCTGACGCCGAGGCGTTGCATGTGCGCGAAGTCGGTCGGTCGCTCAGGATCGGAGGCGGACCGGCTGTCGAAAGTTATCTGCGGATCGACGCGGTGATAGCGGCCGCTCGGCAAGCCGGCGCGGACGCAATCCATCCCGGCTATGGCTTCCTCGCGGAAAATCCGGACTTCGCTCGTGCGGTGGAGGCCGCCGGTATGATCTTCGTCGGCCCTACCGCCGAGACACTACAGCGGTTCGGCGACAAGGCCAGTGCTAAAAAGGCCGCGACAGCCGCCGGCGTGCCGGTCATTCCCGGAGGCCATGGTGTCATGTCCGACCCCGATCAAATCGCACGGGCGGTACGAGAAGTTGGGCTTCCGGCTCTTTTGAAGGCCGTTGGGGGCGGCGGTGGGCGCGGTCAGAGGCTGATCGACAATGAGGCTACGCTGAAGGCCGACATCGAGAGCGCGCAGCGCGAGGCGAAATCCGCTTTCGGCTCCGAGGGACTTTTGCTCGAGCGCTTCCTGCCTGCGGCGCGCCATGTCGAAATACAAATCGCCGGTGATGGCACAGGCCACGTGGTGCACCTCTTCGAACGCGACTGCACGCTACAGCGCCGCCATCAGAAGGTGATCGAGGAAGCTCCCGCCTGGGGTCTCCCGCGGCCACTTCTCGATCACATCGCCCAGGATGCGGTCCGGCTTGCGGAGGCGCTGAACTATCGTGGGCTAGGCACTGTCGAGTTTCTAGTGCTAGGCGAAGAGTACTTTTTTCTGGAGGTCAATCCCCGAATCCAAGTCGAGCATCCGGTAACCGAAGCGGTCACCGGATTGGACCTCGTGGCGCTGCAGCTGCGCATCGCAGAGGGCGCAGGCTTGGGCCTGACCCAAGATCAGATCACCTGCACGGGGCATGCTGTGGAGGCTCGGCTCTACGCCGAGGATCCGCGGATGCAGTTCTCTCCTTCAACAGGGCGGATCACGGCGATTTCGCTGCCCGACGGTCTTAGGATTGATAGTGGCGTTGAGGCAGGCGACAGTGTTAGCCCTTTCTATGATCCGATGATTGCAAAGCTCATCGTGCATCATTCCGATCGGGATGCGGCGCTGGCGCGCCTGGCTCAAGCGTTGGATCACGTGGTTGTGGACGGGGTCGAGACGAACCGTACCTTTCTTGCTGCACTCACCCGAGACGCCGATTTTGCGCGAATGCAGGTGCATACCCGCTGGATCGACAGTTGCATCAATGCACTAACCGCCGCTCCGCAGCGCTCGGATGGGCGGCTGTGGCAGGCGGTGGCCGCCGTTCTGTTCGTCACCCGTGGCCGCGCCGACGGCGATGCCAACCCTTGGCGCAACCGTGATAGGTTTACCGGTTGGCGGCTCGGCCTTGGCGGCGCTCTGGACGAGGCAGGCCAGCGTGTGATCCTCGCGCATCCGGGAACATCCGGCAAAGAGCTGCGCGTCAGCCCGGTGGGAAATGACAACCTCTTTGTTGTCTACAGCGACGACAGCATGCCCTTGGCGCTGAACGCAACTGAGCTTCGATGCGGCCGCTTGCAGATCACGCATGAGGACGAAACGATTACCATCGAAGCGCGCGTCCGAGGCAATTCGATCGAAATCGACACGCCTGGCGGCCGTCTGCTGTACCAAGCGTCGACATCGCTGGCTTTCGCTGAAGTAGATAGCACTGCGGACCGCATTCTCGTGTCTCCTCTAACCGGCACAATTGTGAAGGTATTGATCGACGAGGGGGCCTCAGTAGCGGCCGGCGAGGTTGTGGCGATCCTGGAGTCCATGAAGCTTGAGATCTCGATAAAGGCGATGGTTTCGGGAGTGGCGAAAAATATATCCATCTCGCGAGGCGCAATGGTGGACCGAGGGCAGCCAATCGTCGAGATAACTCCCTTAGAAAGTGAGAGTTCATGAGCGATTTTCCAAAATTCGTCGAGTTTAGAGAAGAGGGACCCCGCGAGGGGTTTCAGATCGAAAAAAAGATCTACCCGATCGAAGAACGGGTCGAACTGATCGATATGCTCAGCGAAACCGGGCTGAAGCGGATTCAGGTAGGTAGCTTCGTCAACACCCAAAAGGTGCCCCAAATGGCCGATACAGCCGAGCTGTTCAAGCGCATTAGGCGGGTGCATGGCGTAAGATACACGTCGCTCTGGCTGAACGACAAGGGCTTTCGCAAGGCGCTCGCAGCGCCTCAAGTCGATATCGATCCGCGGCTATTGTTCTATCCATCCGACACATTCTCGCGAAAGAACAACGATGCTTCCTCGATGGAGATGCGCGAGAAGCAGCGCGAATGGGTCAACCTCTACAAGCAGGAGGGCTACACTGTCGACACGGCATATGTGATGACCGCATTCGGATGCAACTTCGAAGGACCGATCCCGCAGGACCGGGTCTTAGACGATTTCCGTTTCGTGCTGGATCTCTGCGCAGAAGAAAATATTCCGCTACCGATCCTTGTTGTCGCCGACACGATGGGGTGGGGCAATCCTGAGGCAGTTAAGCGCATGATCGGGGCGATAAGGGAAATCAAGCCGGATGCGCGCATCGGCATGCACCTGCACGACACCAGGGGCCTCGGCATAGCCAACATCTATGCGGCGCTTTCTATGGGCGTTGACATGTTTGAGAGCTCCGTCGCTGGACTGGGCGGATGCCCGTTTGCCGGTCACGGCCATGCGCGCGCGGCCGGGAATGTCTGCACCGAAGATGCAGTTTTTTTGTGCCATGAACTGGGCATTGCGACTGGCGTCGATCTCGATAAGCTCATTGCCGCTTCCGTTTATGCCGAAAAGATAATTGGTTCACCACTAATGGGCCGTGTGATGCATTCCGGCGGACTCGATAAGTACCGTAAAGTTTAGCTGAGGAAAAAACCGAGATGGCTAAGTTGCTCGACGGAAGTGGTGCTGCGGCAACTCAATTTTAGATATGCTGCAAACCGTACGTCGACGGCGGTGTTAGCGTTCATTCGAAAAGGGCGGCCAAATCGCAGAGCGATCTATCACAACGGCAGGAATGCGACTTGGTTAGAGTGACCGAGGGAGGAATTGATGCCGGAAATACTCCTGGCTGCGGGTCAGGCCAACGTCTATGGCCTGTTCAGAACCTGTGCACGAAAACAGCCATCCAGTGCCGCGATCGAGTATGAGGGGCTAACCGTTTCATACGGTGACCTTCTGAAGAGGGTCGACGCGATTGCTTCCGCGCTGCTCGGCCGAGGTGTCAATCCTGGCGACCGTATCGCGATCCTTTCGCATAACCGTCCTGATTACGTCGAACTGCAGCTGGCTGCAGCTGCAATCGGGGCCATCGTTGCTTGCTTGAACTGGCGACTTTCGCCGGCTGAACTCAAGCATTGCATCGAACTGGTGGAACCGGTGATGGCTGTCGTCGAGCCGGAATTACATGCGACGTTTGCAGCCGTGTCGGAATTGCCGACAATCCAAGTCGGCCCTGAGTTGAGTCGAATGAGCTCGTCGGCCGCCCTCGATTCTCGGCTCGGCACGTTGCTTGAAAGTGATGAGGAGGGGCTGACCATTCTTTTCACCTCAGGAACCACGGGACTGCCCAAGGGCGCACTTGTCAGCCATCGCGCACATGTGGCGCGTGCGATGGCTTTTTCGGCTGAATTAATGCTGGACCCACGTGACGCGTTCGTTGCTTGGGCGCCCATGTTTCATATGGCATCGACCGACCATATGCTGGCGACACTCATGCGGGGTGGTACGGTCGTCATCATAAACGGCTTCCAGCCGGAAGCGATCAATATGGCGTTGTCTCAGCACAAGATTGGTTGGCTGGTGATGATGCCGGGTGTGGTCGACGCATTCATCGAAGAGCGAAAAGCGCGACCAACACCCATCAAAGGCATCAAAATCTGTGGCGCCATGGCGGATCTCGTACCGCGGCATCAAATTGCGGAATTGACCCGCCTGCTTGACGCTCCCTATCTGAATTCCTTCGGCGCAACGGAGACCGGTCTTCCGCCAGCAAGCGGTTCTGTAATAGAGGTCGGAGTGACGCCGACCGATCTCGCCAAACGCATTTCTTCATTCTGCGAGATCAGGCTGGTCGATCCGCTTGACAACGACGTACCTGATGGCGAGCCGGGTGAAATGGTGGTCCGAGGACCCACGCTTTTTTCGGGCTATTGGAATGCGCCGGAAACCAATGCTGTAGATTTCAGAGGCGGTATGTTCCATATGGGCGATACATTTCGGCGGCTTCCTGATGGACGTGTGGATTTCGTTGACCGGGTAAAATACATGATCAAGAGCGGAGGTGAAAACGTTTACCCAGCCGAGATCGAGCGAGTGTTACTGGCTCATCCAGCAGTTTTGGAAGCGGCGGTAGTCAAGGCTAGTGATCCAAAATGGGGAGAAAGGCCCGTAGCGTTCGTCGCTTGTGACGAGGCAAACATATCCGCCGATGAAATCTTGCGGCTCTGCAGCGAACGCCTCGCCGGATACAAACGGCCAAGGGAGATCCGGTTCATTGCGTTCGATGATTTTCCGCGTTCGACCAGCGGCAAAGTCCAGCGTCACGTTCTCGAAGATCGGCTGAAGGATCAAGCTTCTGGCAGCCGAACACGTAACGCTGACTGATCGGAACTGCTATGACGATCTAGGCTTTCGGCGGAACTACGAGGCCTTTGTATCGTACTTGATAATGTATTTGTTCTTTGCAGGCCGGTTAGTGCCAAGGTCTGTCACCTGCGTTATTGTCGGGCGATAAGCGATCGCGCTCTCAAGCGAGCAGAAAATGAAATAGCCCTTTGGCGACAGAAATCTCCGGCTCCGCCTGCCAACTCACGGCTTCGACGCTTGCCATCCGACGCCCTTTTCGTAAGACCGTCGCCCGCACATTCAACGGCTCTGCGATGGCGGGCCGCAGGTAGTCAACCGTAAGGTTGATTGGCTTCGGACTTCGATTCCTAAGATCTTGCCAAACTGCGACGGATGCCACCGCCTCCATAACACTGGCAATGATGCCGCCATGATAGTAGTTCATGACAGGATTACCTATATAGCTTTCGGAAAAGGGCATTTGGGCAGCGACGTGTCCCTCCTCAATGTTCACGATGGTAAAGCCGAGGAACCTGAAGAAGGGCCTCTTCATCAGTAGCGTGTTCGTTTCCTCGGGCGTCATTCTGGTTTCCGCGGTGTTGTCTGGATATCGAAAAGATTTCTCTCGCCTCGTGTGAGAGCGAAGGTAGCACAGCCACGTGCGACTTCGTCGCCCTTGTCATCATCGAACCAGATAACGCCGGAATTGAAGGCAATATGGCGGGTCTGGTGATAGCATTTGGCGCGGACCAACACGTCGGCGCGGGATTGTGCCGGTCGAAGATAATCCACGCGCAGATCAAGCGTGGCCATCGTGCTGATGTCGTCGATCGCGATGAAATTGACCAGCCCGAATACACTGTCCAGCAGCGCAGTCAGCACTCCGCCATGGAGAAGAGTTGGTGGCTCGTCGATACAAAAAGCGGGATTGAACGGCATCCGGACGGTTACGCCGTCAGGCCCGTGCCCCTCAATCCGCAAGTTCATGTGGGTAATGAAACCCTTGGCTCTCGTGATCCAGAGAGTGCTGATTTGCTCAAAGCGTTGCTGGTCTTTGAGGAGCATCGGTGCGACCTTAGCTGATGACTATTGAAAAAAATAAGCGCGGTTTCTTTCAGTTCATGGAGATTTTGACTCTTCGAGGGGAAGCGGCGTTGTCTTGACAACAGCAACCCATTTCAGTGCTTTCCTCTGTAGGCCGCTCGAGCGCCGTCAAAATGCGAGGGTGCGCAAGCAATACTCCGGATGCGGAACGGTTACAAAATCAGCCATGTCGGCGATCTCCGCGTTGACGGTTGGCAAACATTTCGGTGTTGATCATGTCACGGGCATCGTGTGCTAGGTGAAGGGTTTCGCCGCCGTCTACGTACCAATCTTCGCCGGTGATGAAGTTACCTAACTTCGACGCAAGAAAGACAATCGCGCCAGCGACATCCTCGGGCGCGCCCATGCGGTTGAGAACGGAGCGGTTAAACTCATTCCATTTCTGTGGTGGGATCGGATAGCGACCGAGCGCCTCCGTCTTTACAGTGCCGGGTGCTACGCAATTTAGCCGAATGCCGTATTGTGCCCACTCGGCGGCGAGGGTCTTCATCAGTCCGGTCACGCCGGCGCGTGCAGCGGCGGTATGAGCAAAGCCGGTCAACGCGGTGCGGCTGACCGCCGTCACGAATACGATGGAGCCGCCATGTTCGAACATGAAATGATCGGCGACAGCGCGCGTCATCTGCCATGATCCAACTAGATTGTTACGCACTACGGCCTCAAAACCCTTGTTGGTGATATCGCGTGCGGCGGCAACATATTGCCCACCAGCGTTGTTGACCAGGACATCCAGCTGCCCGTAATTCTCTTTAATCCGGCGCATCGCAGCAGTAACACTTGCTTCATCTCGGATGTCGCCTGAGATTACCAATGCTTCGCCGCCCTGGGCACGAATCATCTCGGCGGTTTGCTGCAGCGGATCCTCGCGGCGGGCGAAAAGCACGAGCTTTGCACCGCAGAATGCCATTTCAAGCGCGGTAGCGCGGCCCATGCCAGAGCCGCTTCCGGTGACAAGTGCAACCTGACCGAGCATTAAACTAGGGGCGAAGCGACTTCCGATTTCTCTCTTCATCTCCGCTTTCCAATATTATTCCCAGAACGACTCGCCGATGATGGTCAGATTGCCATTTCTTGCACACGTGCACTCTCCGCAGATGCAGCTTACCGAAGACGTTGACAAAAATCAAACGGATGTTAGAAAACGGCAATTGCTCTGGACGCATCCGCGACAGTAGCACCGGTGAACAGTCTGAGAAGAACGAATGAGGAGCCTTTCTTCATCACTCAACATCGCCTCTGAACGATTTATTCGCAACCGCGCTACACAAAAGGCGCGCATAGCGCTTCTGCGCGACCGAATGGCCGAGGCCACAGGTGGTGGACGGGTTGAAATTGTTGAGCGGCACCGCGCTCGCGGCAAGTTGCTGGTGCGCGAGCGCATCGACGTCCTGGTCGATCCCGGCTCGGCATTTCTGGAGCTTTCGAGCTTGGCGGCATGGGGGCAGTATGGCGGCGAGGTACCGGGTGCGGGCATCGTCACTGGCATTGGAATCATCCACGGCCTGCACTGCATGCTGATCGCCAACGACGCTACGGTCAAAGGCGGATCATTCTATCACGAGACGGTGCAGAAACACATTCGCGCACAGGAGATCGCTGACCAAAATCGGCTGCCTTGTCTCTATCTCGTTGACTGCGGCGGTGCCTATTTGCCCGAGCAGGACCGAGTGTTTCCTGGGGGGCGCGATTTCGGCAACGCCTTCTATCGGCAATGCAACATGTCGGCTTCGGGGCTGCCGCAGATATCGGCAGTGTTTGGCGGCTGCACCGCTGGTGGAGCTTATATTCCCGCGCTCTCTGACGAGGTCATCATGGTGCGCGGCAATGCCCGCATTCATCTGGGTGGCCCTTCGATTGTCAAGGTGGCGATCGGCGAGGAAGTCGATGGCGAGACCCTCGGGGGGGCCGAGATGCATACCCGCGTCTCGGGCGTGAGCGATCATCTAGCCGAAAACGAGCATCACGCGCTCGCACTCATGCGCGATATCGTCGCTAGTCTGGGGCTGACACGCCCAACCGCGCCCACAGCTCCACCGCGCCGTCCGCTTTATGATCCCGAGGAGCTTCTGGGTGTCGTGAGCGGCGACCGTAAGGAGCCCTATGACGTGCGCGAGCTCCTGTTGCGCATCATCGATGCCGGTGAGTTCCACGAATTCAAACCCGATTGGGGGGCAACGCTGGTCTGTGGCACTGCACGTATTCACGGCTATCAGGTCGGCATCTTGGGTAACAACGGCGCGCTTCTGTCGGACTCTTCGCTCAAGGGTGCACAGTTCGTCTCAATGTGCGATCAGAGAAATCTGCCCCTTATCTTCCTGCACAATGTCACAGGCTTCATGGTCGGCACGGAGGCCGAGCGCGGCGGCATCGCCAAGAATAGCGCCAAGCTGGTTTATGCCATGTCGGTGGCCAAAGTGCCCAAACTTTCGATGATCGTTGGCGGCTCCTATGGGGCGGGTAACTATGGAATGTGCGGCCGCGGATTTGCGCCGCGCTTCCTGTTTGCATGGCCGACGGCAGAAGTTGCCACCATGTCAGCGGACATCGCAGCAAGCGTGATGATGGAGTTGCGTCGTCAAAAGGGGGGCGACGAGAGGCAGATGCAGGCGGAGCTGGAGAAGATCGAGCTCGCAGTGCGCGCGCAATATGCGGAACAATCCGATCCTTACTATGCAACCTCGCGGCTGTGGGACGACGGTCTGATTGAGCCGGGTCAAACGCGCGACGTCCTCGGGCTGTGCCTGGCCATCGTGACCTCGGTGCCCGAGGCCGGGCGCCATACGCCCGTCTTTAGAATGTGAGACAATGCAACCATGAAGCTCGGCGTACACAACACCGTCATCGTCGACGTGGATGCCCGCGGGGTTGCGACGCTGACGCTCAGTCGTGCGGAGAAGCACAATGCGATCAATGGCGAACTGATGGCTGACCTGGGTGCGGCAGCTCAGATACTGGCGGACGACCCAGCCGTGCGCATCGTGGTGCTGACCGGTGCAGGCAAGAGTTTTTGCGCGGGAGGCGACTTCAACTGGTTTGCCTCGAACGTGGAAAAGACGCGCATTGAGCGGGTGGCACAGAGCGCATCGCTGGCTCATCTGCTACGCAGCCTCGACACCCTGCGCAAGCCGTTGATCGGGCGCGTCAACGGCCCGGCCTACGGTGGCGGCGTTGGCCTGATCTCGGTGTGCGACTACACGATCGGCATCGAAGGCTCGAAGTTCGGTCTTACGGAGGTACGAATGGGCCTGCTGCCCTCCAATATCTCCCCCTATGTGGTGGCGAAGATCGGAGCGGCTGCCGCACGCGAGACCATGCTGTCGGGAGCGTTATTCGATAGTGCGCGTGCCGAGCGGCTCGGGCTTCTGACCGAGGTCGTGGCAGCCGAGGCGCTAGACAAGGCAGTCGAGCGCGTCGTCAATGCCCATCTACAGGCCGCTCCGGGGGCAGTGGCCGAAACCAAGCGGCTCATCGCCTATGTCGCCCGGCACGATCTCCACGCCAACATGATCTATACCGCCGACCGGTTGGCCGACGCCTGGGAGACCGAAGAGGGAGTTGAAGGCATCAACTGCTTCTTGAGCAAGGGCACGCCCTCATGGCGCGTGAAATGAGCTTCACGCGCGTCCTCATCGCCAATCGAGGCGAGATCGCACGGCGCATTCAGCGCGCCTGCGCGAAACTCGGGCTTGAAAGTGTCGCCACTTATTCCGAGTCTGACCGCGACGCCCCCTTCGTAACCGAGGCCAATCACGCTATCTGCGTCGGCCCGCCGGCACCTTCGCGGAGCTACCTGAACATCGATGCGATCTTGGAGGCCGCGCGCGCTGCGGGCGCGGGCGCGGTGCATCCTGGCTATGGCTTCTTGTCGGAAAGCGCCCAATTCGCTCGCCGCGTGGCGGAGGCGGGGCTCGTCTTCATCGGCCCCTCTGTCGAGGCGATCGCGCGGATGGGTTCGAAGATCGAGGCCAAGGCGGCCGCTGAGGCGGCGGGGGTGCCCGTTCTGCCCGGCTATCGCGGGGCGGATCAGTCCGAAGCGCGGCTGCTCGCGGAAGCCGAGAGCCTCGGCGTGCCATTCCTCGTCAAAGCCAGCGCCGGCGGCGGTGGGCGGGGGATGCGGCTTGTTATGGAGCTCAAGACGGCAAGTGAGGCGATCCGCGCCGCCAAAGCCGAAGCGCTTGCCGGCTTTGGCGATGCAACCGTGTTTCTTGAACGCTACGCTCCACGCGCACGCCATGTCGAAGTGCAGATCTTGGGCGACAGCTATGGTCATGTTGTGCACCTGTGGGACCGCGATTGCTCGCTCCAACGCAACCACCAGAAGCTGATCGAAGAGGCGCCAGCTCCCGGCCTGCCGGCGCCGCTGCGCGAGAAAATGCTCGGGGCCGCCGTCAGCCTCGCCCGCACCATCGGCTACAGCTCGGCTGGCACGGTGGAATATCTCTACGACTCTGAACGTCGGGAATTCTATTTCCTCGAAATGAATACGCGCCTTCAGGTTGAACATCCCGTAACCGAGGCGATCACCGGCATCGATCTCGTGGAATGGCAACTGCGAGTCGCGCGCGGCGAGGAATTGGCCTTCACCCAGAAGGACATTGGCTGCGCGGGTCATGCCATCGAGATTCGCCTTGCAGCTGAGAATCCCGCCGAACGCTTTCGCCCCGAAACTGGCACGATCACCCTCTGGGCACCCCCCAAGGGTCCAGACCTTCGGCTCGACTCAGGGGTCGAGATGGGCAGCGTTGTGAGCCATCACTACGATTCGATGCTCGCCAAGCTGATTGCGAAGGCAGGCGATCGTGAAGGTGCAATCCGCCAGGCCGTTGCTGCGCTCGACAAATTCGCCGTCGGGGGCGTCGGCATGAATATCGCCTATCAGCGCGCGCTGCTCACTCATCCAGATTTCGCCTCGCTGCGCCACCACACCGCAGCGCTCGAACAGCTTTTTCCCGGCGGCTGGAAGGCGCCAGAGGCAGACAATGAAAGTCGAGCGCTAGCTGCGTTGGCGCTGCATCAGCATCTTTCCAAGAGCGCGAATGCCGACCCGTGGCATACGCTGGGTGCCTGGCGTGTGACCGACCGGGCGGGACGGCCTGGTGCGGCACGCTATTGGCAAGCAGGGGACGAGCTGGAAGAGCTTTTGGCGGTCGGGCAGGATTTGCGGCTGGAGGTTCGCGGAGCAAAGATGACACCGGTCTCGGTTGAAGACATCTCACTCCGCGATGGACGATTGATGGGGCGCGTTGCCGGGCGGCCATTTGCCCGCATCGCGCACTTGGAACGTACCGACGGGAGCTGGCGTGTCCATCTTTCGGGCCGTGATGGCATGATGCAGGTCCATTTCCTCACGCTCGAGGATCTTCATGGCCACGGCGCTGGTGCGGGTTCAGCTGACGAGGATACTCTGAATGCGCCGATGCCCGGCACGATCGTCGAGCTCAGCGTCAGGCAGGGCGACTTTGTCGAACGAGGTCAGACATTGGTGGTGCTGGAGGCAATGAAGTTACTGCAAAGCCTGGTCGCCCCCTTGAGCGGCAACGTGAAGGAGATCTATTGCGTGACCGGCGACACCGTTGCTGGTGGCGCCCCGCTCGTCCGAATGGAGCGAAAGGAAGACACATGAATACCCGTCAAGTCCTAACCGAGGCGACCGCGTTCCCCTTCAACGAAGAGTTGGAGATGATCCGCGCTCAATTGCGGCGGTTCATCGAAACCGAAGTTATTCCGGTGGCACACGCGTGGGAGGAGCAAGGCTTAGTACCTCGCGACGTCCTACGCAGAATGGGCGGGCTCGGCGTCCTGGGAATGCGCTATGATCCCGAATATGCCGGTGCCGGGCTCGACACGATGGCGAGTGTGATGCTGGCCGAGGAGCTGGGCCGCTCCACCTTTGGCGGATTCTCGGCGACGGTTTTGGTCCATACCGATATGGCATCGCCGCATCTGGAAAACGCCGGGACGCCGGAGCAGAAGGCGCGTTGGATGCCCGCCATCACCAGCGGTGAGAAGATCACGGCAGTGGCCGTCACTGAGCCGGGCGCGGGATCGGACGTCGCCGGTATGCGTACGCGCGCTGTGAAAAGCGGTTCTGATTGGGTGCTGAACGGCACCAAGATGTTCATTACCAACGGCGTGCACGCCGACTTGTATTTTGTCGCCGCCAAGACCGATCCGGGAGCGAAGGGCTCCCGCGGGATCACGATGTTCGCCGTCGAGAAAGGTGCGCCCGGCTTTTCGGTAAGCCGAGCGTTGAAGAAAACGGGATGGCTGTGTTCGGACACCGCCGAGCTGATTTTCGAGAATGTTCGCGTGCCTGCCGAAAACGTGCTGGGCGAAATCAATCGCGGCTTCTACTCGGTGATGAAGAATTTCCAGAATGAGCGGATTGTGCTGGGTGCACTAGCAGTGGCCGAAGCGCAGACCGCACTGAACCTGACCGTTGCTTACGTCAAGCAACGCAAAGCATTCGGCGGCGCATTGTGGGACAAACAGACTGTGCGCCAACGCCTGGCGGTTTGCCAGACCCGGGTCGAAGCGGGGCGTCAACTCGTTTATCACGCTGCTCGTCTCGACTGCGAGGGCCGCGACTGTGTGCGTGAAGTCTCGATGGTCAAGGCCTACTCCGGTGAGTTGGTGAACCGGGTTCTCTACGACTGTGTTCAGTTTCACGGAGGCATGGGGTACATGCGTGAGATGGCGGTGGAGCGGATGTCGCGCGATGCCCGAGTTCAGGCCATTGGCGGCGGCGCCAGCGAGGTCATGCTAGAAGAGGTCGCCAAACGAATGTAGTCGTTTGGCCTACACCTGCGACATCTGAGAATGCTCGCGTGAAGTATTTGGCGGCTGTATAGATTGCGGCGATTGTGCCAATTGAACAGATTCAGGAAAGCGGTCGTTGCAGCCGAGATGCGGACCAACGACATGCCGATGGAGCGATCGTCGTTCCTTCGGCGCGACCGGGCGCGGCATGCAGCGTCAGTGAAGGTCATCGGATCACGGCCGGACACAATAGACTGCGTGTTGAACCCGAAAGGCTCGTTCCTTTTTCTGGCTAAGAGCGAAAGCGCCTCCCCTGAAGCACCTTGCGGTGTTTTCTAACACATGTTAGATGTGATCGAGCCCGACAACAACAGATCGGGGGGAGGGAGGAAATGGACAGTTCACCGCGAGCGCAGTTCGGGTTATCGGAATCCAAGTTGCGCAATTGCGCGACGGTTTTCAGGCCTGATCTTTTCAAAGGAAAAGCCGTCGTCGTTTCCGGTGCTGGCAGCGGCTTGGGTCGGGCAATCGCTTCGCTCTTCGCGCGGCTTGGTGCATCATTGGCGATTTGCGGCCGCAATGAAGAAAAACTGAATAGCGCTGCGGATTATTTGCGCGGATTCGGCGGCGATGTCCTCAGCGGTCAATTGAGCATCCGCGATCCAGAGCAGGTAGCAAATTTTATCAGCGCAGTCGGCGAGCGATTTGGCCGGCTGGATGTTCTCGTTAACAATGCTGGAGGGCAGTTCCCACAGCCGGCACTCGACTACTCAGTTAAGGGCTGGAACGCAGTGGTCGACACCAACCTCAATGGCACATGGTGGATGATGCAGACGACAGCGAAGAGATGGGTTGCGACAGGACAGCCCGGAACCATCGTAAACATCGTCGCCGACATCTGGCGCGGCCTGCCAGGCATCGCGCATTCCTGCGCGGCGCGCGCCGGCGTGATCTATCTGTCCAAATCGGTGGCCGTGGAATGGGCGCCGTACAAAATCAGGGTCAATTGCGTCGCGCCCGGATGCTGTGAAAGCAGCGGATTCGGCAACTATTCGCCGGAAGGCGCGGCCACCTTCGAGGAATCAAATCCCATGCGCCGGTCTGGAGACGAGTGGGATATTGCCGAAGCTGTAATTTACCTGGCTGCGCCGTCGGGCAAGTTCATTACTGGAGAAGTCTTGACGGTCGACGGTGGTCAGCAGCTGTGGGGTGATCCGTGGCCGACGGGGCGTCCAGACTATTTTAAATTAGGCTAACCAGGTTCAACGGGCCGCGAATGCGAAGCGAGCTGGTATGACAGAAGATTGTGTGCCGAAATCGTTTCACCAAGCGGAACCGGTACTGCAATGCACTGGCATTGAACGACGCTTCGGCGGCCTTGTTGCCGTGACCGGTGTCGATCTGAGTGTGTACCGCGGCGAAATCTTTGGGCTCGTCGGCCCAAATGGTAGCGGCAAAACTACGCTGACAAACGCCATAACCGGCTTTTATCCGCCTAACAAGGGAACAATCAAACTCGACGGCAAGGACATTACTGGCACAGCACCTCACAAGGTGGCGAGTTTAGGCGTTGCCCGCACGTTTCAGAATCTGGCGCTCTTCAATGGCATGAGTGTGCTCGACAATATTCTGCTTGGACGACATATTCACATGCGCCCGGGCGTCATTCGTACGGCGCTATACTGGTGGTTGGCGCGTCGCGACGAAATGCGAAGCCGCGAAATCGTGGAGGAAGTGATCGAGTTCTTGCAACTCGAAAGTGTCCGTCACGAACTCGTCGACGGCATTCCGATCGGAATGAAGAAGCGTGTCGAGCTTGCACGCGCGTTGGTGGCGGAACCGCGCCTTCTGATCCTCGATGAACCGATGGCTGGAATGAACCAGGAGGAGAAGGAGTATATGGCAAGGTTCATTCTCGATGCGCGCGCGGAACGCGGCGTGAGCGTTTTGTTGATCGAACACAGTATGGATGTGATTACCGGCATATGTGATCGCGTGCTGGCATTGAACTACGGAGAAATGATCGCAACGGGCAAGCCCAGGGAGGTTGTCAAGGATCAGCGGGTCATTGAAGCCTATATTGGTGTCGGTCATGCGGCATGAAAAAGTGATGAGCATGCCTACATGCGCTGCAGACGATACCCTGCCGCGCCTACTAGTCCACAATGCCGCCCAGCATGGCAACAAAATCGCGATGCGGGAAAAAGATCGCGGCATCTGGAAGGAGATGACGTGGTCAGAATATTTCAATGAGGTGCTGGTTTGCGCTGCTGGCCTTGACGCTCTCGGAGTTCAACCGGGCAATGCAGTCATGATTCTTGGCGATAATCGCGCGCGCCTTTACGCGGGCATGATTGCATCGTCGATGCTGGGAGCATACGCGATGCCAGCCTACCCTGGGACGACGCTGGACGAATTGCGCCACTTCGTCGGTGAAGTGAAGGTTGTGGCGGCGCTCGCCGAAGACCAGGAGCAGGTCGACAAATTTCTCGATTTGCGGGAGGCCGGCAGTACGATCGAATATATCGTCTACGAGGATAAGAGAGGCCTTAACACCTATGACGCGTCGGGGCTCCTGTCGTGGGAGGAACTTAACGATAAAGGCGAGACGAACCTTAAGGCCGATCCGCAACTGCGGGACCGCATCGTCAATCGCGCGGCGCCGGATGATCCGGCAATATTCCTGCATTCGTCAGGCACGACCGGTAAACCAAAGGGGGTCGTGCTCAGCCACAGAAATGTCATCGCCGCAGTTCGCAATGCATATTCTGGCGGGGCATTCAATTATGGTGAAGAGGTTCTCGCTTACTTGCCGATGGCATGGGTCGGAGATTTTGCCCTGACCGTGGCTGCCGGAATCGCTTTTCGTTTCACCGTCAATGTACCGGAAAGGCAGGAGACGGTCTTGCGTGACATGCGCGAGATTGCGCCCAGCCTTTATCTTGCTGCCCCGCGCAGCTGGGACAATTTGCTGACCTCTATTCAGGTCGGAATCGAAAACTCCACTCCGTTAAAGAAATGGCTCTACCACTTTTTCACGGACAGAGCGATTGCTTCGGAAAGGCGAAAGCTCGACGGTCAAGAGGGTAGCCATCTGGAATGGCTGGGCCGGTTGCTCGGCGAACGCATTGTCTTCGGACCGATAAAAGACCTCTACGGTCTTAGCAGACTAAAAAGCGCGTTCACGGGCGGCGAGGCCATTGGGGAGGACACCTTTGTTTTCTACCGCGCGCTGGGGATCAAGTTGCGGCAGCTCTATGGCCAGACCGAGAATGCAGCCTTCAACGCTATCCAGATGCCCGATGAGGTCAAGCTACACACCGTAGGGCGACCGCTTCCCGGCGTTCAGGTCAAGGTCACGGACGGGGGTGAAATACTGCTGAAGGCAGAAAGCGTGTTTCGGGGGTACTACAACAATCCCCTGGCAACCGCGGAAACGCTCAAGGACGGTTGGCTGCACACCGGCGATGCCGGATATTTGGAAGACGATGGTCACCTTGTCGTGCTGGGGCGTGTGTCAGAGGTCGTCCATACCAAGGAAGGTGAGCGTTACGTCCCCAACTACATCGAGAATCGGCTGAAGTTCAGCCCATACATAAAAGACGCAGCCGTTTTCGGAGCCGGTCGGGACGAACTAACGGCTATTGTTTGTATCGATCTGGAGGCCGCCGGGCATTGGGCAGAGACCAACGCGGTGCCCTATGTCTCCTACGCTGACCTGTCGCAACGGAACGAAATTGCCGGACTACTTGGCGACGCGTTTCATCGGGTCAATAAAGCGCTTCCAGAATCACTGAAGCTGCATCGGTTCGTCAGCCTTCACAAGGAATTCGACCCGGACGATGGAGAGATAACACGCACCCGCAAGCTTCGCCGCTCTGTTGTTGAAGAACGATACGCATCGGTTATCGACGCACTTTATGATGGATCGAAAGAAATCCACGTCAAAGCTGCGGTGACGTACGAGAGCGGTGAGGTCGGGTTGGTTGAGCGCACGCTGGTAATTCGGGAGGTCTAATGGACATCGCATATGTCAGCGAGTTAGCTGTAAATGGCGCATTGACCGGACTGCTCTATTCGCTTTTCGCACTTGGACTAGTGTTGATCTACAAATCATCGTCCGTTCCCAATCTTGCCCAAGGCGCATTGACGATGCTGGCCGCATACGTGGTGCTGGCCTTGTCCCGGCAGTTGGGTTTCCCATTGTGGCTGGCAATCGCTGTGACAACGATCATCATGTTTTTGGCCGGCTTTGGTGTGGAGAAGGTGACGTTGCGGCGCATGGCGGGGCGTCCGATTGTCATGATCCTGATGATGACGCTCGGCCTCGACATCTTCATACGAGGTTCGACTTTGGCAGTGTGGGGCGGTACCTCCCGTTCGATGGAGCTCGGCGTCAGCTACGATCCTTTGTTTCTTGGACCGTTGCTGCTGAGCCGCATCAATCTGGCCGGGGCCTGCGTCGCGATCGCACTTTTTGTAGCATTCCTCCTGTTCTTCCGAACGCGCCGTGGAATCCGGTTACGCGCAATCTCGGACGACTACGTCGCTTCTTGGTCGATCGGAATCTCCGTTGAGCACGGCGTAGCGTTGTCATGGGGTATGGCTTCGGTGGTCGCCGTTGCGTCAGCCGTGATTTGGGGAGAGATCCAGGGCGTCGACCAATCGCTTTCGCAACTCCTGTTAAAAGGACTGACTGTCGCCGTCCTGGGTGGGCTTGACAGCATAGTTGGTGCGATCCTCGCCGGAATTGTCCTTGGGGTCATCGAGAACGTGGGCTCCTCCTACCTCGATTTGGTGGTTGGAGGAGGTAGTCGTGACCTAATCGTCGCTGCCGTGCTGATCTTCACCGTCATGTTGCGTCCACACGGACTCTTCGGACGCCATGACATCGAAAGAGTATGACGCATGTTTTATCCTCTCGCGGGCGTTCGTCATCAGAGCTATGTATCGGACAGCAAGCTATTTCCGGTGCCAACGGACCGGAACCTGCTTATCGTCCTTACCGTCGCTGCTATCGCTGCGCCGTTCCTGTTGAGTTCGTTGTATCTAAACAGCTACGTTCAGCCTTGGCTGATCTGGACGGCGCTGGCGCTCGGTCTCAATTTGGCGACAGGCTGGGCGGGGCAGCTGCATCTGGGATACGCTGCGACGATGGCGGTGGGCGCCTATGCGGCCGTCCACGCAGCCAGGTTCGGCATACCCTGGGAATTTGCTCTTCTGATCGGCGGCCTCGCCGCATCCCTGATAGGAAGCCTGTTTGCGTTCGCGGCCCTGCGGGTGAAAGGGCTTTATCTCGCGATCGTGACACTTGCGATGCAGTTCGTCATGGATTGGGTACTGAATCACTCACCAGCGATATCTGGCGGCTCACATGCCTCGCTTCAATCCCCTCGTTTTGCGCTTCTTGGGCAGGAAATCGCTTCAGGCAGAGGGTTATACTACGTGGCGCTGGGATGGTGCGCGTTGGTGACCGTTTTCATGATGAACCTGCAGCGAACCGCCTTGGGACGTGCCCTGGTTGCCGTGCGCGAGAAGGATTATGCGGCTGCAATTCTCGGCGTGAACAGCTTCTACTACAAGCTAATCGCGTTTTCGATGTGCTCGTTCATCGGTGGGATTGGTGGCGCCCTGCTTGTTGCTACGTTCTTTTTCCTTGCTGCGCCCGAGCAATTCTCGGTCAATGTTTCAATTCAGGTGCTTGCCATGATCATCGTCGGCGGGCTCGGCAGCATCATCGGTACGTATTTTGGAGTGGCATTGATCCTCCTCATGCCGGGAATCGCCAATGAGATAATTGCGAATTTGACGTCTTTCCTTGGGCTTCCACTCGGAAATGAAACCCTTGCTCATATCCCTACCACCGTCTACGGCGCTTTGATCATCATTTTCCTGCTGGTTGAGCCTTTGGGACTCGGGAAGCTTTATGCGAATATCAGGGACTATTTCCTGGTCTGGCCCTTCGACCAGTTCAAGAAATAGAAATCGGCATGAAACCAAACGACATTCAACAAGATGGCCCAATCCTGTCGATGAACAGCGTGGAGGTGCTTTACAATTCGGTCATGCTCGCCATCAAGGGCGTGTCGATTGAGGTGCCCTACGGCGGAATGGTCGCGCTCCTCGGATCCAATGGAGCTGGGAAGAGTACCACATTGAAAGCCATAAGCGGCCTTCTGAGCGCAGAACGCGGAAAGGTAAGCCGGGGCGAGATCCGCTTTGACGGTAGAGTGATCGGCGACAATCCGCCTCAGCAGCGTGTCGGACTGGGGATTTGCCACGTGATCGAGGGGCGCCGAGTTTTCGAGCATCTTACGCCAGATGAGAACCTCGAGGCTGCCGCTCCGATGTCATTGTCGAGAACGCGGGTCGCATCGGAGAAGGCGCGCATTTACGACTACTTTCCGCGTCTAGCTGAGCGAAAATCTTCGCTTGCCGGATATCTTTCGGGCGGTGAACAGCAGATGCTCGCAATCGGACGGGCCTTAATGACGCAGCCGCGCTTGCTCATGCTGGACGAGCCAAGTCTGGGTCTGGCTCCGTTTCTGGTCGCCGAGATTTTCGAGATCATCAAACGGATCAATCGCGATCATGGCCTGTCCGTCCTGCTTGTCGAGCAAAATGCGCTCGCAGCTCTCGATATCGTCTCGCGTGGCTATCTGATCGAGAATGGACGTGTCGTCATGCACGACACGGCAGAGAGGCTGAAAGCAAACTCCGATATTCAGGAGTTTTACCTCGGGGGCAGTCAAGCCAAGAGTTTTCACGACATCAAGCACTATCGCAGACGCAAGCGCTGGCTCAGCTGATCAGAACGCCCCAATGTGTCAGTTGTGAACGGAGGAGACTCATGATGGGATTTTTGAAATACTCAGTGGCTGCGGCAATCGCTGGCATTGTGGCGCTTTCGGTAGCTCCGCCTGCCGGCGCCGCACAACCGCTGAAGCTCGGCGTCTGCTACGATCTAAGCAAGGCCTACACGTTCGCCACGCCTCAGGTATCGCAGGCGGCACAGGATCTGGTCGCGCTAACCAATCTCAAGGGTGGGATCGGGGGCGCTCCGATCGAAGTCATCGTGCAAGACCACGGCAATGAGCCGCAACGCGGCATCGAATGCTACGAGAAACTTAAGCGGGAAGGCGTGTTCATCTTTGACACGCTGTCGACTCCCGTTTCAATCGCCATGTTGCCGCGAGTTATGCAGGACAAGAACATCCTCATCCAAGCACTAGTTGGCCGCGGAGACGCCGTCGATGGCGGCGTATTCGGGTGGGTTTTTCCGCTGGGTCCTACTTATTGGGGACAGGTTGCCAATAATGTTGCCTACTTAAAGCAGGTGCACGCTGGCAACCTGCGCGGGGTAAAAATCGGCTTTGTCTATCTCGACTATCCGTTCGGACAGGAGCCGATTCCAATTTTACAGACGCTCGCCAAGGTGGAAGGATTTGAATTGAAGCTCTATCCGGTGCCGCTCCCTGGCAAAGATCAGACGAGTGTCTGGACCCAAGTGCGCCGTGACCAGCCAGATCACATCATTAGCTGGCTGCTAGCGGGAGCGCATGTCGTGGCATCCAAGGAGATGAAGCGCAATGGTATCCCAATGGATAAGTACATCTCGGTTAATTGGTTGAACGAAGTTGACATTGCCAATATCGGCGCTGAGGCTGCAAAAGGATTGAAGCGTGGCACCAACGTCGCGGGCGGTCAGGATATTCCAGTGATTCAAGAGATTATTGCTGAGCTTTACAAGAAGGGTAAGGGCAGCGGGCCAGAGAAGAATCTCAAAGATGTATACTACAACACCGGACTAGCGATGTACTCGATGGTCCTTGAAGGCGCTCGCCAAGCTGCCAAGTTGCATGGCACTCCAATTTCCTCCGCCACAATGCGCGAGGGTCTCCAAAATATCGCAAGTTACGATGCCGGTGGACTTATGGCGCCGGTAACTGTGACATCAAGCGATCACGGCGGTGGTGGGAAGACCCGCATCGAGATGTGGGATGGAGAAAAATGGATACCCCAAACAGAATGGATCGCCGCCTACACAGATATCATCTGGGAAGTGGTAAGGAAAAGTTCTTCCAACTATCACAACTAGCACTTGAAGACATGACGAACGCCAACTCCGTTCAGCAGCG
This sequence comes from Bradyrhizobium sp., assembly GCF_052389815.1. Lineage (GTDB taxonomy): Bacteria > Pseudomonadota > Alphaproteobacteria > Rhizobiales > Xanthobacteraceae > Bradyrhizobium. The sequence continues at coordinate 51,300 of NZ_JBQTHN010000005.1, read as the reverse complement.
CTCTTAAAGGCCGAGGACAGCAGAAGGCGTACTGAAATTCGACCAACAGATTGGGAGGTAGAATGTTAATCGGGAAAGTGACAAAGGGCTTGGCGGTCGCTGCCGCTCTCAGTGCCGCAGGCTGGACAGACGCTTTGGCTCAGGAAGGAACCCTGAAGTTCGGCTTGTGCTTCGATCTAAGCAAATCCTACACGTTCGTCTCGCCACAGGTGGCGCAAGCTGCGCAAGACCTTGCCGCCCTGACGAATATTAAGGGTGGTATCGAAGGGCACAAGGTAGAGATCGTGGTTCAGGACCACGGCAACGAGCCCCAACGCGGCATTGAATGCTACGAAAGGCTTAAACGTGACGGCGTGTTCGTATTCGACATGCTGTCGACACCGGTGTCGATAGCTGTCCTACCGCGGATCATGAAGGATAAGAACATTTTGATGCAGTCATCGGTCGGACGCGGTGATGCCGTTGACGGCTCGGTGTTCACGCAAATCTTCCCCGTGGGTGCGACTTATTGGGGGCAAGCCGCCAACGATATCGCCTACATCAAACAACAGCGCAGCGGCGATTTGAAGGGGGCCAAGATCGGATTTATCTATCTCGACTATCCCTTCGGTCAGGAGCCGATCGGTGTCTTGAAGACACTCGCTGAACGCGAAGGCTTCGAGTTGAAGCTCTACCCGGTGCCGTTGCCCGGCAGCGATCAGACGAGCGCTTGGACGCAGGTAAGGCGCGACCGGCCTGATTTCATGATCAGCTGGCTCCTGGCCGGAGGACATGTCGTCGCGGCTAAGGAAATGAAGCGCAACGGCTATCAGATCGAAAAGTACATTTCGGTCAACTGGCTTAACGAGGTGGATATTGCCAATATTGGTCCCGATGTTGCCAAGGGCATCAAGCGTGGCACAAACGTCGTCGGCGGCCAGGATGTCCCTATCATCAAAGAAATAATGGCTGAGCTTTACGCAAAGGGTAAGGGAAGTGGCCCCGAAAAAAACCTGAAAGATGTGTATTACAACTTGGGTCTCGCCAACTACTCGGTTGCCTTTCAAGCCGCACGAAATGCGGTGAAACAAGCTGGTTGGCCAGTGACCGCCGCATCGATGAAAGTTGGCTATGAGAGCCTCAAGGATTTCGATGCCAATGGCCTTCTTGCCCCTGTGACCGTCACTGCTCAAGATCATGGTGGCGGAGGCAAGACAAGAATCGAAATGTGGGACGGTCAGAAGTGGGTGCCGCAGACCGGCTGGCTGGCGGACTATCAGGACCTCATCTGGCAGATCGTGAAAACGAGTTCATCCGGATTTAAGGCCGAATAGTTCCGGCGATCCCGTTGGCTCAAATCCTACGTGTCGGCGGGTGCAACCGCCCGGGGGCGGTGGATAATGCATCCGCCGCCGACTGCCAACCTTCAGCGCGAAAGCCAGTGAACTCCATGATCGATAGTCCAATCGAAGTCAGCGTCGAAGAAGGTATTGCTACCGTTCTTATCAATCGTCCTGACCGCAAGAACGCGCTATCTGTGGCGGCGGCTAATGGACTGGCCGATGCCTGGGACCGGATCGAAGCGGACAGCAAGATCCGGGCGGTAATTCTAACCTCTGCCGACTGTGGCGTCTTCAGCGCGGGGCTTGACCTCAAGGAGGCGGCCGAGATCGCTCGCAACGAACAGATCGATATCCTGTCCAAAATGCGCGATCCTTTCCACGAGCGCATGCGCACGTGCTCCAAGCCAATCATTGCCGCGATGACCGGCTCGCTGATGGCGGGCGGAATGATGCTGTCGCTGATGTGCGATCTGCGCGTCGGTCTCAAAGGGACTAAGGCCGGCATCACGGAGGTAAAGATCGGTCGTGGCTCGCCCTGGGCCGCTCCGGCCCTCTATATGCTACCTCAGGCAATCCTTATGGAGATCGTTCTGACGGGCGATCTCATGCCAATTGAACGGCTGCACGATTACGGTTTCACTAATTATCTTGAAGATACACCACACGCTGTGCGCTCTCGTGCCAAGGATTTGGCTATGCGCATTGCCAACGGTGCGCCATTGTCTGTCATTGCTGCCAAAGCCAGTGTTCGCTCGACGATGGACCTCGGATGCCGCGAGGGACTGGTAGAGGGTAAACGCCTTCACGAAGTTGTCTATGCCAGCCAAGACGCAATCGAAGGTCCCAGAGCGTTTGCCGAAAAGCGCAAGCCGGTCTGGCAGGGCAGGTAAGGGTGCGCGTGATCTAGCGGCTCTGTCGGGAGATCAGAACGCAAGGTTCCGTGACGAGCGTTGCCTATTTAGAAACTAGCGGGGCGATCGCAGTGGGCAGTGTTGCGTTTGAACTTCCCGAGTACGTCGTTGAAGTGCGCGATGGCGTTCTGCGTTTTGTCGATTCGCAGGTCGTGCCGCTGATCGATGGGAATCGCACGCTTCTCGAAGATCAGCGACGGCTGTACGACGAATATGGTCGATACAGCGCCGAAGTACGCACGTTGATCCAACAAGTTAGGATGCTTTCGGCCGAAGCCGGCTTCTATGCGATGTGCGCACCGGCGGAAATCGGGGGAGGTGGGCTGGGGCACCTTGTCTACTACGTGGCCTGGGAGGCGATATATCGCCGGCTCGGGGGGCAGGGCGTCATTATTCCCTGGGTCATTGCACACTGGGCTTTCGGGCCCAGCCGACTGCTCACCCAGGTCACAGAGGTAGCCCGCGAGAGATGCTTGGCGGGCATGATGGCCGGGAAGACATCGATGTGCTTTGGTCTTTCCGAGCCGGGGGCCGGCTCAGACGCCAGCATGATCAAGACGCGGGCTGACAAGACCGGAACAGGCTGGAAAATCTCTGGCCGCAAGCTCTGGACAACCAACGCTCCCACTGCGGAATGGTGCATTGTTTTCGCCATCACCGACGTCGAGAAAGCTGTGCGAAAGGCTGGAGGCATCAGCGCATTTCTCGTTCCAACCGATGCACGAGGATTTCATGTTGAGAGCGTCGTGCGCTTGTTTGGTCACGTCGGCGGGCACGAGGGCGCTCTTGTGCTTGAGGAGGTAGAGGTACAGCCTTGGCAATTGGTCGGCGAGCTCGACCAGGGATTCAAGATCGCACTATATGGAGTCTCGCTGGGTCGGGTGTACAACGCCGCCCGAGCTGTCGGACAGGGAAGATGGGCGCTGGAAATGGCCATCGACTATTCGAAGCAACGTGAGGCCTTCGGTTCAAAGATCGCGGAGTATCAAGCCGTCTCGTTTCCGATAGCCGAAGCAGCTACGGAATTGCACGCTGCGCACCTGATGGGATTGAATGCAGCGATGCTCCTCGACCGCGGCGATAAAGCGCCGAAGGAGCTTTCGATGGCAAAGGCCTATTCGGTACAAGCCGGATTTCGCGCCGTGGATCGTGCAATTCAGACACACGGCGGCATGGGATTGACGAACGAAATCGGTCTTGTTCACGCCTGGCAAGACCTGAGGATCGTCAACATTGCCGACGGCACGAATGAAATCCTGACGCGAATGATTGCCCAGCGATTACTGTCAGGCGACGTCGATCTCTAAGCCCGGGAGGAAGTTGACGATGTGTCCGCCGTCGATTCCCGCGGCCAAACCGGTCAGGTGAACCGAAGTTGCACCTCCATGGCGATGGTTCCGCCCGACGTCATTGCCCACAACTCGGCTCCCGCCCCGCCGTCGGCCGGGCGCCCCGTGACGTCGAATGGCGCGGTATCGAACAAGGGTGCGCGCGCGCGTTGCGTGAATGAAGCAATCGTCCTGGTCGGATTTTTGTCGCGAGCGAGATCAATGAGACATTGCTGAGAATAGGGGCCATGAACCACCAGGCCTGGGTAACCCTCCACGGTCATCGCGTACGTCCGATCGTAGTGAATACGATGCGGGTTGAAGGTTACAGCCGAATAGCGGAATAACGACACCGGATCCGTTTCGATCTGTCGTGTCCACGGTAGACCGGCGGGTGGCGTGCTTCGCTTTGGAATGCCGCTTTGCTCTCCCGGTTTCACGGCGTCGCGAAACACGGTGTAGCTCTCCTCTACGATCGCGAGACCACGTGGTGAAAATATACGTCGCGTTTGCGTAGCAAAGAGAAGAGGGCCCGTACTGCCGGAACGCAAGGTAATATCCGTCAGTTCCGTCTCACGTTTGAGAGAGTCACCCACGAGAAGCGGATGATGAAACGCCAGGGTCGTACCCGCGTACATGCGTCGCGGGAAAGGCACCTCGGGTATCACACCCCCCGAACTGGGCAAGCCGTCCTCGCCCAGCGTCGCCCTGCGCGCGAATGAATGGAAATAGGCGAGGTGCCATCCGGGCGGAATCGCTCCACCTTTGATGGGTACCGCATCGTCTCGATCGAATGCCGCGACGAGACCGAAGAGGGGCGCTCGCGTAGCTTCGTCTTCTTCCACGATCTTGGTGCCTATGTGTTTGCGCAAGCCGTCAATGTCGATTTCGGCAGCCATCATCGTTCTCCCGAGCTGGGTGCGGACATATCGGTCGCGGGCGCTGCAAGAACGAATCCGGGCAGCGTAAGGCCTGGTTTAGCTCTCTCGACGACGAGGCGGACGGGCATGCCGATATCGAGTCTCGTGTCCACGGGCGCATGCAGTCGCGCTAGCATGCGCACACCTTCCTCCAGATCGACGGTCACCAGCGTGTAGGGAAGATCCGACCGGTAACCGTCGTGAAACGGATGATGCGTGATCGTCCAGCTGTGAATTGCACCTTGCCCCGATGCTTCGATCCACCGGGTTTCGAACGAATGGCACGCATCGCATACTGGCCGAGGATAATGCCGGACTCTCCAGCAACGCGCGCATTCCTGAAGCAGCAGCCTTCCCTCGTTGAGGCCCTTCCAGTAGGGCATGGAGTCGGGCGTCGGTTCGGGCACGAGTTTCGAATAGATGTTTTCGGTCATGCTCTCAACCTCTCCTCATGATCGCTATCGACCCGTCGCCCATGTCGCCGTAGCCGGAGACGAGACCCAGTTCGGCTCCGTTTACCTGGGCCTTTCCGGCACTTCCCCTGAGCTGCTTTACAAGTTCGACCACATGGTTCATCCCGACCATGTGCGCTTGGGAAAGCAGACCGCCATGCGTGTTGATCGGCAGGTTTCCGCCAAGCCTTATGGCGCCGCTCTCGACAAACGATCCGCCCTCGCCCTTCTTGCAAAAGCCGATATCTTCCAGCTGGCAGAGAACGACATACGTAAAACAATCGTAGATCTCGGCCACCTGAATTTCCCGAGGCGATACGCCCGCCATCGCAAAGGCCTTGGGGGCGGCTTTTGCAATGCCCAAACGTGTCATATCGGGACGCTGGGTAATCGAACTCGGAGAGTCGGGATGTCCTTCAGCCACGCCCATAACGAGGATTGGCTTCTGTCTCATATCCTTGCCGCGCTCGGCAGCGCTGACGACGATCGCGGCACCGCCATCGCTCTCAAGACTGCAGTCCAGCAACCGAAGCGGATCGGAGATCATGCGCGAATTCTGGTGATCTTCAATGGTGATAGGCTTCGTCATCATCGCATTGCCATTCAGGACTGCGTTGTGGCGGGTCGAGACGGCGATCTCCCCAAGTTGGCGGCTTGTCGTGCCATAGAGTTCCATGTGCCGCCGCGCCATCGCGGCGTAGAGCTGCGCTGGCGCGATTGCCCCGATCGGCATCTCGAACTCGCCGACGACCTTGAACTGCGGCATCTGCTGGACCCGGGTGCCAATGCGACCTGCAGACGAGCCGTTCCGTCCGATCGGCAGCAGCACATGGTTGCAGAGACCTGCGCTGATCGCTAAGAGCGCGGCTTGAATTCCGGCCACGCAACTTGCGCCTCCGAGAGGCGTGGTGGCTGAAAAGCGAAGGTCGTCGATGCCGAAATTTGTCACGAAATCCTCCGCGACGACCGCTGAGTTCGAATAGGGAATGATACCGTCAATGTCTTTAGGCGACAGTCCGGCGTCGTCGATGGCTTTTAGTGATGCTTCGAGCTGAAGAGCGAGCACGCTTTTTCCAGAGTTGCGGCTATATGCCGTTTCGCCGACGCCGGTTATGGCGATCCGTTCCCGGAGTGACATCTAAAGCCTCCTTAATTGTACTATGTTGTCTTTGGCCATCGCGACGCCGACGATCTGAGCTGATACAAGGCCGACCGAAACAGTATGGCCGTCTTGCTCGTATGTCTCGAGTAACCCTTTGCTTCATCGAACAAGCTCGACGCATCCGGATATGCCGACTCTCCGAGCTCCTACGGCCGGCCAATTGGGTCGTCCCGAATGAACCAAAATCATGTAGCAGCCTCCTTGACCGCGGCTGCAGAACATAAGAGTATAAACCAAACAAACGTTAGAATTGTTGCGCAATGAAGGCAAGTGCCCGGCTGCTCGGTCAGGGGCTGAGGGGGCGGTTCGGAAGCTGCGAGATCTTGCGCAAGCGAGGGCCACGTCCGTTGTGGCGCATCGCACCGACTGTGCACGGAGCACTTGGCGGAGGAGGATGCTCATGGACTTGAGCTACGGCCCCAAATATCGAGCGCTACGGGAGGAGGTTCGCGGCCTTCGTGAGGCGCCACGGCGACCTATCGCCGCGAACGGGCGGCGGCCGCAAGCGACCCGACAAGCGGGCGCTCGAGTGGCAACACCTGCTGCTTCGACACGGATATTTCGCGCGCACGATTCCCAAAGAGTATGGCGGCTTCGGATTACCTTTGGACGTAAGGGAGCTGGCGATCATAGCCGACGAGTTTTCGACGGCCGGTGTTTCCGCTGGCATTATGAACCAAGGGATATCGATGCTCGTTCCGACCCTTCTTGAGGTCGGATCCAAGGAGCAGTGTGCGAAATGGATCGGTCCGACCATCCGCGGCGAGGTCATCTGGTGTCAAGGTTATTCTGAGCCGGGGTCTGGCTCGGACCTCGCTGCCGCAAAAACACATGCGCGGGTTGAAGATGGTCAGTCGCACGTCTGACCACGGAAGTGCATGGAGGGATGGGCTTCACTGACCTGCTTGGCTTGCACTATTGGTTCAAACGCATCGCGTTTAACCGTCAGATGCTGGGAGCGCCCGAGTATTGTCGGCAGGAGGCTGCAGCCGTGCAGGGCTGGCTAATGGCGTGAATTGGAATACGGCGGCTTGGTCCGGCCGACGCTCGCCAGACCGCAAGTCATCTTTGAACGCTTGGGAGGCAAAATTGAGTATCCGTCCACCTGTCGAGGATTGGGCAACAGACTTCGATCACCTCGATCCACGATGGATCGAGGACCCCTTTCCGATCTGGGCCGAGTTGCGCAGTTCTTGTCCCGTTGCGCATACCAATCGGTTTCAGGGGGTATACTTGCCTACGCGCTACAAGGACATTCGCGAGATCGCATATGACACGCAAGCCTTCTCCTCGCGCCGTGTGCAAGTACGCGCGACCCCGCCGCCCATAAAATCGCCGGCACCGCCCATCACCTCCGATCCCCCACACCATCGCCTGGCGCGGATGGTGTTGCTGCCGCCTTTCACGCCGGCAGCCATCGACAAGCTAATTCCCGAAACGCGCGTCATCTGCAACGAGCTAATCGACCGGTTCGCCGGCAACAACGAGTGCGACGCGGCGCTCGACTATGCCCAACATATTCCCGTGCGCGTGATAGCAAAATTGCTTGGATTACCGGCGGATCATGGTCAAAAATTCCGCGACTGGGTGCATGGAGTGGTCGAAGCGGCAGTTCTTGATGACGAAGCGATGGTGCGCACGCTGGAGGAAATGACCACCTACTTCCTTGACCAGGTGCAACGGCGGCGAAGGGCCCCATCTGAAGATCTCATCAGCTATCTTGTTGCCGCTCGTGTCGACGGGCAACCTCTTACGGACAATCACATTCTGGGAACTCTGCGACTGCTCCTTATTGCCGGCATTGACACGACGTGGAGCGGGATCGGGGCTTGCTTGTGGCATCTTGCCAAGACACCTGAAGACAGGCGCCGGCTTGCAGTGGACCCTTCCCTGATGCCGACGGCGATCGAAGAATTATTGCGAGCTTACTCACCCGTGACGATGGCCCGCATGGTAACCAAGGATACCGTCGTTGAAGGCTGTCCGTACAAGGCAGGTCAGATGGTCCTCCTTTCGTTCCCCGCAGCCAATCGCGATCCTGCAATGTTTCCGGACGCCGACACGGTCATCATCGATCGCAAGGAAAATCGACATGCCGCCTTCGGCCTCGGCGTCCATCGTTGCATAGGATCGAATCTAGCTCGAATGGAGCTTAGAGTGGCCGTCGAGGAGTTTCTCAAGCGAGTTCCCGAGTTTCATATGGCAGATCCCAAGGCGGTGAAATGGTCCGAAGGAGCCGTAAGAGGGCCCCGCGCGCTGCCCTTGAAGCTTGGATAGAATATGGCCGTGAGAATCGTAAGAGCTGTGTCGTGGTGTGATTGACCATAGACGAGAAGAAAAACATGAACTCCGAATTGTGCGACAAGCTCGGTATAGAGTTTCCACTGTTTGCATTTACCCACTGCCGCGATGTCGTTGCGGAAGTGACCAACGCGGGAGGCTTTGGCGTCCTCGGCGCGGTCGGTTTAACACCGGATAGTCTTGAGATCGAGATGGACTGGATCGACAAGAAGGTCCAGGGCAAGCCGTATGGTATTGACTTGCTCATCCCAACCAGGATGGAGGATAAGGCAGGTGTACTAACCGACGACAAGCTCCGCGAGCAGATCCCTATGGGTCACCGCAAGTTCGTTGAAGAACTTCTCGATCGGCATGGAATCGACTCAACTGATTTGTGGAACGGCGAATACGACGGCCGCTCTTCGGACAACATGCGGGAAGTTGGTGCTCTAAAGCTCATTGACGTTGCTTTCAATCATCCGATCAAGCTCTTCGTGAACGCGTTGGGTGTGCCGCCAAAATCGGTGATGGAGCGCGCTCGAGAGAGGGGCATCATGGTTGGCGCGCTGACTGGTGCAAGAGAACACGCTGTCAAGCACGCGCAAGCTGGAGTCGATATTCTAGTGGCCGCTGGCGGGGAGGCTGGGGGTCATTGCGGAGAGATCGCAACGATGGTGCTGATTCCGGAAGTGCTTGAAGCGATCGAAAGTTACAAGGATATCTATGTCTTGGCGGCGGGCGGCATTGCGACTGGCCGGCAGATGGCGGCTTGCATGGCCATGGGGGCTGCGGGTGCCTGGACCGGCTCCGTGTGGCTGACGACGACAGAGGCGGAGACGACACCCACCGTCAAAGAGAAGATGCTGAAGGCGACCTCACGTCAGACGGTCCGTTCTCGCAGTCGAACCGGCAAGCCCACGCGCCACCTGCAGTCAGCATGGTCGGATGCCTGGGCTACAAAAGATGCGCCTGATCCGCTGCCCATGCCACTGCAGGGACTGCTCAGTCGCCCCCCGTTTTCGAAGATCGATAAGCTTGCGGCCGGCGGGCACAGCGGTGCAAAGGAGCTTGCTGCCTATTTCGTCGGTCAGGCAGTCGGTCTGATGAATGCCGAGCAGTCGGCGCGATCCGTAGTTTTGGATTTCAAGCGAGATTTTGCGGAGGCGGTCGAGCGGCTATCCGCAACGTTGGCTGACTGAGCTCTTACGATTGGGAAGACTTCGTACAGTGCTCCCGACCCAAGGTGGTCGTCCGTTAAGAAGCCGAATTGAGCGGGGCTGGACAGGCCAGCGTGCGCCATAGAGCTGACAGGAACAGGCACCAGAGTTCTCTCAGCCAGGCGAGGATGCGGCGGAGGCCCACGGCTGAGAGGACGACGTTGGCGGCGTCGCCGGCGCGGTCTTTGAGGAAGCTGCGGCCGAGATGGCCTTCGGCCTTCATGTGACCGATGATGAGCTCGATGGCGGAGCGACGGGGCAGCTCGCGCTTGATGACACCAAAGACGTCGCGCTTCTGGCCGGAGATGAAGACGCGACGGGGGTTTGCCTGAAAGGCGCTCCCGAAAAACCAGCTCCATAACTGTCCGCGATTTAGCGGAATCCTTGTCCCGCAATTACTGAAATCACTGTCCGCGAATTACCGAAATCGGTGTCCGGGAATTGCCGAAACACGTAAACAGAAGTGCCAACAAGCTGACGGGCGGTATTAGCTGGCTAAAATAAGTCAGCAGGCTCCCAAGCGGCAGGCGCGCCCCATGCCGTTCCGGTATCCACAATGGCTCGGACCGGAATCGAACCGGGTCTGACTCGGAAGCCCGATGGGGTTGACCGACTATAATATCGCGAGGTCAAGGGAGGGCCTTGATGCGTACCCTCATCCATTGTGCTCCATGATGCCGAGCGAGACACTTACCTCGGGCTGGGCGACTTCGGGGGCAACTCGGTTGCGCTGGACGCTGCGATTGTGGGCTGCGATAATGGCACCGGCGGCGATCACCGCGCGCACGGCTTCTGCTTGAGCGCGTCGACCCTGCTCAACGAGGAGGCTTCGATTTTGCGTCACGATCGCCCTTGAACTCAGCACAGCAAAGCACGTGAGCGGCCGATTATCATCGATCGCGAACCAGACGACGTCCTTTTTCTTGGTCTCGAGGTTCGGCTCGGGCGCGTACTCGGCCAACCTATTGGATGGCCCCAGCATCGGTTTTTCGGCTTCAGTCATCCGCGCCAGCGTGGTGACGACGTGTTGCGGATACCCATGGCAATTGTATGCCAGTATTGCTTTCCGTGTTGGTCAGTCCAGCCAGCGCTTTTTCAATTGCCCTGCTTTACCGAGCCGCAGCGCTGCGAAATACATGGAACATCGCAGCCGTGACTTCGTCCGGAGTGGATGCGCCTGTGTTCGAGAACCACTGCGGAGCCCAATTGAACGCACCAAAGATGGCAAATATGAACATTTTCGGATCGTCCACGCAGATGGTGCCATCTTTGCTGCCTTCTTCGAGAATTTTCCGAACGGTGATCTCAAATTGCTTCTTGAGCGAGCGAAGCTTGCGTCGTGACTGCGCGTTAAGCGAGCGGTCGCTGACCAGAGCCAGGCACACCCCGAACTCGGACAGTATGAGTCTGCCATACATCGTGAAGAACTGTTCGAGGCGGTCGATTGCGGGAAGCTTCGCGTCTTGATCGCGAGACAAGGCCTCATTGAGGTCGACGAGAGCCGTATGCGCCACCTGATAGAGCAGGTCTTCCTTACTCTCGATGTAGTAGTAGATCGTCGGCTTGGTTACATTGAGAGCTTCGGCGATCTGATCGATCGTTGTTTCGTGAAAGCCGCGATCCGCGAACAGAAGTGCTGCCTGTTTAAGGATTAGACGACGCTTGGCCTCGTGCTGCTCCTGGCGCAGGTCGACGCTTTCCCAAACATTGGGACGCTTTCTCCCCACTGGTTTTTTCGTCATCCCTGTACTTCCCCAAGTTGCGGCACGATGCAGGAAGCGACACACCGTCGCGCCCTGTCTCCAATGCACATTTCTCCGCCTGCGTTCAAGCCGCAGGTCGCAAGCCGCTCCGCGGCTTGACATTTACCTGGAGGTCAGAGATAGCCTACTCCTCAGTAAGATACATCTAAATGACAGGTTTTTGGGAGGTTTTATGCATCGTCGTACATTTTTGCTGAGCTCGGCCGGTGCGGCGCTGTCGGCCTTTGCTCCGGCGACAGGTGTTCTCGCTGCGGATGAGCCGGCTGATTTTCATATCGCCGGTATCCTGGCGTTTTCCGGCGCTTACGGCATCATCGGCAAGGACATGCGGCAGGGCGTCGAACTCGCCATCGCCGACCGCGGCGGCAAGGTGCTCGGCAAGCCGATCCGGGTGTCGTGGGAAGACGACGAGACCAAGCCGCAGCCCGCCGTTCAGAAGGCGACGCGCCTGCTGGCGGGTGGCGCGCAGATGATGTTCGGCGCAGTCGGCTCGGCATCGACGCTGGCGCTGCAGGGCCTGGCCGACCAGCGCAAGATCCCGCTGCTGGTGACCATTTCCGCCGACGACAAGATCACGCGGCCGAACGGTTCGCGCTACACGTTCCGCACCTCGAACACGCTCGGCATGGAAATCCGGATGTGCATCGAGTTCGCGAAGGTCAAGGGGCTGAAGAAGATCTACGGCGTGACCGCCGACTACCAGGCGACCCGCGACGGCTGGGAGCTGTTTGCCGCCGAAGCCAAGAAGGCCGGCATCGAGATCGTCGGCAATGACTACGCGCCGCTCGGCAACCGCGATTACTCCGTGATCGTCGACAAGATGGCGAAGTCCGACGCCGACGGCATCGCGGTCATCGTCACCGGCAATGACGCGGTCACCTTCCTCAAACAGTCCGGCCAGGTCGGCCTCAACAAGACCAAGACCCAGTTCGGTCCGGTGCTGCAGGACGAGACCCTCGCTGCGGCGGTCGGCCCGGCAGCGGTCGGCGTCTATTCGGGCGTGCGCTACCACTTCACGGTCGATAATCCCGCCAACAAGAAGTTCGTCGAGGCCTACCGTGCCAAGTACAACGAGTGGCCCTCGAGCTTTGCCGGCGAGGCCTATGACGGCATCAGCTGGTGGCTCGATGTCGTCGAGTCGACCAAGAGCTGGGACCGCGAAACGTGGGTCGATGCCTTCGCCAAGAGCACCCGCGAGAATTCGCTCGAGGGCAAGAAGGTCATGCGCGGCTGCGATCACCAGGCGGCGCAGGTCGGCCTGTGGGGTGTCGTGACCGAAGGCCAGGCGCCGTTGCCGCCGCTGACCATGAAGATCACCGACGTGTTCGACGCCTCCAAGCTGTTCGACGTCTGCTCGTGAAACGAGGCGCGTCCCGGGCCGGGACGCGCCTCACTCCTCGTCTTTCCAACCCCCGGATCTCCCTGGCGTGTCGACGATCGTCATCGGCCTGAGCTTGAGCTTTCTGCTGTTCCTGCTGGCGGCGGGCCTGACGCTGATCTTCGGCATGCTGGGCGTGATCAACTTCGCCCACGGCGCCCTTTATATGCTGGGCGCCTATGTCTGCTACCAGATCGTGCACTGGACCGGCTCGTTCTGGATCGGGCTGGCGCTCGCGCCGCTGGTCGTTGCGGCGCTCGGCGCGGCGATGGAGGTGATCACGCTGCGGCCGGTCTACAACCGCGATCACATCTATCAGCTGTTGCTGACCTTCGGCTTCATCCTGGTGATCGAGGAATCGGTTCGCCTGATCTGGGGACTCGATTACAAGCAGGTGCCGACGCCGGCCCTGTTTTCGCAGCCGATTGCACTGTTCGGCAGCCAGATCCCGTCCTATCGCCTGTTCATCATCGGCTTCGGCGCGCTGGTCTCCGTCCTGCTGTTCCTGCTGCTCGATCGCAGCAAGCTCGGCATGGTGATCCGCGCCGCGAGCTCCGATTCCGAAATGGCACAGACGCTCGGCGTCGACGTGGCGCGGGTGCGCACCGCGGTGTTTGCGCTCGGCTCCGGGCTTGCTGCGCTCGGCGGCGTCGTCGCGGCGCCGCTGGTGCCGATCGAACTCGGCATGGGCTTTAGCGTGATCATCGATTGCTTCGTGGTGGTGATCATCGGCGGCCTCGGCAATATCAAGGGCGCGATCTTCGCCGCGCTGTTGCTCGGCATGGCGCGCGCGGCCGGGTTCACCTATGCGCCGGAGTGGGTGGAACTGATTACCTTCGTGCTGCTGATCGTCACCCTGTTGACCCGCCCGTCAGGCCTGTTCAGCCGCAAGGGACGTGCGGCATGAGCATGTTCCGTCTCGACCAGATCCTGATGGCGGCCGCCATCGCCGCCATGATCGTCTTTGCGATGGTTTCGACCAGCGAGGAAAGCCTGAACCTGATCAGCCTGATCCTGATCTGGGGGCTGTTCGCGATCGGCTTCGACCTGATCTTCGGCATGGCCGGCATGCTGTCCTTCGGACATGCCGCCATGTTCGGCGCTGGCGGCTATGCGCTGGCGCTGCTGGCGCCTCAGTTCGGCTTCCTGCCCTCGCTGCTGGTGGCGGCCGTCGCCGGCGCGGCGCTGGCCTTCCTGCTCAGCGTGTTCGCATTGCGTGTGTCGGGCCTGTTCTTTTCGCTGCTGACGCTGGCGCTGGCGCAACTCGTCTACATCCTAGCCAGCACGAAGCTGCGGGCCTTCACCGGCGGTCTGGACGGTATTCCCGGCGTGCTGCGGCCGGCCCTCTTCGGCGTCGATTTCTACAACAACCGCAACTATTTCTACTTCCTTGTCGCGGTGTTCGTGATCGGCTTGGCGATCATGGCGCTGTTGCGCGTCTCGCCTTTCGGCAGCGCGTTGAAGGCGGTGCAGGCCAACGACGTCAGGGCCGAGCAGATCGGTTACAACGTGCAGCGGCTGCGCCAGTGCGCCTTCATGATCTCGGGTGCCTATGCCGGCGTCAGCGGCGCGCTGCTGGCCTCGCTGATGTTCTATGTCAGCCCGCAGATGCTGCACTGGAGCACCTCCGGCGATGTGCTGATCATGACGCTGCTCGGCGGCAAGGGCACCTTGCTCGGTCCGGTGCTGGGCGTCGCGGTGTTCGAGGTCCTCAAGGAGGAACTGAGCCAGTTCACCGAGCACTGGTACGGCATCCTCGGCATCGTCTTCATTCTCTGCACAATCTTCCTGCCGAAGGGAATCGCCGGTCTCTTTGCCGTGTTCGGACGCATCGGGAGAGGTGCGTCGAAATGAGCACCGGCGCCGGCGTTTCCCTGCAGTGCGAGAACATCCAAGTCGCGTTCGGCGGCCTCAAGGCCGTCGCGGGCGTCAGCCGCAGCTTCCTGTCCGGGCGGATCTATGGGCTGATTGGGCCCAACGGCGCCGGCAAGACCACGCTGATGAATGCACTCTCTGGCCACGCGACGCTGGCCGCCGGGCAGGTGACCCTGAACGGGCGGGACATCACGAAACTGTCCATCCATGCGCGGACGCGGGCCGGCCTCGGCCGCAGCTTCCAGATCACCAAGATATTCTCCGGCATGACCGTGCTGGAGAACCTGAAGCTCGGGGCTTTCGCCCACCGCTATCGCGTGCAGCCGTTCTGGATGCCGGCCGGCCGCTTCGCCGAGATCCGGCAGGATGCCGAACGGGTGCTCGAACAGATCGGGCTTGAGCGGCTGGCGCATGCACCGGCCGAGAACCTCTCGCACGGCGACCAGCGGGCGCTCGAGGTCGGCCTCGCGCTGCTCAGCGATCCCAGCGTGCTGCTGCTCGACGAGCCGCTCGCCGGCGTCGGCCATGAGCGCCTCGAGCAGGCCATCGACCTGATCCGGCGGATCGTGGCGGGACGAACCGTCCTGCTCATCGAGCATAACATGGACGTCGTGATGCAGATCTCCGACGAGATCGTCGTGATGGTGCAGGGACAGTTGCTGGCATCCGGTTCACCGGCGGAGATCAAGGCGAACCCGGCGGTGCGCGCCGCCTATCTCGGGAACGACGAATGAGCGCGCTGGCCCTGCAGGATTGCGACGTTTTTTACGGCAAGGCGCAGGCCCTGCATCACGTCTCGATCGACGTGGCGGCCGGCGAGGTCGTGTCCCTGATCGGCCGCAACGGCGCCGGCAAGAGCACACTGCTGAAGGCGGCCATTGGCCTCAATGCCGTTCACAGCGGGCGACGGCTGATCGGCGATCGCGACGTCACGGCGCTGAAGCCCCATCAACTCGGGCGGCTGGGGCTTGCCTTCGTTCCGGAAAACCGGCGCATCTTCCCGAACCTGACGGTCGAGGAAAACCTGAAGATCGCGACCGTAATGGGCCGCAAGGGGCCGTGGTCGCTGCAGCGCATCTACCAGCTGTTTCCGCGGCTGCAGGAGCGCGCGGCGCAGGGCGGCGATACGCTGTCCGGCGGCGAGCAGCAGATGCTGGCGGTCGGCCGCGGCCTGCTGACCAATCCGGAGGTACTGCTGCTCGACGAGCCGACCGAGGGACTTGCGCCGCTGATCGTCGACCAGCTCATCGAGTCCATGCGCGTCATCAATGCCGAAGGTATTGCCATGCTGCTGGTCGAACAGAACCTGAAGGTACCGCTGAAGCTGGCGCGCCGGCAATTTGTTATCGATAATGGCCGGGTCGTCTGGTCGGGCACTACCGCAGAACTGCAGGCGGATCGCGCCCGCATTGAGTCTCTCATCAGCGTCTAGGAGGAAGTCATGGCCGACGTCTACATCATCGGGGTTGGCATGACGCGGTTCGGCCGCTACCTCGACGATCGGCTCGAAACGATCGCGCGCGGCGCGGTGGAAGAGGCGCTCACCGATGCCGGCATCGCGCGGAGTGATGTCCAGGCTGCGTTCTTCGCCAATACCGCGCAGGGCGTCGTGGAGGGCCAGCATCTGGTGCGCGGCCAGCTGGTTCTCAGGGCGCTCGGCTTCGAAAGCATTCCGGTGACGAACGTCGAGAATGCCTGCGCCAGCGCCTCGACGGCGCTCAACGCCGCCTTCGCTTATATCGCGTCGGGGCAGGGCGACATCGCGCTGGCGATCGGCGCGGAAAAGATGAACGCCAATGACCGGGAAAAATCCTTTGCGATCTTCGACGGCGCCTGGGACGTGCATGACGTCGACGGCAGCGTTCGGCGCTTGACGGCGCTTGGCAAGGATCTCGCGCTGCCGCCGGGCGCCGGCCAGAACAGCGGCAAGCGCAGCGTATTCATGGACGTCTACGCCTCGCTGGCGCGCTATCACATGCATCGCTTTGGAACGACGCAGCGCGACATCGCCGAGGTTTCCGCGAAGAACCACCGGCATTCGTCGCTCAATCCGAAGGCGCAGTACCAGGACGCGATGACCGCTGACGACGTGCTGGCGGCGCGCGAAGTGTCGTGGCCGCTGACGCTGCCGATGTGCGCGCCGATCAGCGACGGCGCGGCCGCCGCGATCGTCTGTTCGGCGGAGAAGGCGCGCGCGCTCGGCGCCACGCGGGCGATCCGGATCGCCGCCTCCGTGCTGGCTTCCGGCTCCGACCGCGAGGCCAACGACCTCGAGCGACATCTGTGCCGGCTCGCCTCCAACCGCGCCTACGAGATCGCCGGTGTCGGCCCCGCCGACATGTCGGTGGCCGAAGTGCATGACGCCAGCGCCTTCGCGGAACTGCACCAAGCCGAACTGCTCAGCTTCGCACCGCTTGGCGATGGCGGCCGGCTGGTGCGGGACGGCGACACGGCGCTCGGCGGCCGGATTCCGATCAACGTCTCCGGCGGGCTCGAATCCCGCGGTCACCCGATCGGGGCGACCGGCCTCGCGCAGATCTACGAGCTCGTGAGCCAGCTTCGCGGCGAGGCGGGGGCGCGGCAGGTCGAGGGCGCGCATCACGCCATTGCCGAGAACGGTGGCGGCTTCCATCACTATGAGGAAGCGACCGCCTGCATCACGATCCTGGAACGCTGAGGGCCATTCATGCGGCTGATCGATTTCTTTGACCGCGGCGTCGGCATCAATCCGTCCCGCATCTGCCTGAAGGATGCAACGGTGTCGCGGACGTTCCGCGAAGTGCAGTTCCGCAGCTACCGGATCGCCAACGCGCTCGCGGCAACCGGCCTCAAGCCGGGCCAGATGGCCGCGGTGTATAGCCCGAATGGCGCGACGGCGTTCGAGTGCATTCTCGGCATCATCCGCGGCGCCAATATCTGGGTGCCGATCAACGCCCGCAACTCCGCGGAAGACAACGCCTACATCCTCGATAATTGCGACGTCGAGGTGCTATTCTATCACAGCGAATTCGAAGCCAATGTGCAGGTGTTCCGCAAGGAGTGCCCGAAGATCCGCCACTATGTCTGCATCGACAAGGCGGGCGCGGATGCGCCCTTCCTGCTGGACTGGATTTCGGATGCGCCTGAGACGGATCCCGATATCCCCGAGGATCCCGGCAAGCCGATTTCGGTTTTCTCTTCGGGCGGCACCACCGGCCGGCCTAAGGGCGTGCTCTGGACCAACCTGGTCTGGGAAACCATGATCTCGAACTTCTTCACCTCGATGCCGGTGAAGAAGCCGCCGGTTCATCTCGTCGTGGCGCCGATGACGCATGCGGCGGGCGGCGTCGGCATCATGCTGATGGCGGCAGGAGCAACGCAGATCATCCTGCCGGGCTTCGACGCCGCCAAGGTGGTGAACGCCATCGAGACCGAGGGCGTCACCCACATGTTCCTGCCGCCGACGGCGATCTACATGCTGCTCGCCCATCCCGCCATCAAGCAGCACGACTTCTCCTCGCTCGAGCATTTCATCTATGCTGCCGCGCCGATGTCGGTGGACAAGCTGAAGGAATGCCTTGAGGTGTTCGGGCCGGTGATGACGCAGACCTTCGGCCAGGCCGAAGCGCCGATGCTCTGCACCTTCCTCTCACCGCAGGAGCACATGGTGATCGGCGATCCCGACAAGGAAAAGCGCCTGGCGAGCTGCGGCCGGCCGACGCTGCTGACGCCGGTCGAGATCATGGACGACGACGGCAACCTGATGCCGGCCGGCGAGCGCGGCGAGATCGTGGTGCGCGGCAACCTGGTGATGCCCGGCTACTACAAGAATCCGGAAGCGACCGCGGAGGTGTCCACCTTCGGCTGGCACCACACCGGCGACATCGGCTTCAAGGACGAGGACGGCTACGTCTATATCGTCGACCGCAAGAAGGACATGATCATCTCCGGCGGATTCAACGTCTATCCGAGCGAGATCGAGCAGATCATCTGGGGCCACCCCGCGGTGCAGGATTGCGCCGTCATCGGCGTGCCCGACGAGAAATGGGGCGAGGCGGTCAAGGCCGTCATCGAACTCAAGCAGGGTTCGAGCACCAATTCCGATGAGATCATTGCGCTGTGCAAGGCGAAGCTCGGCAGCGTGAAGGCGCCGAAGTCGGTGGATTTCTGGGACAGCCTGCCGCGCAGCGCGGTCGGAAAGGTCCGTAAGAAGGATATTCGCGAGACGTTCTGGAAGGGACGCACGCGCGCCATCTGAACGGGGAAGAAGCCCATGAATATCGCCATGGTACTCGCCAATGCGGCGAAAGCGTTTGCGGATCGCCCGGCGGTCTGTCTCGGCAGCGCGACGATCCATAGCTATGCGCAGCTTCTGCAGCGCAGCGCGGCGCTCGGCCAGGCCTTGCGCAACAAGGGCTTTGCGCCGGGCTCGCGGGTCGGCGTCTTCCTGTCCAATCGCCCTGAATATTTCGAGATCCTGTTCGGCGCCTGGTTCGCTGGGCTGGCGGTGGCGCCGATCAATGCCAAGCTGCATCCGAAGGAACTGGCCTACATCCTCGACAATTGCGCCGCCTCGGTGCTGTTCACCGACATCGAGGGCGGACTGTCGCAGCCGGGCAACGTCGTCGATGTCGACGGCGAGGCGTATCGCGCGATGCTTGCGACGGTGCCGTCCGATCTTCGGCCGGCACCGGCCGCGCCCGGCGACAATGCGTGGCTGTTCTACACCAGCGGCACCACAGGTTATCCAAAGGGCGCGATGCTGACCCATCGCAACCTTTACAACATGACGATGAGCTTCCTCGCCGATATCGGCCCGGTCGACGAAACCGACGCGTCGCTTTATCCGGCGCCGCTGTCGCACGGCGCAGGGCTGCTTGCGCTCGCGCACCTGGTACGCGGCGCCGCCAATGTCGTGCCGGAGAGCGGCGGCTTCGAGCCGGCCGAAATCGTCGACCTCATCAATCGATACCCGGGCAGCTCATTCTTCGCCGCTCCGACCATGGTGAACCGGCTCGTCCTCTCGCCGTCCATGGCCGACCTCACGGTGGAGCACCTCGATCACATCTTTTACGGCGGCGCGCCGATGTATGTGGAGGATCTCAAGCGCGCGCTGTCGGCGCTTGGCCCGCGGCTGTGGCAGGCCTATGGCCAGGGCGAGTCGCCGTGCACGATCAGCTACCTGCCGCCCCACATGCATCTCGACAATGGCGACGGCCGTCTCGACGACCGGCTGTCATCGGTCGGCATCCCCCGCACGGGCGTCGCGGTCCGCGTCGTCAATGCCGACCGCAACGACATGCCGCCGGGCGAGAACGGCGAGGTCATCGTATCAGGCGATGTCGTGATGGCCGGCTACTGGAACAATCCGGCCGCCACCGCGCAGGCGCTGCGCGACGGCTGGCTGTGGACCGGCGATGTCGGCACGTTCGACGCGCACGGTTTTCTCTATCTGAAGGATCGCTCGAAAGACGTCATCATCTCCGGCGGCTCCAACATTTATCCGCGGGAAGTTGAGGAGGTGCTGCTGCGCCATCCCGCCGTGGCGGAGGTCAGCGTGATCGGTCGCCGCCATCCCGACTGGGGCGAGGAGGTCATCGCCTTCGTGGCGTCGTCGGCGCCGGTGACGGCCGCGGAACTGGATGCCTTCTGCATCGAACATATCGCCCGCTTCAAGCGGCCGAAGTCCTACCGGTTCCTGCCGAGCCTGCCGAAAAGCAACTACGGCAAGATCCTCAAGACCGAAATCCGGAAAATCA
Organism: Bradyrhizobium sp.; assembly: GCF_052389815.1. GTDB lineage: Bacteria > Pseudomonadota > Alphaproteobacteria > Rhizobiales > Xanthobacteraceae > Bradyrhizobium. The sequence goes on along the minus strand of NZ_JBQTHN010000005.1, from coordinate 30,954 downwards.
TCGAAAGCGAAACGGCCGCGTAATCGGCGAACACAAGGAGCGCACAATGACCACGATCGTTGCAGGTGTCGGCATGATCCCGTTCGCAAAGCCGGGCGCATCAGCGCCCTATGACGCGATGGGCGAGGAGGCGGTCAAGCTGGCGCTTGCGGATGCCGGCCTCGGCTACGACGCCATCGAGCAGGCCTATGCCGGTTTCGTCTACGGCGACTCCACCGCCGGCCAGAAGGTGCTCTACCGGGTCGGCATGACCGGCATCCCGATCGTCAATGTCAACAACAACTGCTCCACCGGCTCGACCGCGCTCTATCTGGCGCGGCAGGCGGTCGAAAGCGGCGCGGCGGATTGCGTGCTGGCCGTCGGCTTCGAGCAGATGCGCCCGGGTGCGCTGGGGTCGATCTTCGAGGACCGGCCGTCGCCGTTCTCGGAATTCGACCGCGTCACCGATGAACTTGTCGGCCATGGCGAGATTCCGCTGGCGCTCCGTTATTTCGGCGGCGCCGGCAAGCAGCACATGGACAAGTACGGCACGCAGCTCTCGACGTTCGCGAAGATCCGCGCCAAGGCCAGCCGCCATGCCGCGCGCAACCCGCTGGCGCTGTTCCGGAAAGAAATGACCGAAGGCGATGTGATGCAGGCGCCGGTGATCTGGGAGGGCGTGATGACGCGCTCGATGGCGTGTCCGCCGACCTGCGGCGCCGCCGCCGCCGTGCTCGTCTCCGAGGCGTTCGCCAGACGCCATAACCTGAACGACACAGTTCGCATCCGCGCGCAGGCCATGACGACGGACCGTCCCAGCACCTTCGAGACCCGCGACATGATGCGCGTCGTCGGCTTCGACCTGTCGAAGTCGGCGGCCGAAAAGGTCTACGAGAAGGCCGGCATCGCCCCCGACGATGTCGATGTCGTCGAACTGCATGATTGCTTCGCGCAGAACGAACTCATCACTTACGAGGCGCTTGGCCTCTGCGGCGAGGGCGAGGCCGAGAAGTTCGTTCTCGATGGCGACAATACCTATGGCGGACGTTTCGTCACCAACCCGTCCGGCGGCCTGCTGTCCAAGGGACACCCGCTCGGCGCGACCGGCCTCGCGCAGTGCTACGAACTTGTCCATCAGTTGCGCGGCACCGCCGAGGCCCGCCAGGTCGACGGTGCGCGGCTGGCGCTCCAGCACAACCTCGGCCTCGGCGGCGCGGCCGTCGTGACGCTCTACGAAAAGAACTGAACCAGAAGCGGGAGTAATTCACCGATGTCGCAGCGGCTCAAGGACAAGATCGCGTTCGTCATGGGAGCCGGCTGCGTCGGTGAAGGCTGGGGCAATGGCAAGGCCACGGCCGTCCTGTTCGCGCGCGAAGGCGCGACGGTGATCTGCGTCGACCGCGATCTAGCATCGGCGGAGCGCGCCGTCGCGATCATCACGGAAGAAGGCGGCAGGGCCGAGGCCCTGCGCGCCGACATCACGTCGGCCGCGGACATCGATGCGGCCGTCGGTGCGGCCATCAGCCGTCATGGCCGCATCGACATCCTGCAGAACAATGTCGGCATCGCCGAGCCCGGCGGTCCCGAGCATATCGACGAGGCGAGCTGGGACCGCGTCATGGCGGTGAACCTGAAGGGGTTCTTTCTCACCTGCCAGCGCGTCCTCCCGGAAATGGTCAAGCAGGGCGGCGGCGCGATCGTCAACGTGTCATCGGTCGCATCGATCACCACGATCAGCGTGCCGATGATTTCCTATTATTCCTCGAAGGCCGGCGTGAACCACTTCACCCGCGCCGTAGCGGTCGAATATGCGCCGAAGGGCATCCGCTGCAACGCGGTGTTGCCGGGCCTGATGAACACGCCGATGATCGTCGAGCCATACAAGCACGTTTACGATTCCGTCGACGACATGATTGCCCGGCGCGATGCGATGGTGCCGATGGGCAAGATGGGCACCGCCTGGGACGTGGCGCATGCCTCGCTGTTCCTGGCGTCGGATGACGCGAAATACGTCTCCGGCGTGCTTCTTCCTGTCGATGGTGCGCTCACGTGCCGAACTGGCTAACGAGACTTTCTGGGAACGTGTCATGAGCGAAGAAAAAGAACTTGTTATCCGCGATGATCGGGGTGCGGTATCGTACATTTCCTTGAACCGTCCGCGTAGCGGCAACAGCCTTTCCTTGTCGACAATCGATGAATTGACCCGCCATCTGATGGACCTCCGGGGGCAGCCGTCGATCGCGGTGATCGTCCTGACTGGGATCGGCAAGAAGATCTTCTGCGCGGGGCATGATCTTACCGAATTTGACGGGGAGACGGATCCCGAATTCTTCAAGACGGTGTCGACGCGCTGTTCGGCTCTGATGCAGACGATGCGGGATCAACCGCAGGTCATCATTGCCAGCGTCGCAGGCGTGGCCTCGGCCGCCGGTTGCCAGTTGGTCGCCAGTGCCGATCTCGCGATCGCCTCCAGCGAGGCGCGGTTTGCGACACCGGGCGTGAACATTGGCTTGTGGTGCCTCACGCCCATGGTGGCGTTGTCGCGCGCCGTGATGCCGAAACACGCGATGCAGATGCTCACCACGGGGCGCCTCTACGACGCGGCGTTTGCGCTACGCATCGGGCTGATCAACGATGTGGTCACGCCCGAGCAACTCGAGCAAACGGTCGAGTCGCTGGCAGCGGAGATCGCCTCGAAATCGACCTACACGTTGGCGCTCGGCAAACAGGCGTTCTATCGCCAGCTGCAAATGCCCATCTCCGATGCCTACGAATATTCCGGCGAACTCGTGGTGAGGAACATGGCCCACGCTGATGCGCGCGAGGGCATTGCTGCCTTCGTACAAAAGCGCAAGCCGCTCTGGAAGGGACGAAAGTAACATTGCTCTTGCGCCTCCGTCCGGCGGATCGTTTTCGTGGGTTCCAGGCGTCTTTTGCGAGCAGCGTTTCGGCTCCGCTGGGGCGGCGAGGCGCGATCAGCGGCTCCGCAGAGCTCCCTCTACGAGATCGACAAGTTGCCGGGCGACCTGCTCGCCGGTGAGCGGTCCTTCAGTCGTGAACCATCGCGTCATCCAGTTGATCGACCCCATGAAGAAGAACACCGTCAGCTTGGGATCGACGGCACGCACCGTCCCGTCGGCAATACCTTCAGAGATCAATTTCCGGAAGCCGCGGTCAAACTTGTCGCGACGCTTGCCGATGATCGCCTTGTTCTGCGACTCCAGCGCGTCGTACTCGCCGAGCACCGCGAAAGAGCCCATCTCGCTGGTGATGGTTTTGACGTACTTGTCGATAAGCAGGAGAATTTTTTCAAGCCCGGTCTTGCCATGCTCTTCGCTGTACTTCATCGCCTCGTCGCCGAAGTCGAGCGACATCATGTGGCATTCGAAGAGAATTTCCTGCTTGTTCGTGACGTAGTAGTAAAGCGCGGCCTTGGTGACGTCCAAGGTCTTCGCCACATCCTCGAGCGAGGTGTTGTGATAGCCGCGAAGGCTGAATGCGCGGCCCGCCTCGCGAAGCAGCGCGCCCCGCTTCAGCGAGAACTGCTGTTCCCGGTTGAGGACTACGCTTTTCCAGGCGGAGGCATGGCGGCCGCGCCTTGCTGTCGATGCCTTCTTCATGAGAGCATGCCGAATATCCGGAGCATATAGGGAACGATTCCCTATGCTTGAGGCCCCATAGTCAAAATTATTGCCTCGAAGTCAATTTCTGGAACCTCAGGCCGAAAGGCTGCGCGCGATGATTTGCTTCTGGATATCGCTGGTTCCCTCATAGATCTTGCAGACTCGAACGTCACGATAGTAGCGCTCGACCGGAAAATCCTTCAGGTAGCCGTAGCCGCCGTGGATCTGCAGGGCGTCCGAGCAGACCTTCTCCCCCATCTCCGAAGCGACGAGCTTGGCAATGGCCGCTTCCTTGGCGCAGGACGCTCCGGCCTCGAGGAGCCGCGCGGCGTGGATATAATATTGCCGCGCGACGTCGACCTGAGCGGCCATCTCCGCGAGATGGAAGCTCACCGCCTGCAGTTCAACGATCGGCTTGCCATAGGCCTCGCGCTCGTTGGCGTAGCGGATCGCAGCGTCGAGCGCTGCCTGGGCAACGCCGACGGCCTGCGCGGCGATTGCAATCCGACCGTCAGACAGGCCACCCATGACGATCCGGTAGCCAGCGCCGACTTCGCCGAGCACGTTCTCCGCCGGAACACGAAGATTGTCGAGCTGAATCTGAGCGACATGGGCCGTCCGCTGGCCGAGCTTGTCCTCGACGCGCGCAACATTGTAGCCGGGTGAGGTCGGGTCGACGATGAACGTCGTAAATCCACTTTTACCGGCCTGCGGATCGGTGCGAGCGAGCACGATCGTTGTACCAGCCTCGCTCCCGTTGGAAATGAACTGCTTGGTGCCGTTGAGAATGAAGTGATCGCCTTCGCGGCGCGCGGTGGCACGAAATGCGGCGGTATCCGATCCGGCCTGCGGCTCAGTGAGAAGAAACGCGCCGATCTTTTCGCCGCGCAGCATCGGCGGCAGATACTTCTGCTTCTGTTCCTCGTTGCCGCGCAAGGCGATGGTGAAGGCGGTGACGTTGTGGACGTGGAAAATGGTGCCGACACCCGCGTCGGCCGCAGCGATCTGCTCCAGCGCCAGACAATAGGCGACGAACCCCGCGTTCGAGCCGCCATATTGTTCCGGCGGCAGCATGCCCATGAAGCCAAGATTCGCGAGAGCCTTCAATTCGGCGTGCGGCCACGTCGCGGTGCGATCGCGTTCCGCTGCCGTGGGGGCGATCGCGTCGGTCGCAACCTTGCGCGCGACGTCCCGAACCATCGTTTGCTGGTCGGTTAGGAACGAAAAAGATTTGCTCTCGGCTCCTGCCATCCCGGATTCTCCTCCTGCCTGTCCTTACCGGAAATTGGCAGCGTTGCTGGAGCGACGCGGTTTCGCGAGCGCGCGAAACCGGTGACAGACGTTGCTCACGGAGAGCTGCAGATCTTCCGTATTCGACCACATATTAGGATATTTGACGTTATGGTCAATTCATATTCGAGGCTTTGCCTTTTCGGTTTGGTGCCATTGCAGGTCGAAAAGTCGAGGCCGCTTCGTCGAAAGGCGCGCCTGAATGCGCCCAATCACGAGCTTCCTCCAAAGCGGGAAGTGCCTGCTGCCTGCTGCAACCGGAATCCGTGCCTCTTGATGCGTTCGCGCCGGAGTGTTCGATCTGCCTGTTTCGTCGTGGTGTGTTGCAGGCGCCCGAATGGGCTTGACCGAAATTGACCGTCGAGTTAAAAATAATGCTCATCGGTCATAAAAATCCGCAGAGGATGGGTCGATTTGAGGGTGGGGCGCTGTTCGGTCGAAATGCCGCATACCGTGGGGAGGATGAATGTCGCAGGACTGCGTTGGTGAAGGGGGAGCGTGTTGAGCGCTGTTTCGCCTCTCTATTCAGCATCGCAGAGCCGTGCGGCGCAGAATGCCGCGGTTCTCGTCGCCGACGGTATCCGGATGGCTTTCGGTGGCGTTGTCGCGCTTGACAATGTGTCCATCGCGGTCGGGGTGGACGAGTTGCTCGCGGTGATCGGGCCGAACGGTGCCGGCAAGACCTCCCTGATGAATTGCCTCAGCGGCTTCTATCGGCCGCAGCAGGGCGAGGTACGATTCAATGGCTCGCTGCTGTCCGGCATGGGCGTCCACCATATCGTGAAGGCCGGCCTGGCCCGGACCTTCCAGGGGACGCATATCTTTTCGAACATGACCGTGATCGAAAACATCATGGTCGGCCGTCACATTCACATGAAGAGCTCGATTCCGTCGGCATTCTTTTACTTCGGGCCTTGCAGACGCGAGGAGATCCGGCACCGCGAGGTCGTCGAGGAAATCATCGAGCTGCTCGAAATCGAATCCATCCGCCATCAGCCGGTCGGCAGCCTCGGCTACGGCTTGCGCAAACGCGTCGATCTCGGTCGGGCACTGGCTCAGGAGCCGAGCATCCTGCTGATGGATGAGCCGATGGCCGGGATGAATACCGAGGAGAAGGAGGACCTCGCGCGATTCATTCTCGACGTTCGCGAGGCGCGACAGATCCCGGTGGTGCTCGTCGAGCACGACATGGGTGTCGTCATGGATCTAGCGGACCGGATCGTGGTGCTCGACTTTGGCCGCAAGATTGCAGAGGGGACTCCGCTGGAGGTTCAGAAGAATCCTGCGGTGCTCAAGGCATATCTGGGCGAAGGAAATCGCTGATGCTGCCGATGCGTACCATTCCGCAACTGTTGCTCGAGCGCGCCAGCGCGGCGCCGGACCGGCTCGTTGAGCGGCACAAGTATCGCGGCATCTGGCGCGAATACACCTATGGTGATGTTCTCGAGAAGGTGCGTTCCTTCGCCCTTGGCCTTGACGCGATGGGTATTCGCCGCGGCGAGACCGTGGCCATTATCGGCGAGAACGAGCCGGAGAACTTCTGGAGCGAGTTTGCGGCGTTCTCGATCGGATGCAAGATCGTCTCGCTCTATCCTGACATCACTGCGGACGAAATCGAATACCTCCTCAACGATAGCGATGCGGTCTGTCTGGTAGCGCAGGATCAGGAGCAGGTGGACAAGGGGTTCGCGATTCTCGATCGCGTTCGGCACCTTCGCCAGATGATCTACTGGGACGATACCGGGATGTGGTCCTATCGTCACGAGCGCCTGACGCCGTTCGAGAAGGTGGTTGAGGTCGGACGCGCGCGCCACGCCGAGGATACCGATCTGTTCCGGCGCCTGGTCGAGACAGGCCGACCCGACGACGTGGCCGTGCTGTCTTATACCTCCGGCACCACCGGGCGGCCGAAGGGCGTGGTGCTGACCCACCGCTATCTCGTCGACAACGCGCATCGCGTCATCGCGGCGACCGGCATCAAGCCCGGCATGGAGTATCTCACCTATATCGCCCCGGCCTGGGCGACGGAGCAGTTCTTCGGCGTCACTATCGGCCTCCTGCTGCCGCTGGTGGTGAATTTCCCGGAATCGCCTGAGGAGGTTCTCAACAATATCCGCGAACTCGCAGTCGAGGTGATGGTATTCGCTCCCCGCCAGTGGGAGAGCCTCGCCGCCACCATCCAGGGCCGGATGCTCGATGCCGGCCGGACGCGCAGGGCGATCTATGCCTGGGGTGTCGATATCGGCCACAAGGTCCATGTCGCGCGTCTTGAAGGCAGGCCCGTCCCGCTCGGCGCGCGGCTTGCGCTGCCGCTTGCGGAGATGCTGGTATTGAAGCCGCTGCGGGACAAGCTCGGCCTCACGCGCATCAAGCTCGCATTGTGCGGCGGCTCCACGATGGCGCCGGATGTGTTTCGCCTGTTCCATGCCATCGGCGTGCCGTTACGCAATATCTATGGCGCCACCGAGATCGGACTCCTGACCCTGCATCAGGGGAATCGGTACAATCTCGAGACGGTCGGGCACTGGCTGAGCTCGCACCCCGAATCCGGTGCGGCGCTGGAATGGAAGGTGTCGGAGCAGGGTGAATTGCTCGTTCGTGGCGGCAGTGTCTTTCAAGGCTATCACAAGAAGCCCGACAGCGTCGCCCAGCGCGTTGAGGACGGATGGTATCGCACGGGCGATGCCGTGTCGGTCACCGACAGCGGCGAGCTCGTATTCCTCGAGCGCCTCGACGATCTTCGACAGCTTCGCTCCGGCGAACGGTTTCCGCCTCAGTTTATCGAGACCCGGCTGCGTTTCAGCCCGTTCATCAAGGACATCATGACGCTTGGCGACGATACGCGCGACTATATCGGCGCGCTGATCAATATCGACATGAGCGTGGTGTCGCGTTGGGCGGAGGATCGAAACATCAGCTTCTCCACCTTCACCGACCTTTCGCAGAAGCCAGAGGTGGCCGAATTGATGCGCGGCGAGATTGCGCGCGTCAACACGTTCCTGCCCGAGCACGCGAGGGTCCGTCGCTTTGCCAACTTCCCCAAGGAGCTCGATCCGGATGAAGGCGAATTGACCCGCACACGCAAGCTGCGACGCGAATTCCTCGCCGAACGCTATGCCGTGCTGATCGAGGCGATGTACGGCAGTCGGGATCATCAGAAGCTCGACATCGCGGTGACATATCAGGACGGGCGAAAGGGCGCGCTGTCTGCTCACGTCGCCATCCACGACGTCGTCAAGGCAGGCAAGTCGGCAAACGCCGCTGAACCGTTGCGGGCCATCGCATGATCGATTTCGTCAACTACTTCATCAACGGTGCGCTGGTCGGGCTGCTCTATGCCCTCATCGCCATGGGCTTCGTGGTCATCTATCGGGCGTCGAAGGTCTTCAATTTCGCCCAAGGCGAACTCGTCGTGTTCGGCGGCTTCATCGTCTGGTGGATGGTCGCCTCGCTGGGCCTGCCGCTCTCGATCGGCATTCCGCTCGCGTTCGTTGCGGCGGCGCTGTTCGGACTCCTCATCGAGCGGGTGTTCTTTTCCCGCCTCGCCGGTGAGTCGGTGTTCGCCATGGTCATGGTCACGATCGGACTTTTGATCCTGATCCGCGGCCTGATCCTCGTGCTGTTCGGCCCGCAGGTGCGCTCGTTCCCGATCATCTTTCCGCTTCAGCCGGTGATCATCGGGGAGATCCTCATCCCTCGCTCGCTTCTCATCGGCGGCGCAATCACGGTCATCGTCGGTTTCGGCCTGTCGTGGTTCTTCAACCGCACGCGGGCCGGGCTGCGCATGACAGCGGTTGCCGAAGATCATCAGGTGGCGCTGTCGATGGGAATTTCAGTGAAGCGCTCCATTGCGTTCGCCTGGATTCTCGGTGCCGTGCTGTCGACGCTTGGCGCCATCATCTTCCTCAGCGGAAAGTCGCTGAACTTCCTCGCCTCCGACATCGGCCTTGCGGCGTTGCCGGTGGCGCTGCTGGCGGGTTTCGAGGCGATCGCCGGGGTTCTGCTGGCCGGCCTTATCGTCGGTATCATTCAGGGGCTCGTGACCGCCTACCTCGATCCGATCGTGGGCGGCGCGATCGGCACCGTGTTTCCGTTTATCATCATGCTGCTCATCCTCTTTATTCGGCCGACCGGAATGTTCGGCTGGAAGACCATCGAAAGGGTGTGACCGATGGATCCGGCAGGCGTATTCGCCACCAGCTTCGAACGCGATCAGGCGTTGATCCGCACCCGCGGACAATGTGTCGCGCTCGTTCTGCTTTTCGTCGCGCTGGTCATCCTGCCCCATGTTCTGGGACCGCGGCTCGTCGCCATCTCGACCAATATGCTGATCATGGCCGTGGTCGTGATCGGCCTGCAGATCAACATGGGATATGCGGGCCAGATCAATCTCGGCCAGGCTGCGTTCATGGGAGTCGGCGCCTACGCCACCGGAGCGCTGGCGATCAAATTCAATCTGCCGTTCTGGCTCAGTATTCCGTTCGGGGGCTGCGCCGCCGCGGTGTTCGGGTTCATCTTTGGCTTGTCGGCGGTTCGCATCAAGGGCTTTTACCTGGCGCTCACCACCATCGCGGCACAGACCCTGTTTCATTTCCTCATTCTCAATCTGCCGCAGTCGTGGTTCGGCGGGTCGAACGGGTTGACGCTGGAGCCGGCACAGATTTTCGGCTTCAGTTTCGTCAGTGAGACCTCGATCTACTATCTCTGCCTGGCCGTGACCGCGGCGATGGTGTTCGGCGCCTATGGCATCGTGCGCAGCCGGCACGGGCGCGCCTTCGTCGCAGTCTGCGACGACGACGTCGCTTCCGGGCTGATGGGAATCAACGTCGTGCGGACCAAGGCAACCGCCTTCCTGATCGGTGCGTTCTACGCGGGGATCGGCGGGGGGCTGTGGGCCTACTACGTGCGTTTCGTCGCCGTCGATCAATTCACGCTGTTCCATTCGATCTGGTTCATCGCAATGGTCATCGTCGGAGGCCTCGGTTCGATCACCGGAGCGTTGATCGGCGTCTTCGTCATCAAGGCAATTCAGGAAAGCTTCGTTACACTTGGGCCCAGCATCGTCGCGCAATTTCCCTCGCTCGGTGGCGATGTGGTGTTTGCGATGATGAACGTGTTTCTCGGCGGGATCATCGCAGCGTTCCTGATTTTCGAGCCGCGCGGGCTGATGCACCGCTGGAATATCCTGAAACGATCCTATCGCCTTTGGCCATTTCCCTATTGATGCCTGGGCGATCGGAATTAGAACATTCATGGGAGGAACTGAAGATGACAATCTTGAAGCACATCAAGATCTTTGGGGCGGCCGCTGCGCTCGGTTTGCTGACGATCTCGGCGCCGGCCGGTGCCCAGACGACCTACAATGTGGCGTCGCTTGCCGATTTTACCGGTCCTTATGCGGATGTGATGAAGGACCTGATCGGTGCGCGCCGGCCGGTCATCGAATGGTGGAATGCCGAAGTCGGCAAGAAGATCGGCGTCAAGCTCGGCACCAAGGATTACGATCACCGCTATGATGCGGCGCAGGTGGCGAGCCTGTGGCCCGGCATCAAGGCCGAGCTAAATCCGATTATCGTGCTTGGGGTCGGCGGACCCGACGTCGCCGCGCTTCAGGGGCGGCTGCCGTCCGACAAGATCCCGATGGTGATGTCGACTGCCGCGTATGGCTTTGCCTGGAAGCCCGATCCGTGGATCTTCAACCAGCGCCCGACCTACAGCCATGAGGCCACTGCGTTCTTCGAGTGGTTCCGCCAGAAGCGCGGAGGCAGCGGGCCGCTGAAGGTCGCGATCATCTCGTCGGAAGCCTCGCCGGCCTATGTCGACCAGCACAAGGGTGTCCAGCGATATGCCTCCGACAATCCGGACAAGGTCGAAGTCGTCGAGGTTGTGTTCACGGAAGTTCAGCCCACCGATTTGACCACCCAGGTCAACCGCGTGACCCGTAAGGGAGCCGAAGTGATCATGGTCATGACGAACACGGCCGCCGTGGTCGCCACCAAGCGGGCGCTGCAGTCGCTCGGCAAACAGGTGCCGATTGTCATGAGTTCGCACAACGGACTGGCGGAATCCGGCCGCGCGATCGGCGACGTCAAGCAGATGGAGGGCGATTACGAAGTTTATGCGATGGCTGCGCCCACCGACACAAAGACGCCTGGCCGCGAGTTCTTCGAGATGCTTCAGAGCAAGTACGACCTCAAGGCCAAATGGACGGTTTCGGCTGTCCAAGGTCTTGGTCAGGCGCTGATTGCGATGCGGGCCATCGAAGCTGCGGCCAAGAAGGTCGGCGCGGACAAGGTCACGGGCGAAGCTGTCCGCGAGGCGCTGATGTCGACGACGATCTCCGCGGATGAGACCTACAAGATTCTCGGCAACACCAAGTTCTCGAACGACGGGCCGTTCCCGACGCAGGGGCTGGTCGCGAGTATCGTCACCATCAAGGACGGCAAGTACACGGAGGCTGCTGCCAACGTGCCGGTGCCGTCCATTAACAAGTGGTGAAGTAACGCCATCCGGCCGGGTCCCGCGGGCCCGGTCGGATCCCCTCGGGAGGCTTGCGTTTTGCTCGAGCTGAACAACGTTGAAGTCATCTACAGCGACGTCATTCTGGCGGTGAAGGGCATTTCGCTCGCCGTGCCGGATGGCAAATGCGTTGCGTTGCTCGGCGGCAATGGGGCCGGCAAGTCGACGACGCTGAAAGCGATTTCCGGCATCATACGCGTCGAGGACGGCCGGGTGACCTCCGGCAATATCGGTTTCGACGGCAAGAGAATCGACAGGGCGGACCCGACCGAAGTCGTTCGAGGCGGCATTATCCATGTGATGGAGGGCCGCCGCGTGTTGCGCCATCTGACCGTCGAGCAGAATCTGCTGGTCGGCGGCCACATGGAATCGTCGGGGCGTGAGGTACGCAAGCGCCTTGATCATGTCTACGATCGCATTCGCCGGCTTGCGGCGCTCAAGGATCGGATAACCGGCTATCTGTCCGGCGGCGAACAGCAAATGGTCGTGATCGGGCGCGCGATGATGGCCAATCCCAGGCTGATCATGATTGACGAGCCGTCGCTTGGCCTAGCGCCGTTGATGATCGACGAGGTGTTCGAGCTGCTGAAGGACCTCAAGGCAAGCGGGACCACGCTTCTGATCGTCGAACAGAACACGCGCGTCGCGTTGGATATCGCCGACTACGGCTACGTCATGGAGAATGGACGCATCGTCCTCGAAGGCGCCGCGGAAGAGCTGCGAAACAACGAGGACGTGCGGGAGTTCTACCTCGGGCTTGACCTTAAGGGCGAGCGCAAGAGCTACCGCGACATCAAGCATTATCGACGCCGCAAGCGGTGGCTCGGCTGAGGCGCTGCGTGCCGGTGCGGGGTCAGGCGTCCTTCCGGTCGACGACGAATGGAGCGTCGGCCGGCAGTTCGTCTGTTCCTACCACCTCGATACGGTCGGCCTTCAGACGAGACAGCGCGTTGAAGCGGGCCGGCGCCGCCGCCAGGACGGCGTCGCGGTCCGCATCCGGAAGCAGCGAAAGCCGCACCGTGATCTCTTCCCGCTGTTGCGGGCGGGTGACGATGGCCTGCGCGCGGCCGATTCCCGGAATGGCAATGGCGAGGTCTTCGAGCTGGCGCGGATAGATGAATATCTCGCGCGCCTTCACCGCCTGCCCGACGCGTCCCTGCAGCATGCCGATCCTGCGCACCGTGCCATCGGCGTTCATAGCCGTGGCGACGGCGACGTCGCCGGTACCGAACCGGATCAGCGGCCAGCCCGGCGTCAGCGTGGTAACCACGATCTCGCCGGGCTCGCCGTGCGGAAGCGGAGCCCCCGTCGTCGGGTCACAGATTTGCACGATGCGGTCCTGGTGAACCTCGTAGCCGCCGTCCTGCGCGCCATTTTCGAAGGCGATCACGCCGAAGTCCGCCGTCGCATAGACTGCGAAGGTGCGAACGCCGTACCTGGCTTCCAGGCGACGGCGCTTGCCGAGCCAGTCGCCGAGTTCGCCGCCGAGCAACGCAGTTCTGACCTTCCAGCCACCGGGCAGCGAATGACCCATCGCCTCGATGGCTTCCGCTAGCGTGATGAAGAAGGCGGTCGAGGCGCAGATGCAGGTCACGCCAAGGTCGGTCACCAGCTTCGCCTGCAACTCGCTGCCGCCGGTGCCGGCTGGAATCACCGTCGCGCCGACCGAGCGCAGGCCCTCGTCGAGCAGAAGGCCGGCAGGCACGAGATGATAGGACCAGGTGTTGAGCACGCGATCGCCGGGGCCGAGGCCGGCGGCGGCAAAGGCCGTGCCGAAGCCGCATCCGTCGCGGTCGTGCCTCAGTTGAGGTTCGTTGATGGGGCCGGGAGAGACGAAGATACGGACGATTTCTTCATCCTTTGCTGCAAGGAAACCCCCGAATGGCGGCCGCTGGCGTTGTAACTCGACCAGCGACTCCTTTTTGAATACGGGCAGCCGCGACAGGTCGTCCACGGTCTTGAGATCGGCTGGAGCGAGGCCTGCGCGATCGAACATCTCCCGAATGGCGGGTGCGAGCTGGTGGGCCGCACGCTGGATCTGTTGCAGGACCGTGAAGCGCGTCTCCTGGCTCATTACCGTCTCCTCTTGGCATTCCCGACTTGCTTTTCCTATTTGCCGGTGAAGCGTGGTTTGCGTTTTTCCTCGAATGCGGCAAGTCCCTCCTTCAGGTCGTTGCTGCGGGCGTGGACTTCGCTGGCGAGCAGTTCTTGTCGCAGTGCTATCGCACAAGGTTGCTCGAGGCCATCATCGACCAGCACCTTCATGCGCCGAAGCACGAGCGGGCTCTTGTTGACGAGCTTGGCGACCAGCGCCTCGGTCGCCGGGATCAGCATGTCGTCATCGACGACCTCGTTGACCAGTCCGGCGGCAACGAGCTGTTCGGCTGGCACGAACTCGCCGGTGTAGAGCAGATATTTTGCGCGGGTCGGGCCGATCTTACGCGGCAGCCGCACCGAGCTGCCGCCGCCGGGCAAGAGCCCAAAATTTGCATGGGCGTCGCCCAGCTTGGCCGAGCGCGCCGCGACGACGAGATCGCAGCACAGCATCAGTTCCAAGCCGCCAGCCAACGTCAATCCGTTCAGCGACGCGATCACCGGCATGGGAAACGTCTCGAGCCGGTTCATGACAAGGAGAACGGTATCGAGAAGGCGGCTCAGCGACGTTTCGTTCCCGGCTTCGCCGCGTACGAATTTGAGGTCGGCGCCGGCGCAGAATGCGCGCCCCGTTCCGGTCAGCACTACTGCGCGGACGTCTGACAGCTGAGCCTTGTCGAGCGCCGCGTTGATGCCCGAAATCACCGCGGGAGTGATGGCATTGAGTGCATCCGGCCGGTTCAGCGTGATCCACATCGCGCCACCCCGAATTTCAGAGATAACCGATTCCACCGGACTTTCCTCGGAATTGACTTTCGAGTTAGTTGATTATTCGTAAGGTTATGTTACAGACTGTCGGGATTAATGCAAGTCAAGCCGCTGCCGGAAAGAGCGATCGAGATGAGTCTTCCCCTCGCTGGAATTCGGGTGATCAGTCTGGCTGAGCAGTATCCCGGGCCTTACGCAACCTTGTTGCTAAGTGATCTTGGCGCCGACGTGATCCTGGTGGAACGTCCGGGCGCGGGAGATCCTGCACGGCAGTTTCCGGCCTTTCACGGCGCGCTCAATCGCGGCAAGCGCTCGGTGGCGCTGGATCTCAAGAGCGTTGAAGGCAAGCTGAACCTGCGCAGGCTGGTCGCTTCCGCCGACGTGCTGATGGAAGGATTTCGTCCGGGCACCATGGCGCGTCTCGGCTTCGGCCATGAGGCGATGGCGGAGCTCAACCCAAGGATGGTCTATGTCTCGATCTCCGGCTTCGGGCAGGACGGGCCGTATCGCGATCGCCCCGCCCACGACATCTCCTATCAGGCACTTGCCGGGTTTCTCTTTCGTCACGCCGAGCAAGGCTCGGTGGAGGATCCGGGAAGCATCGCGATCGGCGACCTGTCCTCCGGCATGTTCGCTGCCGTCGGCACGTTGGCGGCGCTGTTCGAGCGCGCACGTACGGGAGAAGGAAAATATGTCGACGTCTCGATGACGGACGGCCTGGTGTCCTGGATGTCGGTGATGCTCGGTCCGGTGATGAACGGTGCGCCGCTCGCCGACATCGGCGCCGAGCCGGCCTATGGCGTCTTCAAGTGTGCCGATGGCCGTCTCCTCACGTTGTCGATTGCTCATGAAGACTGGTTCTGGCGGCCGCTGTGCGAGTTGCTCGGCATGCCTGATGCGGCCGGCTTCAATCGCAGCGAGCGGGTCGCGCGCGGCGATGCCTTGCGAGGCAAGGTCGCTGCCGTGCTGGCGACGCGCGATCGCACCGATTGGGCGCAGAAGCTGGATGCCGCCGGGATTCCATGGGGGCCGGTGAACTCGTTGAGCGAGGTGACCGCCGATCCGCATTTCCGGGCGCGCGGGCTGTTCCGCGAGGTGGCGGATGGGAACGGCGGGCGGAGCCACCATGTGGCGCAGCCGTTGATTTTTTCCGGCGAGCATCCCGGTCCGCGCTCCGGCGTGCCCGGCCTTGGCGAGCATACGGAGCAGGTGCTGCGTGCACTGCCGGAGCTCAAGGACTAGCAGGTAGAGACCAGAGAAGATTCCAATCCTCAAGGGAGGGCGCGATGAGCGACATCTATGTGGTCGGTGTTGGCATGACCCCGTTTGGGCGCATGCTCGATATCGATATGAAGACCCTGTCGCGCAGCGCGGTGGATGCCGCGCTCGGCGATGCGGGATTGCAGAAGTCTGACATCGAAGCGGCCTTCTTCGCCAACGCGTCGCAAGGCCATATGGAGCGCCAGCACATGATCCGCGGCGAGATCCTGCTACGCGAAATGGGAATCGGCGGCGTTCCCGTTGTCAATGTCGAGAACGCCTGTGCCAGCGGCAGCACGGCGTTCAACCTTGCCGTGACTTTCCTTAAGGCGGGTGAGGGGGACGTTGCGCTCGCGCTCGGCGCCGAGAAGATGTTCTCGACAGATCGCAAGCTGATGTTCGAGGCATTCGATAGTGCCTGGGACGTCAGCCGCGACGGCGAAATTCGCGACAGGCTGCTAGCGCTCGGCGAGGGAGTCGAGGTGCCGGAAGGCACGACCTCGGACAAGCCCTACAGCGTGTTCATGGATGTCTACGCCGCGTTCTCACGTCAGCACATGAAGCGCTTCGGCACCACGCAGCGCCAGCTTGCTGCGGTGGCGGCGAAGAACCATCGGCATTCCGTGGAAAATCCGCTGGCGCAGTTTCGCAATGCCTATTCGGTCGACGAAGTGCTGAATGCCCCGCCGATCACCTATCCGCTGACGCTTCCGATGTGCTCGCCGATATCGGACGGTGCGGCGGCTGCGATCCTCGCGACCGAGGCGGGCTTGAAGCGGCTTGGTCTCGACAAGTCGCGGGCCATCCGCGTGCTGGCATCGGTCATCCAGACCGGTAGCGATCGTGATCCGTCCGAAGTGGAGCGGCACTGTACCGCGCTCGCGGCGAAAAAGGCCTACAACAAGGCCGGTATCGGCCCGGACGACGTCGCTGTCGCCGAGGTGCATGACGCGACGGCCATGGGCGAGATCATCCAGATCGAGAACCTCGGATTCTGCGATTTCGGTGAAGGCGGCATCATTTCGGAGCGCGGTGACACCGCGCTCGGCGGACTTATACCGGTCAATCCGTCCGGCGGACTTGAATCCAAGGGACATCCCGTCGGCGCCACCGGCATCGGGCAGGTACATGAACTGGTGGCGCAACTGCGCGGCGAGGCGGGACCGCGGCAGGTCGAGGGGGCGCGCATCGCGCTCGCCGAAAACGGCGGCGGCCTTCAGGGCATCGAAGAGGCGGTAGCCTGCATCACCATCCTTGGCCGCTGATACAGAAGATCGAGCAAGAGGGGCTCTCATGCAGTTGAATGGAAAAGTTGCAATCGTGACCGGCGCGGCGTCGGGGCTCGGGCGGGCATCGTGCGTCACACTGGCGAAGGCGGGCGTGCGTGTCGCCGCCTTCGATCGTGACGAGTCGCGGCTCGCCGATCTTTGCCGGGAACTGGGGAGCGCGGCATTCGGGCGTGTTGTCGACGTTGCCGACGAGACCAGCGTTAGCTCCGCGATCGAGGCTGTGCTCGAAGCATTCCAGGCGGTTCATATCGCCGTCAATTGTGCGGGCGTCGCCGATGCGGCCAAGACCGTATCGAAGGGGCAGCCGTTTCCGCTGGCGACCTGGAACAAGGTCATCGGCATCAATCTCACCGGCACCTTCAACATCATCCGCTTTGCGGCGCTCGCTATGACCTGCAACCAACCGGAGGGCCCGAGCGGCGAACGTGGCGTCATCATCAACACCGCATCCGGCGCAGCCTCGCAAGGGCAGGTGGGCCAGGCGGCCTACAGCGCCAGCAAGGCCGGCGTGGTCGGCCTCACCTTGCCTGTCGCGCGTGACCTCGCTGAACATGGCATTCGCGTCGTCTCCATTGCACCGGGCTTGTTCGACACCGGGATGGTCGCCGGCATGCCGCCGAAGGTTTCGCAGTCGATCGTTGACCGTATGATCCTTTATCCGAACAGGATGGGGCAACCCCACGAGTTCGCCAGTTTGGTCAAGCACATCGCCGAGAATGCCTATCTTAACGCCACAACTATCAGCATTGACGCAGGCGCGCGAATGCAGCCGCGCTAGATGATGCCGCTTCTGGCCCTCCGAAATTTCAACAGCGGTTCAATGACCGCCGCCGATTACTTTGGGCAGGATGTGCAGAATTCAAAGCCGCGATTTCGATAACGAAAGAGTTCGCAGTTTTATTCCGAGTGGTGCTCCACCAAGACACTACTGGCGAACTCTCGTTATGCAACAAGCCCAGGAATTTTCTCGTCGACGAAAAGCAAGAACCGGGTGTTGCGGCCCTCCGCCGCGAGATTCTGGCCGAAAGAGATCCTCGCGTCGTATCGGTACTCGCTCGGCACTGGACGGGTCAAGAACCGCTTCACACGGTCACCCGCGGGTTTCTAGCCATCGCGCTTACCTTGACCGCACGAGAGCACGCTACAAGCTGCCCCCTGAGTCCCGCATTCATTTGGAAACAGCAGCTAAGGTATTAAAATTACTGGAGCGAATTTCGTCCATTTTTCCAAATACGTCTTGAAACAGCAGAATAATCAAGCGGATTTTGATTCCGCCATTCGGAGGTTCGATCCCTCCCGCCCCAGCCAGTTGATATTACTCAGCTAAATCGCTTCCTTGTTGCTTCATTTGGAAATGGCGGAATCCGCTGCCCGTTGAAGAAAGACGTCGCTATTTCGCTCGCCACTTATTCATTGTCGATGACCTGACTCCCTCCAATGGTCCAACTGGTAAGCAAACATGCGAATGGAGTCTGTTGACGCACGGGTGAGCAAATTCGCGAAAGCTCATAGCTTGGCAGGCTGGGGGAGGGACGTTTGCCTCGCCCAGGTGCAGTCTGGTCAGAGAGCGAAAAGCGGGAATGGCTGCGCTGGGGTTCGAGTCGCTCCCCCACTACCACGAGCCACGATATCATACGCTAGAGTTTGTCTCGGAGACGAACTGTGCACGCCTAGTGGTGACCAGCGGTGTTTGCGAGCACTTTCCGCCCAGGGCTCTACAATCACAGGGACGTGGCATATTCGCCGAATGAGCGGTTATGGAACCGTCTGCTGTCGGGGTACACTCTGCTTCGGCAAGTCCAGAATTGACACATCAGAATTTCGTAGCACCACCCGCGGAATCGAAATCCGATGCTCGATCTAGCTGAGCTACGAGCGCGCGAGTCTTTTCAAGAGCTTAGCCGAGGGGACCTAGATTGCTACTGGGTACAGTCGAATAATCTCCTCGGCTTCTTCGCCACGACAGCGAATGGCAGTGATTCGGCGGGTTTAGGTCAATCGGGCAGCCTCTTCATCGTGATTCCAGCGAGCCTTGCCGATGGATGTATCGATCAACTCGCCGCGCAACAGGGCAAGTGGCGATTTGTAGTAGAGCGCGATGTTGTGAAACGGGTCAGTGAGGACCTTGCTGACCCATACGAGGCCGGTTGGAACATCCTTGGTAATGAACAGCTGGATCATCCGGAACAGGCCGCCGCCGATACCGATCACGAGCCAAAGCTTTCCGACGCCATGGACGAAATCCATCCTGCCGGTTGGCGGATCGAAGAAGCCAAACAGTGTCGGAGACAGAAGCAAAGCCAGCGGCGCCAATCCCCAAACGAGCAAGAGGACAATCTTGCGGCTCTGGTTGAAGCCGACCTTGATCGTCTCCTTGTACTCGTGCGTGACGTTGTTGACCGCGTCAAAGCCGTTTGGTTCGAAGAAGAAATGACCGGCTTGCCGCGTCAGCATCGCCAGCCAGCCGACGAGACCAGCGAGCGCAGCATCCTTGAAGAGCAGCCCGTAGCAGCCGAGAAAAATCACGGCGCTGATCAAATGCAGTGTCTGATTGATCCGGCTCTGATGATAGTAGCGATAATCATCGAAGCGTTGAGCTTGCAGCATGTCAGTGAAGAGGCTCATGTGAAATCCCTGCCCAGTTAGGTTGCCGACCGGTAGTGAGATCCAATGAACACCGCGTGACAGGATAACGTTGTCATGCGAGGAAGATTGTCGAAGCCGCAGGTGGCTCGTCTTCTGCTAATCAAATGCATTTGCAACCAATGCCTGGAATCCCGATAGCCTCAGCCGACGTTGTCTGAGCCTGTTGGATGCTCTCGATCGCAGCTTCGATTGTCGTACCGCCATGTCACCGTGGAAAGCGAACGAGAGAAGCATGTGGTCAGCTTCGACGTTCCGATCGCTTGTATTGGCTCAGATGCCCCTCACGGGCTGCTCGGGAACGTGCCGCCTTCGCGATACCACGGCTTTTTCCCGGGGGCGCCACGCGAGATATCAAACGATCCAGTTTCTCGCTGCCGCAGCGGGGACACGTTGGCGTGTCACCGGCGCTGATCAAGAGTTCGGTATCCTTGCCGCATTCGGTACAATGAAAACCATAGAGGGGCATGTCCGCGTCTCCCACTCAGGCTGCCCGGCGGTCCGTCCGCACGCAAACTGCCTTCACCTGTGACCAAGCAGGAAGCGGACCAAAACCGGCAGAGAAACCGCACCAGGCGCGGTTCGCCTGTTGCGCGTTCGGCTGACGCCAGATCGGCGGTGTCTTGAATTACAATTCGTGCCGGCGTGTTATGGCGCGTGCCAACCCAAAACAGACAAGGAAATTCCCGATGTTTATTGCCATGAACCGGTTCCGCGTCGCCAAAGGCTCAGAGGCAGCCTTCGAGGATGTCTGGATGTCGCGCGACACTCATCTCCATAAGGTTCCGGGCTTTGTGGAATTTCACCTCCTGAAGGGTCCTGAAGCCGAAGATCACACGCTGTATGCCTCGCACACGATCTGGAAGGACCGCACATCTTTTGAAGCGTGGACCAGATCCGAGGCGTTTCGTGCTGCGCATCAATCGGCCGGCAACAACAAGCCGCTTTATCTCGGGCATCCGCAGTTCGAGGGTTTTGAAGCTATCCAGACAGTCGCCAGCGGAAAGGCTGAGGCGGTTTGAGCGGAGAGGCGAAGCCGCATGGCGTCGACGAGCTATTGTCGGAAACCGGACGTCGAATGTTGCGGATTCGTCAACATGTCGGGGTCAGGACAGTCCATTCGGCCGGTAATGGCGCGTAAATCGGTGGCCCGGTTCCTGCACATCCCTGTTCACCAAGGCAGAGAAGTGGGAACCGGGTGAGCCTCGACGTGCAGGTCAAGGAACGCGATGCGCAGCCGGTGCACGGGACTCCGGACGTTGCATCGTGCCCGTTTCATGCCGATCAACGGGATCGCGAGGCGGGAGAGCAGAAGACGCTGGTGCTGACCGGCGCTTCGCGCGGCATCGGGCACGCCACGGGAAAGCTGTTCTCGGAAGCCGGCTGGCGCATCATCACCTGCTCGCGCCAGCCGTTCGACGGCGAGCGCTGTCCCTGGGATGCTGGATCGGACAATCATGTCCAGATCGAGCTGGGCGATCATCGCGCGATGCCACGCGGGATCGCAGAACTCAAGGCGCGGCTCGCGGGAGCGCCGCTCCACGCGCTGATAAACAATGCCGCGATCTCGCCAAAAGGCCCGGAGGGCGATCGACTCAGTTCGCTGAGCACTCCCGTCGAGACCTGGATGAACGTGTTTCACGTCAATCTGCTGGCGCCGATCATGCTGGCGCGGGGGATGTTCGATGAGTTGAAAGCGGCGGGCGGCTCGATCGTGAACGTAACGTCGATCGTCGGGTCCCGCGTGCATCCTTTTGCGGGCACGGCGTACGCAACGTCAAAAGCGGCACTGGCATGCTTGACGCGGGAAATGGCGCACGACTACGCGCCGCACGGCATCCGCGTCAACGCAATCGCCCCCGGCGAGATCAAGACCGATATTCTCTCGCCGGAAACCGAGGCGCGGCTTGCGCCGACGATTCCAATGCAGCGGATCGGCCGGCCTGAAGAGGTTGCGAAGGTGCTTTTCTTTCTCTGCTCGGACGCAGCAAGCTACGTCACCGGCGAGGAAATCCAGATCAACGGCGGACAGCACGTCTGAGCGGTCTGGCAGGAAAAACAGGTGATGTATGGAGATAGTGACTTGGCCCGGCTGCCTGCAAATCAGTCGTCACAATTTGATCTGGATCAATGCGGCCGGCGGGAAAGTGCCCGGAACGCGCAATTTCGTGGTTAAACTCCTCGATGCTGCGGCAAGCCAGTGTGCAATTGACGCCGCCATCTTCCTCAGCGTTGAGGCCAAGTTGGGCACGACATTCGTGTGAACATGCGACACAATAGCAACAATTCTTCGGAAAAACGGGTCGGAAACGTTCGGGACAATGGAGAGGTTACCATGGTCCATGCTGCAGCACCCGTGCTCGAAGCCCCGGACACGCGGCCGAGCGTTCCGCTGATTCCCTTGAGCGAGATCGCGCTCACGGGGATCTATGAAATTTCCAAGATCCTCAACGCGCCGAACCGGCTCGAGACAACGCTTTCGAGTGTCCTCAATGTCCTGACATCATTTCTGCAGATGCGGCATGGCGTCATTTCGCTGCTGGCGGACGACGACGTTCCGGACATTACTGTGGGCGTCGGCTGGAACGAGGGAACCGACGAGCGCTATCGCGCCCGGCTGCCGGGAATGGCGATTGGACAGATCGTGGCAACCGCGGTCCCGCTAGTCGTGGAAAACGTCGCAACGCATCCGCTGTTTGCGACCGACGCGGCTGCGCTTGGCGCAGCACACAATGTCACGGTGTCGTTCATCGGCGTTCCGATCCGGGTTGGCACCAAGGTCGTCGGAACCTTGAGCATCGACCGGATCTGGGACGGCCGCGCGGTGTTCCGATTGGACACTGATGTGCGTTTCCTGACGATGATTGCCAACCTGATCGGGCAAACCGTTCAGCTCCACCGCGTCGTTTCCCGCGACCGCGATCGCCTGATGGCCGAGAGCTACCGGCTGCAGAAGGAGTTGTCTGAACTCAAGCCGGTCAAGGAGCGAAAGAAGGTACACGTCAAGGGCATCATCGGAGACAGTCCCGCGCTGCGCTCGCTGCTCGAAAAGATCAATATCGTTGCGAAATCTCACTCTCCGGTGTTGTTGCGCGGCGAATCCGGCACCGGCAAGGAATTGATCGCCAAGGCCATTCACGAACTGTCTCCCCGCGCCAAGGGGCCATTCATCAAGATAAACTGTGCAGCGCTGCCGGAATCGGTGCTCGAATCCGAACTATTCGGCCATGAGAAGGGAGCGTTCACGGGCGCCATCAACGCGCGGAAGGGACGGTTCGAACTGGCTGACAAGGGGACGCTGTTTCTCGATGAGATCGGCGAAATTTCCGCGGCCTTCCAGGCCAAGCTGCTGCGGGTTCTCCAGGAACAGGAGTTCGAGCGCGTCGGCGGCAACCACACCATCAAGGTTGATGTGCGGGTCGTGACGGCCACCAACAGGAATCTCGAGGAAGCGGTAGCTCGCAACGAGTTTCGCGCCGACCTCTATTATCGCATCAGCGTCGTGCCGATGTTGATGCCGCCGCTGCGCGACCGGCGCAGCGACATTCCCCAGCTCGCGGTCGAGTTCCTCAAGCGCTTCAATGGCGAGAACGACCGGACCCTCACCTTCGACGCCAGGGCGATGGAAGTGCTGATGGGCTGCGGCTTCCCGGGCAACGTGCGCGAACTGGAGAATTGCATCCAGCGGACGGCGACACTTGCGCAGGGCCCCTGCATCGTGATGGATGATTTCGCCTGCCGTCGCAATGAATGTCTGTCTGCGATGCTGTGGAAGGGGCATTCCGACCTCGCGCCCCAGCGTCTGCGGCCGGCGGTATCGCTGCCGATATTGCCGATCGCGCCGGCGGGCGGAATCGCCCGCGCGCCTGCCGGCCCGCCGCCGGGGCCGCGCGAAGTTGACGCGACTGCAGCGCCGTCCGGATCGCCGGCGGTGAACCGCGGGGAAGTGCCTGATCGCGACCGGTTCACTGAGGCGATGGAAAAAGCGGGCTGGGTTCAGGCCAAGGCCGCCCGAATTCTCGGATTGACCCCGCGCCAGATCGGCTATGCCCTGAAGAAGCACGGCATCGAGGTCAAGCGTCTCTGACAGGACTGTCGCACTTGCGACAGCCTGTCGGGGCCATGACAGTCCCTCGCCCGCAGGGCAAGACGAATAGTCGATATAAATCAAACCTCTGACTGTTGGCACGCGGCTTGAAAGAGGAATGCCGACGAGATTGTCGTCTGGCATCGCAAGCACGCGGGAGTCACGGGATGGCCTACAAAATCATCGCTTCGCAATGCACGGTGTGCGGAGCGTGCGAGTTCGAGTGCCCCAACGCCGCCATCCGCCTGAAGAACGACATGTACATTATCGACCCGAAGAAATGCACCGAATGCGAGGGGCATTTCGATACGCCGCAGTGCGCGGTGGTCTGTCCGGTCGAGAATACCTGCGTGCCCGCATAGGGATCGACTGCCATGGCGGGCAATAGCGAGAATTGCAGTGAGAAGGTCGGGATGTTTGCCTGGCTTGGCGGGATGCTGATGAGGTTTGTCGCCGACGAGGACTTGCGCGTGCGCTATGTGATCGCGAGGACGGCGGCGCGAGCGCGAACCAAACAATCGAAGCCGCGGGCGGAGTGACGAATGGCAGCCGTACAGGAGACCGTCGATCGAGTCCGCGGCATCGATGTCGAGCAATACAAATACGGATTCGTCACCGAGATTGAATCCGACAAGGCTGCGAAGGGACTGTCGGAAGACACCGTCCGCTTCATCTCTGCGAAGAAGAACGAGCCGGCATGGATGCTGGAATGGCGGCTCGAGGCCTATCGCCGCTGGCTGACCATGACGGAACCGACCTGGGCGCGCGTCAACTACCCCAAGATCGACTACCAGGATCTCTATTATTACGCGGCGCCGAAGCCAAAGAAATCGATCGGCTCGCTTGACGAGATCGATCCCGAAATCCTCAAGACTTACGAGAAGCTCGGCATTCCCCTGCGCGAGGTGGCGATGCTGGAGGGCGTCGAGCCGCGTCCGGGCGAAGCATCACCGGAAAAGCGCAAGATCGCCGTCGACGCGGTGTTCGACTCGGTCTCCGTCGCCACCACCTTCAAGGAAGAGCTGAAGAAGGCCGGCGTGATCTTCATGCCGATCTCCGAAGCCATCCGCGAGCATCCGGAACTGGTGAAGAAGTATCTCGGTTCCGTGGTGCCGACCTCGGACAATTTCTTTGCCACGCTGAACTCGGCGGTATTTTCCGACGGCTCGTTCGTCTACGTGCCGCCGGGCGTGCGCTGCCCGATGGAGCTGTCGACCTATTTCCGCATCAACGAACGCAACACCGGCCAGTTCGAGCGCACGCTGATCATCGCCGACAGGGGTTCTTACGTCAGCTATCTCGAAGGCTGCACCGCGCCGCAGCGCGACGAGAACCAGCTCCATGCCGCCGTCGTCGAACTCGTCGCGCACGATGACGCCGAGATCAAGTATTCGACGGTGCAGAACTGGTACCCCGGCAACTCCGAAGGTGTCGGCGGCATCTACAACTTCGTCACCAAGCGTGGCGACTGCCGCGGCAATCATTCGAAGATTTCCTGGACCCAGGTCGAGACCGGTTCGGCCATCACCTGGAAATATCCGAGCTGCATCCTGCGTGGTGATCACTCGCGCGGCGAGTTCTACTCGATCGCGATTTCGAACGGTCACCAGCAGGTCGATTCCGGCACCAAGATGATTCACCTGGGCAAGAACACGACCAGCCGGATCATCTCCAAGGGCATCGCCGCCGGCAAATCCCAGAACACCTATCGCGGCCTGGTCACCGCACACCGCAAGGCGACCGGCGCACGCAACTACACCGCCTGCGACTCGCTCTTGATCGGGGATAAGTGCGGCGCGCACACCGTGCCGTATGTTGAGGCGAAGAATTCGTCGGCCACCTTCGAGCACGAGGCGACCACCTCGAAGATTTCCGAGGACGTGCTGTTCTACTGCATCCAGCGTGGGCTCAGCCAGGAAGAAGCCGTCGGCCTGGTGGTCAACGGGTTCGTCAAGGACGTGCTGCAGCAGCTGCCGATGGAATTCGCGGTCGAGGCGCAGAAGCTGATCTCGATCTCGCTGGAAGGAAGTGTGGGATGAGCATTGGTCAACCACGCAACGGAGGGATTTCGCTATGACGCCGCTGCTCGCAATCCGAGACCTTCGCGCCGAGGTCGGCGGCCGAAAGATCCTGAACGGCCTGGATCTCACGGTCGACAAGGGCGAAATCCACGCCATCATGGGCCCCAACGGCGCCGGCAAGTCGACTCTGTCCTACGTGCTGGCAGGCAAGCCCGGCTATGAAATTACCGGTGGCGAGATCCTGTTCAGGGGCGAGAACCTGCTCGAAATGTCGCCCGACGAGCGTGCCGCCAAGGGCGTGTTCCTCGCCTTCCAGTATCCGCTGGAAATCCCCGGTGTTGCCACCATGACGTTCCTGCGCACCGCACTCAACGCCCAGCGCCGGCAGCGCGGCGAGGAGGAATTGTCGTCGCCCGACCTCATCAAGCGCGTGCGCGAGATTGCAAAGAAGCTCGGCATCGACGCCGAGATGCTGCGCCGGCCGCTCAATGTGGGTTTTTCGGGCGGCGAAAAGAAGCGCAACGAGACGCTGCAGATGGCGCTCCTGGAGCCGCTTCTGTGCGTGCTCGACGAAACCGATTCCGGTCTCGACATTGACGCCCTGAAAGTAGTTGCCAACGGCGTCAACGCACTGCGCTCGGCCGAGCGGGGCATGATCGTGATCACGCACTACCAGCGCTTGCTGGATTACATCGTGCCCGATGTCGTCCACGTGCTCGCCGCTGGCCGCATCGTGAAGACCGGCGGCAAGGAGCTTGCGCTGCAGCTCGAGGAGACCGGTTACGCGCAATACCAGAACGAGGCGGCTTGACGGTCATGAACGCTGGAATCCGTGCCATCAGGACCAAAGCAGAACTCGGGTTGGCCGACGTCTACGCGGCGGCCCGACCGTCGTTGCCCGGCGGCGACGATGTCGCGGCCGAACGCGCCGCGGCATTCAATCACTTTACCCTTGCGGGGTTGCCGAACTCGCGGGTCGAGGCATGGAGATACACCGATCTGCGGCGGCTGATGCAGGATGCCAAACCGCTTGCTGTCGCGCCGGATATCGCTGCCAGGACGCGTGCCCGGGAGTCCGGCGACCGGCTCGCCGGCCTCGGCTTTCGGCGGCTGATGATCGTTGACGGTACATTTGCTGCCGATATCTCCGATCTCGAGGGTCTCGAGATGGGTCTCACCATTCGCTCGATGGCCGATGCCCTCGCATTGGACGAGCCGCTGTTGTCGCAGCGTCTGGGCGATATCGTTCCGGCAAACGAACCGGCGCTGTCGCTCAATACGGCGCTGGCGGGCGATGGCGTGGTGATCGCGGTTTCTCCTGGCGTGACCATCGACCGCCCGATCCATCTTTCTTTCATTTCCACCGGCGCGCCGCCGGCCGCGATGTTCACGCGATCGCTGGCCGTGATCGGCGGCGGGGCGCGGGTGACCGTCATCGAGACCCACGACGGGCCGGACCGGTCGGATTATCAGGTCAACACCGTGCTGCAGGTCGTGGTCGGCGACGAGGCTCGGCTCGACCATGTCAAGTGCACCCGCGAGGGGAGCACTGCGCTGCATGTTGGAACGCTGCTGGCGAACATCGGCGCGCGCGCCAGGTTCAATGAACTGAGTTTCACCACTGGCGGGGCCATTGTGCGCAACCAGATGTTCGTGCGGCTGGCGGGGGAGGGAACGGTTGCTTCCATCCGGGGCGCGAGCCTGCTGGCCGGCGGCCAGCATGCCGACACCACGTTGGCCATCGACCACGCCGCGGCCGGCAGCGAGAGCCGGGAAGTGTTCAAGGCTGTCGTCGACGACAATGCCCGTGCGGTGTTCCAGGGCAAGATCACCGTCCGGCAAGAGGCGCAGAAGACCGATGCCAAGATGATGGCGCGCGCGCTGCTACTGTCCGACGGTGCCGAGGCGAACTGCAAGCCGGAACTGGAGATCTTCGCGGATGACGTCCAGTGCGGCCATGGCGCGACGACCGGCACGCTGGACGATCAGCTCAAATTCTACCTGATGGCCCGTGGAATCCCCGAGAAGGAAGCCGAAGCGCTGCTGATTCAGGCGTTCGCAGCCGAAGTGGTCGAGGCCGTCGAGCATCTGGGCATTCGCGACGCGCTGCTGGACGCGACGCTGGACTGGCTGGGGATGCGGAGATGAAGCCATGCACCCCGCAGTAAGCAATGGCAGTTACGACGTCGGGCGGGTTCGCGAGGACTTTCCGATCCTCGGGCTGCAGGTTCACGGCAAGCCGCTGGTCTATCTCGACAACGCCGCCTCGGCGCAGAAGCCGGCGATGGTGCTCGATCGCCTGACGCAGGCGTACCGTTCCGAATATGCCAACGTCCACCGCGGCCTGCATTTTCTCGCCAATGCGGCGACCGAAGGCTACGAGGGCGCGCGCCAGAAGGTCGCCACGTTTCTCAACGCCGAACGCAGCGAGGAAATCATATTCACGCGCGGCGCGACGGAAGCGATCAATCTGGTCGCGCAGACCTTTGGACGCGAGCGCATCGGGCCGGGCGACGAAATCGTTCTCTCGATCATGGAGCACCACGCCAACATCGTGCCGTGGCATTTCCTCAGGGAGCGCCAGGGCGCGGTGATCAAATGGGTTCCGGTCGACGACGACGGCAACTTCCTGCTCGACGAGTTCGAAAAGCTCCTGACCGATCGCACCAAAATGGTGGCGATCACGCAGATGTCGAATGTGTTAGGAACCATCGTGCCGGTCAAGGAAGTGGTCCGGATCGCGCATGCCCGTGGGATTCCCGTTCTGATCGACGGCGCACAATCGTCGGTGCACATGGACGTCGACGTCCGCGACATCGACTGCGATTTCTTCGTCATCACTGGACACAAGCTCTACGGCCCGACCGGGATCGGCGCGCTCTATGGCAAGCATGAACACCTCGCCGCCATGCCGCCGTTTAACGGCGGCGGCGAAATGATCCGCGAAGTGTCTCAGGACCGCGTCACGTACGGCGAGCCGCCGCACCGGTTTGAGGCCGGAACGCCGGCGATCGTGCAGGCGATCGGGCTTGGCGCCGCGATCGACTACATCAACTCGATCGGCAAGGCCCGCATCCGGGCGCACGAGACCGACCTGACCAGATACGCCCACGAGCGGCTCGGCGAGATCAATTCGCTGCGCATCATCGGCTCGGCAAGGGACAAGGGCGCAATCGTCTCGTTCGAAATGAAGGGCGGGCATCCCCACGATTTCGCCACCATCATCGATCGCTCAGGAATCGCGGTCCGGGCCGGCACCCACTGCGCGATGCCGCTGCTCGAACGCTTCGGCGTGCCGGCGACCTGTCGTGCGTCGTTTGCCCTTTACAACACGCGAGACGAGGTCGATTGCCTCGCGCGCGCCCTTACGAAGGCACAGGAGTTCTTCGCATGAGCCCCCGGATTTCGCCAAAACGCGCGACGATCGCCCGGGTCGTCCACGATGCGCGCCGGCGGCGGGTCGAGCAATCGGGTTGGATCGCGGGCATCCCCGAATTCAAGCTGGGCGATACGGTGCGGTCGACCGCGCTGTTCAAGAACGACGGCATCGACCCTCACCGCGACATCGGCGAGACTCTGGTCCACAAGGGCGATGCTGGAATTATCCGGCAAAGCTGGAGTTTCCTTGGCGAGATCTACTACACGGTCGAATTCGCAACGCGCGCGGTGGTGGTCATCATGCGCGGCCGAGAGATGGTGAGGGCCGCCTGGTCTACCTGAATTCGGTCGGACTCAAGCCGCAGCCCTGAGCGCCTGCCGGGCATCGGCGCGGACGCGTTCGACCATCGAACGAAATCCGTTCGAGCGTTGCGGGGTGAGATGTTCGCGCAAGCCGAGGCGCTCGAACAACGCGATCGGATCGGCTGCCAGAATTTCGCCGGTAGGCTTGCCCGAAACCAGGGCCAGTAGGATGGCGACGAGCCCACGGACGATGTGGGCGTCGCTGTCGCCGGCGAAGTGTAGCCTGGGGCCGTCCGCGCCCGGAGAGACGGTGGTTGCCAGCCAGACCTGGCTGGCGCAACCCTGCACCTTGTTCGCATCTGTTCGATGGATTTCGGGCAGCGGGCGCAGGCCACGGCCGAGCTCGATGACATAGCGGTACCGGTCGTCCCAATCGTCAAGCATCGAGAAGTTGTCGATGATCTCGTCGATGTCGGGAGAATTCGTCAGGGGTGAATGATCCATCGATGCCGTAGCCTCCTTTTGCGAGGTCATCTTGCGAATGTTGTTGACCGTTCACCACGCTGCCGATGACGGCAGCAGTCCGAGCAAGGCGGAAGAATTCCCGCGGCGTCCGAGCAACGCATCGACCTTGCAATGAACGGAATCGAAGGCGATGGGCTTGCCGAGCACATCGTGTGCTCCCCACTTCAGGCTGTTGCGAGCGAGGGGATCATTGGCGGAGTTCGCCACCATGAGGATCTTCGCACCGGGTAAGCGGCGGGCGATCTCGGCCAACATGCGTTCGCCGTCGCTTTGCAAAAAGCCGATCCCAAGCATGACGATCTCCGGCGTCAGTTCCGCGCCCTTGAGCAGCGCCTGATCGAGGCTCTTGAAGCCGTGAGTCTCGCGATGCCCCCTCAGGATGAATTGCAGCGCCGACCGGACCACCTCGTCGCTTTCGACGACGAAAATGCAGCCGGTGTCTGCTTGATGGCGGGATTCGAAACGCGCGCGCATAGCACCCTCGCTGATTTGACCTGGATCAATAAGCAAACGCCGTACCGCGGCGGGAAACGCTCAAACGAGGCGGTTTTCCTGCCGCGGGCGTCGGTTCTCGCATGCGCCGGTCACCGTGTTGTTTTGTTTGAGACAGCGCATCGCGCTGACGTCGGGTGACGCGCAGTCATGTCGGGTTTGCAACAAGCGCCGCTCTGTTCGTTATCTATTTAGAATCAATGAAAATTTCGTCGGCGGGCGCCGCTGGCACAGTCGTTGCAAACGTCGTTCTTGCGAAAGCGTGTGGCTGCTCGCGAAGGTCCTCGATGAGGACAGGCAGGGGGCGACGCGCTGCAAGGGGTGCAACGAGATTGGATCGCGCGGTTCGCGCACAGGAAATCGGTCTACGGAGAGCAACATGTCTTCACTGCGACAAATCGCGTTTTACGGCAAGGGAGGTATCGGCAAGTCGACCACCTCCCAGAACACCCTGGCTGCGCTGGCCGAGATGGGTCACAGGATCCTGATCGTCGGCTGCGACCCCAAGGCGGATTCCACCCGCCTGATCCTGCACGCCAAGGCGCAGGACACCATCCTGAGCCTTGCCGCTGCCGCCGGCAGCGTCGAAGACCTCGAAATCGAAGAGGTCATGAAGGTCGGCTATCGCGACATCCGCTGCGTCGAATCCGGCGGTCCGGAGCCGGGCGTCGGCTGTGCTGGTC
>NZ_JBQTHN010000004.1:0-7134 GCF_052389815.1 Bradyrhizobium sp. | reverse complement strand
ACGCCTTTCCGTTCGACAAGATCAAGCTCGACCAGTCCTTTGTGAAGCGCCTGCCGGAGGATGCCGCGGCTGCCGCCATCGTGCGCACGGTGCTGGCGCTCGGCGCAAGCCTCGACATTCCCGTGCTGGCCGAGGGCATCGAGACCGAGGCGCAGTGGCAATTCCTCGCCCGCGAAGGCTGCGCCAAGGGCCAGGGCTACCTGTTCGCCAAGCCCCAAAGCCTCGCGCAACTGCCGGCGGCGATCGCCGCCGCCGCACGTTTCGTGCGCGAGGAGGAGCCGATGCTGTTCGACGCGCCGCCAAAAAGCGAAAGCGCCGCGGCATGAGCCGCGGCGCTTCGTATCGTTCTCGTGCTGCGATCAGTTGGTCTGCTGGATCGCCGAGAGTTCCCAGTTTCCGCCGCGGTTCCGGACGAAGGTCCACACTTCCGTGGCCTCGGTCGGCTGATCGCTACCGGCGATCATCTGGCCGTTGTTGCGATCGAAGGTCTTGTCGACCAGCGAGAACCGCAGCGCAACGGTGGCGTAGTCGGCATCGCCCTCACGCCAAGCTTCGGCAAGGTCGCCCTGCAGAAGCTTGACGCCGGTGACCTTGTTGACGGCGTTGCGCGCCTTGTTGTCGGCGAGGTCGCGGGCGAAATACGAAACCATCTCCGGCGTCGACAGCCGCTCCAGTTTGGAGACGTCTTCCTCCGACCAGGCGGCCTGAACCTCGCCGAGCAGGCGCTCGAAGGCTTCATAATCTTCCGGCTTGATCTCGAGCGGCGGTGCGTTCGAGCCGAGGCCGAAACCCATGGCGCTGCGATAGTTGGCCTGCGGGTTCTGCGCCGGCGCAGGGCCGGCGCCCGTGCTGGCATAGGCCGGCGCGTTGCGGCGCTGCCACCACTTCATGGCCAGCCGCACCACCAGGATGATCAGGCCGATCTGCAGGATCAGGCCGAGGATCGAGGCGAAGCCTCCGAGGCCGGAGAACAGGCCGCCGCCGAACAACATGCCGAGCAGGCCGGCGCCGAGGAAGCCCGCGGCGAGGCCGCCGAGCATGCCCATGCCCGGGCGGTTGAAGAAGCCGCCGCCGGTCGCCGCCGGCGCGCTCGGGCTGCCCGGCTGGGTCATGGTGCGGTTCATGGGTTGCGCGGCCTTCGGCGCCGTGGTCGTGGACGGCGGCGCGGAAAAGGTTCTCGAGCCACGCGATCCCGAGCTGGAGCCGCCGCCAACGCGCGCGTCGGCATAGGAAGCTGCGATCACGGTGGGCAGTGCCAACGAAAGAACGACGGCGATCGCCTTGATCATGCCGCGCGTACGCTGGGTGAATTTCATCGGTTTTTCCTCAGGAATCCCCGGTATGGGGAAAGCGCCCCTAAGATGGGCAGCGTTGCCCAAAAGAAAAGCCAATAAAGGGAACCTCGGCTGCGGCCCTCGGTCGCGGGGACGCGACAATTGTGCTGCAATATCCGGTGTTTCCCGGGGCGAGGGCGCGGTACCGACGGGTAGAGCCCTACTGCGGCAGTGTCCAGTTCGGGCGTACATAGGCGACGCCAAAACCACTACCGAGAATGTTCCTGTAGCTCGGCGCAGGCTGCCCCTCCTGCGGCACGCCGGTTTCCGTTACGGCATAGCGGGCGCCGTACGTCGCGGCGTCCGCGATACGTCGCGCCAGCAACGCCGATTGTCCGCCCTTGCGGCGCATCTCCGGCCTCGTTGCGCCGATGCCGAGCCAGGCGAAATCGCCCTCGACATAGAGTGCCGCCGCGCCTGCGGGCTTGTCGTCGTCGAACGAGGCATAGGCGTGCCAGTGGGGCCGTCCGACGATTTGCGAAAGCCACGTCGCCATCGGCGCCGGCATGCCGAAGCCGGCGATGGCCGATTCAGCGAAGATATTCCGGTCCTCGACGCTCACCTCGCGAACCGTCAGCGATGTCGCCGCGTCCGGCGCGTTCCGCGTCTCGCGGCAGAATTTCGCCCATGACAGCGGGCTCGCCTGCAATCCGGCCGCGCGCGCCAGATTTTCCATCTGCGCGGCCTTCGACCCCGGCGCGATCTGCACGATGAATTTCGCCTGCCCGACCTCCCGGAACCGCGCCTTGGCCTCGCCGATGCAGGCTCCATCGTCGCCGCCGAGCCCGGCTCCCGCGAGCCAGTTGAACTGAAACTGCGGAATTTTCGCCGCCGCGAAAAACAGCGCGCCGCCCATCCGGCGCGTTTCGAGCCCGATGGCGCCCGCGAACGGCGGCGGTGCCGCCCGCACCAGATCTTCCCAGGCGTTTCGCTCGATCCGCTCCAGTTCGGCAAGAAGAGGGTGGGTCATGGCAACGTGCCCGCCTTGAATGCTCCAACGTCATCCTGCCATACGTTACGAACCCGCCATGGTTTCCTTCACCGCAGCCACCAGCTGGGCGAGCGTGAACGGTTTCGGCAGGAAGGCGAATTGCTGGTTCTCCGGCAGGCTCTTCTCGAAGGCGTCCTCCGCGTAGCCGGAGACGAAGATTATACGGATGCCCGGATTCTTGGCGCGCATTTCCTTGAGCATGGTCGGGCCGTCCATCTCCGGCATGACGACGTCGGAGACGACGAGATCGACCGCGCCGTCCTTCTCGGCCAGTGCCTCGATGGCTTCGACGCCATTGGCGGCCTCGATCACGCTGTAGCCGCGCGAGCGAAGGCCGCGTGCGTTGAGCGAACGCAGGCCGTCCTCGTCCTCCACCAGCAGGATGGTGCCCTGCCCCGTGAGATCGGGTTTTGGTTTCGCCGCTTCTGCGCCCGCGCCGCCCGCCGCCTGCGGTTCCGGTTGCGCCTCGAGCTCGGGGCGATGCCGCGGCAGGAAAATGTGGAACGCGGTGCCCTTGCCGGCTTCAGAGTCGACATAGACGAAGCCGCCGGTCTGCTTGACGATGCCGTAGACGGTGGACAGGCCAAGGCCGGTGCCCTTGCCGACTTCCTTGGTGGAGAAGAACGGCTCGAAGATCTTGTCGATGATCTCTGCCGGGATGCCGGTGCCGGTATCCATCATGTCGATGCGGACGTAATCGGCCGCCGGCATGCCCTTGTAGGAAAGCTGGCCGGCATCATCGGCGCTGACGTTGCCGGTCTTCACCGTCAGCGTGCCGCCTTCCGGCATCGCATCGCGCGCATTGACGGCGAGATTGACGATCACCTGCTCGAACTGGGAGACGTCGACCTTGACCGGCCAGAGATCGCGGCCATGCACGAGGTCGAGCTTGACCTTCTCGCCGATCAGCCGCCGCAGCAGCATGGTGAGGTCGGACAGCGCGTCGCCGAGGTCGAGCACCTGCGGCCGCAGCGTCTGGCGGCGCGAGAACGCAAGCAGCTGCCGCACCAGCGTCGCGGCGCGGGTCGCGTTCTGCTTGATCTGCATGATGTCCTGGAACGACGGGTCGGTCGGCTTGTGCGCGTTCAGCAGGAAGTCGTTCGCCATCATGATGGCCGACAGCACGTTGTTGAAGTCGTGCGCGATGCCGCCGGCGAGCTGGCCGACCATCTCCATCTTCTGCGACTGGTTGATCTGGTTCTCCAGCGCGCGGCGCTCGGTGGTCTCCAGGAGATAAACGATCGCAGCTTCCGTCTCGCGCTCCTCCGGCTCCACCGCGGTGACGAAGAACTGCCCCCAGCGCTCGCGCGGGCCGTCGAGCATCGCCTCGACCGGGGAAATGTCGCCCTGCCCTTCGGCGGCCTGGTTGATGGCTGATATCAAGAGGCCGCGGTCGCGCGCATTGACCGCGCGGAAGATCGATTTCGACGCCGCACCGTCGCCGCCGAGGCTCTGCGCCAGCTTGGCAAAGCGCGCATTGGCACGCACCACGTTGCCGCCGCGGTCGACGGTGGCGATCGCCATCGGCGTATGGTCGAAGAAGCGCATGAAGCGCACTTCGGCGGCGCGCTGCGGATCGACGGAATGCTCGTCGCGGGCGCGGCTGATCACCAGCGTGCGCGAGGCGCCCGGCGCGCCGTCGGCGCCGAAGGCGAGCTTGTGATAAAGCCGCACCGGCATCGTCTTGCCGCCGCGCATGCGCAGGTCGATGTCGAAGACCTCCGTCTTGACCTCGCCCGGCGCCGGCACGATCGAGGTCAGCAACGACGCGCCGTCGCCTGAGACGATGTCGGCGAGCTTGAGGCCGCCCGAGCCGATCTCGGCGAGGTCGTGGTCGAGCCAGTTGGCGAGCGTGGCGTTGACATAAACGATGTCGCCGGCCGGATTGACCGAGAAGAAGCCGCATGGCGCGTGATCGAGATATTCGATGGCGTGCTGCAGCTCCTGGAACACGTCTTCCTGGCGCTCGCGGTCGCGGGTGATGTCGGCAATCGACCAGACCGCATATTTCGCCGTGCGTTTGGCATCGCCGAGCGGGCGCACCCGCAAGCGCAGCCAGCGGCCGTGGCTGCCGTCGGCGCCGGCAATACGCACCTCCTCCTGCTGGCGCTTGCCTTCGCGCGCGGCCTTGAGCAGGCGGAACACGGCTTCCGACACGTCGGGATTGCCGATGAATACGCGCTCGACCGGGCGGACGTCCTGCGGACCCGCTGCGCCCGTCAGCGTCAGGTACGCCGCATTGGAATAGACCACATGCCCACGCGGATCGGTGACGGCGAGCCCGTCATGGGCATGGTCGGCGATGCGGCCGATGATGGGGTTGTCGGCATTGCGGTCGGCGAAGCGGATGATGCCGGCGGCAAAGGCGAACAGGTTGAACAGCCCGACCATCGCGAGCACCGCCAGCAGCCCGAGGATATAGGGCTGAGCGTGGGTGCGGCCGAGCGTCATCAGGGCAACCGCGACCCCGACCAGGGCGGCGGCCACCAGCAGCACCAGGATGATGCTGCCCCGCCGCGCCGGCTCGTGGACGGCGACCGGCTCGGGCGGGAGTTCGTTATGGGTCTCGGCGGACATATAAAGAGACACGGACCTGACGCTTTCGCTGCTCATTGAGTGCCTGAATCGGACCGGTAAACGCAAGCCCGTCAGGCGGTTATTCGGTGTTTTACAGGTACTTTGCCGGCCGTAGCGTCCTACAGCCGCGAGGAAAAGCCGCGCTTGAGCCGCATCACGAAGCCGATGATCTCGGCCACCGCGTGATAATGCTCGACCGGAATCTCCTCGTCGATATCGACGGTGGCATAGAGCGAGCGCGCCAGCGGCACGTTCTCGACGATGGGAATATCGTGCTGCTTGGCGATTTCCCGGATCTTGAACGCGACATTGTCGACGCCCTTGGCGACGCAGACCGGCGCCGCCATGCCGCGGTCGTAGGCCAGCGCCACCGAGTAGTGGGTCGGGTTGGTGATGACCACGCTCGCCTTGGGAACCGCGGCCATCATGCGCTTCTTCATGCGCTGCTGGCGCAGCTGGCGGATGCGGCCCTTGACGTGGGGATCGCCTTCGGACTGCTTGAACTCCTCCTTCATCTCCTGCAGCGTCATCTTCTGGCGCTCGTACCACTGGCGGTACTGGAAGAAGTAATCGGCAATCGCGACCG
This sequence comes from Bradyrhizobium sp., assembly GCF_052389815.1. Lineage (GTDB taxonomy): Bacteria > Pseudomonadota > Alphaproteobacteria > Rhizobiales > Xanthobacteraceae > Bradyrhizobium. The sequence continues at coordinate 1,646 of NZ_JBQTHN010000004.1, read as the reverse complement.
CGGCGAGCATGGCGACCACCGCGCCCATCAGCTGCAGGGTCAGGCTCGTCGTCACGCCCATCAGCGCCGCGGGATCGAAGTGCACCATCGCCTCAAGGCGATGGCGCTCCGGCCACAGCACGGCGGTCATGACCGCCCCCAGCGCCGCCACCTTGAACAGGCCCTTGACGAAATTGGCGATCGCCTGCTTGCCGAACACGCGCTTGAAGCCGGCGCCGGGCGAAATCTTGCTCAGTTTCGGCTTGAGCGATTCGGTGGACCACACCAGGCGATGCTGGATCATGTTGCCGGCAATGGCGGCGAGCATCAGCATCAGGAAGGGAATGCCGATGGCGGCGATCAACGCATATTCGATGTGCTGCAGCAACGCCATCAATCCGGGCCCGTCGGTGCGGATCATCCATGAATTGGCGATCAGGTTGCGCATGGGGCCCAGCATGCCGCTGCCCATCGAGCCCGAGAAGGTCGTCAGCAGCAGCGTGGCGCCGGCGATGATGAACCAAGTGTTGACCTCCTGGCTTTTTGCCACGTCGCCCTTTTCATGCGCATCGTCGAGGCGTTTTTGGGTAGGGTCCTCTGTGCGCTCGGTATCGTCCTCGGCCATCGATCACCTCATCTGAGCGGCGTGAGCTGGTGCATCACGCCGATGAAGTAGTCGATAAAAGCTCCCATCAGCGCCGATATGACGAGGCCGAGGATCAGGAAGCCGGCGAGGATCGACAGGGGAACGCCGACGAAATAGACCTGCATCTGCGGCATCAGCCGCGCCAGGATGCCAAGCCCGATATTGAACACGAGGCCGAATACCAGGAACGGCGCCGAAAGCTGCAGGCCGATCTTGAACGCCGCGGCGAAGGCGCGCGTCGCCAGCGCCGCGACATCGCCGCTCGGAAAGACCTCGCCGGGCGAGAAGATGCGGTAGCTCTCGCTCAGCGCCGCGATGACGAGGTGATGGCTGTCGGTGGCAAACAGCAGCGTCAGGCCGAGAATGGTGAGGAAGTTGCCGATCAGCAGGCCCTGCTGGCCCTGCGTCGGATCGATCGCGGTGACGAAGCCGAGGCCCAGTTGCTGCGCGATCACCGAGCCCGCGACCTGCAACGCCGACAGCGTCACCCGCGCGGTCGCGCCGAGAACGATGCCCACGACGATCTCGTGCAGCATCAGCACCAAGAGCGGCGTCAGCGAGCTCATGTCGACCTGATAGGCCGTGCGGTGCAGCGGCAGGATGATCAGCGTGAGCAGCAGCGCGATCGACAGCTTGATGCGGGTCGGGATGTTGGTTTCGCCGAAACCCGGCAACAGCATCACCATCGCGCCGATGCGGGCGAACACCAGCATGAAGGTCGCGGCGAGCGCGGGCAGGACCGAGATGTCGACACGCATGACTCATGAAGAGTGCATCATCCGCCGATGATTCGCGACGATATCCGCATCATGTGGCCCTGCATGGAATCGGCCATGAACGGCAGGGCGAGCAGCAACGTGACGAATATCGCGAGGATCTTCGGCACGTAGATCAGCGTCTGCTCCTGGATCTGCGTCAGCGCCTGGAACAGGGACACCACGACGCCGACCACGAGGCCGACCACCATCAGCGGCGAGGACACCACCACGATGGTCCAGATCGCATCGCGCGCGACGTCGAG
>NZ_JBQTHN010000003.1:0-29518 GCF_052389815.1 Bradyrhizobium sp. | reverse complement strand
CGCTGCACCAGCGCTGCGCCGATCTCGGCGGCCACCTGCGGTCCGGCCTGGAAGACACCTTCTACATCGGCGACGGCACCAAGGTCACCTCGAACGGCCAGCTCGTCGAGGCGCTGGCCGCCTGCGCCCGCAAGGCGGGGCGGGAGATTGCGTCTCCAGCGGAAGCGCGCGAGATTTTCGGGGTGAGGCATTGAGCCTGCCACCCGTCATTGCGAGCGAAGCGAAGCAATCCATCGCGCCGCAAAGAAAGCATGGATTGCTTCGTCGCTTCGCTCCTCGCAATGACGGCAGTGCGGGACGAGGGTGCTGAATCATGGCCATCATCGAAAACACCATCGCTAGCGGCGGCGCAGCCTACAAGGCCAATCGCGACGGCATGCTGGCCTTGATCGCGCGCATGCGGGCGCTGGAGGATCGCACCCGCGCGGCGTCCGCCGCCGCCAAGGATCGCTTCCACAAGCGCGGGCAGCTGCTGCCGCGCGAGCGCGTCGCGCTGGTGCTCGACCCCGGCTCGCCGTTCCTGGAACTCTCCACGCTCGCCGGTTACATGTTCGACGTGCCCGATGCGAACAAGAGCGTGCCCGGCGGCGGCGTCATCGCCGGCATCGGCTTCGTCTGCGGCATCCGCTGCATGGTCAGCGCCAACGACGCCGGCATCGATGCCGGCGCGCTGCAGCCCTTCGGCCTCGACAAGACCCTCCGCGTGCAGGAGCTGGCCCTGGAGAACAAGCTGCCTTATGTGCAGCTGGTCGAAAGCGCCGGCGCCAACCTGTTGCGCTACCGCGTCGAGGATTTCATCCGCGGCGGCAACATCTTTCGCAATCTCGCGCGCCTGTCGGCGGCGGGACTTCCGGTCGTGACCGTGACGCATGGTTCGTCGACGGCGGGCGGCGCCTACCAGACCGGCCTGTCCGACTACATCGTGATGGTGCGCGGCCGCACCCGCGCCTTCCTCGCCGGGCCGCCGCTGCTGAAGGCCGCCACCGGCGAGATCGCGACCGAGGAGGAGCTCGGCGGCGCCGAGATGCACACCTCGATCTCGGGCCTCGGAGACTACCTCGCCGAGGACGATCGCGACGCGCTTCGCATCGCCCGCGAGATCATGGACAAGCTGGAATGGGACCGGCCGAAGGCGGCGCAGAACAATTTCCGCCCGCCGCGCTATGACGCCGAAGAGCTGCTCGGCGTCATGCCGATGGACCACAAGCGCCCGGTGGATATGCGCCAGGCGATAGCGCGTTTCATCGACGATTCCGACTTTACCGAGTTCTCCCCGAATTACGGCCCGGCCACCGTCTGCGGCCATGCCCGCATCGAAGGACAGGCGATCGGCATCATCACCAATAACGGCCCGCTCGACGTGCCCGGCGCCAACAAGGCGACGCACTTCATCCAGGCCTGCTGCCAGTCGCGCACGCCGCTGCTCTACATGAACAATACCACCGGCTACATGGTTGGCCGCGAATACGAGGAAGCCGGCATGATCAAGCACGGCTCGAAGATGATCCAGGCCGTGACCTCGGCGACGGTGCCGCAGATCACGATCTATTGCGGCGCCTCGTTCGGCGCCGGAAATTACGGCATGTGCGGCCGCGGCTTCCACCCGCGCTTCTGCTTCTCCTGGCCCAATGCCAAGACCGCTGTGATGGGCGGCGAGCAGGCTGCCGAGACGATGGCGATCGTGACGGAGGCTGCCGCCGCACGTCGCGGCAAGCCGGTGCCGAAGGAACAGCTGGAAGCGATGAAGGCGCAGATCGTCGGTGTGTTCGACGGCCAGATGGATGTGTTCTCGACCTCGGCGCGCGTGCTCGACGACGGTGTGATCGATCCGCGCGACACCCGCGCGATCCTTTCGGAAGTGCTGGCGGTCTGCCGGGAGGGCGATGCCCGCAACCCGCAGCGCATGCAGTTCTCGGTGGCGCGGCCATGAAACGAGGTTTGCAGAGCAGCCGTCCCTGTGCTTCACAGCGGCACGTCCATCCCGTGCCAGCCGGCCGCGAAGCAAACAGGTATCCAATGCCTCTGCATGATCAGACCGCAACCGAGTCCGTCACTTTCTCTGCCGCGACAGTATATTCAGATACCTTGCGAACCGACTGGAAGCGGGCTGAGATCGCCGCGCTGTTCGATCTGCCGTTCCTTGAATTGATGTGGCGTGCGCAAGAAGTGCACCGTCGCTGGCACGCAGCCGGCGAGGTTCAGCTCTGCACCCTGCTGTCGGTCAAGACCGGCGGTTGCCCGGAAGATTGCGGCTACTGCTCGCAATCGGTCCATCACAAGTCGGGCCTTAATGCCGGCAAGCTGATGGACGTGGCAAATGTGCTCAGCGCCGCAGCGGAAGCGAAAGCGGCGGGCGCCCAGCGCTTCTGCATGGGCGCGGCCTGGCGCGAGCCCAAGGATCGCGACATGGACAAGGTGGTCGAGATGGTCAGGGGTGTCCGCGCGCTCGGGCTCGAGACGTGCATGACCTTGGGCATGCTGACCGACGAGCAGGCGCGGCGGCTGAAGGAAGCCGGGCTCGACTACTACAATCACAATATCGACACCAGCCCCGAGAATTACGGCAACGTCATCACGACGCGTACTTTCCAGGACCGGTTGGACACGCTGGAGCGGGTGCGCACGTTGGGAATTTCCGTTTGCTGCGGCGGCATTATCGGCATGGGCGAGAACCGCGCCGATCGCGTCGGCTTCATCCACGCTCTGGCGACAATGCCGCGCCACCCTGAGAGCGTGCCGGTCAATGCGCTGGTGCCGATCAAGGGAACGGTGCTGGGCGATCGCCTGCAAGACGCGGGCGAGGCGCGGATCGACGACATCGAGTTTGTGCGGACGGTGGCTGTGGCGCGCATCACCATGCCGCGCTCGATGGTTCGCCTGTCGGCGGGCCGCGAGAGCATGTCGGCATCCACGCAGGCGCTGTGCTTCATGGCGGGCGCCAATTCGATCTTCACGGGCGATCGCCTGCTGACGGCCGGCAATGCCGGCGCGGCCGCGGATGCCCGTCTATTTGCGCAGCTTGGCCTCGTTCCGCTCTCGGGCGAGGAGCCGGCACGCGCGGCCGAAGCAGGGTAGGTCTGGATGTCGGCAAGCCGAACGCCGTTCTCAAAGATTTTGATCGCTAATCGCGGCGAGATCGCGCTGCGCATCATGCGCACCGCAAAGCGTCTCGGCTATGGCACGGTCGCAGTCTACTCGGATGCCGACCGCGACGCGCTGCATGTGCGCGAGGCGGATTCTGCCGTGCGAATCGGCGAAGCGCTGCCGTCGCAATCCTATCTCCGCATAGATGCAGTCATAGCCGCCGCCAAGGCCGGCGGCGCCGGTGCCGTGCATCCCGGCTACGGCTTCCTCGCGGAGAGCGAGGAGCTTGCATCGGCCTGCCGCGACGCCGGGCTGGTCTTCATCGGCCCGTCGCCGGAATCGATCAGGGCGATGGGCAACAAGGCCGGCGCCAAGGAGATCATGCAGAAGGCCGGCGTGCCTACCGTACCCGGCTATCAGGGCGCCGACCAAAGCGACGCCGTCATGCTGGCGGAAGCGAAGAAGATCGGCTTTCCCGTGATGATCAAGGCGGTGGCTGGCGGCGGCGGCCGCGGCATGCGACTGGTCGCGGATGCCGCGTCCTTTCCGGATGCGCTGCGCAGCGCGCGCTCGGAGGCGCAAGGAGCCTTCGGCGATCCCACCGCGATCCTCGAGCGCGCCATCGCCGATCCCCGCCATATCGAGATCCAGGTGTTCGGCGACCGCCACGGCAACGCCATCCATCTCGGCGAGCGCGATTGCTCGGTGCAGCGGCGGCACCAGAAGCTGATCGAGGAAGCGCCGTCGCCGGCGGTCTCGCCGCAGCTGCGCGCGCGGATGGGCGAGGTCGCCGTCGCCGCCGTCAAGGCGCTTCGCTATGAGGGCGCCGGCACGCTGGAATTCCTGCTCGATGCCGGCGGCGCGTTCTATTTCATGGAAATGAACACGCGCCTGCAGGTCGAGCATCCCGTCACCGAGGCGATCACCGGCCTCGACCTGGTCGAGCTGCAGCTTCGTGTCGCCGGCGGCGAGCCGCTCGGCTTGAAGCAGGAGGAGATCCGCTTCGACGGCCACGCCATCGAGGTGCGGCTCTGCTCCGAGGACGCAGCCCATGATTTCATGCCGCAGTCGGGCAGGATGCTGCGGTGGCGGATGCCGGAAGGAAGCCGCGTCGAGCACGCGCTGCAATCCGGCGCGGAGATCCCGCCATTCTACGATTCGATGATCGCCAAGGTCGTCAGCCACGGCGTGACGCGCGACGAGGCGCGGGGCAGGCTGATCTGCGCGATGGAGCAGGTCGAGGCCTTCGGCGTCACGACCAATCAGGGCTTCCTGCTCTCCTGCCTGCGCCATCCGGTCTTTGCGAAGGGCGAGGCGACCACCGCCTTCATCGGCAATCATCGCGGCGAGCTGTTGGGGTCGCATGCCGACGAGGGATGCCAAGCAGCGTTCGCGGCGCTGCTGCTTTACGTCAGCAGTCGGCACGCGCCGCCCTGGCGCGCCGGTCGCTCGCTCGCCGCCACATTCCCGCTCGCCACGCGCTTCGAGATGGGCGGCAAGGTATGCGAGATCGAGATCGTCCGCGAGCGCGACGGCGGATACGTTGCGAGAAACAATGGCGAGGAGCATCGCTTCGAGATCGAGGAGCTTGACGACGCTGCCGTCCGCTTCCGATATGACGGCGTGCTGCAATCGGCGAAATTCCTGCGCCACGACAACCGGCTGTACTTCCTGCATCGCGGCGTCACATTGGCGATTGACGACCTCACGCTGGCGGTCCCGGAATCCTCAGTCGCCGGCGGCGACGGCAAGGTCCGTGCGGCCATGAACGGCCGTGTGGTCGCCGTACTGGTCAAGCCCGGCGACAAGGTCGCCGCCGGGCAGCCCGTGATGACGCTCGAAGCGATGAAGATGGAGCATGTGCACACGGCAGGTGTGGCGGGCACGGTATCGTCGATCGATGTCGCCGAGGGCGAACAGGTGACGACGGGGAAGATCGTCGTGGAGATCGAGGCAGACAAGCAGGCGGCCTAACCGCCGTCATTGCGAGCGGAGCGAAGCAATCCACGTTTCAGCTCGCGGCGCGATGGATTGCTTCGTCGCTTCGCTCCTCGCAATGACGGAGGAGAAGCCTACCCCGGCCGTCCCGTGCCGTCATTCAGCCAGCACGCCACCCGATGCCCGTTGCCGGCCTCGACCAGCGCCGGGCGCTCCATCTTGCAGCGGTCCATCACATAGCGGCAGCGGGTGTGGAAGGCGCAGCCGGAGGGCGGGTTGATCGGGCTCGGCACGTCGCCGTCCACCAGCGGCTTAAGCCGCCTCATCTTCGGGTTTGCCACCGGCACCGACGCCAGCAGCGCCTGCGTGTAGGGATGGCGCGGGTTGGCGAACAGCTCGGCCTTGTCGGCGATCTCGACGATGCGGCCGAGATACATCACGGCGACGCGGTGGCTGATATGGGCGACCACGGCGAGATCGTGCGCGATGAAGAGATAGGAAAAGCCGTGGTCGCGCTGCAGGTCGATCAGGAGGTTGATCACCTGCGCCTGGATCGAGACGTCGAGCGCCGAGACAGGCTCGTCGCAGACGATCAGATCGGGACCGAGCGCGAGCGCGCGGGCAATGCAGATGCGCTGGCGCTGGCCGCCGGAGAACTGATGCGGATAATTCTTCATCTGGTCCGGCCGCAGGCCGACCTGCCGGAACAATTCGGCGACGCGCGCCTGCTTCGCCTCGCCGCTGGCGAGGCCATGCACGCTGAGCGGCTCGCCGACGATGTCGCCCGCGGTCATGCGCGGGTTGAGCGAGGCGAACGGGTCCTGGAACACGATCTGCATCGAGCGCCGCACCGGGCGCAGCTCGCCCTTGCCGAGCGGGACGATGTCGGTGCCGTTGAGCTTGATGCTGCCCGAGGTCGGCTCGACCAGCCGCAGCACGGTGCGCGCCACCGTCGATTTGCCGCAGCCGGATTCGCCGACCAGGCCGAGCGTCTCGCCGACGCCGAGCGAGAACGAGACTCCATCCACCGCATGCACGGTGCCGACCTGCCGGCGCAGCACGCCGCCGCGCACCGCGTAGTGCTTGACGAGGTCCGTCACCTCGAGCAGGGGGCGCGTCTCGCTCATGATGCCTTCGCCAGTTCAGCCGCGCGCCAGCAGGCAGCGCGATGGTGGCCGCCAAAATCCTGCAGCGGCGGATATTCTTCGCGGCAGCGTTCGATCGCAAGCGGGCAGCGCGGCGCGAAGGCGCAGCCCGGCGGCAGGTTGGTCAATGACGGCACCATGCCGGGAATCTCGGTCAGGCGGACATCGGTCCTGGCGCCGAGCGAGATCACGGCCGGCATCGAGGCCATCAGGCCGCGGGTGTAGGGATGGCGGGGATCGGCGAAGAGGTCGTCGACCGAGGCTTCCTCGACCTTCCTGCCCGCATACATCACGATGACGCGCTGCGCGGTCTGCGCGACGACGCCGAGGTCATGCGTGATCAGGATCAGCCCGGTGCCCAGCTCTTTCTGAAGATCGACGATCAGCGCCAGGATCTGCGCCTGGATGGTGACGTCGAGCGCGGTGGTCGGCTCGTCGGCGATCAGCAGCGCCGGGCGGCAGGCCAGCGCCATCGCGATCATCGCGCGCTGGCGCATGCCGCCGGAAAGCTGGTGCGGGTATTCCCGCGCGCGCCGCTCCGCCTCGGGAATACGCACCAGCTTCAGCATCTCGACCGCGCGGACCCAGGCCTGCTTCGCCGTCATGTTCTGGTGCAGCCGGAGCGCTTCGGTGATCTGGTCGCCGATCCGCATCACCGGGTTGAGCGAGGTCATCGGTTCCTGGAAGATCATCGACATCCGGTTGCCCCGGATGCCGCGCATTTCCTCCTCGTCGAGGGCGAGCAGTTCCTTGCCTTCCAGGGTCACGGTACCGCCGACGATCTTGCCGGGCGGGTCCGGCACGAGGCGCATGATCGAGAGCGCGGAGACGCTCTTGCCGCAGCCGGATTCGCCGACGATTGCCAGCGTCTCGCCGCGGCGGACGTTGAAGGAGACGTCGTCGACCGCCTTGAACAGGCCTGAATTGGTGAAGAACACCGTTTTCAGGTTCTTCACGTCCAGGATGAAATCGTCCGTCCTCGCCCCGCTCATCAGCCGCGCTGCCTCGGGTCGAGGATGTCGCGCAAGGCATCGCCGAACAGATTGGTGCCGAACACCGCAAGGCTGATGGCGACGCCCGGGAAGATCACGAGCCACGGCGCGGTGCGGACATACTCGGCCGCCGATTCCGACAGCATGCGGCCCCAGGAGGGATAGGGCTCGGGGATACCCAGGCCGAGGAAGGAGAGGGAGGCTTCGGTCAGGATGGTGGAGCCGAGCTGCGCGGTCGCGAGCACGATCAGCGGCGCCAGCGTGTTCGGCAGCACGTGGCGGATCGCAATCCGCGTCTCGCTCATGCCGATCGACTTGGCGGCCTCCACGAACGGCTGCTCGCGCAGCGCCAGCGTGTTGGCGCGGATCACGCGCGACACCGTCGGGATCAGCGGAATGGCGATGGCGATGATCACGTTGTGCAGCGACGGGCCGAGCGCGGCGGTCATCACCAGCGCCAGCACCAGGAGCGGCAGCGACTGCAGGATGTCGGTGATGCGCTGGAACACGAGGTCGACCCAGCCGGAGAGATAGCCGGAGATCAGGCCGACGATCACCCCCAGCGTGGCGCCGAGCGCGGTCGATCCGATGCCGACCGCGAGCGAAATGCGTGCGCCGTGGATGATGCGGGCCCAGACGTCGCGGCCGAAGGAGTCGGTGCCGAGCCAGTGCGCCGCGCTCGGCGGCGCCAGCCGATGCGCCGAATCCACCGTCAGCGGGTCGTAGCGCGAGATGAAGTCGGCCGACAGTGCCGTCCAGACGAACAGCAGCATGATGATCAGGCCGACGGTGCCGAGCACGTAGCGCCGCGCCAGGAAAGCAAGCCGCCGCCAGCCGTGGGTGGCGTGGGCGCCGGCGCGTCGGAGCTCGCTATCGTAGTTGATGACGGCCAAGTTAGTCTCCAAACCGTATACGCGGATCGATCGCCGCATAGAGCATGTCGACGACGAAATTGGTGAACACCACGACGACGGCGATGAACATCACGAGGTTCTGCACGATCGGATAGTCGCGCCAGCGCAGCGCCTCCACCAGGAAGCGGGCGATGCCGGGGATGTTGAACACCGTTTCCGTCACGATCAGGCCGCCGATCAGGAACGCCGCCTCGATGCCGATCACGGTGATGACGGGAAGCACCGCGTTCTTCAGTGCGTGGTGATAGTTCACCGAAGCCTCGGAGGCGCCCTTGGCCCGCGCCGTGCGGATATAGTCCTGCCGCAGGATCTCCAGCATCGAGGAGCGGGTGATGCGCATGGTCAGCGCGGCGCTGCGGAAGCCGACCGCCATCGCCGGCACGGCATAGATCGCGAACGCCTCGGTCCAGGTCTTCGGATTCGGGTTGAAGATCGGCATCATGCCGAACATCGAGACCGACGCCATCAGGATCAGGAGGCCGAGCCAGAACGACGGCAGGGAGAGGCCGCTGAGGCTGATGACGCGCAGCGTGTAGTCGAGCCTCGTGCCCTGATGCACGGCGCTGATGACGCCGAGCGGAATGCCGATCGAAGCCGAGAACAACAGCGCGAGCCCGGCGAGCTTCGCGGTGATCGGGATACGCGGCAGGATCTCCTGCAGCGCCGGCTTCTCCGAGACGTAGGAATAGCCGAGATCGCCGCGAAACAGCCCGCCGATCCAGTTGAAGTACTGCACCACGATCGGCTGGCTGAGGCCGAGCTCCTTTTCCAGGTTGGCCTTCTCGGCGGGATCGACGAAGCCCGCCGCGTCGAACAGGATGTCGACGATGTTGCCGGGCACCACGCGCAGCAGCACGAAGACGATGACCGAGATCCCGAACAGGGTCACGAGCATCAAAGCAAGGCGCCGCACGAGATAAGCAAACACCCGGCTTCTCCCTCTGGATCGCCGCTACGCTACGAGCAACGCGCCTTACTTGTCCATCCAGACGTCTTCGTAGCGATAGCCGTTGTAGGAGCTGTTCTTCATGATGGTGATGTTCTTGACATAGGGCTGCCAGCAGCTCCCTGCGCGGCTGTGGAAGATGATCGGGCGGGCGACGTCCTCTTGCAGCCTCTTGTCGATCTCCCATACGATCTTCTTGCGCTTGGCGACGTCGAACTCCATCGATTGCTGGTCGAACAGCTTCTCGATTTCCCGGTTGCAGTAGCCGGTATAGTTGCGTTCCGAGCCGCAGGAATAGTTCTCGTAGAAGGACTGGTCGGGATCGTCGACGGCGTTGCCGGTCAGATTGAGGCCGAGCGAATAGTCCTTGCGCGCGACCTTCGGGAACCATTGCGCGGTGTCGACGACGTCGAGCTCGGCATCGACGTAGATGCTCTTGATCTGGTCGATCAGGATGATAGACGGATCGCGGTAGATCGGGATGTTGCGCGTGGCGATCTTGATCGAAAGCCGCTTGTCCGGACTGTAGCCCGCCTTCTGCATCAGCTTGCGGGCTTCCTCGCGGTTCTTCTCGATGTCGGGCCCGTAGCCCGGGATCTGCTCCAGCATCTCCTTGGGCATCGCCCACAGGCCGGCAGGCGCGGGCAGCATGGTGCCGCCGACGTCGGCCTGGCCCTCGAACTGGATCTGGATGAACGCCTTGCGGTCGAGCGCCAGCGCCAGCGCGCGGCGGACGTCGAGATTGTCGAACGGCGGGTTGGACGAGTTGACGATGATGTTGGTGGTGACGTTGACCGGCTCGACCGCGCAGACGGCGTTCGGCGCCTGCGACTTGACGTCCTTCAAGAGCGGAATCGACACTTCCGTCGGGAAGGTCATGTCGAACTTGCCGGAGATGAAGCCGAGGATCGCGGTCGAGCGGTTCGTGATGATGGTGTATTCGATGCCGTCGAGATAGGGCAGGCCCTTCTTCCAATAGTCGGGGTTCTTGGCGATCTTGATCGACTCGTTGGCCTTGAATTCCACGAACTTGAACGGCCCGGTGCCGACCGGCTTGGTGCGCATGTCGGCCGGCGAGACGTGGCAGGGATAGACCGGCGTGTAGCCGGAGGCGAGCAGCGACAACAGCGCCGGCTGCGGACGTTTCAGGTTGAACGAGGCCTCATAGTCGCCGTTCACCGTGACCTCGTTGACCTGGTCGTACCAGGACTTGCGCGGATTCTGCCGGAATTTCTGCTGCGACTTGCCCATCAGCATGTCGAACGTGCATTTGACGTCGGCCGAGGTGAACGGCTTGCCGTCGTGCCATTTGACGTCCCTGCGCAGCTTGAAGGTCAGGGCTTTCTTGTCGGCGCTCCAGGCCCAGCTTTCCGCGAGCTCGGGCCTGATGGTGTCCTGGCTGTTCTGCGCGATGTGCTGGTCGTAAATCACGAGGTTGTTGAAGACCGGCATGAAGGGGATGTTGATCGAAAAGGTCGCGCCTTCGTGGATCGAGGCGCTGCCGGGGCTGTCGCGATGATAGACGCGCAGGATGCCGCCCGATTTCGGTTCGGCGAATGTCGGGTCCGGCAGCGCCAGCATCACCAATGCCGCAACGCCCAGCGCGTGCACCTTCCGCATGAGTCCCTCCCTGGTAATTCGGTCTGTTCGAGTTGCCGATTTGGCGTGGACGATAGCATGAAGGCGGGGGCGGGCAACCGGCCAACCCGCTGTCTTTTTGCTACTTCCGCCTAAAGCGGGCGACATTCCGTCGCCGGGATGCTTGCCGGGAGCCGGCGTTTCACAATGTCGCAAAGCTGCAGCCGGTTTGCGCAAGCTGCAGCACGGGCACCAGTTTGCCGCGATGCAAAATGGTGCATCGGACTGTAACGAAACCGGAGGAAAGAGGGGCGTTCGCTAAGGTTGTGATAGCATGTCGTACCGCGCAACGGCCGTAGGCGAGTTTGGCACAAAACCAGCATGCCGGCTGTCCGTTGTCGATCTCGACGGGAGCGCCCGATGCGCAGGAACGGTCTATGCAAGAAAGTGCCGGCGGTCTTCCTTGCTCTCGCGCTGGCGCTTGGCACGCCTTCGGCGCAAGCCGAGGAAAAGCTCGCCGGCTACAATGCCGCCATCGGTGAAAGCTCCATCTCCGGAGTCTCGGCCGGCGCGTTCATGGCGGTGCAGTTTGCGACGGCATGGTCCTCGGTGATCATGGGTGTCGGCGTCGTGGCCGGAGGGCCTTACTGGTGCGCGAAGGCGGACAGCTTCTTCGGTTTCTGGTCTTCGCTCTCGAACGCGCTTGGCCGATGCATGAAGGGTCCGTTGCCGAATCTCGAGGCGTTGTTCGTCAAGGCCGAGGCCAATTCCGCGTCCGGCGCGATCGATCCCCTGCAATTGGTGAGCCGGCAGAAGATTTACATCTTCCACGGCTACAACGATTCCATCGTGGCGCGCGGCTCGACCGATGCTGCCGCCGCTTTCTATCGCCGGTATCTGCGCGATGCCGATCGCGGCAATCTCTACTACCAGACCGCGGTCGGCGCGGGCCATTCACTGGTGGTCGGGCAGGATGCGCCTGGCCCTGGCCTCAACAAATGCAACGAGAGCACGGCTCCGTTCATCGATACCTGCGGATATGACCAGGCGGGCATCATCCTCCAGCACATCTATGGCCCCCTGAAGCAGCCCGGCCCGGGGCCGCTCTCCGGCACGATGAAGCCGTTCGACCAGTCGATCTATACGAGGCCCAATGGCCCCACCTGGCTGAGCCTTGCCCGCACCGGTTACGTGTTCGTTCCCAGGGCTTGCGAGAATGGCGAGGCCTGTCGCGTCCATATTGCCCTGCACGGCTGCGAGCAGGATATCGGCAATGTCGATCGCGCCTTCGTCGATCGCGCCGGATACAATGCCTGGGCCGACGCCAATCGACTGATCGTACTCTATCCGCAGATCGTCGCGAGCTGGTATCCGTACAATCCGCATGCGTGCTGGGATTGGTGGGGCTATATCAGCTTCGACGATAATTACGTCACCAAGGCCGGGCTGCAGATCAAGGCCCTCAAGGCGATGCTTGATGCGCTGACGTCGCGCGCCATGGCGGCCGCGGCGGCAACGCCGCCGTCTGCACCGATCGCGCTTACGATCGTCGACACGTCGGACAATTCCGCCGATCTCGTCTGGACGCCGCAGGCGGGCGCGACGGGCTACCGGGTCTGGCGTGCCGTTGCCGACGGCCAGTTCGCAGCGATTGCGGAGGTGCCGAGACCCGGCTTTGCGGATTCCGGCCTCACGCCGCGATCGGCCTATCGATGGCGCATTGCGGCGCTGACGAACGGCGTTGAAGGTCCACCTTCGAACGAGGCCAATGCGCTCACCCGGGCAGCCCCGGCGTGTGCGAACCCCGGTTCATGCCCATGGGGCAACTGATCCCGCTCGCCCTTACACGATCAGCCCATCGCGATCAGGCTCTTCCGTTCGCGCCGGTGGGCGCGTTCGACGCGCCAGGTCGCATAGGCGAAAACAACCCAGCTGGAATGGAAAATCACCCCGGCAAGCACCACCAGCGTGCCCGGGACCGGTCCGATCGCGGCCCGCTCCCAGACTTCGGCGAGCGTCGTCATGGGGCCGGGATGGATCGCGAGCTTGCCGTAATAGGCGATCGCCTGGATCGCGAAGATCCAGCCATAGGTGCGGCGCAGCCTGCGCCCGATCGCGCGCGCAAAGCTGATGTGATAGTTCGGATGGCGATAGTCGTTGGCGAGCAACTCGGTCCAGGCCGTGCTCGGTGCGAGGTCTTCGCCGCACAGCATCGGCGCGTAGAAATCGGTTTCGAGCAGCCGCGCGCGGGCCCGCCAGACGTTGAAGTAGCGGTAACGGCGGGCTTCGAACACCAGGAACACGGTGACGAGCAGCCCCACCAGCACCATCGGCAAAGGCGAGGCCTCGGCGCTGGCATAGGTCGCGGACAGCGCAATGCCGGTCGTGACCACCGCCCAGTTGGTCGAAGAGTCGAGGCGGGTGCGCCACACGGTGCTGCGATAGACCTCGCCGCGGTAGAGATGCGCGAGGGCGCCGATCTCGGCGGCGGTGAATTCGAGCCTCCTGGCCTGTAGCGGCGTCGGCTCCAGCGGCTGGGCTGATGGCATGGCGTGCCTCCCGGCGATCGTGGCTGACGACCATCGATTATAGCCGCGTAAGCATCGTCCGGCGAGTCCGCTCGCCCTGCGTCTTGCCGTTTCAGACGATCCGCGACGCCTTGTTGCCCCAGTACCGGTCGCGCAGCAGTCTCTTGTAGAGCTTGCCGGTTGGCAGCCGCGGCAGCTCGGCCTCGAAGTCGATCGAGCGCGGCACCTTCTGGCGCGACAGCGACCCGCTGCAGAACGCGATCAGCTCCTGCGCCAGCGCTTCGCTGGGCTCCACCCCCGGCATCGGTTGCACCACCGCCTTCACCTCCTCGCCGAGATCGGCGTTGGGCACGCCGAACACGGCGGCATCGGCGATCTTGGGGTGTGTGATCAGCAAATTCTCGCATTCCTGCGGATAGATGTTCACCCCGCCCGAGATGATCATGAACGTCGCGCGGTCAGTGAGGTAGAGGAAATTTTCCTCGTCGACATAGCCGACGTCGCCGACCGTGCTCATGCTGCCGTCCGCCGAGCGCGCCTCCCCGGTCTTGGCCGGATCGTTGAAATATTCGAACGGCGTTGCGGTCCTGAACCACACCGTGCCGGGCGTGCCCGTCGGGCAAGGTTGCATATTCTCGTCGAGGATGTGCAGGTCGCCGAGCAGCACGCGGCCGACCGTGCCGCGATGCGCCAGCCATTCCTCGCTGTTGCAGGCCGTGAAGCCGAGGCCCTCGGTGGCGCCGTAATATTCGTGGATGATCGGTCCCCACCATTCGATCATGTCGTCCTTCACCGCGGCCGGGCAGGGAGCGGCGGCATGGATCGCGACCTCCAGCGAGGAGAGATCGTAGTGCTTGCGTAGCTCCTCGGGCAGCTTCAGCATGCGCGAGAACATGGTCGGCACCAGCTGGGTATGGGTGATGCCCCATTGCTCCACGAGCTGCAGGTAGCGCTCTGGATCGAAGCTCTCCATGATGATGGCCGTGCCGCCCATCTTGATGGTGAGATTGACCGCCGCCTGCGGCGCCGAATGATAGAGCGGCGCCGGCGACAGATAGATCATGCCCTCGCGGTACTGCCAGATCTTCACCAGGAAATCGAACAGCGGCAATTGCTGTGACGGCGGCTGCTCCGGCAGCGGCCGCAAAATGCCTTTCGGCCGGCCGGTGGTACCGGACGAATAGAGCATCGCCGTGCCGAGATACTCGTCGGCGATCGGCGTCTTCGGCAATCCGCTCGTCGCCTGTTGCAGGCCGACGATGCGCTCGCTTTCGCCCTCGCCGTCGGCGACGATGCAGAGCTGCACCCTGGGGCACTCCTTGATCGCCTCGCGCGCGACGTCGAGCTTTGCTTTCGATGTCACGAGTATCCGCGATTCGCTGTTGGTGAGGAGGTAGGCCAGCTCGCCCGGTGTCAGATAGGAGTTCACGCAGGTGTAATAGAGGCCGGACCGCTCACCGGCGGAGCAGGCTTCGAGGTAACGGCTGTTGTTCTCCATGAAGATCGAATAGTGGTCGAGCCGCTTCAGGCCATGCTTGCGAAACAGGTGCGCCAGCCGGTTGGAGCGCGCCTCGAGTTCGCGATAGGTCACGGCCTCGCCGGTCGAGGCCATGATGAAGGCCGGTTGCAGCGGACGAAGGTGAGCTTGCTTGCCGGTGTACATTTTCTCTCCAGTTTCCTACGCCGCCAATGTCAGGATTTCGCGGACCTGCGCCGGACCTTCGATCCTGCGCGGGTTGCGCGGCACCCAGGGTGTGCGCATCGCCTGCTCGGCGATCGCATCGAAATGCTCGGCCCCGACGCGGACGTCCTGCAGGCTGCGCGGCATGCCGAGGCTGCGGATGAAGTCGTCGAGCACGTCGCCGGCATCCTCGCCGGCATGGCCCATCGCTTCCGCCACCAGCGCCTGACGTTCCGCGTTCGCCGGTTTGTTCCAGCGCATCACGGCGGGCAGCATCACGCAGGAGGTGTAGCCGTGCGGCACGCCAAAGCCGCCGCCGAGCACATAGCCGATGCCGTGGCTCGCGCCCATCGGCACGCCGCCCGACAGCGGCGCCATCGAGAGCCAGGTGCCGATCTGGCAATTCAGCCGCGCCTCGATGTCGTTGCCGTCGGCCTTCACCCGACGGAGGCCCTGCGTCAGCATGGCAAGGCCCTTGATCGCCTGCGCGTCGGAATAGGGATGCGCCTCGCGCGCGCAGAGGCCTTCGACGCAATGGTCGACCGCACGGATGCCGGTGGAGAGAAACAGCCATTCCGGCGTGTGCACGGACAGCCAGGGATCCAGAATGGTGGCGCGCGGAACGGTCAGCACATGCCGCAGCATCTGCTTGATATGCGTGCGCTCGTCGGTGACCCCGGCAATATGGCTGAACTCGCCGCCCGCGATCGTGGTGGGCACGCTGACCTGGCGCACGGCGGGCGGCTCGAGCGGCGGCTCTTCGCCGCCGCGCACCCTTATGCCGTCGATGCCCTCGATCGTCGAAACATCGTTGGCAAGGCAAAGCTGCACCGCCTTGGCGCCGTCGGTGATCGAGCCGCCGCCGACGGTGACGATGAGGTCGGCCTCCGCCTCGCGCGCCTGGTTGGCGGCGGCGATCACGGCGGCGCGCGGCGTATGCGCCGGCATCCTGTCGAACGTGCCGGCGCAGCGCGTCCCCATCGCCTGGCGGATGTTATCGATCTCGCTGGTCTCGCGGTTGAGCGTCCCGCTCACCATCAGGAAGGCGCGCCTTGCGCCCAGCCGGTCCAGCTGCTCGACGATCGCCTCGGTGGCATGGCGGCCGAACACGACCTCGTCTATCGCGCCGAATACGACACGGCCCTTGTGCACGCTCGTCCTCCCGGGACTACTTTGTTCCCGTCAAGTTAGCGGAGGATGTTTGCGGCGTCATGCCTGAATGCCGGCCGCGAGCCTCGATCTTTGCCGCAAATGCCAGCGGGTCAGCGCAAGACGCCGCCGGACCCGGCATCAGGCTTTCGCCGCTGCCTTCTGCTTCGGCTGCTGCGATCACCCCGTCCGTCCGCAAACGGACGGGGCTACGCAGAGCCACGAGGACGGCGCGCGGTTCGACGCGCCGCCGCGTCGCATTCTGGCCGTCGATCGTGATCGAATATCGGCAACGCGATCCCAATCGCGTGATCCTGGAATGCTTCCGGGCGGGTGAACGCGTGCCGCTCACCTGCGCATGCAGGCAACCACCGAGATGGCGGACGAACGATATCCATTCCGGCGTGTTCTCGCGGCGGAAACGCGGCGCATGGTGAGGCGAAACATTGAAGTAAATACCGCCTCCGATCCGCCTCGCCCCGCCGGCGATAATCGCTTTCGCCGGTTCCAAAATGGGTCTAGCCTGCCTGCGTTGCGATGCCGCGGGGTGCGACATGTGGATGCGCGTCAGAAAATTCGCCCATATCCTGGAACGGAGCGGGCTCGCGATGGCAGGCGCTGCGAGCGGATTGTTCGTCGCCGCGCATACCGGCTCGTCCATCGCCGCACTCACCACGCAGGGGTTCCTGCTGATCATGATGATCGGCGGCGCGGTCGGCTTCTATCTCGGCATCGACACGCCACAACTCGAATTCGATCCCGACGATATCGGCAAAAGCGGCAGGCCCAGGCGGTTCGATTCCGCCGAGCTGCTCACCGCCACCGGCACCTTCTGTGCCGCGTTGACCGCCTTTGCTTCCGTCGGCGTAATCGTGCTGCGCGAGCAGCCGCACATCGCCTGGACGGTGCTGATCCTGATCGGCTGGGTGCTCGGCATCTCCATGCAGATCGTCGCCGGCGCCATGGCTCGGATGCGAAGATATTGAGAGAATAGGAAGCTGCGTTTCCGGGCAGGGAATTGGCCTGCCGGTCGGCGCCCCCGGGCGCCGCGTGACGTCGGTGGTGAGGAATCATCCTGTCGTAGAGGCCGCTCAAGTCAATACCCCGTCAGCTCGAGATAGCCGACGCCGCGATGGCTGCCGGCGAAGCTGATCGGGCCTTCCCAATATGCGAAGGCCGTGCCCATCCAGCTCTTCGGGTTGAGCGGCGTGCAATCGATCGCGAGATTGAGGCGCGGAATGGCGACATGCCAGGCGGTCGGGATCCTGCGGCCGGCAATCTCGGTCGTGCCCTTCGGCGTCATCGCGATTTCGGCGGTGGCGAGCGACGTTGCCTTGCCCTCGGGCGAGATGAAATTTCCCGACGCATAATGCCGGTCGTCGGCGTGGCGCATTCGATACAGCATCAGCTTTTCGCCGCCGTCGAGATGCAGCGCGAACCAGTCCCAGCCGCTCTGGTCGGAGGCGAGGGGCTGGCTGCTCCATTCGCGGTCCATCCAGGCAAGGCCGGTGACGGTGACGGGCTTGCCGTCGACGGCGACCTCGCCCGTCACCTTGAAGAACGGCTGGCTGTAATAATAGGAGGCCTGCTCGCGCTCGGATTTCTTGCTGAAGCCACCGTCGCCTTGCAGCACCAGCGGACGATCGGCGGTAAGTCTCAGCGCATAGCTGAAGTCGGACGACGATGCCGTGAGCTCAAGCGGCGCGATCCTGTCCGTGTCGAAGCCGTCGAGCGCGCGCATCTGCCAGGCGTCGATGAAGGCGCGGAACGGCGCCGCCTCGACGTTGGCCTGTCCGACGCCGCCGCGCGCAAAAGTCTCCGCGGTGTGATGGGCATCCACGCCCGTCACCGCCGCATGCGCCATCCATACCTGTTGCGTGGCCCAGCCCTCGAGCAGCGGGCCCGGCCGCAACGCCTGCCGGAACAGCGTCCATTGCGCGCCATAGGCGGTACCGGCGGCATCGCGCAGGTTCGCCGTCACATACCACCACTCGATGCGGAATTCCGGGTGCGGGCCGTGATCGGCGGGAAACGAAAACGCCCGGCCGGGAACGACGAGCGCAAAGCCGTCCGCTTTCTCCTCCAGTCCGGCAAAGCCCTGCGCACGCGCCGTGGCGGCAAGGGCGAGGAATGCCGCGCCGCCGGCAAAGGTTCGTCGGGTGATGCCGCTAGCGCTCATTGGCGAAGATCCGGATCAGGCCGGTCGGCTGCATCCGCGCCAGCCGCAGCACGGGCAGCGCCGCCGCGCAAAACGCCGCCATCATGGCAACGCCGACGAGCCCGGCCAGTTGCGATGGAAATACCTGGAACGGCAGCCGCCAGCCAAATGCTTTGACGTTCACGACAGCAAGGAGACACCAGGCGACGAGCAGTCCGAGCGGCAGCGCGAGCAGGGCGGTAATCAGCGCCACCGACATGGTCTTGAGCAGCTCGATCGCCGCGAGCCGCGGCCGCGTCACGCCGATCGCCCAGAGCGGCGCCAGTTGCGGCAGGCGCGAATTGGCGAGCGTCAGCAGGCTTGTTAGCAGCGCGATACCGGCGACGCCCAATGTGAATGCGTTGAGCGCCGTCGTCACCGCAAAGGTGCGGTTGAAGATGCGCTTCGATTCCGCCTTCACGGCCGCCTGGTCGGCGATGGCCCGCTCGTCGAGCGAGAACTTCTCGCGCAGCGCTGATATCAGTACCGGAATCTGCGAGGGTTCGACGCGGAGGCCAAAGCGGGTTTGCGGCAGCTGCGGGAAATATCGCGTCAGCGCGGCGTAGTTGACGGTGATCTGGCCCTTGGGGTTGCCGTAGTCGGCATAGATGCCGGCGATATCGAGAGGCCAGTCGCCGACGGCGGCCGGCACATCGATGCGGTCGCCGATGGAAAGTTTCAGCCGCCGCGCCAGCTGCTCGCTGATGAACGCGGTGTTGCCCGGACGCAAGCGCACCCAGGCGTTGGGCACGGCTTCCAGCAGCGGCCAGTGCTCGCGATAGGTTGTGTGGTCGACGATCCCGAAGATCTCGATCGGCTGGCCCGCGATCTGCACGTCGGCGCGCCCGGTCGGAAGGATCGCCTGCACCTCGCTCCTTCCGCGCAGCCACGTCTTGATCTCGCTTGCCTGCCTGTCGTCCTTGGCGAAGACATAAACATCGCTCGCGAGGCGGCCGTCGAGCCAGATCAGGAAGGTGCGGCTGAAACTTTCCACCATGGTGGCGACGCCGACATTGACGGCCAGTGCGAGCAATAGCGCCATCAAGGCGAGCGAAAGCCCGGAAAGCTGTTGGCGGCTGTCGGCCCAGAACCAGCGCGCCAGCGGTTTCTCGGCGCCGCGCTCGCCGAGCGCCAGCACGCGCTCCAGGATCGGCGGCAGCGCCAGCGCCGCGCCCAGCATCAGGGCGGCGAGCACGGCAAATCCCGCCAGCAGCGAGTCGCCGAACCACAGGAAGCCAGCGGCGATCGCGAAGATGAGCAGCGCAGCTGCGCTTTGCCATTGCAGCCAGCGCCGCTGCGCCTGCTGCCAGGCCTGCGGCTGCGCGGAGGCAAGCACCGATAGCCGCGCCGCCTTGATCAGGCTGGCGGCGGAGGCGGCCAGCGCGCCGATCACGGAGATGGCGATGCCGGCGAGCCACCATTCGCTCTTGAGCGTGAGTTGCCCGGGTATCGCCGCGCCATAGAGCCCGCGCAGCGATGCTGCGACATCCGGCAGCAGCGCCGCAGCGATGAAATAGCCGCAGACGAGGCCGGCAATCCCGGCGGCGAGCGCGAATGCGATCTGCTCGACGACCAGCACGGTATTGAGCATGCGCGCCGACACGCCGCAGGAGCGCAGCGTGCGCAGCATCGGCAGCCGCTGCTCGAAGGCGAGCCCCACCGCGGAGTTGACAATGAACAGCCCGACGAAGAACGACAGCAGCCCGAACGCGGTGAGGTTGAGATGGAAACTATCGGTGAGCCGCTCCAGATCGGTTTCCGCATCCGGCTCGACCAGGCGGAGCCGGTAGCCGGCGACGCTCTGCAATGACGCGCGCTTGCCTTTGGCCTTGCCGAGCAGCAGTCGCGACACCTGGCCCGGCGTGCCCAGGATCTGCTGCGCCATGCCGATATCGACCACCAGCACGTCGGGCACGAGGCTTTGTTGCAGGCGGAGCGGCGGCAGCTGCATCCCGTTGTTGGCCGATGGCTGCGCGCCCTCGGCGAGCCTGAGGCTGGACAATGTTTCCGGCGCGGCCAGCATCTGGCCCGGGGGCGTGATAAAGGCGGCGAATTCGCCGCGCGCCACCGTCGGCGCGTTGCCGACCTCGCCCGGCAGCGTCATCGGCTCGATGCCGAGCAAGCGGAAGCTGCGCCCGCCGATCTGGATGCGGCCTTCCACCACCGGCGACACCGGCCAGCCGGCGCGGCGCAGGTCGGCGAACAGGCTTTGCGGAATAGCCTTGCCGTCCTTTTCCACCAGCATCGCAGTGCGCGTGCCGCCGAACATCGCGGCGGCGCGGTCGTAGGACTGACGCGCCTGCTGGTTCAGCGCCTGCACGCCGCTCCACAGCGCGGTCGCCGAGATCAGGCCGATCAGCAGCGTTGAGAGCTGCATCGGATGCCGCCGCCAATGGCTGAGGAGCGTCGCCAATGTCCACAGTGCGCGCCTCATGCGATCAACCCCGCATGCAAGGTCACCTGCCGGTCGAGCGTTGCGGCGAGGCGCGCGCTGTGCGTCACCATCAGGAAGCCGCATCCCGAGCGCGCGACCAGGTCGCGCGCCAGCGCCAGCACTTCGTCGGCGGTGTCCTCGTCGAGATTGCCGGTCGGCTCGTCGGCGAGCAGCAATAGCGGCTTCGGCGCCAGCGCGCGGCCGATCGCGACGCGCTGCTGCTGCCCGCCGGAAAGCTGCTCCGGATAGCGCTTGAGGAGATCGGTAAGCCCGAGCCGCTCCGTAAGCTCGGCGTGCCAGGACGCATCGTGCCTGCCTGCAAGGCGCGACTGGAATTTCAGATTGTCCTCGACGGAAAGACTGGGAATCAGATTGAACTGCTGGAACACGAGGCCCAGCCGGTCGCGCCGCAAGCGAGCGCGCGCGGCATCGTTGAGCGCGGAGAGCGCGACGCCGTCGACGCGGATCTCGCCGTCATCGGCGGCATCCAGCCCCGCGATCAGGTGCAGCAGCGTGCTCTTGCCGCTGCCGGATTCGCCGGTCAGCGCCACGCTCTCGCGTGCCGCCACGCGCAGATTGACCCCGCGCAGCACGGCAACCGTCTCGCTGGCCGAGCGGTAGCTCTTGGTGAGGCCGGTGATCTCGAGCACGCTCAATTCGCTCCGCCTGCCGGGGCCGATGGCTCAGCAGCCGCGGTGCCGGCGAAAGCTGCCAGCAATGCGGGTGCGCCGGCGATGTTCGCGCGATCGGTCAAGAGCGGCATGGCTTCCTCTTCTGTTGCACCCGCACCATAGCAAGACCGCCTGCGCCGATCCCGTGAAAATGCCCGATTGCCAAGGCGATGGCGGCATGGCTAGCATCCCTTCAGGCCATTTTCACAGAGCCAACAACGAGCTTTACGGGGAAGCCACCATGACCGGACAACCGACGCCTGCCGGCGCCTGGAAGATCACCTTTCTGCTGTTCCTGTTCATGGTGGTCAACTTCGCCGACAAGATCGTCGTCAACCTCGCCGGCGTGCCGATCAGGGCGGATCTGAAGCTCGATCCAGAGCAGTTCGGCTTCCTCGGCGCTTCGTTCTTCTTCCTGTTCTCGATTTCCGCCATCGTCGTCGGCTTCATCGTCAACCGCGTCGCCACCCGCTGGGTGCTGCTGGTGATGGCGGTGATCTGGTCGCTGGCACAGTTTCCGATGGTGGGCACCGTCAGCTTCTCCACGCTGGTGATCTGCCGGATCATCCTCGGCGCCGGCGAGGGGCCGGCCTTCTCGGTGGCTGCGCATGCGGTCTACAAGTGGTTCCCCGACGAGAAGCGCACGCTGCCAACCGCGATCCTGTCGCAGGGCTCGGCCTTCGGCGTCATCCTCGCCGTGCCCGCGCTGAACTGGCTGATCGTCAATTACAGCTGGCACCATGCCTTCGGCGCGCTCGGCGTCGTCGGCCTGTTCTGGGTCGTGGCGTGGGCAGCGCTCGGCAAGGAGGGCCCGCTGGTGTCGACTGCGGCCGAAGTAGCCGGCGAGGTCCGCATTCCCTATTTCAACCTTCTGACCTCGCGCACCTTCGTCGGCTGCTGCGCCGCCACCTTCGGCGCCTATTGGGCGTTGTCGCTCGGGCTGACCTGGTTCACGTCCTTCATCATCGAGGGCCTCGGATTCACGCAGAAGGACGCGGGCTGGATCACGGTGCTGCCCTGGGTGTTCGGCGCCACGATCGTGCTGCTGACGGGGTGGTTCTCGCAGGTGATGCTGGCCAAGGGCTTCACCACGCGCGGCGCGCGCGGCGTGCTTGGAGCTGCTCCCCTCATCGTCGGCGGCTGCATCCTCGCCCTGCTGCCGTATGTCAGCGGCGCCGGACTACAGGTCGCGCTGCTCGTCGTGGGATCGGGCTTGTGCGGCGCCATCTACGTAGTGTGCCCGCCGATGCTGGGCGAGTTCACGCCGGTGTCGCAGCGCGGCGCCGTCATCGCCATCTACGGCGCGATCTACACGCTCGCCGGCATCCTCGCCCCGCTGGTGATGGGCAGCGTGATCCAGCGCGCGGCGACCCCGCTCGCCGGCTACATGACCGGCTTCACCATCAACGCTGCGATCATGGTCGTCTCCGGCTTGCTCGGCCTGCTGCTGCTCTGGCCCAACACCGAGCGCGCGCGCCTTGCGGCATCGGCCACGCAGCCGAAGTTTGCGTGAGGGGTAAAGGCTACAAGCACGCGCAACAATAACGGTGTCGTCCCGGCGAAAGCCGGGACCCATAACCACAGTCGTTCGTTGTTCGAAAGGCTGTAGCTCCAGCCTGCTCAACAACACCTAGCGGTGGTTATGGATCCCGGATCGCGCTCGCGGAGCCTGTCATCGGGCGCGCATTCGCGCGACCCGTTGGCTCGCTTGTCCGGGACGACATCGAGTGTGCGAAGCCGCCGGGAACGTGGATGCCCGGGACGAGCCTGGACATGACGAACTCCAACGCATCGCGGTCCATTCGCAATCGACGCTGCCCATCTTCCGCCAACCAGCGATGCCCGGACCGTCATCTTTCCGCCCTGACGCGGACAAACGGGTCAACGAAAGCTGAATGACAGCGCGATGATGAAGAGGGGAATCGACGTCAATGTTGTCGGATCGAAACACTGTCTATTATCCGGAAGAACTGGCGCTGATGGGGCGGATTCTGGATCAGGTGGTGCAGTCGTTGCCGCCGAATCTGCGCACGCCGTCGAACCGCAACGCGCTCGCACAGAACATCCTGGCCTGTGCCCGCACCGGTGAACGCGATCCGGACGAGTTGCGGCGGGCGGCGCTGATGGCACCGAAGGTCGGCGCCGCGGCGTGAGGTGGGAACTTGTGCGGCATTTTCGCAACGGCGGCCGCTTGATCGTCGTCGACCCGGGATTCGCCGCAAGGTTGCTCTGCGCCTGCCACCGTTCGGTCAAAACCCGATGAGCTCATCCCGCTGGGCAGGAACCATCGACAGAGGTAGCAATGCTTTACTCGCAAAGTCCGCCGCTGGCGGATAATGACACCGCCCCGGAAGAGCCGTCCGGCAGGTCTGCGCGCGATCGGGATGATCGCAGCGAACCGCGGTTCGGCAGGCGCCCCACCGGCGCAGCGTTCGACGCGCTCCCGCCGCCGCGCCCGCGACGCTCGCTCGGCCGGCGCATGTTCCGCGCGGTGAGCCGCTTCGCGATCGTGCTGCTCCTCGGCATCGGCGGCACGCTCGGCTGGCAGGCCTATGGCGACATGGCCAAGCAGGAGCTCGCGGCGCGCGCGCCAGAGCAGGCCTGGTTGTTGTCGTATCTTCCTTCGACCAAGCCGCCGGCTGCGGTCGCTGCCGCGGCCAGCCCCGCGCTGCAGCTCGAGCCGCTGGCCGCCAATCTCGAGTTCGTCCGCCGCAGCGTCGAACAGATCGCGCTCAAGCAGGAGCAGATGCTCAGGAACATCGCCACGCTGCAGGTCATCGACGACGACATCCGGCAGAAGCTGTCGCAGCCGCCGCCCGCCCCGCCGCAGCCCGCCGCCGCAGCCTCGCCGTCGAAGCCCGCGCCGCCAAAGCCGCAAGCAGCGTCTGGCGCGCTGGCAGCGCCACGGCCGGCGGCTTCTGCCGCACCGGTCTCGCTCTTGCCGCGCTGAGTTGTTCGCTCGGTAACACACCGTCATGGCCGGGCCTGACCCGGCCATCCACGTCTTCGCTTCAGCGCACTCAAAAGGACGTGGATGCCCGGGACGAGCCCGGGCACGACGACGGAGGAAGGAGCCAATGCGCCGCCGCCGGCTCCGCCGGCGACTTCGCCTTGCGATCCGTCACCAGCGCCAGCAGCACCGTCATCAGCATGAACGCGACCGAGGCGCCGAACACCCAGTGCGGCATCTGCTGGTCCATGATGAAGCCGTAGAGCAGCGGCGCCAGGATGCCGGAGAAATTGAAGCCGGTGGAGACGATGCCGAAGGCGCGCCCCGCAGCGCCTGATGGCGCGGCATTGCGCACCAGCATGTCGCGCGAGGGCGCGATCACCCCGCCGAGGAAGCCGGCTGATGTCATCAAGCCGATCAGCAGCGGCGAGGGCAGGGCGAGCGCCGCGATGACTGCCACGATCGCCGCATTGATCGCAAAGCAGGCCGCGGCCACCTGGCCGTGCCGGTCGGTGCGGTCGGCGAGAAATCCGCCGGCGAGCACGCCGATGGCGCTGGCGCCGAGGAAACACGTCAGCGCCAGATTTGCGGTGCCGAACGCCACGCCATAGCCGCTCATCAGCGCCACCACGCCGAAATTGCTGATGCCGGCATTGGAGAGGCCAAGCAGCATGAAGAAGATCGTCAGCACGACGATCGCGGGCGTCAGGATATTCGGCTTGCCCGCCTCGTCGCCGGCTTTGCGTTCCGCCGCGCGCGCATCGGGCAGGCCCATCGCGACCAGCAGCAGCGCCACCGCGGGCCCGACCGCGCCGGCCACGATCAGCGCGCCGAAGCCGCCGACGGTTGCGACCAGCGCCGCCATGATGGCCGGCGCTACCGCGCCGCCGAGGAAGCCCGCAAAAGTATGCACCGAAAACGCACGGCCCATCCGCGCCTCGTCCATGTGCGCGGCGAGGATGGCGTAATCGCAGGGATGGTAGACGCTGTTGGCAAGCCCGAGCAGCGCAGCGCAGACGATCAGCGACGTGTAGGACAGGTGCAAGCCCAGCAGCACCAGCGCGAGACCGCCGAGGCAGAGCCCGATCAGCAGCACTCTCCGTGCGCCATAGTGATCGGCGAGATAGCCGATCGGCGCCTGCGTCAGCCCCGACACCACGCCGAACACGGTCAGCGCAAAGCCGAGCTCGATATAGCCGACGCCGAGCTGCTGCTTCAGAAACGGAAACAGCATCGGCAGCGCGAAGATATGGAAATGGCTGAGCCAATGCGCAACCGAGATCGCCGACAACGTGCGCAGCGCGCTGTCGGCCTTCGCTTGTCGCGGTGCAGCCAGAACGTCGGCCATATCTCGCTGAAAACCTTGGTTGAATCGCCCGGCGGTGTCTTCGAAACGAAGCCCCAAACTATCGGCCAAGGGGGTTATCTGTCCATGAACGCCCGCGCATGGCTGGGTTCTTTTTGGCCGGTTGCGGGCGGGATGCGGCTTTAAGCCGAGAGACATCGCGCGGCCGAGCAGGCAAATATTGCGGACATGACCGATCCCGCAAACCCGCTCCGTATCCTGATCCCCGAGGGCTCCTCCACCTCGGCCCGCGAGGTCATCACCATCCTTGGCCTCGCCGGCCATCACGTCGAGGTCTGCGATCCCTCGCCCTGGTGCGTTTCGCGCTATTCGCGCTTCGTGCGCAAGTTCCACCGCTGCCCCGGCCTGCGCCGCGATCCCGCGGGATTCCTCGCTTTCGTCGAAAGCCTGATCGCAAGCGGGCGCTTCGACGTGCTGTTGCCCACGCACGAACAGGGGCTGTTGTTTGCCAAGGTGCAGGATCGGCTGCAGGGCCGCATCGCGGTCGCGCTGCCGTCGTTCGAAAGCTATCGTACGGCGCACAGCAAGGCCGGCTTCAGCCGGCTGCTCGCGCGGCTCGATCTGCCGCAGCCGCCGACGCGAATCCTCACGTCGCAGTCCGAGCCGCGCGGCGCCACTCGTTTCCCGGCCGTGGTGAAGGCCTCGGTCGGCACCGCCAGCCGCGGCATCCATTTCGTGCATAATGAGAGCGAGCTTGCCAGCGCGCTGCATGCGATCGACGCCGGCGGCGCCTTCGACGAGGTGCTGGTTCAGGACAGGGTCGCCGGCGCCACGGAGAAGGCGCAGGCGGTATTCTGCCGCGGCAGGCTCGTCGGCTTCCATGCCTATCGCCAGGTCGCGCCCGGCGTCGGCGGCGGCGAGGCGGTCAAGCAAAGCGTGCGCCGGCCGCTCGTCGCGAGTTATCTCGAAAAGCTCGGCGCCGAGCTCGCCTGGCATGGCGGCCTTTCCGTCGACTACATCATGCCTGACGATGGCGGCGCGCCGCTGCTGATCGACTGCAATCCGCGGCTGGTCGAGCCGTTCAACGCGTGGGCGGCCGGCACCGATCTGGTCGCGCAGCTCCTGCGCGTCTCGCTGGGCGAGGCGCCGGCGCCCCTGGCGGAAAGCCGCGACGGCGTGCTGACGCATCTGGCCATGCAGGCGCTGCTCGGCCTTGCCGCGCACGGCGGCTCGCGCGTTGCGATCGCGCGCGAATTCGGCCGCATCCTCGACCACAGCGGCCCCTATGCCGCCAGCATCGAGGAGCTGACGCCGCTCGCGCACGACCGGCTCGGCGCAGTGCCGCTGCTCATGACGCTGGCGCTGCTGCTGGCTTCGCCGTCGTCCGCCGCCAAACTTGCGCGCGGCGGCTTCGGCGAGCATTTGCTGGATGTGAGGAGCATCAGAGAGATTGAGAGGCTGAATTCGTAGCCACACCCTCAGTTCTCATCCTGAGAGGCTGTGAATCTTTCGATTCCGGCAATTTTCGACATGAGTCAAATCAAAGACTTAGAGTCGTCGAAAATCGCGAAAGTCGAATAGATTCACATTCTCTGAGGAGCGCGCCTTTTGGCGCGCGTCTCGAAGGATGGCCGCGGGCGAGATCGGGGCCTTCATGGTTCGAGACGCCTGCTTCGCAGGCTCCTCACCATGAGGATCAAGAGCCACCCCCCGAAAGGTCGAACGCGCCGAGCTTGTATTCCTCCTGCGGCCCCGACGAGAACATCGGCAGCAGCGTGAACGACGCTTCCGGATACTTTTGCCAAATCGCGAGGTCGTCGGCCGTGACGATCACGAAGCCGAACCTGAACATGTAGCGGCCGGGCTCGGTGACCTTGCCGACCTGCGCCCAGTTGACCTTCCTCATGTCCTTCTACCCCCGGACAAGCGCCCCGCCGGGACGGCGGGCTGGGGGCAGTCTATGCCAGATTTTGCGGGAATCGTAGGGTGGCCCGCGTTGTGGCGGCATACTCTGTTGTCGTCCCGGCGAAGGCCGGGACCCATACGCCGCGGCGGATGTTGTTGAAACACGGTGATGGACGGCTTTCGCTCAACGACCACTCTCTGGGGTTATGGATCCCGGCTTTCGCCGGGACGACAGCGGAGAGAGCTGCGATGAATCTTCACTCTAGCGGCTCGTCGTCGGTGCCGTAACGATCCTTCTTCGGGGTGGCGAAATCGCCGTCCTCGTCGTCATCGGCTGGCGGTGGAGGCGGCGGCTTCTTCTTGCCGTCGTCCTTCGGCGGATTGTCCGGCTTTTCCCTGCCTGCCATGCGCGCTTCTCCGCAGTTCCCTCAACAGCCGCCGTGCTGCGCGGCTTCGTCATCGTGCTGGCCGAGACTACCCTGATCGAGGTCTGCCAGCCATGCCGGAAGTGCAGGCGATGCCTCGCCGGCGGCCCTCATCTGGCGCAGCGCGACGCGGGCGGCGATACGTCCATGGCGCTCCTGCGTCAGCTCGGCCGGTGGCTTGCCGTCACGAACCGCTTGCCGCACCTGCTGCTTGATCGCCTCCGTCGCGGGATCGCCGAAGGCGGCCATGATCGCCTGGAACGATTGAAGATGCGCCGCATCGAACGGACGCGTCGCGCCCAGCCCGGTTCGCGCCGGGTGCGGCGGATAGAGATGCGCGCAGGGAATCCATCCTGTCGGGATCGGCTCGGTCGCGGGATGGGTGCGTCCGCTCCTCAGCAGTTTTGGCAATACATGGGTATGCGGCCCCTCCGGACTCCTGCCCGATGCCGGCGGGATCGGCTGATACACCTCGATGCGGCCGAGCCTGCCGATGAAGACGCGATGCGGATTGGTATGCAGGATGATGTCCATCGCGGGGTTGCCGGGCTCGAAGACCGGCCGTCCCACATGCCGGCGCAGCTCGGTTGCCACATCATCGTCCTCGATGCGCACGCAAAGATCCGCCTGCAACGCGCCGAGCCCGAGGTCGAACAGGATCGCGTTGCGATCCCGGGCGCGCAGTGCTCGCACGTCGGTGCCGAGTTCGGTGAGCACGCCGCGCCGGTTCATGGTGCAGGATTCTTCCGGCAGGCACAGCGCGACGCGCTGATTCCAGTCGGCCTTGGTGAGACCTTCCGAGGCAAACGGCCGCGTCGCGGGATCGAGCCGCAGGGCCATGCCGCCGCGCTCCGTGATGACGGAGAGGATTTCGGCTGCCATGCTCAGTTGCGCGGGCTCATCCTCGTCACGCGAGAATTCGGCGATCGCGCCGAACGTCCCGAGGCTCCATTGCGTGTCGGGATCGGCGATTGCCCGCCGCAACAGGCCGGCCGTGCCGCCGGCCAGTGTCATGGCCGCAGCTTCCCGTAAGACGCAAACATTCGTTCTCCCGGCATCTAGCCGGGAAGAATACCGTTTCGCGGCGAGGGGACAAGCCGGCCCGGTGCTTGGCCGGGCCGGCGGCGCGCCTCAGAACGTCACGCCGGCTTTGACGAGATAGCTGCGGCCCGGCAGCGGATAGGCCGAGAAGCGGCCGGGCGTGAACGAGCTCGCGATCGCATAGTCGTAGTACAATGCGTCGAGCACATTGTTGACCGCGACCGACCAGAAGAAATGCTCGACCTGGCCGGAGAGCTTCAGATCGACGGTTGCATCGGCCGGAATGCGGCGCTGGGTGTTGGCCTGGTCGTTGTCCATGTAGCGGGCGCCCCAGGTACGCGCAGTCGCATCCAGCACGAGGTAATTCTGCCAGATGTTCCAGGTGACGCCGGCACTGGCGGTGTAGGGCGACACCAGCGGCACGTCGCGGCCGGAGAACGGGCCCTCGCGGAACTCGGCGTGGGTGAAGGCAAATCCGCCGCGCAGCAGCAGGCTGTCGTTGACGCGGTAGGAAGCGGCCGTCTCCAGTCCGGTGCGCCGGGTCGGGTCGAGGTTGACGTTGTAGAACAGCGCCGGGATGAAATGGATCTCGTTCTCGAGGTCCATCAGATAGGCGCTGGTCTGCATCTGGAAG
>NZ_JBQTHN010000002.1:0-15842 GCF_052389815.1 Bradyrhizobium sp. | reverse complement strand
GCGGACGGCGAAGTCGTGTGGTCCTGGCGCCGCGACCCTGGCGTCTATCCGGCCTGCCTGTGCGGGCTCGGCAACGGTGACAATAAAGGCCGCTCACCGGGGAGATCACGTATAAGCCGTAAACCATTGCGCGGGGAAAGTCGGGCTGTCTCGGCTGTACCTGTCAAATCCGTGTGCGTTCTTCCACTACCGTTGCACACGGTGCTACGGGCGCAGCCAGCGCCCGGCTTTCCCTGCGCCCTCTGTTCAAGAGGGAGCAACGAATTGGCAAGGCTCGAGCGAGAAACACGCTGCGAGAATGCTTTCGGCCGTTTGAAAACTGAATCCGCAAATTCCGCTGTCGTCCCGGACAAGCGAGCCAACGGGTCGCGCGAATGCGCGCCCGATGACAGGCTCCGCGAGCGCCGATCCGGGACCCATAAACACAGGACGCAGTTATGCGAAGGCTGGAGCTCCAGCTTGCTTCAACAACGCAACCCTGTGGTTATAGGCCCCGGCCTTCGCCGGGGCGACAGCGGAGCAAGCAGCGCGAGTTGCGCCTACCCCGCCTTCACCGCAAACGGCAGCGGCCTCCCCGCAAAGAACGCCTCCAAATTCGCCATCACGCAGTCCTGCATCGAGACATGACCTTCCAGCGTGTGGCCGCCGACATGCGGGGCGAGCACGACGTTGGGCAGCGCGGTCAACGCATCGGGCGCGTGCGGCTCCCCGGCGAAGACGTCGAGGCCGGCGCCGGCGATGGTCCTGTCGGTGAGGGCTGCGATCAACGCCGGCTGGTCGATCACCGAGCCGCGCGCGATGTTGACGACGTGTCCATCCGCGCCGAGCCGCCGCAAGATGTCGGCGCCCACGACGTGATGCGTCTCCCGCCCGGCGCGCACCGCGATAACAAGCACGCTGCACCAGTCGGCCAGCGCCTCCAGGCTCTCGAAATAACGGTACGGCAGGTCGTAGCGGCTGCGGCTGAAATAGCCGACCTCGCTCTCGAAGGCGGCGACGCGGGAAGCGATGCGGCGGCCGATCTCGCCCATGCCGTAGACGCCGACCTTGCGTCCGCCCATGCCGTTCTGCGGCCGCATCAGCGGCGAAGGCTTCGAGGCGGCCCAGCTGCCGTCGCGGACAAAGCCGTCGGCGACCAGGATGCGCCGCACGCTCGAAAGCGTCAGGGCGAGCGCCATGTCGGCGACGGAAGAAGCGTTGGCGCCGGGACTGTTGCCGACCGCGATGTTGCGCTCGGCGGCGGCCTTGAGGTCGACGCCGTCATAGCCGGTGCCGTAGCAGACGATGGCGCCGAGCCGCGGCAGGAGATCCATGACGTCGCCGCCGAGTTTTTGGCCGCCTGCGGCCAGCACGGCGCGAACGGAGCCGAGCTCGTCTGCCGAAAATACCTCGCCGGGCTTCTTCCCCGCCGCATCCATCAGCTCGTAGCACTGGCTGATGCGCACCATCTGCGATTTCGGGAAGCGGTGGAGGATCAGGACTTTTTCGGGCATCGCGGCCTCTTCCTTCAAACGAAAAAGGCGGAACCGGTTTCCCGGTCCCGCCCTCTAATCTTCATGCCTTCCGGCCGCACATCAGTCGTGCAGCGTGCCCGGCTCGACCTTCACGCCCGGTCCCATGGTGGAGGAGACCGCAACACGCTGGATGTAGGTACCCTTGGCGCCGGCGGGCTTGGCCTTGGCGACCGCATCCGCGAGCGCCTTGACGTTCTGCACCAGCTTTTCCTCGGAGAACGAGGCCTTGCCGACGCCGGCCTGCACGATGCCGGCCTTCTCGACGCGGAACTCGACCGAGCCGCCCTTGGCGCCCTTCACGGCTGTCGTGACGTCCATGGTCACGGTGCCGATCTTCGGGTTCGGCATCATGCCGCGGGGCCCGAGCACCTTACCGAGGCGGCCGACCAGCGGCATCATGTCGGGGGTGGCGATACAGCGATCGAAATCGATGTTGCCGCCCTGCACCTTCTCCACCAGGTCTTCGGCGCCGACCACGTCGGCCCCGGCAGCCTTGGCTTCTTCCGCTTTCGCACCGCGCGCGAACACGCCGACGCGCAGCGTGCGGCCGGTGCCGTTCGGCAGGGTGACGACGCCGCGGACCATCTGGTCGGCATGGCGCGGATCGACGCCGAGATTGATCGCGATCTCGATGGTCTCGTCGAACTTGGCCTTGGCGCGTGCCTTGACCATCTTGATGGCCTCGGCCAGCGGGTACATCTTTTCGCGATCGACGCCTTCGCGGGCGGACTTCAAACGTTTTCCGATTGCCATGGCGCCTTACCCCGCAACTTCCAGACCCATCGAACGGGCGGAGCCCTCGACCATCTTCATGGCCGATTCGATGCTGTCGCAATTGAGATCCTTCATCTTCTTCTCGGCGATCTCGCGCACCTGCGCGCGTGTCACCTTGCCGGCCTTGTCGCGACCCGGAGCTTTCGAGCCGGATTCGATATTGGCGGCCTTCTTGAGGAAGAAGGACATCGGCGGCGTCTTCATCTCGAAGGTGAAGGAACGATCCGCATAGATGGTGATGATCACCGGGATCGGGGTGTTCTTCTCTTCCTTCTGGGTCTGGGCGTTGAACGCCTTGCAGAACTCCATGATGTTCAGGCCGCGCTGACCAAGCGCGGGGCCGATCGGGGGCGACGGATTCGCAGCTCCCGCCGGCACCTGAAGCTTCAGGTATCCGGTCACTTTCTTTGCCATGTGTCACTCCTCATGCTGTTTCCGGACCATTCCGGAAACTTCACAGGACCGTGGTGCGGTTCGCATGACGGCTGGCAACCGTCAGTCCCCTTCCACGGCATTCCGGAGGCGTCGCCGCCCCCACTTCCGTCATGCCCGGACTTGATCCGGGCATCCATCCCATTTCGCAAAAACTTCTTGCGAAGCGGATGGATTGCCGGGCCTTCGCCGCGCCGAAGGGGCTTCGGCCCCGCAGGCGGGTCAAGCCCGGCAATGACAAGACGATCAGACCTTCTCGACCTGACCGAATTCCAGTTCGACCGGGGTCGCGCGGCCGAAGATCGACACCGCGACCTTCACGCGCGAACGCGCCTCGTCGATTTCCTCGACCACACCCGAGAACGAAGCGAACGGACCATCCGCCACGCGGACGTTCTCGCCGATCTCGAACGTCACCGACGCCTTCGGCCGCTCCACGCCCTCCTGCACCTGGTGCAGGATGCGCATGGCCTCGGTCTCGGAGATCGGCATCGGCTTGTTTTCGGCGCCGAGAAAGCCGGTCACCTTGGGCGTATTCTTGATCAGATGAAACGCCTCGTCGGTCAGCTTCATCTTCACCAGCACGTAGCCCGGGAAGAACTTGCGCTCGGCGTCGATCTTGCGGCCGCGGCGCACCTCGGTGACCTTCTCGGTCGGCACCAGCACCTGCTCGAACAATTCCTCGAGCCCGCGCTGCTTGGCCTGCTCGCGGATCGATTCCGCGACCTTCTTCTCGAAGTTCGAATAGGCGTGAACGATATACCAGCGCTTGTCCATAAGTTGAGTTCCGGCGCTCATCAGCGGATGCCCAGCAGAAATGTAACGAAATAGCGGATGATCAGGTCCGCGAACAAGAAGAAGACCGACGCCAGCGCCACCATGATGAACACCATGATGGTCGTGACGGTCACCTCACGGCGGGTCGGCCAGGTGACCTTGCCGGCCTCCGAGCGCACTTCCTGCAGGAATTTGAACGGGCTGAAAGCCATTCTGTCGATCCAAGGCCGTCGCGAGACGATGTTTGATTTTACGGGATTCCCGAGCAGCCGATATCAGCCCAGCCCTCGTCGGAAGGATGAGCCGCAAAACGAGCTCGATTGTCGGGGGAATTCAACGCCGCGCCGGAGATCCGAAAACGGGCCGGCAGCAGGTGGCGGGTATCTACTCGGTGGCGGGGCAAAGGTCAAGGTATGGGCGGGACCAAACTGTCCCGGCGGCGTTAAGTTCTGGCCCAACGGGCCGATCGATTTCAAGGGGTTAGCCGACTCCCTTGACGTTGCGGGAGATCAAGCCGGCTTTGCCGCGTTGGGCAAGATTGCCAATGCCCGCTGTCAGGAAGTCCCGATGCAAGCCATGGTTCTCGCCGCCCCCGGGGCGGCACTTACGATGCAAGAGCGTCCGGACGCCGTCCCCGGCGCCGGCGAGGTGCGCGTGAAAGTGAGCGCCTGCGGCGTCTGCCGGACCGATCTGCACGTCGTCGACGGCGAGCTGCCCGACATCCGCTATCCCATCGTGCCCGGTCACGAAGTCGTCGGCCGAATCGATGCGGTCGGGACCAGTGTCGCCGATCTGATGCCGGGCATGCGGGTCGGCGTGCCGTGGCTCGGCTGGACCTGCGGACACTGCGCCTATTGCGAGGAGGGCCGAGAAAATCTCTGCGACCGCCCGCAATTCACCGGCTATACCCGCGACGGCGGCTTTGCGACGCATCTCGTTGCCGACGCCCGCTATTGTTTTCCGCTCGGCGAGGATGGCGACGACGCGACGCTCGCTCCCCTTCTCTGTGCCGGGCTGATCGGCTGGCGGTCGCTGGCAATGGCTGGCGACGGCAAGCACATCGGCATCTACGGTTTTGGCGCGGCGGGCCACATCGTCGCGCAAGTTGCGCGGTGGCAAGACCGTTCGGTCTATGCCTTCACGCGCAACGGAGACGGCGAAGCGCAGGCCTTGGCGCGCGCGCTCGGCGCGGTCTGGGCCGGCGCCTCCGAAGATGCGCCGCCGGTGCCGCTCGATGCCGCGATCATCTATGCCCCCGTCGGCGCGCTGGTGCCGCTCGCCTTGCGCGCCGTGCGCAAAGGCGGCCGCGTGGTGTGCGCCGGCATTCACATGTCCGACATCCCGGCCTTCCCCTACAGCATCCTTTGGCAGGAGCGGCAGCTCGTCTCGGTCGCCAATCTGACCCGGCAGGACGGGATCGACTTCCTGAAGGTCGCGGCGCAGGCGAACATCAGAACGCACACGACGGTGTTTCCGCTGCAACGCGCCAACGAGGCGCTGGCGCAATTGCGCGAGGGAAAACTCGTTGGCGCTGCGGTGCTGCAACCGTGACCGCACCTCTGCAATCCAATGCGTCCGGACAGGACGAAGTTCTGGCGTTTCTCGCCGGCGGCGCCGGCACCGGCGTGCCAATGAAGCGCGTCGATACTCATATCTCGATCGTGTTCCTTGCCGCCGATCGCGTGTTGAAGATCAAGCGTGCGATCAGGCTACCTTTCCTCGACAACTCGACACTGGAGCGGCGCAGGCTCTGCTGCGAGCAGGAGCTCACCGTCAACGCCCGCAACGCGCCAGCAATCTATCGCCGGGTGGTGGCCGTCACCCGCGAAGCGGACGGGCTTGCGCTCGACGGCAAGGGGCCGCCGGTCGAGTGGGCGGTGGAAATGGCGCGCTTCGACGAGACGCGCACGCTCGACCATCTCGCCGCGGCGCGCGCCGTTCCGTCCGGCGCGGCGGACGCGCTGGTCGAAACGATGCGCACTTCCCATGCCGGCGCGCCGATTGCCAAGGGATCGCAATGGCCGGCTTCGGTCGCGACCATCATCGATCGCAACACCGACAAATTCCGCGAGCAGAGCGCGCTGCCAGCCGGCGAGGTCGACCGGCTGCACGAACTCAGTCACCGGCACCTGCGCAACCAACTCGCCCTGTTGCAACGGCGCGCCTCAGCCGGGCTGGTGCGGCGCTGCCATGGCGATGCGCATCTCGCCAACATCGTCATGATCGGCGAAAAGCCCGTCCTGTTCGACGCCATCGAATTCGATGCTGCAATGGCGACGACGGACCTGCTCTACGATCTCGCCTTCCCGATCATGGACTTCCTGCACTTTGGCGAAGCCGATGCGGCGAACCGCTTGCTCAACGGCTATTTGCAGTCCACCTGGCGCGAGCACGGCGACGGGCTGTCGCTGCTTCCGCTGTTCCTGTCCATCCGTGCCGCGGTCCGCGCACTGGTGTCGTTCACCAAGCACGAGCTTCGTCCGGACGATCCCTCCTGCCTCGCCGACGCGAAATCCTATTTCGCGCTGGCGCTGAAGCTGATCGCGCCGGGCAAGCCATCGCTGATCGCGATCGGCGGGCGCTCCGGAACCGGCAAGAGCGAGCTCGCCCGCGGCATCGCCGGACGGATCGCGCCGGCGCCCGGCGCGGTGCTGCTGCGCTCGGACGTCATCCGCAAGGAACTCGCCGGAGTCGATGTTCTGACGCGGCTGCCCGCGGCGGCCTATACAAGCGAAAGCGCGGACCGCGTCTATGGCGAGATGTTCGAGCGCGCCCGCAAAGTGCTGGCGCAGGGACACTCGGCCATCCTGGATGCGGCGTTCCTTACGGAGGCCGAGCGGACGACTGCCGCGGCAATCGCCCGCGCCGCCGGTATCGAATTCCACGGCGTCTTCCTGATCGCCACGCCCGATGTCCGCGCACGGCGCATCGGCTCGCGCCGCGCCGATGCGTCGGATGCGACGGAGGCGGTCGCGCTCGGACAGGAAGCCATCGACCTGGGCGCGATCGACTGGCCGCTCATCGAAGCGTCGGGATCGCCGGACGAAACGCTGGCGCGGGCTGCGCCGCATCTATCTCCATCCTAGGATTGCAGCACATATTGACCGGGAGCATCCATCAAAGTCCCCTGCTTCGTTCCCAGCGGCGGCGCGGCGGCGGGCGCGCCGGAATGCTGGCTCAGAAAGTGCACCCATTCCGGCCACCACGAACCCTCATGCTTCGCCGCGTGACCGAGCCACTCGTCGGGGCCGAGATATGGCGCATCGGCCATCTTGCCGAGCACCTGGTAGCTGTGCCCCGCCTCGCCCGGCGGCGCGACGATGCCGGCGTTGTGGCCGCCGCTGGCCAGCACATAGGTGATGTCGGCGTCGGCCGCGAGGTAGTTGATCTTGTAGGTCGAGCGCCATGGCGCCACGTGATCGCGCAGTGTGCCCACCACGAACATCGGGGCGTGAAGGTCGGACAGCGAGACCAGGTCGCAGCCGGCGCAGTAGCGGCCTTCCGCCAGCTCGTTGTTGAGGAACAGCCGGCGCAGATACTCGGAATGCATCCGGTAGGGCATGCGCGTGGCGTCCGCATTCCACGACATCAGGTCGTTCGGCACGGCGCGCTCACCCATCAGATAGGCGCGGACCGCGCGCGACCAGATCAGGTCGTTGGAGCGCAGGATCCGGAAGGCGCCGGCCATCTGCTCGGTGCCGAGCACGCCGCGCTCCCACATCATGTCCTCGAGGAAGGCGACCTGGCTCTCGTTGATGAAAAGCGTCAGCTCGCCCGCTTCGGTGAAATCGGTCTGCGCCGCCAGCAGCGTCAGCGAGCGCAGGCAATCCGGCCGCGTCGTGGCGAGGTGCGCGGCGGCGATCGAGAGCAGCGTGCCGCCGAGGCAATAGCCCGCCGCGTGGATCGGCTGTCCCGGCACGATCGAATTGATCGCGGCAATCGAAGCGTCGATGCCGAGCTTGCGATAATCCTCCAGGCCGAGTTCGCGATCCTCCTCCGTCGGATTGCGCCAGGAGATCATGAACACCGTAAATCCCTGCCCGACGAGGTAGCGCACCAGCGAATTGTGCGGCGACAGATCGAGGATGTAGTACTTCATGATCCAGGCCGGCACGATCAGCACCGGCTCGGGGCGGACTTCCGCCGTCTGTGGCGCATACTGGATCAGTTCGATCAGCCGGTTGCGATAGACCACCTTGCCGGGCGCGGTCGCAACGTCCTTGCCGACGGCGAACGGCCTCGCCTCGCCGCGCGCGGCCGATTCGAGCAGCGCGTGCGCATCCTCGAGCCAATTGTGCAGGCCGGCGGCGAGATTGCCGCCCCCGGTTTCCATGGTTCTTCGCCAGACCTCCGGATTGCCGAAGGCGAAATTGGATGGCGCCGCCATGTCCAGACACTGCCGCATCGCAAAGTCGGCAATCGCCGCATTCGCTTGCGACAGCCCGCGCACGCCGGAGGCGGCGGAATGCCACCATTGCTCGGTGAGCAGGAAGGCCTGTGCCATCATGTTGAAGGGCGGCAGCTCCCAGTCGGGTGCCGAGAAGCGGCGGTCGGCGGGTGCGGGCCCGATCAGAGACCAGGGCGCGAATTTCGCATTGGGAAGGGCCAAAGCCTGGGCGAAACGATAGCTGCTGCGCGCAGCTTCGCCCGCGAGCGCGAGCTGCTTGCCGGGCGATGCCGCCAGGTGCAGCTGCCAGTCGGCAAAGGCCAGCGCCAGCGCCGCCGGCGAAACGCCGCCGGTGAAGCGCGCGATGGTGGCGTGCAGCGAACGGTCGATCGCATCGGCAATCGACGGCGACACGGGTGGAGCGCACGCACACGGCCCCTCCGGCACGACGGATGCCTGAACGGGGAACGGCACGAGTTGCTGGCTGGCAGAGGCGCGCGGTTTCATCGCGACGCTCCTTTACTCGAGGCCGAAGCGGCGTCGGCCGAGCGCGATGATCTCGCGGTCGGTCGGATGGTCGCTGGCCTCGACGTGCAGCCGGTTCGCGGCCAGGTCTGTGCGATTCTCCTGCAGATACTGCAGCAATGCTGCCTTTTCGATCCCCGGTCCGACGATCAGAATGTCGCGGCAGAACAGCAAGGACTCCGCCACCGTCGGCAGGAAGCTCCTGTCCTCCTCGGCACGGCCGGAGCCGATGCTGTTGGCCTTGTGATGCAGATGGGCCGAGGAAGGATTCGCATGCAAGACCACCTCGCCGACACCCGCCAGTCCCATCGGAAAGATCTTCGCCGTCAGGTGATCGATCCAGACCACGGCATGGGCGTGCTCGATGTCGGCCGGTTTTGCGCTGGCTTTGGTCATGGTCGATTTCCGTCCTCGAATTGGCATCGCGACAGGCGCTGCATCTGCCTAAAAAACTTAGGCCTTCGGCATCGCCTGCCACTTGATTTGGCTCAATCCGCGGCAGATCGGCAGGGCTAGAAGAAGCCAGGCGCGCAATACTTTCCGATGGAGCGGCACATGTACAAAAACCTTCTGGTCAGCATTCCCACCGAACGTTCGCCGCAGCCCGTGATCGACGGCGCGATCTCGCTCGCGGCGCGTTGTCAGGCGCAGCTCGACGCGGTGTCGGTCGGCTATGAATCCTCCAGCCTGCCGCTGGTCGCCGAAGGCGGCGCAGCGGTCGCCTCGATTTTCGAGGTCGAGCGCGAAAAGGCGCTGGAGCGCGCCCATGCCGCGCTTGCCGTGTTCGAGGCAGAGGCCAAACGCGCCGGACTGGTCCATTCCAGCCGCGCCATCAGCGCATTGCAGGGCGAGGCCGCCGCCATCCTCGGGGCCACGGCGCGGCTTTACGACCTCGCGGTCGTGGCGCAGCCGGAATTCGCGCGCGATACGTTCGACAACACGCTGTCCCAGGAAATCCTGTTCCAGTCGGGCGGTCCGGTGCTGTTCATGCCCTATACCTTCAAAGGTGCGTTCCAGGTCAAGCGCGTCGGTATCTGCTGGGACGGCAGCCGGCTCGCCGCGCGCGCGGTGCGCGACGCCATGCCGCTGCTCGAGCAGGCCCAGGCGATCACGATCATCACCATCAACGCGGCGAACGTTCCCGCCGATGCCACCGCGGCGCACCTGGTGCGCTACCTGGCGCGGCTGGGGGTGCCGACCGAGATCGACAGCCTGAAGACCGAGAAGGCCAACATCCAGTCCAGCATCCTGTCGCTGGCGGCCGACGAGAGCCTCAACCTGCTCGTGATGGGCGGTTATGGCCACTCCCGCCTGAAGGAAACGGTATTCGGCGGCGTCACCCGCGACATGCTGGAGTCGATGACGGTGCCGACGCTGATGTCGCACTGAGCGGCCGGGCAGCGAGCAAAGGAAGACGACATGCTGGCGTGGATCATCCGTAGCCTGTTGTTCCTGGCGGCGCCGATCGCTGCCCTGTTCGTCTCGCGCGATGCGCTCAATTTTGGCGTTGTCGAAATGCTGGTTGCGGTTATCCTGATCGTCGGTCTTGCGCTGGCTGCGGCGGCATGGACGCTGCGGCGAACGCCGCTCGCCGACAAACCCGGGAAGTGAGGCGCCGATGCCCTTCTTCGAGATCAAGTACATCAAGAAGCTTTGCGACGATTCCGGCCACGAGCACGACACCTGCCAGAGCGTGACCATGGTGGAGGCGCCGACCGCGCATGAGGCGCTCCGGCTCGCCGAAGTGCAGGTCTGCGGCAAGCGGCACCTTGCCGACTGGACCATCTTTGCGGACGCCGTCGAATTGCGCGCCACCTCGCCGCTCAGCCCCGCCGGACACGGCTGATCGAGCTTTCCGCCCGCGATCGATATTTCCGCTAAGTGATTGAAAAGATGGCAGGAGTGGCAGGGCTCGAACCTGCGACCCCCGGTTTTGGAGACCGGTGCTCTACCAATTGAGCTACACTCCTGCAGGGAACCTGGCGTCGCCGCCGGTTCGCGCCGTTTCAAGCATAGGCCATGCCCGGATTGCAAGTGCCAAGCGACCGAGCCCGCTGTCAGGTCGCCCGCCGCAACAACCAATTGCGGTAGTCCTGTGCATAGCGGTCGGTCACCTGATCGACGACAGCTCGACTGGCGGCACTATCCGCTGCCGCCTGCACTGCGGCCCCAAGCACCCCCTGCCCGGCCATCAAGAACGACCGCATTTCGGGATAGGCGATGATCACCGCGCCCGTTTTCGCGTCCACCAGATTGGCGTCCGCCGTCATTTCGCGGGCCCCACCAACCATGACGCGCTGCATGGCCGACGGAAGCGCAAAGTTCTTGACGATAATGTCGAGCCGAACCGGCCGCGCCCCATTGAGCTGCCCGGCCATCGCCTGCTCGACGCTCGCCTTGACGCGCGGCGCAAGCATTTTCCGCACGTAGGCCTTGGCCTCCGGCGTGTCCATCGCCTTGCCGATCTCGTCATCGGGAATCGCCTTGGAAGCTGCGTAAGCGCGGACGCTTTCGTCCCACAGCACCCTCGCATCCGGCGTAAAGCTGACGGTCACCCCTGCCAGCCTCATGCTCGAAACATCGTTTGCCGTCAGTGAATTCTCGACGGTCTTGCAGCCCACAAGCGCGAGCGCTCCTCCAAGCACGGCAAGCCGCGCCAGCCCCCCAAATATCCCCACGGAAATGCTCCTCTGCCCCGCAAAGCTACTCTTAATTGTCTCGAAACAGTTGCGCAACTCCCGTTCCGGTTCTGCAACGGGGACACTGATGCCGTGCAGGAAATGCGCTGTTCAAACCAAAGCTTCTGCGCCAGACTTTGTCCCAAGCTGAAACAAAAAACCCGCGGGAGAGACCATGAACGCGCAAGCTGCCGCCCTGAAGACATCCGCCCCGCAAACGCCGTCCCTCCCCCAGGCCAAACCGGAGGCGATCGGGCTCTCCGGCGCGCGGCTGCAGAAGCTCTCGGACGCGTTCAAGCGCGAGGTCGACAGGGGCACCCTGCCCGGCGCGACCGTCCTGGTGGCACGCAAGGGCCAGATCGGCTGGTTCGACGCGATCGGCCGGCAGAGCCCGGCCGCTTCGGCGCCGATGGCGCATGACACGATCTTCCGCATTTTCTCCATGACCAAGCCGATCGTCTCGATCGGCATCATGCAGTTGCTGGAGGACGGCCATTTCCTGCTGAGCGATCCCGTCGCCAAGTTCATTCCGGAGTTTTCCGAGACCAAGGTCGGCGTCGAGAACAACGGCAAGCTCGAGCTTGTGCCGGCCAGGCGGCAGATGACGGTGCAGGACCTGCTGCGGCACACCTCCGGCCTCACCTACGACCACACCGGCAATGGCCCCGTGCAGCAGCTCTACAATGAGTCTCGACTGCGCAGCCGCAAGATCAGCAATGCAGAGCACGCCACCATGCTCGCCGCCATCCCGCTGGCCTGCCAGCCCGGCACGGACTGGAACTACAGCCGCTCCACCGACATCCTCGGCCGCATCATCGAGGTCGTCAGCGGCAAGCCGCTCGGCGCGTTCCTGACCGAGCGCATCCTGGCGCCGCTGCAGATGACGGAGACCGCCTTCTTCACCGGCGAAGCGAATGCCGGGCGGCTGGCCGAGCCCTTCGCGAAGGACCCGTGGAACGGCGAGGAGGTCAAGCTCTTCAACATGCTCGAGAAGCCGGTGATGGAATCCGGCGGCGGTGGGCTGGTGTCGACCACCATGGACTATGCACGCTTCTGCGCGATGCTGCTGGGTGGCGGCTCGCTCGACGGCAACAGGATCGTCGGGCGCAAGACGCTGGAGTTGATGGCTTCCGACCATCTGGCGCCTGATGTCGTGATCAAGGGCGACCTGGTGCCGGCGGGCCACCGCTTCGGCCTCGGCTTTGCCATGCGCACGGAAGCCGGCATTGCCCCCTTCCTGGGATCGACGGGACAATTCTTCTGGAGCGGCATGGCGGGCACATTCTTCTGGATCGACCCAAGGGAAGAGCTGTTCGCCGTCTTCATGATGCAGGGCCCGGGCCAGCGGCAGTACACCCGCTCGCTGGTGCGCAATCTGGTGTACGCGGCGGTGGAGTGACGTCCGGTTGAAACGCTCACCGCATCGGCGTGAGCGTTTCGTTTCCATGCGCGCCCGACGTCATGTGGACCCAGCGGCCCTTCATGCTGTTGTCCGGGGAGAGCTGATAGACCACGAGGTATTCGCCCACATAGACGGCGGCGGAGTGATCGCCTTTGAGCATGTCGCCGATGACCGTCGAGAATTGTTCGCCCAGCAGAACTCCTTTGCCCGAATAGGTGTGCCTCGTATCCGAGTTGAAGCAAGAGACTTCGTAGATCGTGTCGACGGCCTTCAAGGTACATGTCCCGACATAGGGCCGATCGTTCTCCCCGACGCCCTTGCCCGCCATCACGTATTCGCCCGACACATCCTTTTGCGCCGCCTGCGCAGGGCCAGGCAAGCTGAGCAATATCGCCGCGGCCGCGGCGCCCCTCCATACGCTGCGCATCTTCATCTCCGTACGGTGCCAAGACTGCATCGAAGGTACGGGCAGAGCGGCAACGCGTTACGGTCACGACTTCCGTCTTGCGCATCACGAATTTGCGAGCGCGGCCGGCCCCCGATCAGCTGATCGTCGCGCCGCCGTCGATCACCACGGTCTGGCCGGTCATGAAGTCGCCGGCGGCGGAACCCATGAACACGGCGGCGCCGGCGATCTCGTCGGGGGTGCCGATGCGCAGCAGCGGCGAGCGCGCGGTCGAGGCCTTCAGGTTCTCCGGATTGTCCCACAACGCCTTGGCGAAATCGGTCTTGATCAGGCCCGGCGCGATGCAATTCACGCGGATGTTGTGCTTGCCGTATTCGCAGGCG
Source organism: Bradyrhizobium sp. (assembly GCF_052389815.1). Lineage (GTDB taxonomy): Bacteria > Pseudomonadota > Alphaproteobacteria > Rhizobiales > Xanthobacteraceae > Bradyrhizobium. Next base: position 2,564 of record NZ_JBQTHN010000002.1, on the reverse strand, counting down.
AGGTTACGCGCGAGCTGCATGTCGGCGGCCTTCGAGATCGCGTAGGCGCCGAGGATGGTCGAGCCCTTCAGGCCGCCGACCGAGGAGACGATGATGATCGAGCCGTCCTTGCGCTCGATCATCTGCGGCACCACCATCGAGATCAGCCAGTTGTTGGCGACGATGTTGTTGTCGAGGATCTTCCGGAACTGATCGTCGGAAATGCCGGCCAGCGGACCGTAATACGGATTCGACGCGGCGTTGCAGACCAGCACGTCGATCTTGCCGAAGGCGCGGTTGCTCTCGTCGACGAGGTTCTGCAGGTTTTCCTTGGACGAGATGTTGGCGGCGATCGCGACCGCGGTGCCCTTGCCGAACTTGTCGTTGATCTCCTTGGCCACCTGGTCGCAGACGTCGGCCTTGCGCGAGGAGATCACCACCTTGGCGCCGTGCTCGGCCATGCGCTCGGCAATCGCCCGGCCGATGCCGCGCGTCGAGCCGGTGATGACGGCGACTTTACCCTTCATGTCGAACAAGCTCATGTCTCTCTCCCCTGAGGCTTCGGCGATTGCGCCGGTTTCGTTTCGAGTCAGGCCAGTTTGGTCTGCACGACTTCCGGACCGGCCGGCTGATGCATCGCGGCGTGTCGGGCGTCGGCCATCCAGGGCTGCTGGTTGACCATCGGCAGGCGCCAGACGCTGCGGCCGTTGTCCGCAAAATGGTCGAGCCGCGTCACCGAGCAATTGTCGATGTCGAACGCGAGCCCCTTGTCGGGCTGGCCGCCGAGCGCGAGGCCGACCGCAGCCCTGATGGTGCCGCCGTGTGCGACCGCGATGACATCCCTGCCCGCTTCCGCCGCGGTGATGCGCCTGATCGCGTCGCAAGTACGGTTATAGAGATCGAGAAAGCTTTCGCCGCCCGGCGCGGGCTGATCGACTTCCGCGAACCAGTGGCCGCCGAGCGGAAGACTGGCGAGGAACGCCTTGCGATTCATGCCCTGCCATTGCCCTAGATTTTGTTCGGCGAACGCCGCCTCGCGCGCCATCGTCGCCGGCCGCGGAAATCCGGCTGCCCAGATCGCTTCCGCCGTTTGATGCGTGCGCTGCAGGTTGCTCGCGTACCAAACGGCGCTGCGCGGAAGAATCTTGGCGACCGCCTCGAACACTTCGGTGTCGCCGCAATCGCACTCGATATCCCACTGGCCGTAGATGTTGCCGCCGTCGCTGCGCACCGGCGCGTGGCGAATCCACCACCAGCGCGTCACGGCAACATGAGGCTTGTTGTTATTGGACATCCATAAAACCCTTCACTAGTGTCGTCCTACGTCAGAGCACACATCGTCTCAAGTGACTTTGCCGTTTGAAATCTTGTTTGAAATTCCGCTGCGCGGCAAGCGTCGGCGCAAGCAGCTGTCAGGGAGAAACTCATGGGCCGCCTCGAAGGCAAATCTGTCGTGATCACCGGCGCCGGCAGCGGCATTGGACGGGCGGCCTCGCTGCTGTTCACGAAAGAAGGCGCAAAGCTGATCGCGGTGGACAAGACCGAAGGCGTCAAGGAGACCGCAAAGCTCGTGAGCGACGCCGGCGGCACCGTGGAAGCCGTGATGGCGGATGCTGGCGTCGAGGCCGACGTGAAGGCGTTCATCGACAAGGCGGTGGCGAAATACGGCAAGCTCGATGCGATCTGGGCCAATGCCGGCGTCAGCGGCGGCCTGGTGCCGCTCGCCGACCAGACGGTCGAGCATTGGCAGGAGGTGCTGCGAGTCAATCTGATCGGACCGTTCCTCGCCATCAAGCATTCGATCCCGCACATGACCAGGCAAGGCCACGGCTCGATCGTGTGCACGGCCTCGGTGGCCGGCCTGAAGTCCGGCGCCAGCGGACATCCCTACGCCGCCAGCAAGGCCGGCGTCATCAGCCTTGTGCAGACCACCGCCTATTCGCTCTCCGGCACCGGCGTGCGCATCAACGCGGTGTGCCCCGGCCTGATCGAGAGCGGCATGACCAAGCCGATCTTCGACAATGCCAAGCAACGCGGCACCGATCACAAGATCGGCCAGCTCAATCCGCTGAAGCGTCCCGGCCAGCCGCATGAGCTCGCGGCGATGGGACTGTTTCTGGCGAGCGACGAGGCGAGTTACGTCAATGGTCAGGCGATCCCGGTGGACGGCGGCCTCACGGCATCGATGCCGTATACGGGCAAGCCGATTTAGGCCCAACTCACGCAACTTGCTCCGCTGTCGCCCCGGCGAACGCCGGGGCCCATAACCACAGGATTAGTGTTGAAGCAAGCTGGAGCTCCAGCCTTCGCATAACTACGTCCTGTGGTTATGGGTCCCGGATCGGCGCTCGCTACGCTCGCTTGTCCGGGACGACAGCGGAGTTTGCCTATCAGTTTTCAAACAGCCGAAAATACTCCCGCGACGCGATTTCGCCCGGGTCTTGCTATTTCGTTTGCTCCCTCTTGAATAGAGGGCGCGGAGAAGGCCGGGCGCCGGCTGCGCCCGCAGCACCGTGTGCAACGGTAGTAAGAAAACGCACACGGATTTGACAGGTACAGCCAGGACATCCCGACCTTCCCCGCGC
>NZ_JBQTHN010000001.1:0-116171 GCF_052389815.1 Bradyrhizobium sp. | reverse complement strand
CGAACAGCGTCGCGGTGACGATGACCACCACGTAAAGCGCACCGTTCATCGGCGCGAACAGATCGCGAAACGCCTTGAACAGCCGTTCCATCAGGCCGGCCTGATCGCAGACGAAACCCATCAGGATAAACATGGGCACTGCGACCAGTTCGTCCTGCTTCATGATGCCGATGGTCTGCAGATAAGCGAGGTTGAGTACCCGCGGCCCCATGCCGATGTAGCCGAACACACCGGCAAGAAACAAAAGCGTGAAGCTGATCGGCAGGCCGATGAAGATCGCGCCCAACATCACCAGCAGCATGGCAAGGCCAAGCAGTTCGAGTCCGGTCATATCTCGACCTTTTCCTTGTGCTCGAACTCACGCCCGAACTGAATCTGGTACCAGCACTTCAGCACTTCCGACACGCCCTGGATCATCAGAAGGACGGCAGCCAGCGGGATGGTGGCCCGGAACGGCCACATGATCACGCGCCACACGCTTTCCTGCGACCTCTCGCCGGTGTCCCAGGAATGCAACGCGTCGCCGTAGCTGACCACCATGAATGTGATCATGACCGGGTAGAACAGCAGGATGTAGGAGATCATGTCGATGATCCCCTTGGTGCGCTCCGAAAAAGTCTCCCAGTAGATATCGGTCCGCACGTGCGCACCCTTGAATAGCGCATATCCGCAGCCGAGCATGAAGGCCGCGCCATTGGCCATGAAGCTCGACTCGTAGACCCAGATGGTCGGCGCATTGAACCCGTAGCGCATCACGACCTCGTACGAGATCGTCGCCACGAGGAACAGCATCGTCAGGGCGATGAACTTACCGGACACGTCCGTGAATCGGTCGATGCCCCGAATGATCGTGTAGAACGCTTGTGGAAACTCGCTCCCTGCGCCCGCAGGGTACGCGGCTCCGCCGTTGGTCGACATGAATGATCCCCGTTGGAAAAGCAACTGGCGTCGATCAACGACGCCAGTTGCGCGCGAAAGCGGATCACTTCTTCAGATAGACCTTGTCCTTCCAGTAGTACTCGCCCGCGAAGTTATAGGGCGGGAACCAGGAGAGCTTGAACGGGACGATTTGTTCGGCATAGGCCTTCTGACTGTCCATCACCTTCTTGTAGAAGGGGTTCTTGGCGGCGTGCTCGCCCTGGATCTTCTCCCACTCGTCGAGGAAGTTCTTCAGGACCTCGTCCGGCGTGCGATGCATCTGGACGCCCGCCTTGATAAGCTCCTGGCAGGCATGCGCAGTCTCGCGGTTGAAGGCAAAGTTGCGCTGCGTCGTGGCATAGACGCTGGCGACCTTCATGATCTCCTGCAGGTCCGGCGTGAGCTTCTTCCAGACATCGCCGTTGATCATCAACTGGCCGCCGGTGACGGGCTCGTGCATGCCAGGGGTGTAGTAGTGCTTTGCGACCTGGTGCAGACCGAGCTTCTTGTCCTCCTCGCAGTTGATCCATTCGGCGCCTTCGATCACGCCGCGTTCCATCGCGGGCACGATCTCGCCGCCCGGTATGGTGACGACCGACACGCCAAGCCTGCCGTAGGTTTCAGCGCCGATACCGTAGATGCGGTACTTCAGTCCCTTGAGGTCGGCCAGACTGTTGATCTCTTTCTTGAACCAGCCCATTCCCTGCGGGTAATCGGTCGGGATCGGGAAGCCGACGACGTTGAGCTTCAGGACGTCGCGATAGAACTCCTCCAGCAACTTCATGCCGCCGCCGTCATAGTACCAGGCCCAGTAGTCGCTTCCGTCCATGCCGAACAGCGGACCATGCGACATCGGGATCGTCGCGGTGTTGCGGCCGAGAATGTAGCCGAACGGCGCCATTCCGACGTCGAGGACGTTCTTCGACGTTGCGTCGAATACCTCGAACGGGGGAACGATCGCGCCGGCGGGCAGAGTCTCGATCTTGAGACGGCCGCCGGACATCTTTTCGACGGTCTCGGCCCACAGCTTGAAGATCAGATGGAAGTTTGCCGACGCCGGATGGGTCGACTGCCCCTTCAGCACGAGGGGCTTGGGTACCGGAGCCTGCGCTTTGGCCGGCTCCGTAAAGGTGGCGACGAGTCCGAAGGCCGCAGCCACGACAACAGACGTGTATCTGAGCATCGTATTCCCTCCGTTTGGTAGTTTCTCCTTGTTGATCTTTTTTTTGATTTTGTGAGGTGAGGTTACGGATGGGATGGTAGCGCTGTCAAGAAGACCTCTGTCGGGCGGCAATGGGGCCGCGAACTTGTTGGTGGCGCCGCAGCAAAGAGAACGACCGTGGCCCCTGCCAGCGGTGGCAATTGCATGGCCAAGCGCTTGAGCGCACGCGCAATGATCGTGATCATTCTCGGTTATTCGCCCCGGGCGGCGACGACCTGGCGGAGGAGATACTCACGGCATTCAGCACAGTGGCCAGGAGATCATGATCTTCAATCGGACTTGCCCCGTTCTCCATGAAGGGCACGATGCCGCAGTCGATGACGAAGCAGCACACGTCCCGCCAAATATTTCGGCGCTACTCTTCCTTGACAAAGCGCAGCCTATGAGTGGGAATGTCGCCTCAGGGATGCAAGGCTCGGCACACAAGAAACGCAACCAATAAAAAAATAGAACGCGACGAAGAAAAAAGCCGTAGCCAGAAAGTGCCGGCATCCCAGACTGGAACGACGCGGCAAGGACGCTCAACGTCCGCCGGGTCGTAAGGCGGGGGGACGCATCGGGTCGTATGTCGGACAACCTCCGCCGTTGCTTTAACCGGAGGGAACGATGTCAACAATCTCAAGAATTGCAGGGCTGACGATAGCTGCGGCGATGGCGCTGGGAATCCAGACGGCATCCGCCCAGGACAAGAAAGTGCGCATTCAGATGCAGTCGAACTTCGCCTCGACGCTTGCGCTGCTCGGACCTAATGCAAAATTCACGGTCGACCAGGTCAACAAGCTCTCGGGCGGCTCGATCGAGATGAAATTCTTCGAGCCCGGCTCGCTGGTGCCGCCGGCACAGGCGTTCGACGCGGTTTCGTCCGGCGCGCTCGACGCGGCGTGGGCGACGCCCGGCTTCTGGACCGGCAAGGACATCGCCTTTGCGGTCTATTCGACCGTGCCGTTCGGCCCGGGCATGGGCGAGTACCTCGCCTGGATGAAGGAGGGCGGCGGCGAGAAGATGCTGCAGGCGCTCTACGCCAAGTACAACATCCACTCGGTGATCTGCCACCTGATCCCGCCGGAAGCGTCGGGCTGGTTCCGCAAGGAGATCGCCACGGTCGCCGACCTGAAGGGGCTCAAGATGCGCTTCTTCGGGCTCGGCGCGAACGTGATGCAGAATCTCGGCGTATCGACGCAGCTGCTCCAGGCCGGCGAGATCTTCCAGGCGCTTCAGCTCGGCACCATCGACGCCACCGAGTTCTCGATGCCGGTGATGGATCTCAGCCTCGGCTTCCATCAGGTCGCGAAGTTCTACTACTTCCCGGGCTGGCACCAGCAGGCGACGTTCGGCGACCTCATCATCAACAAGAACAAATGGGATTCGATGTCGGCGACCCAGAAGGCGCAGCTCGAGGCCGCCTGCGACCAGACCGTGATGAAAGGCATCAGCGTCGGCGAGGCGGTGCAGCCGAAGGCGATGAAGGACATCGAGGGCAAGGGCGTCAAGCTGATGACCTGGTCGCCGGAATTCCTGGCCGCGTTCGAGAAGGAGTGGAAGGTGGTTGCCGCCGAGCAAGCCGCAAAGAGCCCGGAGTTCAAGAAGGCCTGGGACTCGCTCAGCCAGTTCCGCGACACGTACAAGATCTGGCGCGAACGGGGCTATCTTAAGTAATCGCACCGACGGGTGCGGTCGCCGGGTGGCGGCCGCACCCCGCGCGTGTTGCACGCCGGAGCCTTCGGCCCGCCGCGACGACCGCGGTTTGCGCAAATCCGGCAGACTCCCGCCGTCGCATACTTGGGGATTAGAATTCTTGGGGATTAGAATTCTTGGGGATTAGGACGTTTCGATGGAAAGCATGCTTGCCGTCTCCCGTGGCATCGATCGAATTCTGCAAGTGATCGCCAGCATCTTCGGCTGGCTTTTCCTGGCGCTGGTCATCGTCATTTGCTGGGACGTGATCACCCGCAAAATGGGTTTCCAGCTTCCGGGATTCGGCTCGACGCCGATCCAGGAACTCGAATGGCACCTGCACGGAATGCTGTTCCTGTTCTGGCTAGGTTACGCCTATGTGCGCAACGTGCATGTGCGCATCGACGTCTTCACAGGCCACCTGCCCTGGCGCCGCCAGGCTTGGCTGGAAATCTTCGGCATTGCCATCTTCGCCATCCCTTATTGCGCGCTCGCGACCTACTACTCGTGGTCCTTCGTCGTGGTGTCGTACCTGCAGAACGAGAGCTCCGACGCGCCGAACGGGCTAACCAACCGCTGGATCATCAAGGGCTGCCTGTTCCTGGGCCTGGTCCTGCTCGACTTTGCAGTCCTGTCGGTCCTGCTGCGCAAGCTGGTCGGCCTTTTCGGACCGCCGCACCTGGCCGCCGAAGCCGGCGCGCCCGCCGTATCTCAGCCGAACCGCTAGGGGACGATCATGGAATGGATTGCCGATCACCTCGCGGTGCTGATGTTTCTCGTGCTCACGGTCATCATGTTCGTGGGCTATCCGGTGGCGTTCGTTCTCGGCGGCGTCGCGCTGGCGTTCGGCGCCCTCGGCGTCATGTTCGACGTGTTCCGGCCGGCCCAGTTCGGCAGCCTGATGCCGCGCATCTTCGGGCAGGCGGTGCAGAACCCGGTGCTGATCGCAGTGCCGATGTTCGTCTTCATGGGCACGATCCTGGAAAAATCCGGCGTCGCCGACGAACTATTGAAGGCCCTGCAAGTGCTGACGCGCCGCGTCCCCGGCGGTCTTGCCATGTCGGTGACGCTGATGGGCACCATCATGGCGGCGACCACCGGCATCGTCGGCGCCTCGGTCATCATGCTGACGCTGATCGCGCTGCCGACCATGCTGGCCGCCGGCTACTCCAAGGAGCTTTCCGTCGGCACCATCGCCTCGGCCGGAACGCTCGGCATCCTGATTCCGCCCAGCATCATGCTGGTGATCATGGGCGACATCCTGACGATCTCGGTGGGCACGCTGTTCACGGCCGCGATCGTTCCCGGACTCGCGCTCTCGGCCCTGTACCTCGTCTACCAGGGCATCCTGGCGTTCGCCAAGCCACACCTTGCGCCGCCGCTCCATGCCGATATCGGCCCGAAGACGCGTGGCGAGATGTTGCGCATGGTGCTGCGCAGCTTCCTGCCGCCAGCGGCGCTGATCTTCGTCGTGCTCGGCTCGATCTTCGGCGGCTTCGCGACGCCGACCGAAGCCGGCGGCACCGGCTCGGCCGGCGCGCTGGCGCTGGCAGCGTGGAACAAGCGCCTCAACATGAAGATGCTCAAGGAAGTCATCGAGAGCGCGGCGCTGACCAACGCGCTGGTGTTCTTCATCGTCTTCGGCGCGACGCTGTTCTCCTTCGTGTTCCGCGCTCTGGGCGGCGACGACCTGGTGGTGGAGATCCTCAAGACGCTCGGCATCAACACCGGCTGGGAGATCATGATCTTCGTGATGGTGCTGGTGTTCATCATGGGGTTCTTCTTCGACTGGCTCGAAATCTGCCTGATCGTGTTGCCGATCTTCGGGCCGATCCTGACCAAGCTCAGCTTCGAGCCGCATCTGGCGACCAACAAGGACTTCATGTTGTGGTTCACCATCCTGATCGCGGTGAACCTGCAATCGGCGTTCCTGACCCCGCCGTTCGGCTTTGCCCTGTTCTACATGAAGGGCACGGTGCCACCGTCGGTGACCATGAAGCACATCTATCGCGGCATCGTTCCGTTCGTCATGCTGCAGCTTACGGCGGTGGCACTGTGCATGATCTTCCCGGAGATCGTCCTCTGGCTGCCGCGGCGCTTCGGATTCCTCGACTGAGGGCAATCGCCGCCGTCGGCGCATGCCACGGCGGCTCCCTCCCGACCGCAGGCGTTTTATGACAGTTATATGACGGAGCGCGCTCGCGATTTTTTGTCGTGACTCGCCTCGTTCCATGACAGAATTAATACAGCTGAGTGTCAGCTCGATTAATTCTGTGGAGCGGTGGAATGAGCCTGTGGCGTACGCGACAAAATCCCCTGGCGTGGTGGTGGGCCATGCTGACGCTGGTCAGCACGGTCAATATCGTGCTGTGGCTCCTGCTCTATCGCGAGCTGCGCGCACAGCCGGTCGGCAGCATGGAGCTGATGCTGCTGCTCTGCGGGACTTACGTTTTCGGCTGCGCCTTCCGCTCCGTGCTGCCGCGCGCGGACGTGCAGCGCATCTGCCTGTTCGACACCTGGCTGTCGAGCGTGCTGGTCGGACGCTCCGTCGCCACGGTTGCCGAGGTCTGCTTCGTCCTGCAATGGGCGATCATCCTGCAGCAGCTCGGCACGATCACCGGATCGGACACCGTGCTGCACGTCGCATGGATCATCGTGCCGCTGATCCTGATCGCCGAATGCTTTTCCTGGTACGCGGTGGTGACCACCAACTTCCTCTACAACGCGATCGAGAATTCGCTGTGGGCCGTCGCGTTCTTGCTGGTCGGCATCGGCCTCGTCCGGCTGCTGCCGGAATTCCACGGCGCGGCGCGCATCGTGCTCGTGCTGTCGATCGCGGGGATCGTCGGCTACCTCGCCTTTCTGATGACGGTCGACGTTCCCATGTATTTCAGCCGCTGGCGCGCCAACGTCGCGGAGGGCAACCAGCTGCTCGGATTGCTCGAGGGCCTGCGCGACGTCTCCACGCGCTGGATCAAGACCCACGATATCGCCCACTGGAAGGGCGAGATCGCCTGGATGTCGCTGTATTTCAGCGGCGCGGTGTGGGCCAGTCTCGCGCTCTGCGTGTTCTATTCGCTGGAGGGCGAACTGCCGCATTATCGCACCGAGACGGCAGCGCTCGGCGCGCCCGTGCAGCAGGCCGGGACGACGCCCGTCGGCGTCGCTCCAGTCGCGCGTCGCAGCGAGGCTGCGGTCAGGGCAGCAGCGTCGCCGTTCTAAACCAGGCCGTGACCGCGTCCGGTCGAGCCGGTCGGTTGTTGACGATCCGCGGCCGGCTGTGATTGATGATCGGCATGCGCAAGCCCGACACAGCCACGCTGGAGAAGAAAGCGACCGAATTGGCCGCGCTCATGCGCATGTTCGCCAATGAGCACCGGCTCCTGATCCTGTGCAAGCTGGTCGAGCTCGGCGAGGCCAATGTGAGCGCACTCGCCGACGAGGTCGGCCTGTCGAATTCGGCGCTATCGCAGCACCTTGCCAAGCTGCGTGGCGAGGGTCTGGTCGCGTTCCGCCGCGACAGCCAGACGATCTGGTATCGCATCGCCGATCCGCGGATCGAGGAGCTGTTCTCGACCCTGCACCGGCTGTTCTGCGGGCGCAGGGGCCGCTAGGCCTTCCTGGCGCCCCTGGATTCGATCCACCAGAAGAACAACGCGGCGCAAACCGCGAGGCCGACAAACCAGGCCGCGTCCGGCACACCCGTGATGTCGGGCAACCGGATCTTGCCGAGTTTCCATACATTGAGCACGTGGCTCTTCAGCCAGTCGAAGCTCAGCGCGTAGAGAATGGCCCCAGCCACCATGCCGAGCGCGCCGACCAGCGCATGAACGCTGCCCGACGCGATCGCGCCCAGCGCCGTTCCCGGGCAGTAGCCATAGACCACCATCCCGACACCGAACAGCGCGGCACCGAGTGCAACGCCGAGAATGTTGGCGTCCTTGACGTAGTATTTGCTGTTGCCGGTATCGATCAGCAGCAGCACGCCGATGCCGCCGACCACGATGGCGGTGCCCATCACCTTGAGCACCGTGAAGTCGCGCAGGCGGAACTGGTTCTCGATCACGTTGCAGCTCGTCACCTTGCCGCGCTGCAGCAGGAAGCCGAACGCACCGCCCATCAGCAGCGGGCCGAAGATCGCCAGCATCGTCGTCATCGGGACCTCCTCACGACTTCCGGAACATCAGGGCGGACACGGCAAGACCCGTGGCGAACATCACCCCGAGGAAGAGCCAGCTCGAAACGGCGAGCTGCAAGCCGCCGGAAATGCCGTGACCGCTGGTACACCCACCGGCCAGCCGCGCGCCGTACATGATGACGGCGCCGCCGAGAAAGGCCGCAACGAAGCGCTTGATGACGGAAGGCCCGAAGCGCTCTTCCCAGACCTCCGGCACGAGCTCGAGCCGCCATGTGCCCGACAGCACCGCCGACACGAAGGCGCCAAGGGGGATGCCGACCAGGAACCACACGCCATAATCCCACTTCAGCGGCATGCTTTTCCAGTAGCTGTTCTGCGCAACCGCGTCCGCGCCGATCACCGGCGCTGCAAACAGCGAGGCGATGCGCGAATAGGCCGTCGTGACACCGAGGGGATCGCCGAACAGCCCGAATGCGACCCAGCTCAAGATCCCTATTCCGGAACCGACAAGGTAGGGCGACCAGTCGATCCGCGACGTCCGTCGAACTTCGTGAGCGATATCATGGGTGATCGTGGTCACGCGCGTCTCTCCCCCGTCATGCAGCCATGGTCCAGCGCGAACATCATGCGGCATTGCGGGCGATTGTATTCACAAATTCTAATTTAGCAATATCTAAAGTATAGAGGCCAGCGAACTCGGGTGACGCGGCCGCTGCGGAGTGCAGCGGCCCCCGTCCTTTGCGCATGCCGCGTCAGTTCTTGCCGTAATCGTAGAAGCCGCGGCCGCTCTTGCGGCCGAGGCGGCCGGCGTCGACCATTTCCTTGAGCAGCGGCGCGGGCCGGTATTTCGGGTCGTTGAAGCCGGTGTAGAACACCTCCATCACCGAGAGCATGGTGTCGAGGCCGATCAGGTCGGCGAGCGCCAGCGGGCCGATCGGATGATTGCAGCCGAGCTTCATGCCGGCGTCGATCTCCTCGGCTGTGGCGATCCCCTCCTGCAGCGCGAACACCGCCTCGTTGATCATCGGGCAGAGGATGCGGTTGACGGCAAAGCCCGGGCTGTTGCGCGCGGTGATCGGCACCTTGCCGACACGCTTGGCGAACGCTTCCGCCTTGGCGTGGGTGTCGTCGGAGGTCTGCAGGCCACGGATCAGCTCCAGCAGCGCCATCACCGGAACGGGGTTGAAGAAGTGCATGCCGATGAAGCGATCGGGACGATCGGTCGCGGCGGCGAGCTTGGTGATCGAGATCGACGACGTGTTGGTCGCGATCAGCGCCTGCGGGCGCAGGGTCGCGCAGAGATCCTTGAGGATCTTGACCTTCAGTTCCTCGTTCTCTGTCGCAGCCTCGATGACGAGGTCGCAATTGGCGAGCTTTGCCTTGTCGGTCGTCGCATCGATGCGCGCCAATGCCGCCTCGCGGTCGGCGGCGCTCATCTTCTCCTTCTTGACCAGGCGGTCGAGGCTGCCGTCGATGGTGGAAAGCCCCCGCTTCACCGCGGCATCCGAAATGTCCACCATGGTCACGCCGAGCCCGGCCGCCGCGCAGATCTGCGCGATGCCGTTGCCCATGGTGCCCGCCCCTACGATGCCTACCGATTCAATCATGTCGTTTCGTCCCTGTTCCGTGGGGCGGCCGGCGCCGCCCCTATCCATGCCGCCCTGATATCAGAGCCGGGCTGCGACCGGAACCGCCCGATCGGCCTGCAGCCAATCGGCAATCCGCGGCCAGGCGGCGGCGAGGGTCTGGCTGCCGAGATAGAGGCCGAGATGGCTGGAGGGCACGACGGCACGCTCGATCTGGATCGCGGGCGTGCCGAGCCGCGAGGCCGTCGCCATCGCCTGTGGCGAGGGGACGATCTCGTCGTCGCTGCCGGCCAGCAGGAAGACGGGGATCTTCACGTCGCCGAGGCGAACGGGGCGGCCGAGCGCCACGAACGTCCCGTTCACGATCCGGTTCTCCCGATAGATCCAGTGCACCACCTGCAGGTAGTAGGTGCCCGGCAAATCCACCGTCTCGTCGTGCCAGCGCACGAAACGCTCATGCAATTCGCGGTCGGCGGCCGAATCCGGTGACAGCGTCCGTTGCAGCACCAGGGCGGTGTCGGCGGCGCGGCTCCAGAACCGCAGGATATGCGCGCCCTTGACGATGCCGCCACCGCTTTCCACGATTCCCTCGAACGCCGCCTGCGGCGCGCTGCCAACCAGCCGCACCAGTCCGGAATCGACGGACAGGTCCACCGGGGTGCCCGCCAGAATCAGCCGCCGCACCTTTTCCGGAAAGCGCGCGGCATAGAGCAGCGACAGCCATCCGCCCTGGCACAGGCCGATCAGATCGACCGGCGCCGCCAATTCATCGACGGCGACGTTGAGGTCGGCGAGGTACTGGTCGATCGCAAGGTAGCGCATGTCGGGCGAGGCCGAGCGCCAGTCGGTGAGGAAGATGCGATCGAGGCCGCTCTGCCGCAGCCGCTCGACGATGCTGTGGCCGGGGGCGAAGTCGGCGATCAGCGTGCTGTGCAGCGCATAGGGCCCACAGATCAGAACCGGCCGGCCGCCGCTGCCTTGGCCGCTCCCTTGGCCGCTCCCTTGCGAAAAATCGCGCAGGCGCATGGTGGCAAGCTCGAGTGCAACCCTGTTCGGCGTGGTCCACGGCAGCTCCGGCTTGTCGGCGGGCGCGGCGCGCTCGGCTCCCCGATCGAGCCACCAGAACATCGCATCCACGGCGAACTTGCCGGCAGCATACGGCCACAGCATCGGATCCTGCGGCCAGGCTGCGCCCGAAGGGGCCGGCCTCTGAATTTTGTCCGATGGCTCGCCCATGCGCGTGCTCACGGTATCGCCGGCCCGCCGCGCTGCCTCCGGCGTCTCATCCTCCGCAGGAACCATCCCGCCAGAGGATCGATTGTTCAATGCGGTCATTTGACCTTTCATTTGACCTTTCTCAAGGGCGCGGGGCCGGCAGGCGCTAGGTTAGACTGCAATTGCTGCCAAAGGGAGACAGCCATGGACGAAATTCCCGATCTCGCGATCTCGCCCGAGAAGGTCGCCGCGATCCTCCTCAAGGCGCGCCAGTTCGACGTCAAGGACGTGGTCACCGATCCCGATTCCGCATCCAATGGCAGCGACGACGCCATGCTGTCGGTGCTGGAAGATCACGCATCCGATCCCGCCCGGACCGAGCTGAGCGCCATGATCCGCGGCCTCAACGTGGACGAGCAGGTCGACCTGGTCGCGCTGGCCTGGCTCGGCCGCGGCGACGGCGACATCGGCGACTGGCAGGAAATCCGCTCCGAAGCGGACCGCGCGCACAACAGGCGCACGGCGCAGTATCTGATGGGCATACCGCTGCTCAGCGACTATCTCGAAGATGCGCTCTCCCAGTTCGGTCATTCGGCCGAGGAGTTCGAGCGGCCGCTCTGACGCCGGCCGCCGCACCCGGCGCGCATTCACCATTATTCGGGCGCGGCAGACCTGCCGCGCCGCTCCCCTTCCCTTCGCCGGGCGAGAGCCGCCCCATCAGCCGCCGGTGAGATGCTTCTCGATCTCGCCCACGGGATGACGGGTGAGATCCTTGTTGACCTCCGCGATCACGCGTGCGGCGACGTCGGCATGCAGCGCATTGCGCAGGTCCGCCAGCGTTCGCGGCGGGGCCACGATCACCAGGGCCCGCACTTTCCTCTCCCGCATCACCTGCTCGATCGCGCCTGCAACCGTCCTGGCAAAGCGATGCTCGTTGAGATCATGCCAGTCCGCCGGCTCGACCGCGCTGCGGCGGCCCGAACCCATCGCCTTGCCGAGGGCACCGGGCCTGTCGGTGCCCTGCTCGTGGGTCGGCGGATTGTCGTCGTCCTCCAGCACCTTTTCGGTCTTCAGGTTGGGGAATTTCTCGTCGCCTTCGTTGCGCAGGAAGATGGCCTTGCGGCCGTCCCCCACGAAGACGAATGCATCGTGCGGTATTCTCAGCTTGTTCATCCCTTGGGGACTCCTGATGAACGGGAGCCACGGCCCCGAAGGGGACAGCCTGTCGGGAGGCTCCCGGAGCACGGCGCGGTACCCGACCGGATGCCGGCGCGGACGTGGTGGAACAAAACATAATCGTCGAGCGTAGATGACGTTTGATGCGCATCAAGTTCCTGCGCTACAATGGCGCATATTCAGGGGCATCCGCAGCAAGGGAGGCCTTCATGATCGCCCGGGATGTGATGACTTCACCCGTCATTACCATTAGTGAGAACGCAACCATCCAGGATGCCGCCAGGCTCCTGATCAAGGAGCGCATTAGCGCCGTTCCTGTGCTCGATGAAGCTGGAAAGCTCGCTGGCATCGTTACGGAATCCGACCTGATGCGCCGCGCCGAGATCGGAACGGAGCGCCATTATTCCTGGTGGCTGTGGATGCTTTCGGACGCGCGCACGCTCGCCACGGACTACATCAAGTCGCACGCTACGAGCGTGCAGGACGTGATGACGCGGACCGTCATAACGGTCGTTCCCGAGACGCCCTTGCACGAGATCGCGGAGCTGTTCGAAAGGAATCACATCAAGCGCGTGCCGGTGGTGGACATGAGCGGAGACCTGCTCGGGATCGTCAGCCGCGCGAACATCATCCAGGCCGTCGCAAGCGCCGGGCCGAAGCTCGATGTCAGTCTTCCGGACGCGGCGATCCGCAGCAAGCTCCTCGACGAGCTCAAGCAGCAGCCCTGGGCTCATGCCCACAAGATGAACGTGATGGTGACCCAAGGCGTGGTCGAGCTCTGGGGCTTCGTCGACAACGACGAGGAGCGGCAGGCCGTCAACGTCGCGGCCAAATCCATCCCCGGCGTCAACGGCGTGAACGACCGCCTGATGCGCGCCCCGACGTACGGCTACTAGCCTGCCCGGCCTAAAGCGCGATGGGATGAATAGTCATCGCGCTTTAGGTTGTTGTTTGAGCATGATCTCGTCGGAAAACCGCTTCACACTTTTCCGGATCATGCTCTGCTCTACCCGGCCAGGCGCACCGGATCGCTGCCGTCCCAATCGGCGGCGGCCGCTTTCACGCGCTCGAAGAAGCGGCCCTTGGAGCCGCTGATGTCGGATATCTCGATCACCGTGCCGGTGTGGCCGGATGTCTCGAAGTAGGCGAACCGCCCCTTCGGACCGCCGATCTGGCCTTCGTGCCCAACCTTAAAACCTGCCGCGATCGCCCGGTCGTAGAGGGCCTGGTAGTCCGTGCTCCAGTACGACATGTGCTGCAACCCTTCGCCATGCGCGTGGAGGAAATCGAGATACATCGAGGGCGCGTCGTTGCGCTGCTGGATCAACTCGATCTGCAGGTCGCCGGAATTGGCGAGCGCAATGCTCATCTCGACGGCAGAATCGGCGCCGCGATACCTGAACCAGTCGACCTTCACCGACGGGACATAGAAGAACGGGCCGACGCGCAATACCTCGGTCCAGAACTTCATGGCGGCGGCGATATCGCGCACCACGTAGCCGTTCTGGCAGACCTTTCCGAACAACGCACTCATCGACCGACTTCCATCGTCAAGGTCCGCTCATCCGGCATCAGGCGCTCCGCTTCTTGCCGGCGTCGAACACGCTCATTCCGGCGGCCGGATCGAGATCGGTCTCGGTCGCCTCGGTCAGCCGCGCCATCATCATGTAGCAGCCGATGGTGAAGATCGATTCGACGATCTCCCGATCGCTGAAATGCTTTCGCACGGCGGCGAACACGGCATCAGGCACGCGGACGTTCTCGACCACCTCGCGGCCGAAGGCGAGCAAAGCGCGCTGGGCCTCGCCGAACGCCGGGGCCGTATGGTCGCCCCCCTCCAGCGCATCTATCTGCGCCTGGGCCACCCCGACGCCGAGAGCGATCGGCACGTGCTGCCGCCATTCATATTCTCCGCCCTCGATGCGAGCGACCTGCAGGATCAGCAGCTCGCGGTCGATGTGGCTGAGTTTCTGCTTGTGCAGGATGGAATTGGCGAACCGCATCGCCGGGATCATGTTGGCTTCCGCATGGGCCATCATGCGGAAGATATTGAGCTTCACCGGCATCCGGTCGAACGAGGCGCGGATATCGCCGCTCGTCGCCTGCGGATCGATCAGGGGCAATCGGGCCAATGGGGTCTCCCTCGGATATTCCTCGTTTTCGTATCCGCAGTTTCCCGACTTCGAGACGCCAATCAAGACGAGGCGGCCAAAACGGCCGGTTACGCGGTGCTGCCATGCGCGCCCACCCTTGAGTCTTGCGCCCCGGCCGGGCATAAGGGCGGCAATTCCGATAAAAATCCCGAACCAGCCCAAGGATTTACGATGCCGCCCTATCGTTCCCGCACCACCACCCATGGCCGCAACATGGCAGGCGCCCGCGGTCTCTGGCGCGCGACCGGCATGAAGAACGAGGATTTCGGCAAGCCGATCATCGCGGTGGTGAACTCCTTCACCCAGTTCGTGCCGGGCCACGTGCATCTGCAGGATCTCGGGCAATTGGTGGCGCGCGAGATCGAGAAGGCCGGCGGCGTCGCCAAGGAATTCAACACCATCGCGGTCGACGACGGCATCGCCATGGGCCATGACGGCATGCTCTACAGCCTGCCCTCGCGCGAACTGATCGCAGACAGCGTCGAGTACATGGTCAACGCGCATTGCGCCGACGCCATGGTCTGCATCTCCAACTGCGACAAGATCACGCCCGGCATGCTGATGGCCGCGCTGCGCATCAACATCCCGACCGTATTCGTCTCCGGCGGGCCGATGGAGTCGGGCAAGATCGTGCTGAAGGGCAAGAAGCGCGCGGTCGACCTGATCGACGCCATGGTGGCGGCGGCCGACAGCAACGTCGCGGATGCCGATGTCGAGACGATCGAGCGCTCGGCCTGCCCGACCTGCGGCTCCTGCTCGGGCATGTTCACCGCCAATTCCATGAACTGCCTCACCGAGGCGCTGGGCCTTGCGCTGCCCGGCAACGGATCGGTGCTGGCGACGCATGCCGACCGCAAGAGCCTGTTCGTCGAGGCCGGTCATCTCATCGTCGATCTCGCCCGCCGCCACTACGAGCAGGACGATGCCGGCGTGCTGCCGCGCGGCATTGCCAGTTTCAAGGCGTTCGAGAACGCCATGACGCTCGATATCGCGATGGGCGGCTCGACCAACACCGTGCTGCATCTGCTCGCCGCCGCGCATGAGGGAGAGGTGCCGTTCTCGATGAGCGACATCGACCGGTTGTCGCGGAAAGTGCCGGTGCTGTGCAAGGTCGCACCTTCGGTGCAGGACGTGCACATGGAAGACGTGCACCACGCCGGCGGCATCATGGGCATTCTCGGCGAGCTCGACCGCGCCGGCCTGATCACGACGAATGTCCCGACGGTGCATGCAACGACACTTGCCGATGCGCTGGACCGCTGGGACATCGCCCGCACCTCGAGCGAGAAGGTCCGCAATTTCTACAAAGCCGCGCCCGGCGGCGTGCCGACGCAGACTGCCTTCAGCCAAGACCGCCGCTTTGACGATGTCGATCTCGACCGCGAGAAGGGCGTCATCCGCAATGCCGCGCATGCCTATTCGAAGGATGGCGGCCTGGCCGTGCTGTTCGGCAACCTCGCCAAGGACGGCTGCATCGTGAAGACCGCCGGCGTCGACGAGAGCATTCTGAAATTCTCCGGCCCCGCCCGCATCTTCGAGAGCCAGGACGCCTCCGTCGAAGCCATCCTGGGCAACAAGGTGAAGGCCGGCGACGTGGTCGTGGTGCGCTATGAAGGCCCGCGCGGCGGCCCCGGCATGCAGGAGATGCTGTATCCGACCAGCTATCTGAAATCGAAGGGCCTCGGCAAAGCCTGCGCGCTCATCACCGACGGACGTTTCTCCGGCGGCTCCTCGGGCCTATCGATCGGCCACATCTCGCCGGAAGCGGCGGAAGGCGGACTGATCGGCCTCGTCGAGGAAGGCGACATCATCGAGCTCGATATTCCCGGCCGCAAGATCAACCTCGCCGTACCGGACGCAGAGCTCGAGCGCCGCCGTGCGGCGATGGTCGCCAGGGGCAAGGCGGCGTGGAAACCCACGCCGCGCAAGCGCGCGGTGTCGACCGCGCTGAAATCCTACGCGGCATTCGCCAGCAGCGCGGCGCGCGGCGCCGTTCGCATCGTGCCGGAGTGATTTGAGGCTGTAGGTTAGGCGCCCGCCGACGGCAGACTGGCGGCGGCGATGGCGACGAACTGGGCGAACCGGCGGCCGATCCGGCCCTGTGCGTTCGCCAGCAATTTGCGTACCCTTGCCATATCGCATCTTCCTCATGGGCCGGCACAGCCGGCCGCACCTGGAAAATGAGGGTTCGGGCCTAAGTAGTCGAGATATCGTCGAAAATAGCAATGAGCGCTTTGCCGAAACCGGCTTCGGCAGTGGGTTTCTTGCTCCATTCGACCCGGCGGCGGAGGAAATCTTCTCCCCCGATTCCGCAGTCGGAACCGCGTCGTGGCCGAACCAAATCCCTGCCGGGAACGCGTGACCGTCCCGGTCCAGCGTTAATGCGACAGAGTACTGGCCAGCGCGGCTCCGACCGCACGACGACCCGGGGGCCGACCGTTCCGCTCGGTGCCCTGCCGGTCACCGTCGAGGACCAGATCCATGGCCGCGTCGAATTGCTCGACACGATCGAGCTTGTGCAGCATTCGGCCGAGACCGCTGAATCCGTCAGACAGATTCGGTTGCAGCTTGATCACCTGGCGGTAGGCGTTGGCGGCGTCGAGATGCTGGGCGAGCGCTTCGCAGGATTGCGCCAAGCAAAGCCAGGCCTTGAACGCACCGGGCCGGATCGCCGTTAACGTCTTGAACTGCCGCCGTGCCGCCGTGTGGTCGCCTGTGCTTGTCAGCAACTGGCCAAGCCGGTGGATCGCATCCGCATTTTCGGAATCGACCTCAAGAATCTGCCGGTAGCCTTTCTCAGCCTGCGGCAGCTTCCCTGCCTTATGCAGTTCGGTCACCTCCTTCAGCGCCGCCGGGACGGTGCGGCGATCGAGCCTGCCGCCGATATTGCGTCCATTCTTGGTGCCGATCACGATGCAGCGGATGCGCCGCTCCTTCACGCCGAACGAATATTTGTAGGACTCGTTGCCGCGCAGGAAATCATATTCGGTAAAGCCGTTCTCGATCGCGTATCGAATGCTGTGCGCGTGCAGGATCACGCCGGGCGGCGGCCCGTCAAAGGTTTCGTCGCGCCCGGTCATGTAGAACAGGAAGCTGCGCTTGCGCTGGTCGATCAGCGTTGCCAATACTGCGAGCGGCTGGTCCCCCTTCCAGAGTGTGGGGAGGTACAGCAAGTCCGACTTGAAGCTTCGTATCAGCATCCCCCGGTTGGAACGGATCAGCGAGGGCACGAGATTGCCCTTGCGCGGCGTCCACTTGATCTCCCAGAAGCGCAGCAACGTATCAAGATCACGCTCGATCGTCTCGGGTGTGGCCACCGTGATCCGGTATTCGTCGGACGATTCGATTTGCTTCAGGAGGCGCCTGATTTTTTGCCGCGTATTGGCGCTAAGTCCGTCAAGATAGCCGTTCCAGTCCGACGGAAGCGTGGCAAAGGGACACAGCGTATTGTCGATGCCGTCGACCTTGCCAACGCGGCTGGGCTGGCTGATCTCGAAAGTGGCCTTCGGAAAATGGGCCATCAGCAGGCGGTAGCGCGCCTCTGACATCCGGATGTTCTCCAGATTGAAGCGAGCCCAGCTCATCTGCTTCAGCCATCGGGCGATCGCCGGTATGGCCTGGTGCTCGAAGCCCGGCCGGCAGAGTATGCCGGTGTAGTCGGCGGCAAAATTGCCCGCCATGTTCAGTTCATTGTGAAAGGGGATCTCCGACGTCTTGACCGAAGTCCGCAACGGCAGAAAGGCGACATAGGGAGCGTCCGGCGCATCGCTCGCCCTCACCGCCAGGATGAGCCAGGGGCTGGCGATCCACTGGAACCAGTTCGCGAGCCAAGTGAAGGACAGGAATAATTGGGCGTCGGGATCCGCGTCATAGACAGCGTTCCAGTCCTGCTCCAGCCGTTCAAATGACGGCATCGTCTCTATGACTTCAACTTGCACGGCCTCGCTCCAATTGTCCCGGTCACAACGCTCTTGGTTTCCTTCTTCTCCTCTAACCAGACACGGCGGCTCATCGCTCGCGGAACGCGCGCATCATGCTGTCGTGAATTGGCTTGACGAGGTACTGGAAGAATGTCCGCTCCGCCGTCTTGATATAGACCTCCGCCGGCATGCCCGGCGTCGGGCTGAAGTCCGGGACGGCCAGCGCTTCGGCGCTGTCGAGCTTGACGCGCACGATGTAGATGTCCGTTGGTCCGGTCTGCTGGGATTTGCGTTCGTCGGCCAGCGTATCTGCCGAAAGGTAGATCACCTCGCCTGACACCATCGGCGTGATGCGCTGGTTGAGCGCCGTCAGGCGCACCATGGCTTTCTGGCCGTGTTTGACGCTGTCGATGTCCTGCGGGCGCACCCGTGCCTCGATGATCCGCTCCTCCTGCGACGGCAGGATCTCCATGATGGCCTTGCTGGCCTCGATGACACCGCCCTCGGTGTGATAGCGCAGCTTGACCACGATGCCCCGGACCGGCGCCGTGATGCGCACGCGATCGAGCACGCCCTTGGCGGCGAGCATCCGTTCGCGGACATCGGCAAGCTCTCCGCGTATCTCGTGCATCTGGTCGACGGCCGTCTTGATCGCCGTCCTTCTCACGCCATTGATCTGCTCATGGGCACGGGCGATGCGCTCCCTGGCGTCGCCGATGTCACCGAGGATTCGTCCCACTTCGCCTTCGAGGTTGGCCTTCGTCCGCTGCAACACCAGCAATTCGGGCTTGCGGACCAGTCCGGTCTGCAGCAGATACGCCTTGGTGCTGATCTCGTCGTCGAGCAGAACGATCTGCCGCTTGACCGCATCGAGCTGGACGTTGGAGCCCTGAATGCGTTCGTTGAGAGCATTGATGCTCTCCATGATCCCGGCGATGTCGGTGTTCACATTGTTTCTGCGCGCAGTGAATGCCAGGCGCTGGTTTTCCAGGATTTCTGCGACCTCACCATTCGAATGCTGTTCAATGTCAAAGGGAAACTTCACCTCGGCCTCTTCCCGCATCTCGGCCTGCAGCCTGGCGTCGATGGCCGTCAGGCGCACGCGGCGCAGCAACAGGCGGCGCAGCTCGGCGCGAGGTGCCGTCTCATCGAGTTCGAGCAGCAACTGACCCTGTTCGACAGGATCGCCTTCGCGCACATGGATCGCGCGGATCATGCCTCCTTCCAGGTGTTGGACGATCTTGTTCTGGCCGGTCGCGACGAAGACGCCGGATGCAACGACGGCGCCCGCGATCGGCGCTATGTTGCCCCACACGCCGAACCCGGCCACGATGGCGCCCATGATCAGGGCTCCTGCAATGGTCGGGAACCTGGTTGACCGCGGCAGCGAGTCATACCAGGTCGCATTTCCTCCGACATCCCGGGAAACCTGTTTCTTGCCCGACATGATAGCCTCACGAATTGAGAACAGGCGGCCCGCCGCCGTCCGGCTTCCTGCCTGTAATGAGCGGGATGATCTCGTCGCGATTGCCGAAGGCCTGCACCGCGCCGTTTTGCATGATCATGATCTTGTCCACGCTGCGCAGCAGCGCCGCTCGCTGCGTGACGGTGACGACGGTGATCTTTCTTTCCTTGGCGCGAAGCAGCGCGCGCGCCAGCGCACGCTCGCCATTGGCATCGAGGTTGGAATTCGGTTCGTCGAGAACCATCAGGCGGGGATTGCCAAAGAACGCCCGCGCCAGTCCGATCCGCTGCCGCTGGCCGCCTGACAACGGGCTGCCGTCCATCCCGACGATTGTTTCATAGCCTTGCGCGAAGCTCGATACCATCTCGTGCACGTCGGCGAGTTCGGCCGCATCGAAGATGTCCTCGTCGCGGGCATCGACGCGCATCCGCGCGATGTTGGCCTTGATTGACGCCGGGAAGAGCTGGACGTCTTGGGGCAGATATCCCGTGTTCTCGCCGAACTGCCGCGGATCCCAGTTCCGCAGGTCCATCATGTCGAGGCGAACATTGCCCGCCGTGGGGATGATCGAGCCGACCAGCATGCGTGCCAGCATGGTTTTGCCGGTTCCGGAATCGCCGACGATCGCCATCGACTCACCCGGCTGCAGCTGGAAGGTGATGCCGTTGAGGATGACTTTCTTGTTCGGCGGCGGAACATACAGCACGCGTTCGACGCTGAGATGGCCCTGCGGGCGCGGCAGCCGCAACCGGTCCAGGTTCAGCGGCGAGCTCTGCAGCAAGGTCTTGACCCGACCATAGGCCGAGCGCGCCTGCACGAAATTGCGCCAACCTTCGATAGTGCCCTCGAGCGGCGCCAGGCCGCGGCTCGCGACGATCGAAGCGGCAATGATCATGCCGCTGGTCAGTTGATTTTCCAGCGCGAGGTACGCGCCCCAGGCGAGGATCGTGATCTGGGTACCGAGCCGCAGGAACTTGGAGAGGCCCGTCATGATGATATTGAGATCCTGCCCGGCGACCTGCGCCTTCAGCGATTCCACTGTCTCGCGGCCCCAGAAGATGACGCCTTCCGGGATCATTCCCATGGCGTTGATGACCTGGGCATTGCGCGCCATAGCTTCGGCCTGAAGGTTGGCTCGCGTTCCGTAGGCGTTCGCCCTGGTGAACGGAATCGCCGTGATCCTCTGGTTGAGCAGCGCCACTCCCATGAGAGCGACGCCGGCCCCCAGTACGATCAGCCCGAGCTGGGGATGGATGAGGAACACGACCGCGAAATAGACCGGCGCCACCGGCGCATCGAACATCGTAAGCAGAACCGGACCGGTGATGAAGGCGCGCAGGTGCTGCAGATCGGCAAGCGTCTGGAACTCCCGGCTAGAGCCGCCCTGCGCCGCCTTCGCGGCTGCGCTCAACACGGGCCCGCCGAGCCGCGCTTCGGTCTCGACAGCCACGCGCATCAGGATGAGCCGGCGCATAACGTCCATGAGTGCGTGCGCTGCAATCGCAGCCGCAACAATGATCGTGAGCATCACCAGCGTGTCGGTGCTGCGGCTCTGCAACACGCGATCCGACATGTTGAACAGGTAGACTGGAATCGCCAGCACCAGCAGGTTGACCATGACGGAGAAGATTCCGACGGTCACAAGGTTGCGCCGCACGCCGGCAAGACCCTTGCCGAGCACGTCGCGAAACTCGGACTCGCTGGATCTGCGATGCAGAGGCGGGGCGCCGCCGCCACCTCCTCCTCCGCCGCCACCGCCGCCATTCGGAGCACCACCGCCCCCGCCGTGTCCGTTGGCTATGGCGGGCAACGACGAGCCTTTGGAAACGGAGGCATGGGCCGATGGGGGCCGCGCCTCGGCTCGCGGGGGCGGCGACATTGCTGGCTCGGGGGTTGAGGGCGATTCGGATCTCGTTTCCAGCCCGGCTTCAGATTTAGCCACGGAGGCTTGCGCCGCTGCGGCGACCGACCGCTCAAGCTCGACCACGAGCGCGCTCATTCCCAGTGGGTCGGACAAGTGCGGACGGGGCGGAGCAGCTTCACGGCGGACCTCTGTGCCCTGTCTTGCCGAAAACGGAAGAACTCTCGCCGTCTGGAAGTCGACGAAATCCAGTTCAGTCGGCTGCTCCGACACGTCTTGCG
Organism: Bradyrhizobium sp.; assembly: GCF_052389815.1. Taxonomy (GTDB): domain Bacteria; phylum Pseudomonadota; class Alphaproteobacteria; order Rhizobiales; family Xanthobacteraceae; genus Bradyrhizobium. Next base: position 94,562 of record NZ_JBQTHN010000001.1, on the reverse strand, counting down.
CATCCTCAATCTCGCCCTCGCCCCGCGCCATCCGACAGCCTCCTCCTCACGAGCCCTGCGGCCTTGTTGTCGGCCGCGTTTCAATCTTTGCCCCGCTCCCTAGTGCAGGACGTTCGCAATCGGATCGTCGGGCGGTGGGCCCGCCGCCGCCTGGGTGGCTGGCGCTTCGGTCTGGGTCTCGTCGACGAAAGCGACCAGCTCCGTGACTAGCGTCTGGGTATCTCCATTGACGGTATTGTCGAGACCGGTCGGCAGCAGGTTTGCCTGGATCAAAATGGTGTCGGTATAGACGTCGCCGTTCACATATGTGTCGGTCGCAGCGACATCGACGATGACGGCCTCGTTGATCAGCTTATTTCCCCCGGTCGATACCGACTGGGTTGCGGGGTCATCCGGATTGGCCGAAGCTGGGTTGGCGGAAGGCTCGAGAAGCTGCAGCATGACGTCGATGTCGGAAGTGACGTTGGTCTGCCAGATCGCGTTCACGTCGTAATAGTCTCCGGTGACATACAGGACGTTGATGACACCGTCCGGTCCAGCCAGGATTTGAGTTAACGAGGGATCGAGGCTGGCCGCACCACTGGCGATCGCGGCGACAATGGCCATGATGTCGTCGTTCATCGGCAGGAAATTGTCTTCGCCGAAGCGTTCAATCGTTGCCGCATTGATGAGCTGGTTATCGCCGGAACTAGCAGCGTGGGATGAATCGGAGCCGTCCGCCACCTGCTGTATCTCGTCATTGTCGAGCAGGATGTTGTTCTGGAAGATCACGTTCATGCCGTGATAGGCGCCCGCCACGATGATGAGATCGTAGTGGATGTCCCCGTTGAACACTTCCGCCAGGTTGACCTGCCCGTTCGCACCGGCGACGGCCTCGTAGTGGGCCTCCGAACCGGTCTGAACGACGACGTCATTGTCGAGCAGGAGGTTGGTTTGCGTCATGGTATGGATGCTGTAGTAGTCGCCATTCACCACGTCGACCTGCCATTGCCAACCGCCGAAGTGCGCGGGAATTGTCGAGTAGAGGCCAGGATGCTCGACGAAATCGGCGATGTTGTCGGTTGTGTTGTTGCCGGTCGAGGGTTCCGACACCGTGCCGCCCGCGACCTGAACGTCGTCATGGTCGATCAGCGAATTGGTCTGGAAGATCGCGTTGGTGCTGAAATAATCGCCCATCACGATCATGGTCTGACCCGACTCGGTGAGATCCACGATCAGGGCTGCGTTGAAGCTGGTGTTGGCTCCGGCTTCAGCCCACTGCCCGACGCCGTTGCCGAAATCCGGCTTCTCGTAAAGCTCCAGCTTCGGCAACGGCGCTTCCGGTGCCGGCGCTTGAAGCTCGCCGTTCAGGTAATAGCCCGGCTCGACAGAGTTGGCAGACGGCGTGCCGTCCTGTTCGCCGTCGTAGGTCTTCAGGAATTCGACGACGCCCTCGCCGCTCTGGGTCATCCACCACTCGGTAGGAATCACATTGTTGGCGCCATCAGCCATTTCTTGGAGGACGGCCTCCGCATGCTCGGCAAGCTGTGCGATATTGCTATCGATGGCAGGCGCGGCACCACATCCCTGGACAAACACATCGTTGTCCGAGAGAAGATTGTACTGATTGATCTCCAGCTGAGTCTGCTGGCCGCCTGGTTGATAGGTGATCGATACTTCGCGGTCCAGGCTGCCGCCTCCACCGCCGCCTCCTCCGCCGGAGCGAAGCGGAGGATCAAGTCCGCCGAGGTGCGCGTCGAATTCCTGTTCGGGCTGCGATGGCGACCGCAGCCTGATCTGGTGAATACGCCCGGCAAACGCTTCATCGAACAGGGCCAGCGGGGCAATCGGGATCCCGTGGCTGACGAGATAGTCGGGATTCGCGCTGAAGGCATACTCGGGCCGCGGGGTCGTGTAATCCTCCGGCTGCCTCAGGAATGAAGATTGATCGTAGTCGAGGCGATCGCGGGCAATGTCGTGAATAATCTGAAAATGGCCAATGAAATGCCAGATCGTTTCGGTAACGCCGCCGGGTATCATTTGAGCCTCCCCTGATTAGGCTCGAACACGAATTTGCGCACGGGCCGTTCGAAAGAAGGATTTTCTTGAGGGAGCCATGAAAAGACCCGCGCGGCGAAACGCCGCGCGGGGCCGATTAGTCGTTAGCCAAGATCGTGGCTATCCGTGAGATCGTTTCCAGCCACGTTCAAGGTGACGCTGTTGAACTGGATGTTTGCACCCTGAGTGATGGTCTGGTTGAACGCGTCCAGCGTATTGGCTGCATCGGCGGTCGCAGTGACGCCACTCGCCGCCGCGCCGGTGATGTCGTCGATCTTCGAGTCGACATCGACGTCGCCGCCCGAGGCCTTCATGTCGGCGTCGAAGTCGCCGCCCTTCAGGCTGGAGAAATTGACGTCATGGTCGATCAGGTTGTTGACCTGATCGATGTTGAACTGGCTGCCATCGCCGTTGAGGGTCTGGTAAACCACGTCCGGCATGATGACCGAGCCCTTGACGTCGCTGAGGTCGGAAAGATCGATGACCGGGCTGCTCAGGCCGTCCGCCTTGAGGTCGAGATCTACGTCGATGCCGACGTCGACATCGACCTCGTTCTCGATCGTGTTCTCGACCTCGTTTTCGATCGAGTTGTCGAGATCATTGTCGACCTTGTTGTCGACCTTGTTGTCGACCTTGTTGTCGACGCTGTTCTCGAGCTTGTTGTCGATCTCGTTCTCATTGCTGTTCTTGTTGTCGTTGTCGTTCTCGTTGCTGTTCTTGTTGTCGCTCTCGGACTCGAGCGACTGAACGGCAAACTGGAGCTGGCCCTGACCCTGACCCTGGCCCTGGCCCTGAAGCTGAAGCTGAGCTTGAAGTTCTGCTTGCGCCTGCTTCTGGTCTTGATCCTGTTCCTGTTCCTGTTCCTGATTATCCCACCAACCCATGACGGTACTCCTGTTCGGTAAGGAGCATCGCGCCGCTTCGGAAACCGCTGATCTTCTACGTCTGCGATGACCGATGCTTAACGATGCGATGAACGCCGGATTTCCCGGCTGCGATCCCCCCGCAATTTTTTGCGAGACTCCGCATCGTCAAGGTTGCTCATGGGCAAACGACGGACTAGCCGCACATTCGGGGACGGCGCTCAACCTAAGCATTAGTCCGACGGATTTTCTTGGCTTGAACCGTCTCGTTTGCATGACCCAATGGGTAGGGATAACTCACCCAATCGGCCGGCATGGCCCGTTCGCAACGCGAGTAGTAAGCCTAACGAGGCATGCTGACCAACAAGATTCAGCCGTTCGAGGGAGGGGGGGCATCCATTCTGGCAGGGCCGCATCGCTGCATCTGTGTCGTTAATATTGATCTTAGCTACTACGAAAATCACTACTCGATTGACACGCGCCGGTTGTCCACCAAATTCCGGCTTGCCGGTGGACAAGTCACCACAGGAGACAGCGTTCAGGAGGGGCGCTTCTCGGTTGAGAGCAAATGTTCTTCCAGGCGGGGCAAGAACTCCCAGATCTCGCGGTTGATGCGCGTCATGTCCTTCGTTGCCTTGACCATGCTCTTCAACCGCGCGTCATCCATCGGCTTCATCTCGCCGAACTGCAGGCTTTCTTTGGTTTGAACGATGCGCATCGATTGAGTATGGGTGATCTGTCCGTTCGTATCGACGATGTACATGCAGTGATTGAACTCGTTGCGGACCGCGGTTGATTCGTTGAAGCGCTCGATGAGCTTGGAAAGGGCCTTGTCGAGGTTCTTGTCCGTGATCTTGATCTTGGCCAGGCGCTGAATCAGGTCGAGCCGCGCCCGCGTCGTGTTGAGCGTCGCGAAGGTGAGCGCCGCCGACTCCTGGGTTGTCCGCAACAGGATCATGAGAACGTAGATGAACAGGCTCTCGTTGTTGGTCCAGCTCGAAACGAGATTGCCGATCAGCGCCAGGATTTGCGTGCGCCGGTCCGCCGTGGACGGAGCCGACGCTGCGATCGCATCAAAATCAGGCTTTGGCGGAAGTCGGCTGGACACCATGCTAGCGGCCCCGGGACGCGCGTGTCGCGCACCGGCGTTGGCTGCTTGGAGCGCGCGCTGCTTCGAATATATGATCGAGAGAAACCGGGAGCAAGCCAGGGCACGCATCCGCTAGCTTCGAGGAGACCACGGCAGGTGCCGCTATGTTGCAGTGGGCATTGGAATTCTCAAGGAAACGCAAAGCCCGCAGATCAGCCGTCGCCACGATCTCGCCGATCGTGGAAGGCAGTCGTCAGCGGCTCGGCGGGATATCGGATATTGCCTGGTCCGATCCGTACGTCATCGGCTTCCTGGTCATGTTGATCAGCATCGTTGCGAGGCTGGAAAGCAGCAGGATCTCCGGGAATTCCTTGTGCATTGTGCAGTGCCGCGCATGGGAAGACATCACTGCATCGGCGTCGGACCTGATGGCCGAGCAGTTGCTTCTGTTGAGCACCGACCGCAACAGGGATTTCGAGCTTGGATGCAGCAATGCGGCCGCGTTCAGCGCTACCTTCTTCGGTAGCGGGATGCTTCACGAGGGGGCCGGGCTGACAGGTCTGGAGAGGTGGTCGGACGAACCGGAAGATGAGACGATTGCGTCATTCGCGCAACGTGAGGACGTCACAGCGGCGTGGACGCAATTTTTCGATGCGCATATCGCCTCTCTGCGCAAAGGCATGCACGGCTAAAAGGCACGCACGGCTAATACGATAGCGAACACGACGTGAGTTCCCCAAAATGACACAAGCAGGCCACACTTCGCAGAATTCCTTCAAATTTTCGCAGCATATTGCGCAAAGTTTGGACAAGCAGTACAAGCAGTACTGTCTTCTGACCTTAGGATAACCCGACCGGAGATCAAATTGCGTTGCGACGACAACAAGAAGCGGTAGTGCAGCTACCCCTTTAGTTTGGAGTTGTGTCATGCGTACTGAATTGCATTTGAGTGCGCGCATTAAGACGGCCTCGAATTTGGGGAGGCTTTCGACTAACGGCCAGGATCAGCGAAGATTGCCTTCGCACCCGGCGCCCGGCATTGGACATGCGGACGACGAGCTTGCTCCCGAAGCTGGCGATGAAGGGCCGAGGTCGAACGGATCGAAGAAACCCGGCATCGTCATCATCCACGATCGGACCGTCTTCCGTGACTGCCTCGCGCAATGTCTGGAGATGGCCTATGTCGATCATGACGTCTTTTCCTTCTCCAGCGTCGCGGAGTGGCTGACGTCGGAAATAGCGAATGCGGTCCATGCCGCGGTGATCATCGTCGTGATCGACGGCATCAACGAATCGAGTGCGGCCGACCTCGACTTTCTCGAGACCAACGCAGCGACGATCCCGGTGGTGATCGTCTCCGATGCTGACGACCTCAACCATATCATTCGCGTCCTGAAAAGCGGCGTACGCGGCTACATCCCGACGAGCTTGAGCTTCAACGTCGCCGTCGAAGCCGTGCGCCTGGTCAAGGCCGGCGGAGTCTTCATTCCCGCCAGCAGCATCGTGCCGGACGGCGAGGAGACCGCACGGACGAGGACCAGTACGCTACTGACCCATCGACAGCTGGAAGTCGTAGAGGAGATCCGCAGCGGCAAGGCAAACAAACAAATTGCCTACGACCTGAACATGAGCGAACACACGGTGAAGGTTCATCTCCGCCACATCATGAGGAAATTGAACGCGCGGAACCGGACCGAGGTCGCCGTGCGCTCCGGAAACTTTCTTGCAGGCCACAAGGACGCTCCGAGACCGGAAGCGAGCATCAAGCCTGCAGCGGAAGGCGAAGCCGAGCCGTAGAGAACGCGCGGCGCGCGATCGAGAACCCCCTACTTCGGCGTCACGCCAAACGTCGCCGCGAACCGCTTCGCGTAGTCCGGCCACACTTCGGAATTGATGACCCGCGGCGGGCGCTTGCCGTCGAGCGCATCGAGCAGCTGCTCGGCGGCGATGCGGCCCATGTTGATCCGCGCTTCCCTGGTGACGCCCGCCGTGTGCGGGCTCGCCAGCACGTTGTCGAACTGCAGCAGCGGATGCTCCGGCGGCGGCGGCTCCTTGTCCCAGACGTCGAGGCCGGCGCCGGCGATGCGCTTCTCCTTCAGCGCGTCGTACAGCGCACGCTCGTCATGGATGAAGCCGCGCGCGGTGGTGATGAAGAAGGCGTGCGGCTGCATCAGGGAGAACTGCCCGGCGCCGATCATGCCGCGGCTGCCGGCATCGAGCGGGCAACTGATCGAGACGAAATCGGAGCGGCGCAAGAGATCGTCGAGCTCGACCTTCTCCCCGCCCCGCGCCGCGATCTCCTCTGCCGTGAGATAGGGATCGTAGGCGACCACCTTCATGTGCAGCATGCCGTTGCAGAGCTCGGCGATGCGGCGGCCGACATTGCCGATCCCGACAATGCCGATGGTCTTGCCCCTGGCCTCGTTGCCGATCAGCGCGTTGCGGTTGACGTTGCGCTCGCGCCGCAGCGCGCGGTCGGATTCCAGGATACGCTTCGACAGCGTCAGCAGCATGCCGAGGGCGTGCTCGGCGACGGAATTGGCGTTGCCGCCGGACTGATTGACGACCAGCACGCCCGCCTCCGTGCAGGCCGCAACGTCGACGGGGTCGAATCCCGCGCCGTTGGAGGAGACGATCAGGAGGTTCGGCGTCCGCTTCAGAAAATCCCGGTCGACGTGAAAGTGCCGCGCCAGCTCATCGCGCGCGGCGCCGACCTGGTAGGCATGCGCGGCGCCGAGGATCGGGGTGAAGACATCGGCCGGGCTCTCGTTCTCCAGCCGGTCGAGCCGCACGTCGGGCCGGCCCTTCATGATTTCGGCATAGATGTCGTGGGCGAGATACTTGACGTAGAAGACGCGCTTGTTGTTGACCGACATTTGCCTGAACCGCTCCCCCAATGCTCGTTACTTCTTGATCCCATGCGCCGCCGGGAAAAGACACCGCCGCGCCACGCAGATCACGGTAACGCGTCAGCCATGTTGACAATCCCGTCCGCCGCGTCAAGTTTCACGGCGCGATCCTCGCGGCCGCAAGACGTCGCGGGACAAGGGAGACTTCGATGGCGGCCGCGGAGACCGCGCAGAGCTGGCACGAGATCGTGCTGCAGACGCTCAAGCGCAACGACATAAGACTGGTGCCCTATGTGCCGGACCGCGTGCTGACGCCGCTGATCAAGAACCTGCACGGCGATCCCTTCTTCAACGTCTTTCCGACCGCGCGCGAGGAAGAGGCGGTCGGCATCATCGCCGGCGCCTGGATGGGCGGCATGCGCGGCGCCATGCTGATGCAGACCTCGGGCTTTGCCACGCTCGCCAACGTGCTGGCCTCCCTCGTCGTGCCCTCGCAGATCCCGCTGATCATGTTCGTCTCCGAGCGCGGCACGCTCGGCGAGTTCAATCTCGGCCAGTCGCTGGTCTGCCGCACCATGCGGCCCGTGCTGGACTCGCTCGCGATGGAGCACCACACCTGCACGAGGCTCGACGAGTTCGAATTCATCGCCGACCGCTCAATCAAGCAGGCCGTCACCACCCAGGCGCCGGTGGCGCTGATCCTGTCGCCGCTGCTGACCGGCGGCAAGACCTTCGACAAGTGAGCGCGCCGATGAATACGACCCCTGCCCGCAACACCAAGGTGATGAACCGCTTCGACCTCACCTCGCGCCTGGTGGCCAGACTGAAGAACGAGGAAGCCGTGGTCGGCGGCATCGGCAACACCAATTTCGACCTCTGGGCCGCCGGCCACCGCCCGCAGAATTTCTACATGCTCGGCAGCATGGGCCTCGCCTTCCCGATCGCGCTTGGCGTTGCGCTGGCGCAGCCGAAGCGGCGGGTGATTGCGCTGGAGGGCGACGGCTCGCTGCTGATGCAGCTCGGCTGTCTCGCCACGATCGCGACGCTGGCGCCGCAGAATCTCACAATGGTCGTCATGGACAACGGCATCTACCAGATCACCGGCTCGCAGCCGACACCGGGCGCGACAACGGCCGATCTCGTCGCAATCGCCGTTGCCAGCGGGCTCGCCAACAGCTCGTGGGCCGCGGATGAAGAGGATTTCGAGCGGCTGATCGAGCAGTCCCTCGTGACCGACGGGCCGACCTTGATCGGCGTGCGCATCGACGACAAGCCGGGAAGCGGCGCCACCCGTCGCGACCCCGTGCAGATCAGGGAACGCTTCATGCACGGGCTTGGGGTGCGCCAGCCGCTGTGAGCCGGCGCGCCCGGCGTTAACCAAATACGGCGAGCATTTCGCATCTGCGGAATACTGCTGCGCTATTCGTGTTATGCCGCCTGCATGACCGGTTTTCTTCGCCTGCTTGCCTGGGGCCTCGCCGCCGCCGTCACCTTCGTGACGCTCGGTCCGCCGGGCTACCGGCCGCATTTCCATCTCGGCCAGAACGGCGAGCACGCGCTCGCCTTTGTGATGGTGGGGCTCGCATTCGGGCTGGCCTACCGGACCAACCGCATCCCGATCGCGATCCTTGCGGTCGCGATGTCCGGCGCGATCGAGATCATGCAGTTCTGGGCGCCGGGGCGGCACGCGCGACTGTCGGATTTCGTGGTCGATGCGCTGGCCGCCTGCGCCGGCCTCGCCGCCGCCGCAGTCATCGATCTCCTCGTCAGCCGCACCCGCCCGCAGACGTCATAAGAAGGTCCCTGCGCAGCCGGGCCGCACAGGGACTTCACGCAACAGACCAGCTATCAGTCGATAACGCGGATCACCCGTCGCGTGCGCGGCTCCACGATCACGCGGCGATCGTTGACCACGGCATAGCGATATTCGGTGTGGTTCGGCACGACGCGCAGCTCCACGCTCGGCGGCAGCGGCTCGCCGACCACAACCTGCTCACGCACGACGACGGAGCGCTCACCGCGCGGGATTGAGGTAATCACGGCATTCGGAATCTCGACGGCAGCGCCAACGGCTGCGCCCACGGTGCCGCCGACGATGCCGCCGATCGGCCCGCCGACTTCAGCGCCAGCACGCGCGCCCTCTTCCGCACCTTGCACCGTCGTGGATTGCGCGAAAGCCGAGCCGGACGCCAGCAGCGAAGCGGCGATCAACGAAACAGCAACACGTTTGTTCATCATGTCCTCCAGCGGTTGAAAGCTATCTCTCAACCACCGGAGGAACATGATGTTCCGGTTCCCTCGACCCGGAACTCTGCAAACACGACGCGCGTCTCATATTCCGCGGAACAATGCCTTGACATTGAGGGTCGGAAAAATCCCCGCGGAGCCAAAGCCCCGCGGGGGGAGTTGTGGCGGAAACGCAAGGGATTTCCGCGCCACAGGGAGACCTTACGCCTTCGCGACCTCGTGATCCGCCATCATCTCGAGCGCCCGCACCAGCGCGGAATGATCCCAGGCCTTGCCGCCATGCGCCGCACAGGATGAGAACATCTGCTGCGCCAGCGCGGTGCTCGGCAGCGACAGCCCGAGGCTGCGCGCGCCCTCCAGCGCGAGATTGAGATCCTTCTGGTGCAGCTCGATGCGGAAGCCGGGTGCGAAATTGCGCTTCACCATCCGCTCGCCATGTACTTCGAGGATGCGCGAGGAGGCAAAGCCGCCCATCAGCGCCTGCCGCACCAGCGCAGGGTCCGCACCGGCGCGCGAGGCGAACAGCAGCGCTTCGCCGACGGCCTGGATGGTCAGCGCGACGATGATCTGGTTGGCGACCTTGGTGGTCTGGCCGTCGCCATTGGCGCCGACGTGGGTGACGTTCTTGCCCATCTTGTCGAATACCGGCTTCACGGCGTTGAAAGCGCGCTCGGGCCCGCCGACCATGATGGTGAGGCTCGCAGCCTTCGCGCCCACCTCGCCGCCGGACACCGGTGCGTCGAGATAGTCGGCGCCGAGCGCCTCGATCTTGCCGGCAAACTCCTTCGTCGCCAGCGGCGAGATCGAGCTCATGTCGACCACGATCTTGCCTTTGGATAGTCCGGCGGCGACGCCCTCAGTGCCGAACAGCACCGCCTCGACATGCGGCGTGTCCGGGACCATGACGATGACGACATCGGACTGCTGCGCCACTTCCCTGCCGGATTTGCAGGCGACGGCGCCGCCTTCAATCAGCTCCTTCGGCAGCGGCGTGATGTCGTGCAGGAACAGCTTGTGCTGCCCCGCCTGGAGATGGCCAGCCATCGGGCGCCCCATGGTACCGAGGCCGATGAAACCGATTTTCATGATGTCTCTTCCCTAGGTTTCGAAGATCTGTGCGGCATGCCAGCCGAGCCCGTCGACCGTCGTGGTGCGCGGCTTGTATTCGCATCCCACCCAGCCACGGTAGCCGATCGCATCGAGGTGTCGGAACAGGAAGGGATAGTTGATCTCGCCCGTTCCCGGCTCGTTGCGGCCGGGATTGTCGGCAAGCTGGACATGAGCGATGCGCGCCAGGTGCTTCTGCAGCGAGCGCGCGATGTCGCCCTCCATGATCTGCATGTGGTAGATGTCGTACTGGATGAAGAGATTGGGCGAGCCGACGTCGGCGACGATCTGCGCCGCCTGCTCGGTGCGATTCAGGAAGAAGCCGGGAATGTCGATCGTGTTGATCGGTTCGATCAGCAGCCTGATGCCCTCCTGCGACAGCGCACCGGCAGCGTAGCGCAGGTTGCAGACCAGCACTTCGTTGAGCTCGAACATGTCGGCATCGGCGGGCGCGATGCCGACGAGGCAATTCAGCTGCTTGCAGTCGAGCGCCCTGGCGTATTCGATGGCGCGATGCACGCCGTCGCGGAACTCCTCGACCCGGTCGGGCCGGATGGCGATGCCGCGTTCGCCGGCCGCCCAGTTGCCGGCGGGCAGATTGTGCAGCACCTGCATCAGGCCGTGCTGGGTCAGCTGCTCGCGCAGCTCCGCCTTGTCGAAATCGTAAGGGAAGAGATATTCGACGCCGCGGAATCCGGCGGCGCGCGCGGCGGCGAAGCGGTCGATGAACGGCATCTCGCCGAACAGCATGGTGAGATTGGCGGCAAATCTGGGCACGATGGATTTCCCCGTGTTGCGGAATGGGCCGGCTTCAGGCCGGCTGCAGTGCGTCGCTGCGGGCGACCGGCACTTCGTCGAGCGGTAGATCGAGGATCTCCTCGAACTCGACGATGTTGTCGATCTCCGTTCCCATCGCGATGTTGGTGACGCGCTCGAGGATGAACTCGACCACGACAGGCACCCGGTATTCCTTCATCCACTGCCGTGCGGTGGCGAACGCCGCCTGCGCCTGGTGCGGATCGGTGACGCGGATCGCCTTGCAGCCGAGCCCCTCCGCGACCGCGACGTGGTCGACGCCGTAGACGCCGATCTCCGGCGCGTTGATGTTCTCGAACGAGAGCTGGACGTGATAGTCCATGTCGAGGCCGCGCTGGGCCTGGCGGATCAGGCCGAGATAGGAATTGTTCACGACCACGTGGAGGTAGGGCAGCTTGAACTGCGCGCCGACCGCGAGCTCCTCGATCAGGAACTGGAAGTCGTAGTCGCCCGACAGCGCGACGATCTCGCGATCGGGATCGGCCGCGCGCACGCCAAGCGCCGCCGGCAGCGTCCAGCCGAGCGGGCCCGCCTGCCCCGCGTTGATCCAGTTGCGCGGCTTGTACACGCCGAGGAATTGCGCGCCCGCGATCTGCGAGAGGCCGATCACGCTGACGAAGCAGGTGTCGCGGGAAAACGCCTTGGTCATCTCGGCGTAGACGCGCTGCGGCTTGATCGGGATGTCGTCGAAATTGCTCCGGCGCAGCATCGAGCGCTTGCGGTCCTGGCAAGCCGCAGGCCAGGCCTGCCGCTCCTTCAACTTGCCGGCCTTGCGCCATTCCCGGGCGACGGTGACGAACAATTCCAGCGCCGCCTTGGCATCGGAGACGATGCCGAGATCGGGATTGAACACGCGGCCGATCTGTGTCGGCTCGATGTCGACATGCACGAACTTGCGGCCCTTGGTGTAGGTCTCGATCGAGCCGGTGTGCCGGTTGGCCCAGCGGTTGCCGATCCCCAGCACGAAGTCGGACTGCAGCATCGTGGCGTTGCCGTAGCGGTGGCTGGTCTGCAGCCCCACCATGCCCGCCATCAGCGCGTGGTCGTCGGGGATGGCGCCCCACCCCATCAGCGTCGGCACCACGGGCACGTTGACGGTCTCGGCGAAGGCGACCAGCAGATCCGACGCATCGGCATTGATGACGCCGCCGCCGGCGACGATCAGCGGCCGCTCGGCGGCATTGAGCATCTCCAGCGCCTTCTCGACCTGCTTGCGGGTCGCGACGGGCTTGTACACCGGCAGCGGCGCATAGGTCGTGTCGTCGAACTCGATCTCGGCGAGTTGCACGTCGAGCGGCAGGTCGATCAGCACCGGCCCCGGCCGTCCCGAACGCATGAGATGAAACGCCTGGCTGAACACGCGCGGCACCAGCCCCGGCTCGCGCACGGTAACGGCCCACTTGGTCACGGGCTTTGCAATCGACTCGATGTCGATGGCCTGAAAGTCCTCCTTGTAGAGCCGCGCCCGCGGCGCCTGGCCGGTGATGCAGAGGATCGGGATGGAATCGGCGATCGCCGAATAGAGCCCGGTGATCATGTCGGTGCCGGCCGGCCCCGAGGTGCCGATGCACACGCCGATGTTGCCGGCCCTGGCGCGGGTGTATCCCTCCGCCATGTGCGAAGCGCCTTCGACATGGCGTGCCAGGATGTGGTTGATGCTCCCCCTCGCCTTCAGCGCGGAGTAGAGCGGATTGATCGCGGCGCCGGGAACGCCGAAGGCGATGGAGACGCCCTCCTTCTCCAGAATGCGCACGGCAGCATCGACAGCTCGCATCTTCGCCATTTCACCGCTTCCCTTGATGATGTCCGACGAGGACGATCATCGCGGCGGGAAGGAGCGATCTCAACGAGCGCGATTTTATTTCCCGCAGCGTGGGATGGGTTTAGCAAAGGTCAGCGAAATCAGCCGCTTGAAGAATGCGGGAAATGGATTGAACCAAGAGACGCCGGCGCATCGGCCGGCGTCTCCTGTGCCGACCCGCTCAGCCTGGCCCTGCGCCTTGTGTCGCCGTGTAGACGGCATAAAGCGACTGGCTTGCGGCCATGAACAGGCGGTTGCGCTTGGGGCCGCCGAAGCAGACGTTGCCGCAGACTTCGGGCAGTCGGATGCGGCCGATCAGCTTGCCGTCGGGGGTCCACACCGTCACGCCGCTGTAGCCGACGGAGCGGCCGGCATTGCTGGATGCCCAGAGATTGCCGTTGACGTCGCAGCGCAGCCCGTCGGGGCCGCACTTCACGCCATCAACCATGCAATCGCTGAACCGCTTGAAGTTCGACAGCTTGTTGTCGGTGCCGACATCGGCCACGAAGATTTCGCCCTTGCCGCCCGGCCCCGTATCGCCCGGCCCCTTGCCGGTGCTGGCGACATACAATTTCTTGTAGTCCGGCGAGAAGCAAAGGCCGTTGGGATCTGGCACCTGCTCCTCGGTCACCACGAGATCGATCCGCCCGGAGGGATCGATGCGATAGCAGTTGGTCGGCAGCTCCCGCCTGCCCGGCGCGAAGCCGGCCGGCTGGCCGATCCGTGGGTTCAGCTTGCCGCCGGCATTGCTGGGACCTCCGGCAATGTCCGGCTCGCCTTCATAGAGCTGGCCGCCATAGGGCGGATCGGTGAACCAGTAGCTGCCGTCGGGATGGGCGACGACATCGTTCGGCGAGTTGAGCTTCTTGCCGTTGTAGGAATCTGCGAGCACGGTCGCGGTGCCGTCGTGCTCGTAGCGCACCACGCGACGGGTGAGATGCTCGCAGGAGAGCTGCCGGCCCTGGAAATCGAACGAATTGCCGTTGGAGTTGTTGGACGGCGTGCGGAAGACGCTGACGCGCCCGTCATCCTCCGACCACCGCATCTGGCGATTATTGGGAATGTCGCTCCACAAGAGGTATCGGCCCTGCGCGCTCCAGGCTGGACCTTCGGCCCACAGCACTCCGGTATAGAGGCGCTGGATCGGCGCGTTCGGCTGAGCGAGGTTGTTGAACGACGGATCGACCGCGATGATGTCGGGATCCCAGAAATAGGTGGTCGGTGCGCCGCGCGGGCTGAAATCGCGCGGCGGGGTCGTCACGGTGGACGGCGGTGCCGCCGGCCCGCCCTGGGCGAGCGCGCTGCCTGCACCGGCAATTGTGGCGCCGGCCGCGATGGCCAGGCCCTGGACAAGCGTTCGTCGAGAAATCATTGACTCGGGATCGCGCACTTCGCGTGTCATCACATCCTCCCAATGCATGTGCCCGCCGGTTGATCCCGGCCCGGCCGCCGCAAACCCAATCCGGTCCGCGACCGGTTGCGAGCGGCGATGAGATCAGCTTGTGACTGAATCGTGCAAGCAAGATGGCAGGCAATGTCGCGTGCGCGGAGACGAACCCGCCATCGCGCCAAATGATCGGCGATCAACACAATGATCGCGATCATTCAGCGGCGTCACTAATGGGCCGATGGCCGCCGGCTTCGATACAGTTAGTCTTCGCTCGCCTTGAAGCGTCCCAATCCCTTCAGCACGAACGGCGCCAGCAGCGCGATCAGGGCAACCGCGAGCAGCGTGGCCGAGATCGGGCTTTGCACCAGCGTCATGGGATCGCCGAGGCTGATCGCCAGCGCGCGGCGAAGCTGGCTCTCTGCGATCGGCCCGAGGATGAGGCCGACCACGACCGGCGCGATCGGGAAATCGAACCGGCGCATCAGGAAACCCAGCACGCCAAAGCCCGCCAGCATCGACAGCTCGACCACCGACGGTTTTGCGGCAATGGTACCCATCGTCGCGAACACAAGGATACCCGCATACAGCCACGGCTGCGGGATCGCCAGCAGCCTCACCCACAGGCCTACCAGCGGCAGGTTGAGCACGAGCAGCATGGCGTTGGCGATGAACAGGCTGGCGATCAGGCCCCAAACGAGATCGGGCCGCTCCGCGAACAGCAGCGGTCCGGGGTTGAGGCCGTACTGCTGGAAGCCGGCCAGCATCATTGCGGCGGTCGCGGACGTCGGCAGGCCCAGCGTCAGCAACGGAACCAGCGTGCCGGCGGCGGAGGCGTTGTTGGCGGCTTCCGGCCCCGCCACGCCTTCGATGGCGCCCTTGCCGAATTCCTCGGGATGCTTGGTCAGCCGCTTCTCGGTGGAATAGGACAGGAAGGTCGGAATCTCTGCGCCGCCGGCCGGAAGCGCGCCGATCGGAAAGCCGAACATGGTGCCGCGCAGCCATGCTCGCCATGAGCGCTTCCAGTCCTGCTTCGTCATCCAGAGCGAGCCGCGCACCGGCTCGAGCTTTTCCTCGGCGTGGTGACGGCGCGAGGCGACATAAAGCGCCTCCCCCACGGCGAACAGGCCGACGGCGAGCGTCGTCACCTCGACGCCGTCGAGCAGCTCGGGGATGCCGAAAGCGAGGCGGGCCTGGCCGGTGAGCTTGTCGATGCCGACGAGCCCAAGCGAAAGCCCGATGAACAGGCTGGTCAGGCCGCGGATCGGCGAATCGCCGAAGGTTGCCGACACCGTGATGAACGCAACGCACATCAACGCGAAGTAATCTTCGGGCCCGAATTTCACCGCGACGTCGACCAGCCAGGGCGCGAGGAACGCAAGGCCGATTGTGGCGATCGTGCCCGCCACGAACGAGCCGATCGCCGCGGTCGCCAGAGCCGGACCGCCGCGGCCAGCCTTGGCCATCTTGTTGCCCTCGAGCGCGGTCGCCATCGAGGCGCTCTCGCCGGGCGTGTTGATGAGAATGGCGGTGGTCGATCCGCCGTACATGCCGCCATAGTAGATGCCGGCGAACATGATCAGCGAGCCGCCGGGATCGAGCTTGTAGGTCACCGGCAGCAGCAAGGCGACCGTCAGCGCGGGACCGATCCCGGGGAGCACGCCGACCGCCGTTCCGAGAAACACGCCGATCAGCGCATAGAGCAGGTTCATGGGCTGCAGCGCCACCGCCATGCCTTGCGCCAGTGCGGCGAAAGTTTCGATCACAGCAGTCGCTCCAGCGGCCCGGCGGGAAGGCTCAAGGTCAGCAGCTTGTCGAAGGCGAGATAGATCAGGCTGGTCAGCACGATCGCAATGGCGAGGTCTTTCAGAACGGCACGCCGCCCGAACGCCGCCGACGTCGCGACGAACAGCGCCGACGTCGCCAGGATGAAGCCGCCGCCCGATCCGATGATGGCGATCAGCAGCGCAAGCCCGCCAAGGATCAACAACACGGGCCTGGGATCGGCACTCTCCCGCGGCGGCAGGTTGCCGCGCAGCGCATCGATCAGATTGCCGATCGCGAGAAGCCCGAGCCCGACGGCAACGACGATCGGCATCGCCCCGGGCCCCACCCCGTACATTGCGCCGGCCGGCAGCCGGCTTGCGTCCCACACCAGCACGGCGGCCAGCGCCGCGAGCAGGAACGCGATCACGAGGCCGGCGCGATCGACGTCCGGCGCTGCCGGAGGCGGCGAAGCGCCCGATGGGCCATCCGTCATGATTTGACGAGACCGACCGACTTCAGCACGTCGGTGATGCGAACCGTCTCCTTCTTCAGGAAATCCGCGAAGGCGTCACCGCCGAGATAGGCGTCCGCCCAGCCCTTCTGCTTGAGGATGTCCTTCCATGCGTCGGACTTGACCATCTTCTCCACGGCATCGCTCAGCGTCTTGCGCTGCTCGGCCGTGATGCCCGGAGGTGCGACCACCGAGCGCCAGTTGGCGAGCACGAGATCGATGCCCTGCTCCCTGAAGGTCGGAATATCGACGCCCGGTATCCGCTTCTCCGAGGTCACGCCGATCGCGCGCAGCTTGCCGGACTTGATCTGCCCTTCGTATTCGCTGAGCCCGGAAATGCCCGCGGTGACCTTGGCGCCGAGGATCGCGGCCAGTGACTCGCCGCCGCCGGAGAACGGAATGTAGTTGACCTTCTTCGGGTCGGCGCCGACCGCGCCCGCGAACAGTGCCGCCATCACATGGTCGACGCCTCCCGCTGAACCGCCGGCAAAGGTGACCTTGGCGATGTCGGCCTTGACGGCTGCGGCCAGATCCTGCGCGGTCTTGATCGGCGAGCTCGCCGGCACGACGATCACCTGAATCTCCTCGGTCAGCCGCGCGATCGGCGTCACCTGATCGAGCGTCACCGGCGACTTGTTCATGGCGAGCGCGCCGACCATGACGAAGCCATTGACCATCAGCTGGTTGCCGTCGCCCTTGGCGCCGTTGACGAATTGCGCGATTCCGACGCTGCCGCCGGCGCCGGGAACATTGGTGACCTGGACGCTGCGCGCAATCTTGGCGGCGACGAGCGCCTGCTGCATCGACCGCGCAGTCTGATCCCATCCACCGCCAGGGGCCGCCGGCGCCATCACCTTGAGCTCGAGTTGCTGCGCGAGCGCCGGGCCGGCGGCCGCAACGGTAAACGCGACGACGGCGCCAATCAGGCGCCTGCAGGATGGAATCATTGGGCTTTCTCCCGGGGGGACGCGGCTAACCCTGACGGCGCCTGCGTCATTTGACCGCATAACATCCAAAAAGCCCGCCGCTGTCCAGATGCTTGCCAAATCCCGCATCCGACGTCGCAGCTCACAATCTTGTGGCTGGCAGGTGAGTGCCGGCGTCACCAGCATGAATGACGTCGCGACGTTGCGCATCGGGGTGGCCGTCCGCGTCCAACGATGGAGTTACGACATGGCCACTTCCAGACGATCACACGGGCTGCTGGTTTCCGCGGGTGCTGCAGCCTTGGCAGGCACGGCACTGGCAACGCAACTCGCAGGCAGCATCGCCAGTTTCGCAGATGCGGGCGCTACCGCCGCCGCGGACATATCCCTCGCCGATCCCGCGATCACGCTCTGCGGCGCGGCGGCCGCCGGCGGCCCTGCAAGGATGATGCTCCGCCTGGCGCAGACCGAAGTGCCGCGCGCCGAGATGAGCGCCGCCAGTCCCGCACCCGCATTCGCGGACACCGAGCCGCCGCTATGGAGCGGCCTCGGCTCCGTCGCCTACAAGATCACGACCGCGAACGACAAGGCACAGGCCTATTTCGACCAGGGTCTGCGCCTCGCCTACGCGTTCAACCATGGCGAAGCGCAACGCGCGTTCCGCAAGGCGCAGAAGCTCGATCCCGAATGCGCCATGTGCTTCTGGGGCGAGGCGTACGTGCTCGGGCCCAACATCAATCTGCCGATGCAGGAGGATGCGGTCGCGCCCGCCTATACCGCCGCGCAGAAAGCAAAGGCGCTGGCCGGCAACGCGATCCCGCGCGAGCAGGCGCTGATCGGCGCGCTCGCCGTACGTTACAGCAACGACCCAAAGGCCGAGCGCGCGCCACTGGACAAGGCCTACGCTGCCGAAATGGCCAAGGCCGCGGCGCAATTTCCCGCCGACGACGAGATCGTCACGCTCTATGCCGAAGCGGTGATGGATCTCAGCCCCTGGGATTACTGGAAGCCGGGGGGCCGCGAGCCGAACCCGCAGAGCGCACCGATCGTGCCGACGCTGGAGCGCGTGCTGGCGCGCAGTCCCGACCATCCCGGCGCGATCCACTTCTACATCCACGCCGTCGAGGCATCCGATCGGCCCAAGCGCGCCGAGCCCTATGCCGACCGCTTGCGCAACGCCATCCCCGGCGCCGGCCATCTCGTGCACATGCCGAGCCACATCTACTACCGGGTCGGCCGCTATCTCGACGCGTTGAAGGACAACAAGACCGCGGTCGAGGTCGATGAAAAGTACCTCACGGAGGCCAATGCGCCGATGGGCGTCTACCGGATGGGCTATTATCCGCACAACGTGCACTTCGTGATGGCGTCGGCGCAGATGGCCGGCGACGGCCCGACCGTGATCGCCGCGGCGGAAAAGCTGGGCAAGCTGATTCCCGACGAGGCCGCCCGCGGCATCGCCATGGTGCAGCCGGTCAAGGCTGCGCCCTACTTCGCGCATGCGCAGTTCAGCACGCCGCAGACCATCCTGGCCTTGCCGGATCCGGGCGATGCGATCCCTTACGTCAAGGGTCTGTGGCTCTACGCGCGCGGCGTTGCGATGGCGTCGACCCGCGACTTCGCAGGCGCAACGGCAGCGGCCGATGCGATCGGGAAGCTGGAGCGCGATTCGGACTTCAAGCTGTTGAAGGAATCCAACGTCCCGGCGCAGGAAGTGCTTCGCATCGCACGCACCGTGATCCTGGCCCGCGTGGCGCAGGCCAAAGGCGACAAGCGCGCGGCCGTCGCACAGTTCGAGCGTGCGGCGGCGCTGCAAGATGCCCTGCCCTACACCGAGCCGCCTTATTGGTACTATCCGATCCGGCAGTCGCTGGCCGCGGCCCTGCTGCAGGCCGGTCGCTATGGCGAGGCCAAGCAGCAATTCGAGCTCGCGCTGCGCAAGGCGCCGGCGAACGCCTGGTCCTATTACGGCCTCGCGGAGCTGCACAAGGCGCGCGGCGAGACCAGGGCGGCGCGCAAGGCCGAGGCTAACCTTGCGAAGACCTGGCTCGGCGACCGCAAGCTGCTGCAGATTTCGAATCTGTAGCGCGACCGACGCGCCTCACGCGCGCTGCGCCGGCGGCAGCACGCCGCCGAGCGCAAGCGTCAGCTCGGTTGCGACGTCGCGCACGAGCCGGCCCAGCAGCGGCAGGCGGTCGTCGGTGACGCGACTGGTCATGCCGGAGACGGAAATCGCCGCCAGCGGCTCGCTGCAATCGTTGTAGACCACGGCAGCGATGCAGCGCAGGCCCATGCAGGCTTCCTCGTCGTCGACGGCAAAACCCTGGCCGCGCACCTTCTCGAGCTCGCGAAACAGGTCGGAAGGCCGCACGATGGATTTCTCGGTGAGCCGCGGCATGCCGTGATGGCGGATGATGGCGTTGACGTCCTCGTCGGCATAAGTCGCCAGCACCGCCTTACCGACCCCGGAGGCGACCATCGCCACCCGGCCGCCGACCTTGGTGAGCGAGCGCATGATCTCGCGGCTTTCGGCGCGGATCAGCACGATGATGGATTCATCGTCGACCACGGCGAGGTTGGCGGTTTCGCGCGTCTGATCGCGCAGCTTGCGCAGATACGGCATCGCCTGCGCGGAAAAATTGCGGCGGCGGGCGAAGGTCGCGCCGACGGAAAAGCTGTGCGCGCCGATGTGCCATTTCGATTCGGTGCGGTCGAACTGCACGAAGCGGCGCTTCTCCAGCGTCGCCAGCAGGCGGTGCGCAGTCGAGGTCGAAAGGCCGGTGCGGACCGCGAGGTCGCTGAGGCGATAGCCCTCATCGTCCTCGGCCAGCGTCTCGAGGATCGAAAGCGCGCGATCGACCGACTGCACGCCGCCATCCCTGACGTCAGGCTCGTCCGCCTCTTTCACGCTGGTGGCCTTGCGTCGGATCACGGCCTATCTCGTTGCTGACGCGTGATGAGCCTCCTCTGCGTCTCCAAGTGACCGTCATTGCGAGGAGCGAAGCGACGAAGCAATCCAGCTTCCTCAAGCGGTTAGATGGATTGCTTCGCTGCGCTCGCAATGACGGCTGGGTCCTACAGCAGGCCCGCGCCGCGCGCCCACTTGTACTTGGCGCCGAGCACCTCGACCGGCAGCTCGGTCGAGTAGGCATAGGCCGGGATGCCGTTCTGGTAGAGATATTCGGCGGCCTCCTCGACCTCGACGTCGCCGGCAAGCGAGGCCACGATCGGCTTCACGAAGCCCTTGGCCTCCATCTCCTTCTTCACCTCGACCATGTTGCGGGCGAACACCATCGGCGGGGTGACGATGGTGTGCCAGTAGCCGAGGATCAGCGAATGGATGCGATCGTCGGACAGGCCGAGCTTCACGGTGTTGATGTAGGTGATCGGCGGCTCGCCGCCGGTGATGTCGACGGGGTTGCCGGCGGCACCGAACGGCGGAATGAACTTGCGGAACGCGGCATCGAGATCCGGCGGCATCGCCATCAGCGACAGGCCGTTGTCGACACAGGAGTCCGACAGCAGCACGCCCGAGCCGCCGGCACCGGTGATGATCAGCACGTTCTCGCCCTTCGGCGTCGGCAGCACCGGAACGCCGCGGGCGAACTCCAGCAATTGCCGGAGCGAGCGTGCGCGGATCACGCCGGACTGCTTGAACACGTCCTCGTAAATCCTGTCGTTGCCGGCGAGCGCGCCGGTATGCGAGGACGCAGCCTTGGCACCCGCCGAGGTGCGGCCCGCCTTCAGCACGATCACCGGCTTCTTCCTGGCGACGCGCTTGGCGGCTTCCGCGAAGGCGCGGCCGTCCTTGAGGTCTTCGCAGTGCTGCGCGATCAGGTTGGTGTTCGGATCCTGCTCGAAGAAGGCGAGCAGGTCGTCCTCGTCGATGTCCGACTTGTTGCCGAGGCCGACGATGGCGGAGACGCCCATCTTGGCCGAGCGCGAGAAGCCGATGATCGCCATGCCGATGCCGCCCGACTGCGACGACAGTGCCGCATGGCCCTTGACGTCGTAGGCGGTGCAGAAGGTGGCGCAGAGGTTGGACCACGTATAGTAGAAGCCGTAGATGTTCGGGCCCATCAGGCGGACGTTGTACTTCTTGCCGACCTCGACGATCTCGGCCTGCAATTCGGGGGCGCCGGCTTCGGCGAAGCCCGACGGAATCAGCACGGCGCCGGGAATTTTCTTCTCGCCGCATTCCGCTAGCGCACCCGCGACGAACTTGGCGGGGATGGCAAACACCGCGGTGTCGATCACACCGGGCACGTCCTTGACGCTCTTGTAGGCCTTGTAGCCCAGGATGTCGGCAGCCTTCGGATGGATCGGGTAGATCTCGCCCTTGTAGCCGCCGTTGATCAGGTTCTTCATCACGGAATTGCCGATCTTGCCGTCCTCGGCGGAGGCGCCGATCACGGCGACCGCCTTCGGCTGCATGATGCGGTTCATCGCCGCGACGATTTCCTCGGTCGGCCGCGGCGCCGGGCGCGGCTTGTAGTCGAAATCGACGACGATGCGCACGTCGGCGGCGATCGCGTCCTTCTTGGTCGCAAAGACTGGATTGAGGTCGAGCTCGACGATTTCGGGGAAATCGCTGACCAGCTGCGAGACCTTGACGATGACGTCGGCAAGCGCGTCGCGGTTGACAGGATCGCCGCCGCGCACGCCCTTCAGCATGTCATGGGCCTGGATGCCGTCGAGCATCGATAGCGCATCTTCCCTGGTGGCGGGCGCCAGGCGGAAGGTGATGTCCTTCAACACCTCGACCAGCACGCCGCCGAGCCCGAAGGCGACCAGCTTGCCGAACGAGCCGTCGGTGATGGAGCCGACGATGACCTCGGTGCCGCCGGCCAGCATCTGCTGCACTTGCACGCCTTCGATCCTGGCGTCGGCCTCGTACTTCTTCGCATTGGCCAGGATCGCGTCGTAGGTCTTCTGGGCGTCCTCTGCCGTCTTCACGCCGACCACCACGCCGCCGGCCTCCGTCTTGTGGAGAATGTCCGGGGAGACGATCTTCATCACGACCGGGAAGCCCATGCCGCTGGCGAGCTTGCCGGCCTCCGTGGCCGACTTCGCCACGCCCTCCTTTGGAACCGGAATGCCGTAGGCGTCGCAGACCAGCTTGCCCTCGGGCGCAGTCAGGCTGGCGCGCTTTTCCGCTTTGACCGCGTCAAGCACTTTGCGGACGGCGTCTTTGTTCGACATCGGGGGTTCCTCCTGGAGCACTCTGGCGGTGGCTTCCTTGGCATTTGACATCTGGGCTTCCTCCTGGCGCTGCCAAACTCATGGTATTTGGTATGCCACAAGAAGACTTGTCAAGCCAGCTTAGCGAGTCGATTGACGGAAAACAGAGGCAACTTGACATACTGGTATTTGGTATGCCAAAAACCTCCGTGACTATCTTCTGGTAGAACGTGTCTCCCACATGGAGGAGACGAATCGTGCCCCAGAGCAAGGTAACCAAGGCGCCGCCAACCATGGCTGATGCAGACATAGCGATCGTTCGGATTGCGCCAGAGACCAGTTTCAAGAACAAGGCCTACGAGGCGTTGAAGGATGCCATTCTCAAGATGGACATCTATTCCACGCCCGAACCGGTCATGCTGGACGAGCGCGCGCTGTCGGAGCGGCTCGGCGTGAGTCGCACGCCGATCCGCGAAGCCATCGCGATGCTCGAGCAGGACGGCTTCGTGAAGACGGTGCCGCGCCGCGGCATCATCGTCGTCCGCCGCACCAAGACCGAGATCGTCGACATGATCCGCGCCTGGGCGGCGCTGGAGAGCATGGCGGCGCGGCTGATCACCACCACCGCGCGCAAGCGCGACATCTCGGCGCTACGCGATTTCTTCAAGGACTTCGACCTGAAGAATCGCCTGCCGCAGGACCATGTCGAGGAATATTCGAAGGCGAACATCGCTTTCCACCAGGCGCTGATCTCGCTGTCGGAGTCGCCGACGCTGATCGACATGACCAACGACATTCTGTTGCACGTGCGCGGCTATCGCCAGCTCACCATCGGACGAAGGGATCGTACCGCCACCTCCCTTCCCGAGCACCTCGCCATCATCGAGGCGCTGGAAGCACGCGATACCGAGCTTGCCGAAAAGCGCGCGCGCGACCACACGCTGGGCCTTGCGGCTTACGTCGAGGCGCACGGCCAGGAGCTGTTCACGTAACCGTTCACCCAGAGACGAAGAACTCGTCCGAACCAGGGATCAGGGAGACCACGCCCATGCTGAATACTGCAGTCAAGTCCGAAGCACCGGGCACCGAGCAGGAGCTCACCGATGGCTTTCATCTCGTCATCGATGCGCTCAAGCTCAACGGCATCAAGATGATCTACAATGTGCCGGGTATCCCGATCACGGATTTGGGCCGCATGGCGCAGGCCGCCGGTATTCGCGTGATCTCCTTTCGTCACGAGCAGAACGCCGGATATGCCGCTGGCATCGCCGGCTTCCTCACCAAGAAGCCGGGCGTATGTCTCACCGTCTCGGCGCCGGGTTTTCTCAACGGCCTCACGGCGCTCGCCCACGCCACTACCAACTGTTATCCGATGATCCTGATTTCGGGTTCGTCCGAGCGCGAAATCGTCGACCTGCAGCAGGGCGACTATGAAGAGATGGATCAGCTCGCGATCGCAAAGCCGCTGTGCAAGGCGGCCTATCGCGTGCTGCACGCCCAGGACATCGGGATCGGCCTTGCGCGCGCGATCCGCGCCGCGGTCTCCGGCCGTCCCGGCGGTGTCTATCTCGACCTGCCTGCGAAGCTGTTCGGTCAGGTGATGAATGCCGACGCCGGCCAGAGGTCGCTGGTGAAAGTGATCGACGCAGCGCCCGCGCAGATCCCCGCCCCTGCCTCCGTCAAGCGCGCGCTCGACGTGCTGAAGGGTGCAAAGCGTCCTCTCATCATCCTCGGAAAGGGCGCGGCTTATGCGCAGGCCGACGACGAGATTCGCAGCTTCGTCGAGAAGAGCGGCGTGCCGTTCCTGCCGATGAGCATGGCGAAGGGCCTGCTGCCGGACACCCATCCGCAATGCGCCGGAGCGGCCCGCTCCACGGTGTTGAAGGAATCCGACGTCGTGATGCTGATCGGCGCGCGGCTCAACTGGCTGCTCTCGCACGGCAAGGGCAAGACCTGGGGTGAGGCGCCGAAGAAATTCATCCAGGTCGACATCGAGCCGAAGGAAATGGATTCCAACGTCGAGATCGTCGCGCCCGTCGTGGGCGATATCGGCTCCTGCGTCGCCGCCTTCAACCAGGCCATGGGCAGCGGCTGGACCGCGCCCGCCGACTGGATCAAGACCGTAACGTCCAAGCGCGAAGAGAACGTCGCCAAGATGGCGCCGAAGCTGATGAACAACAAGTCGCCGATGGACTATCACGGCGCGCTCGGCGTCTTGAAGAACGTCATCAAGGAACGTCCCGACGCCATCCTCGTCAACGAAGGCGCCAACACGCTCGACCTCGCCCGCGGCGTCATCGACATGTATAAGCCGCGCAAGCGTCTCGACGTCGGCACCTGGGGCGTGATGGGCATCGGCATGGGCCAGGCGATCGCGGCCGCGCTCGAGACCGGCCATCCCGTGCTCGCGGTCGAAGGCGACAGCGCCTTCGGCTTCTCCGGCATGGAGATCGAGACCATCTGCCGCTACAACCTTCCGGTCTGCGTCGTCATCTTCAACAACGACGGCATCTATCGCGGCACCGACGTCAACAACGTCAATTCCGATCCGGCGACCACCGTGTTCGTCAAGGGCGCGCGCTACGACAAGATGATGGAGGCCTTCGGCGGCGTCGGCGTCAACGCCACCTCCCCGGACGAGCTCAAGCGCGCCGTCAACGAGGCGATGGATTCCGGCAAGCCGACGCTGATCAACGCGGTGATCGATCCGGCGGCCGGCTCCGAGAGCGGCCGCATCGGCAACCTCAATCCGCAGAGCGTTCTGAAGAAGAAGTAAGTCACCCCTCAATCCAAAATATTCCCTGCGGTTGCAGGAGCAGACAGAGAGTTACGGAGCAAACACTATGACCAAGGCGCTTACGGGCGTTCGCATTCTCGATTTCACCCACGTCCAGTCGGGCCCGACCTGCACGCAGTTGCTCGCCTGGTTGGGCGCCGACGTGATCAAGGTCGAGCGTCCCGGCGTCGGCGACATCACGCGCGGCCAGCTGCAGGACATTCCCAACGTGGACAGCCTGTATTTCACCATGCTGAACCACAACAAGCGCTCGATCACGCTCGACACCAAGAACCCCAAGGGCAAGGAAGTCCTCACCGCGCTGATCAAGAGCTGCGACGTGCTGGTGGAGAATTTCGGCCCCGGCGTGCTCGATCGCATGGGTTTCCCCTGGGAGAAGATCCACAGCATCAATCCGAAGATGATCGTGGCCTCCATCAAAGGTTTTGGCCCGGGCCCGTACGAAGAATGCAAGGTCTATGAAAATGTCGCCCAATGCACCGGCGGCGCCGCCTCCACCACCGGCTTCCACGATGGGCTCCCGTTGGTCACCGGCGCACAGATCGGCGACACCGGCACCGGCCTGCATCTCGCGATCGGCATCCTCGCCGCGCTGTTCCAGCGCACCATGACCGGCCAGGGCCAGAAGGTTACGGCCGCGATGCAGGATGGCGTGCTCAACCTCTGCCGCGTCAAGCTGCGCGACCAGCAGCGCCTCGCCCACGGCCCGCTGAAGGAATACAGCCAGTTCGGCGAAGGCATTCCGTTCGGCGATGCCGTGCCGCGCGCCGGCAACGATTCCGGCGGCGGCCAGCCCGGCCGCATCGTCAAGTGCAAGGGCTGGGAGACCGATCCCAACGCCTATCTCTATTTCATCACCCAGGCGCCGGTGTGGGAAAAGATCTGCGACGTGATCGGCGAGCCCGGCTGGAAGACCCATCCCGACTACGCCAAGCCGCCTGCCCGGCTGTCGCGGCTGAACGAGATCTTCGCCCGCATCGAGCAGTGGACGATGACCAAGACCAAGTTCGAGGCGATGGAAATCCTCAACAAGGACGACATCCCCTGCGGCCCGATCCTTTCGATGAAGGAGATCATCGAGGACCAGTCGCTGCGCGACACCGGCACGGTGGTCGAGGTCGACCACCCCACCCGCGGCAAGTACATCTCGGTCGGTAACCCGATCAAGCTGTCGGATTCACCGAGCGATGTCACCCGCTCGCCGCTGCTCGGCGAGCACACCGACGAGATCCTGCGCCAGGTGCTCGGCTTCAGCGATCACCAGGTCGCCGAGATCCACGACTCCGGCGCCCTCGAACCGCCGCGCAAGCAGGCCGCGGAGTAGACGGGCAAGCATCCCCGAAAACGAACAAGAGGCCGCCGAAAACCGGCGGCCTTTTTCGCAACCAGCGCCTGCCGCGGGTTTGAGCTTCCCTTTGCTGCGCGTTGGATGATAAACTTGTCCAACAATATGGGGATGGAGTCCCCCGATACCCGCCCGCCGTGGGCTGATGACTCCTGCTGAGGTGAGGCGCGAAGCCTCGCCGCGGCGGAGCGTGGTGAACCCGCCCGTGGCGGGTTTTTTGTTGCCTCGAAACAAGCGAGGCAAGACGTGACCGCAGAAGCAAGACCACCTACCTTGCCGGCCCGGATTCCACGAAAGGTCTGCGTGCTGGGACTTGTTTCGATTGCGGTGTCGGCCTTGCGACGGTCAGCGAGAGGATTGGAAACGTGCTTGCCGGATTGATCTGCGTCGTGATCGGCAGCATAGCCGGCGGAACTGCGCGGTACTTCGTATCCGGGCTGGTCGCGCGGCGTATTGGCGAGACGTTCCCGTGGGGCACCATGACGGTGAACGTCAGCGGCGCGTTCCTGATCGGAATCTTCGCCGCGCTGGCGACGAAAGACGCCTCGCTGCTAGCATCGCCCCAACCCTGGCTGCTTGCCGTGACCGGCTTCCTCGGCTGCTACACCACCGTTTCCTCCTTCAGCCTGCAGACACTGAACCTGTTGCACGACGGCGAGATGCGGCGTGCGGCGGGAAATGTCGTATCCTCGGTTGCGCTCTGCCTTCTCGCGGTGGCATGCGGATTCGCCCTTACCGAATGGCTGGGAGTGTGAGGCGAGCGATGACGCCCCCAACCAACGTCCCGGATCGGCGGCGCATCGCGGTGCTGTATGCCTTTGTGGCCGCCGGCAGTGTCGTCGGCGGAGTTACGCGCTACCTCGTGTCCCTGGCACTTGCAACCGGGCCGGGATTGCCGTGGGCGACGCTGTTGGTCAACGTGACGGGTTCGTTCATCATCGGCTTCTACGGCACGCTCAGCGGCCCGGAGGGGCGGATTTTCGCCGGCGCCCGGCAGCGACAATTCATCATGACCGGATTCTGCGGCGGGTACACGACGTTTTCGGCGTTCAGCCTCGAGACTTTCATGTTGTTTCGTACCGGGTTGTCGTGGACTGGCTGGGCCTACATCGCGGTTTCGGTCACTTGCTGGTTGCTCGCCGTCTGGCTCGGGCACATGCTCGCCACCCGCCTCAATCGGTTGAAAGGCAGCTGATCATGCAGATTCCAAGACAAGCGCTTCTGCTCCGCATCTTCATCGGCGAGGACGATCGCTGCGACGGCTCGCCGCTGTACGAAGCGATCGTGGTCAAGGCGCGAGAGCAGCATCTAGCCGGCGCTACCGTGCTCCGCGGCCCCATGGGATTCGGCAAGTCAAGCCGGCTCCATACCAGCAAGATCCTGCGATTATCCGAAGATCTGCCCCTGGTCATCGAGATCGTCGACAGCGAGGAGAACATCAACCGCTTCCTTCCCGTGCTCGACGGCATGATGACCAGCGGCCTCATTACCCTGGAGAAGGTCCAGGTCCTGCAGTACGGAGAAAAAGTGGAATAGACGGGCGCCGCTCGACCGCGTGCGGACGCTTGCGGCGGGCCGCGGTCTCGCATCGATCGCGAGCCTGCTGTCGAACTGGCTGCCGATCTCGGACCCTGCGCGATCGGATTATCGCAGCGCCCATGATCCGGATATCGCGTTGCAAGAGCATTATTGCTGCCATGCAAACGAAGTCGTTGCATCTTGGCATCTGGTATACATACATAACCGCTACAGCGAGACGTCAGCGCGCCGTACTCCAGGAAGAGGACTGTCATGGCCAAGACTGCCGCTATCGGGCTCGCGCCCAACACCCCTGTCCTTTCGCGTCTGATGGCTGCGATCGATCGCGCGCTGATGGCCTCTGCCCGCATCGCGCTGCGCAACGGCGATCTGCCCCGCTTCGGCCTCTAAGGCTTCAGCATTAAGGACTTCGGCGCCATGCGCCGAGGTTTTCCCAGTTTCCTCCCAAGACTTGCGGCCCCGGTTCTTCCGGGGCCTTTTTTTGTGCCCGCTATGCGCCGCCACTTGCCCCCTGCGACAAATTGGCCATCGCGAAGAAAAGCGCAACAGGGCGCTTGCCTGCTGGCATTTAAAATACCAAACTCGCCGGAACGCTCTTGCCTAGACTGGAGCTTAAAGCGGGGATGGAGGGGTGCAATTCACCAGCACCGTATGCGCTTCAGTGGCTCGCCCAACAATGGGGCGGCCAACCACGTTGCGCGGACTCTCCGATTATCCCAAAGACGCGGATGCCGCGCTTGCCGCGCTTCCCTACAATTCCTCCTCGCGGACTCTCTGCGATGGCGGCAGCTATCCTAAGGAGATAAAGCAAGACGACTAGCGCGCAAGTAGCCTGGTGGATGGTCAAGCCGGCGTAGACCGGCCATCTGACAAATATCGGACGGGAGAGAAACCAATGAGCAGTTCAGTCCTCAAGATCGCGTTCACGGCAG
Source organism: Bradyrhizobium sp. (assembly GCF_052389815.1). Classification (GTDB taxonomy): domain Bacteria; phylum Pseudomonadota; class Alphaproteobacteria; order Rhizobiales; family Xanthobacteraceae; genus Bradyrhizobium. The sequence continues at coordinate 65,367 of NZ_JBQTHN010000001.1, read as the reverse complement.
CCGTTTTAGGCGCAAGCAGCATGGCGGCTTCGGCCGCCTGGGAGCCGGTTCGACCGGTCGAGTTCATCGTGCCGGCGGGGACCGGCGGCGGCGCCGACCAGATGGCTCGCACCATCCAGGGCATCGTCACCAAGCACAATCTGATGAAGCAGCCGCTGGTGGTGATCAACAAGTCCGGCGGCGCCGGCGGCGAGGGCTTTCTCGACGTCAAGGCGTCCGCCAACAACCCGCACAAGATCATCATCACGCTGTCAAATCTGTTCACCACGCCGCTGGCGACGGGCATCCCCTTCAACTGGAAGGATCTGACGCCGGTTGCAATGCTGGCGCTCGACGAGTTCGTGCTCTGGGTCAACGCCGAGAAGCCGTACAAGACGGCGAAGGAATACGTCGATGCCGCCAAGGCCGGCGGATTCAAGATGGGCGGCACGGGATCCAAGCAGGAAGACCAGATCATCACGGTCGGCATGGAAAAGGCGTCCGGCGCCAAGTTCACCTACATTCCATACAAGGGCGGCGGCGAAGTCGCCGTTCAGCTGGTCGGCAACCACGTCGACTCCACTGTCAACAATCCGATCGAGGCGGTCGCGCAATGGCGCGGCGGCAAGCTTCGCCCGCTCTGCGTGTTTGACGGCAAGCCGATGAACTACGCCGAGCAGATTGCCGACGGCAAGGCCTGGAAGGACATTCCGACCTGCAAGTCGCAAGGCCTCGACCTCGAATATGTGATGCTGCGCGGCATCTTCATGGGCCCCAAAGCGACCAAGGACCAGGTTCAATACTACATCGACCTCTTCACCAAGGTGCGCGCCACGCCGGAGTGGCAGGACTTCATGAAGAGCGGCGCCTTCAACACCACCTTTATGACCGGCGCCGAATACGCCAAGTGGGTCGAGACCGAGGAAAAGCGGCACGAGACCCTGATGAAAGCAGCCGGCTTCATCAGCGCCGGAAATTAATCCCGCGAGAAGTCGGGAAGTAGCAGCGTCTGGAAGTTTGCAAGTCGACCCAGCAACGGCCGCGGCACACGCCGCGGTCCGCACGGAGTTTCCATGACTACGAATAGCCACAAAGCCGCCGGCCCCACCCACAAGTCCGTGGAAGCCGGCGTGGCGGTGGCGATCGCGTTGTTCGGCGTGATCGTCATCGTCGGCAGCCTCAAGGCCGGCATCAACTGGGGCGCGGAAGGGCCGCGTGCCGGCTTCTTTCCGTTCTATATCGGCCTGCTCATCGTCGTCTCGAGCATCATCAATCTCTGGCACGGCTTGCATGACAACGGCCGCGGGCTGTTTGCCGAATGGGGCCAGCTTCGCCAGGTGCTGAGCGTCGTGGTCCCTACCACGATATACGTCGGCGCGATGCCGTTCACCGGGCTGTACCTCGCATCGATGATCTTCATCGGCTGGTTCATGCGATGGCTCGGCAAGTACAGCTGGCCGATGGTCGCCGGTGTTGCGCTCGGAATGCCGATCGTCACCTATTTCATCTTCGAACGCTGGTTTTTGGTCCCGTTGCCCAAAGGCCCGATCGAGGAATGGCTCGGTCTCTAGTTTCAGCAACAGCTCGCGGCTGCAGGACTCACTCCCATGGAAGAACTCGTCAATCTGTTTCACGGTTTCGCGGTCGCCCTGCAGCCGTTCAACATCATGGTGATGGTGCTGGGCATCGTGCTCGGCGTCCTCATCGGCGTGCTGCCCGGCCTCGGCGGCGCCAACGGGGTGGCGATACTGCTGCCCCTCACCTTCAGCATGTCGCCGACGTCGGCCATCATCATGCTGTCCTGCATCTATTGGGGCGCCCTGTTCGGCGGCGCGATCACCTCGATCCTGTTCAACATCCCGGGCGAGCCATGGTCGGTGGCGACGACATTCGACGGCTATCCGATGGCGCAGCAGGGCAAGGCCGGCGAAGCCTTGACGGCTGCCTTCACCTCCTCCTTCGTCGGCGCGCTGTTCGCCGTCATCATGATCACGCTGGTGGCGCCGCTGGTCGCCAGCTTTGCGCTGCAATTTGGACCTGCGGAAAAGTTCGCGGTGTACTTCCTCGCGTTCTGCAGTTTCGTGGGTCTCAGCAAGGAGCCGCCGTTCAAGACCATTGCCGCCATGATGATCGGCTTTGCGCTCGCTGCCGTGGGGCTCGATTCCATCACCGGCCAGTTGCGCCTGACCTTCGGCTTCACCCATCTGCTCAACGGCTTCGACTTCCTGATCGCCGTCATCGGCCTGTTCGGCATCGGTGAAATCCTGCTCACGATGGAGGAAGGTCTCGCCTTCCGCGGCGGCAACGGCAAGATCGACCTGCGCGTCGTGCTGCAGACCTGGATGCGGCTGCCGAAATTCTGGATCACCTCGTTGCGCTCGTGCGTGATCGGCTGCTGGATGGGCGTGACGCCGGCCGGCGCAACCCCCGCCTCTTTCATGAGCTACGGCATCGCCAAGCGCGTCGCCAAGAACGGCAAGAATTTCGGCAAGGGCGAGATCGAAGGCGTCGTCGCGCCGGAAACCGCGGCACATGCCGCCGGCACCGCGGCGCTGTTGCCGATGCTCTCGCTCGGCGTACCCGGCTCGCCGACGGCGGCCGTGCTGCTCGGCGGTCTCCTGATCTGGGGCCTGCAGCCCGGGCCGATGCTGTTCGTGGAGCAGAAGGAGTTCGTCTGGGGCCTGATCGCCTCGATGTATCTCGGCAACCTCGTTGGCCTCATCGTCGTGCTCACCTGCGTGCCGATCTTCGCGGCGATCCTGCGCGTACCCTTCAGCATCATCGCGCCGCTGATCCTGGTGCTCTGCGCAATCGGTGCCTATTCGGTGCACTCCAGCACCTTCGACGTGGTGTTGATGCTGGTGTTCGGCGTGATCGGCTACCTGCTCAAGAAGTGCAACTATCCGCTCGCACCGCTGGTGCTCGCCATCGTGCTCGGCGACAAGGCGGAAGAAGCCTTCCGGCAGTCGCTGCTGGGATCGGGCGGCTCGCTCGGCGTGTTCTTCTCGAACGGGCTGGTCTCCTCGATCATGGTGCTGGGCCTGATCGCCCTGTTCTGGTCGGCGATCCAGGAAGGCTACACGCGCATTCGCACGCGTACCGTGGCGGCCTAAAGCGCGATGCGGTTGGGATGAATCGTCATCGCGCTTTGGGTTGGTGTTCGAGCATGCTCTTTTCGGAAAACCGCTTCACACTTTTCCGGGTCACGCTCTAGACTAAAAATACCACCGACCACACGCTTTAGGGCGGTGCCGTAGCCACGGCACTGCCCTAAACTTTTGGTCCAGCTCGATTTTTCACAAGCACCAAGATTAATCCGGTGACGTCGCCAATTTTCTCTTGTCTACTGGCATAATATATACCAGTGTTTGCGACCAGCTGTCACATCCAGATAGAGCAGCGGACAACAATGGAGGGAAAATGACGGACACGGTTCAGGTAGCGGCGCCCGCATCATCGGCCCGCGTCAGCGACGCCTATCGCTGGTCTCAGCTGGCCATCGGCGTCGCCGCAATGGTGATGATCGCGAACTACCAATACGGCTGGACGTTCTTCGTCCCCGACATCCAGAAAACCTTCGGATGGGATCGCGCCTCGATCCAGTGGGCCTTCACCCTCTTCGTCCTGTTCGAGACCTGGCTGGTGCCGGTCGAGGGCTGGTTCGTCGACAAATACGGCCCGCGTATCGTCGTGCTGCTCGGCGGCATCCTCTGCGCCATCGGCTGGGCGATCAACGCCTACGCCACCACGCTCGGCGGCTTCTATCTCGGCATGATCATCGCCGGCATCGGCGCCGGCGGCGTTTATGGCACCTGCGTCGGCAACGCGCTGAAGTGGTTTCCCGACAAGCGCGGTCTTGCGGCCGGCATCACCGCCGCCGGTTTCGGCGCGGGCTCTGCGCTGACGGTCGCGCCGATCCAGGCGATGATCAAGGACTCCGGCTTCCAGACCACCTTCCTCTATTTCGGTCTCGGCCAGGGCATCGTCATCGTCATCCTCGCCTTCTTCCTGTTCTCGCCGAAGCCCGGCCAGGTGCCGGCCACGGTTGCCAACGTCAACGTCATCCAGGGCCGCCGCAACTACGCGCCGACCGAGGTGATCCGTCAGCCGATTTTCTGGCTGATGTATTTCATGTTCGTGATCGTCGGCGCCGGCGGCCTCTTGGTGACCGCGAACCTCAAGCCGATCGGCGTGGACTGGAAGGTCGACGTCGTGCCGGTGACGCTGGTCGGCATGACCATGACCGCGGTGACCTTCGCAGCGACCATCGACCGCATCCTCAACGGACTGACCCGTCCGTTCTTTGGCTGGATCTCCGACATGATCGGCCGCGAGAACACCATGTTCATCGCCTTCGGCATGGAAGGCATCGGCATCTGGGGCCTCTACATGCTCGGCCACGATCCGGTGTGGTTCGTGCTGCTCTCCGGCTTCGTGTTCTTCGCCTGGGGCGAGATCTACTCGCTCTTCCCCTCGACCTGCACGGATACGTTCGGCGCGAAATTCGCCGCCACCAATGCCGGCCTGCTCTATACGGCCAAGGGCACGGCGGCGTTGCTGGTGCCGGTCGGCAACTACATGCAGCAGACCTCGGGCAACTGGGACATGGTGTTCTGGGTCGCGGCCGGCGCCAACATCCTGGCTTCGCTGCTCGCGCTGCTGGTCCTGAAACCCTGGCGCAAGGCAGTCGTCGCGGCGCAGACCCGCGAAGCCTGACGCCACGCCGAACCTCGCTGACGCGTCCACCTCCGGGTGGGCGCGTTTTCTTTTGGCGCTTTGGCATACCTGGGATCGGTTTAGCGCGGCCGATCCGGACTGCTGAAGCGGCAGGAATTCGCCGCTACCGGGAAAACAGTCAATATTACTGACACTTAAAATATCCGCCTCCACTCCCAATTTCACATCGACCACCTTGACAATTGGCATTATGTATACCAGAATGGCCCGGTCACTTAGCCATGGAGGTTGCGATGCAAGTCGGAGATATCCTGCGAAAGAAGGCTGCCCGTGTTGCAACGGTCCGGATGAATGAGACCGTCGCCATCGCTGCCCAACTGATGCGCTCGGGCAATATCAGCGCGCTGGTGGTCAAGGACGTCGTGCGCACCGAAGGCAACACCGCCGTCGGCATGTTCACCGAGCGCGACGTGGTCCGCGCCATCGCCGAGCACGGCGCTGCCGGCGTCAGCATGAAGGTATCGCAGCTGATCTCGGTGCAGCAGCTCGTCTCCTGCTCCTCGACCGACACGCTCGAGGATGCCCGCCATCTCATGAAAAAGCACCACATCCGCCACCTGCCTGTCATCGAGAACTACAGCCTGATCGGCGTCATCAGCATCCGCGACATCTCGACGGCGTTCGACGAGGCGGCATCCGCGGCAGCAACTCCCTTCGCAGCAGAGGCGCAGCGCGTAGCCTACTCCGCGACCTGAGCCCCAGCAGCAACGCGCGCCGTCCCGAAGGCCCTCGCTCGGCGCAGGCGCGTCCGACCTGCCGGAAATCCCATCTTCCCGAATTCAAAGGGTCACATGAAGATCTGCATTTACGGCGCCGGCGCGATCGGCGGCTATCTCGGCGTGCAGCTTGCGAGGGCAGGCGTGGAAGTCAGCCTGGTGGCGCGCGGCGCCCACCTGGCGGCGATGAAGCAACACGGGCTGAAGCTCCTGATCGGCGGCGAGGAGCACGTCGTGCATCCGCGCTGCACCGACAGGCCCGCCGAGCTTGGGCCGCAGGACTACGTCATCATCTGCCTGAAGGCGCATTCCATCACCGGCGTGCTCGAGCAGATGCAGCCGCTGCTCGGGCCGAACACCCGCATCGTCACCGCCGTCAACGGCATCCCCTACTGGTATTTCCACAAGCACGGCGGCGCGCTCGAAGGCTCGACGCTGGAGAGCATCGATCCCGGCGGGAGGCAGTGGCGCGAGCTCGGCCCCGAGCGCGCCATCGGCTGCATCGTCTATCCCGCCACCGAAATCGAGGCGCCCGGCGTGATCCGTCATGTCTATGGCGACCGCTTTCCGCTCGGCGAGCCCTCCGGCGAGACCACGGCTGACGTGCAGCGACTCTCCGACGCCTTCGCCAGGGCCGGCATGCAGGCCCCCGTGCTCGACCGCATCCGCGACGAGATCTGGCTGAAGCTGTGGGGCAATGTCTGCTTCAACCCGATCAGCGCACTGACCCATGGCACGCTCGACGTCATCTGCAGCGACCCCGGCACGCGCGCGCTGTCCAAGGCGATCATGCTGGAGAGCCAGGCCATCGCCGAAAGCTTCGGCGTCAAATTTCGCGTCGACGTCGAGCGCCGCATCGAAGGCGCGCGCAAGGTCGGCGCGCACAAGACCTCGATGCTGCAGGATCTCGAGCGCAGCCGGCCGATGGAGATCGATCCCCTGGTCACCGTGGTGCAGGAGATGGGCCGCCTGACCGGGATATCCACGCCGGCGCTCGACGCCGTGCTGGCGCTGGTGGCCCAGCGCGCCAGCATCGCCGGGCTGTACGAGGCCAGCGTCCGTTCCGCCGAGCCCAGGGCGGCCGCGTTCGCATGACCGCGTGGCTTCGCTTCTGCCATGACGGCGAGACCGGTTTCGGCACGCTGACGGGCGGCGGGATCGCCGTCCATGACGGCGACATGTTCGGCGCATCCCGGCCCACCGGAAAGCGGCTGGCGCTCGACGACGTCGAGCTGCTGGCGCCGAGCGAGCCGAGCAAGATCGTCGCGTTGTGGAACAATTTTCACTCCCTCGCAGCCAAGCTCGACCAGCCGAAGCCGCCCGAGCCGCTCTATCTGTTGAAGGCGACGACCTCGGTCGCCGCCCCCGGCGCCGTGATCCGTCCTCCCACCGCATATTCCGGCAAGACGACCTATGAGGGTGAGCTCGGCATCGTCATCGGCAAGATCTGCAGCGAAGTCTCTCCCGGCGAGGCCGACGACTTCATCTTCGGCTACACCTGCGTCAACGACATCACCGCCAACGACATCCTGACCCGCGATTCCACCTTCGCGCAGTGGGCGCGTTCCAAGGGCATCGACGGCTACGGTCCGTTCGGTCCCGTCATCGTCGCCGGCATCGATCCGGCAACGCTGGTCGTCCGCACCATCCTCAATGGCGTAGAGCGCCAGAACTACCCGATCTCCGACATGATCTTCAGCGCGCAGGAGCTGGTCAGCCTGATATCGCGCGACATGACCCTCTTGCCCGGCGACCTGATTGCCTGCGGCACATCGGTCGGCGTCGGCGTCATGAAGGAGCCGGCCAACACCATCACGATCGCAATCGACGGAATCGGCGAGCTCACAAACGAGTTTCGCCAGTAGGCCCAACTGCCGCCAAAGCCGGGCGAATTTCCGCCCCTCGCCTTGCCGTTTCCGCATGGGACCTGGGCCCGTGCAGGATAGACTTTTGACGGTCCGGACGGCATCCTGCCCTGCCAACGAGAGCGTGCGCGGCCGTCCGCGCCGCGGAATAAGCGGCGTTATCGCCGCCGAAAACAGAGGGCAGGCAATGTTCAAAACGCGCTTCACCGAAACGTTCGGCATCGAACACCCGATCGTGCAAGGCGGCATGCAATGGGTCGGCCGCGCCGAACTGGTCGCAGCCGTCGCCAATGCCGGCGCGCTCGGCATGATCACCGCGCTGACGCAGCCGACGCCGGAAGACCTCACCAAGGAAATCGCGCACTGCCGCGACATGACCGACAAGCCGTTCGGCGTGAACCTTACCATCCTGCCCGCGATCAAGCCGCCGCCCTATGCCGAATACCGCCAGGCCATCATCGAGGCCGGCATCAAGATCGTCGAGACCGCCGGCAACTAGCCGCAGGAGCATGTCGACGAGTTCAGGAAGCACGGCATCAAGGTGCTGCATAAGTGTACCAGCGTGCGGCACGCGCTGTCCGCCGAGCGCATGGGCGTCGACGGCATTTCGATCGACGGCTTCGAATGCGCCGGCCATCCCGGTGAAGACGATACGCCCGGCCTGATCCTGATCCCGGCGGCCGCCGACAAGATCAAGATCCCGATGATCGCCTCCGGCGGCTTCGGCGATGCCCGCGGCCTCGTCGCCGCCCTTGCGCTCGGTGCCGACGGCATCAACATGGGCACGCGCTTCATGTGCACCAAGGAGAGCCCGATCCACCAGCTGGTCAAGGAGCGCATCGTCGCCAATGACGAGCGCGAGACCGAGCTGATCTTCCGGACCATGCGCAACACCTCGCGCGTGGCGAGGAACGCCGTCTCCACCAAGGTGGTGGCGATGGAGAAGGAAGGCGCCAAGTTCGAGGACATCCGCGAGCTCGTCGCGGGCGCGCGCGGCAAGATGGTCTACGCCACCGGCGATGCCGATCACGGCATCTGGTCGGCCGGCCAGGTGCAGGGCCTGATCCACGACATCCCGAGCTGCGCCGAGCTGGTCTCCCGCATCATGCGCGAGGCGGAGGCGATCGTGCGCGGCCGGCTGGAAGGCATGCTGTCCGGCGCGCAGCGCCAGGCGGCCGAGTAATCGCGCGCCGAGCAACAAAAAGAGGCTCCCATGAAGGCTTATGTCTATGGGGCCGCCGGCCCCGCGATTGCTGACGTCGCAAAACCCTCGCCCAAGGGCACCCAGGTGCTGGTCAAGGTTCACGCCTGCGGGCTGAACCGCGCCGACCTCGGCATGACCAAGGGCCATGTGCATGGTTCGGCCGGCGGCGCCGGCACCGTGCTCGGCATGGAATGGGCCGGCGAAGTCGCCGAGCTCGGGCCCGACGCCAAGGGTGTGAAGGTCGGCGACCGCGTCATGGGCTCCGGCGGCGCGGCGTTCGCCGAGTACACCCTTGCCGATCACGGCCGCCTGTTCCGCGCGCCGTCCAACATGAATTTCGACGAGGCGGCCACCCTGCCCGTGGCGCTGGCCACCATGCACAACGCCGTCGTCACCAACGGCGCGCTGCAGCCGGGCCAGAGCGTGCTCGTTCAGGGCGCGAGCTCCGGCGTCGGGCTGATGGCGATGCAGATTGCGAAGCTGAAGGGCGCAAGACTCGTGGTCGGTTCCTCCACCGACGCGATGCGGCGCAGCCGATTGAAAGAGTTCGGCGCCGATCTTGCCGTCGACTCCTCCGATCCCGGCTGGGTCGACGAGGTGTTGAAGGCAACCAATGGCGAAGGCGTCGACCTCATCGTCGATCAGGTGTCGGGCCCCGTCGCCAACCAGAACCTGAAGGCCACCAGGGTCAAGGGCCGCATCGTCAATGTCGGCCGCCTCGGCGGCACCCATGGCGACTTCAATTTCGACCTGCACGCCGCGCGCCGCATCAACTACATCGGCGTTACCTTCCGCACCCGTTCTATCGAGGAGATCCGCGAAATCTTCGAGGAAGTGCGCAAGGACATCTGGGGCGCGGTGGAAAGCCGCAAGCTGCAGCTGCCGATCGACAAGGTCTTCAAATTCGCCGACATCGGCAAGGCGTTCGAGCACATGGAGGCCAACAAACACCTCGGCAAGATCGTGGTGACGATGTAGCTCCGCTCTCGTGCCTTAATCAGAACAATTCGCAACAAGAGCGCTTCTGCGGGCTTGTTGCGACGTGCTCTTGTGGATGGCCGCTTGATGTTGCCCCGTGGGCTGTTAAACCGCCGCCCATGACCTCCCTCACCCGGCACAACGGCCAGAAGACCTCCGTCGCGGCGATCTCGGTCCTGGCCAGCGGCAGCCTGGCGCTGGCCAAGCTCGTGGTCGGCATCGCCATCGGCTCGCTGGCGCTGATCTCGGAGGCATTGCATTCCTCGATCGATCTGGTCGCGACCAGCGTCACCTGGGCGGTGGTGCGGGTGTCGGACCAGCCGGCGGACGCAGAGCATCATTACGGCCACGGCAAGTTCGAGAGCCTTTCCGCGCTCGGCGTCACCGCCCTGCTCTACCTCCTGGCCGGCGGCATCCTGGTCGAAGCCTATAGCCGGCTGCGCGCGGGCGCGCCGCCGCCGACCGTCTCGGCCATTCCCTTCATCGTGCTCGTCATCGACATCGTCGTGAACTACTGGCGGGCGCGCGCGCTGCATCGCGCCGCGCGCGAGACGCGCAGCCAGGCGCTGGAGGCCGATGCGCTGCACTTCGCCTCCGACATGCTCGGCTCCTTTGCCGTCATCGCCGGCCTGATCCTCGCGGGCCTGGGATTCTGGTGGGGCGATGCGGCCGCTGCCATCGCGGTCGCCATCATGATCGGCTTGCTCGGGCTGAAGATGACCCGCGCCACGGTGGAAACCCTGCTCGACCGCGCCCCCGAAGGCATCGCCGGACAGGCGGAAGCCGCGATCCGCGCGGTACCGGGCGTGGTCGACGTCGAGCGCATGCGTGTGCGCATGGTCGGCCCCACCTATTTCATCGACACCATCGCCAAGGTGCCGCGCACCTTCCCGATCGACCGCGTCGAGGAGATCAAGCGCAAGGCGCAAGCCGCCGTCCGCGATGCGCTCGGCGATGCCGACCTCACCTTCGCCGCCGTTCCCGTGGCGCGCGACAATGAGAGCGTGCGCGAGCGCATCATGGTGATCGCCCGCAACTCCGGCCTCGCCGTGCACCACGTCACGGTGCACGATCTCGGCGAGAAGCTGATCGTCAGCCTCGACCTCGAGGTCGACGGCGAGATGCCGCTGGTCGACGCCCACGACGTCGCCCACAATCTCGAGCATCACATCCGCGAGGAATTCGGCGAGGACGTCGAGGTCGACACCCATATCGAGCCGCTGGAGCCTGAGTTGCCGCACGGCACCGATGCTTCGGCCGAGCGCGTCGCCACCATCAAGGCTGCCTTGACGGAGTTTGCCGCCCACAGCGCCATCCGCGACATCCATAATGTGCGGGTGCGCGACACCGATGCCGGCGAGATCGTCAACTTCCACTGCCGCGCCGCGCGCTCGATGAGCGTGATCAAGGTGCATCAGGGCGTCGACGAGATCGAGCGCGCGCTGCGCCGTGCCTTCCCCACCATCAAGCGCGTCATCAGTCACGCCGAGCCGCCGCGCGGTCCATAGCGTCTTCAAGCGAAGCATGTCCCGCACGCCGATGCGGGATGGGCACCGGTTCGCGTCAAGAAGACGCGTCAAACAAAAATCACAAGCGCAGTTGCGCCGTAGGATTGCGGCAGCGTTCCTGTTTCGGACTCGGAATATGACGGCGTTCGACTCGCAAATGAGCGTTGGACAAGATTTATTTCGCGTTAAGGATTCGTTGACTCTCGACAGGCCGGGAAAAACGGATTCAAATCAATGTGATTCGGAAGCACGTGGGGTTCTTCCGGATGCGGCGTAACAGAGACTCTCGGCGGGGGATCTAAGGCATGGCGCGTGCGCACGCGGCGAACGCGTGCGTCCAATCCGATTCGATCAAGGGATTGGCGCAATCGATCGCGAAACCGGCCTACACCAGGCTGCTCACCGCCGAGCCAGCACTGCGCCGGGCCGTGCCCACCCTGATCATCGCCTTCCTCGTCACCATCTGCCTCGGCGCCTTCGTGCAGGTCATCGACCAGACCCGGCAGAAGCGCGCCACCATGAAGCGCGACATCGCAGCCCTCGCCGACATCCTCGCCGACCGGCTCGACCGCCTGACCGCCTCGCGCCAGGAGCGCGCCGCGACGATCGATCGGCTGCAGAACATCCTGCCCGGCCTCATTCCCTCCTGGGGCAGCGCCTCCGGTCGCCACGTCATCGTCATCGGCTCCAACCAGCGCATCCTCGCGCGCGTGCCGGTTCAGGCGGGAGTCGAGCCCGACCGTATCCTCGACGTCATCTCCACCGCGCAGCTCCTGGCGACGCCCTCGGGACAGCAAGGCAGCGTCACCGACCTGATCCTGCCGAGCGGCAGCAGCGCGATGGCGACGCAGCGCGTCATCAAGTCGATGCCCGGCCAGATCATCGTCATTCAGGAGAAGAACGAGCCGATCTGGGGCTCGGACGCCGCACTCTCGGTGACGCTGTCGGCGACCACCGGCTTCGTCGTGCTGATCCTCGGCTTCGCCTTCCACTGGCAATCGACCCGCGCCCGCGAGGGCGACCTGATCAACGACGCCGTGCGCGGCCGCATCGACACCGCGCTGAACCGCGGCCGCTGCGGCTTGTGGGACTGGGACCTCTCGCGCGGCCGCATCTTCTGGTCGCAATCGATGTTCACCATGCTCGGGCTCGAGAGCCGCAACGACCTCCTCACCTTCGGCGAAGTCAACGCGCTGGTGAACTCCGACGACATCGACCTGTTCGCCATCGCCGACCGGTTGATCTCCGGCGAGATCGACCACATCGACCAGTCCTTCCGCATGCAGCATGCCGGCGGCCACTGGATCTGGCTGCGCGTGCGCTGCGAGCTTTCCAGCGGCGCCGCCGATGCCGGCCTGCATCTGATCGGCATCGCCGTCGACGTCACCGAGCAGAAAAGCCTCGCCGAGAAGACGGTGGAGGCCGACCTTCGCCTGCGCGATGCCATCGAGACCATTCCGGAAGCCTTCGTGCTGTGGGACGCCGAGGACCGCCTCGTGCTCTGCAACTCCCACTTCCAGCGGCTGCACAAGCTGCCGGACTCCGCAGTGACCCCCGGCACCTCCTACGAGACCGTGATCGAGGTCGGCCGCATGCCGGAGGTGCGCACCCGCCTGCACGGCGCCGCCAACCAGGCCCCCGGCGCCCGCACCTTCGAGGCGCAGCTCGAGGAAGGCAACTGGCTGCACATCAGCGAGCGCCGCACCAAGGACGGCGGCTACGTCTCCGTCGGCACCGACATCACCCGCATCAAGGAGCACGAGCAGAAGCTGGTCGACAACGATCTCCGCCTGCGCGCCACCGTCGCCGATCTGCAGCGCTCGCAGTCGGCGCTGGAGCGCCAGGCCGTCGAGCTCGCCGACCTCGCGCAGAAATACGCCGAGGAAAAGAACCGCGCCGAGGACGCCAACCAGGCCAAGTCGAAGTTCCTCGCCAACATGAGCCACGAGCTGCGCACGCCGCTCAACGCCATCATCGGCTTCTCCGAGATCATGGGCAGCGGCATGTTCGGCACGCTCGGCTCCGACAAGTACGGCGAATACTGCAACGACATCCTCACATCAGGAAGATACCTGCTCGAAGTCATCAACGACATCCTCGACATGTCGAAGATCGAGGCCGGCCGGATGAAGCTCGACATGGAGCCGCTGGACCTGTCGCGGACGCTGGCGGAATCGCTGCGCGTGGTGTCCGGCCGCGCCGAAGACAAGCACCTCACTTTGCGCGCCGACATCGAGAGCACGATCTCCGTCGTCGCCGACCATCGCGCAGTCAAGCAGATCATCGTCAACCTGCTGTCCAACGCCGTCAAATTCACCCCCGACGACGGCAAGGTGGAAGTCCGCGGCCGCATGCTGAGGGATTCCATCGTGCTGATGATCGCCGACACCGGCATCGGCATCGCCCCGGAATCGCTGCGCCGGCTCGGCAAGCCGTTCGAGCAGGTCGAGAGCCAGCTCACCAAGAGCTACCAGGGCTCCGGCCTTGGGCTAGCCATCGCCCGCTCGCTCACCGACCTGCACGGCGGCACCATGAAGCTGCGCTCCAAGCTCGGCACCGGCACCGTCGTCCGCGTCACGCTGCCGCTCGACGCCAGCAAGGCGAAGCCGAGGGTGCAGCAGGCCGCGTAACGGGCTCAGCAAGCAGGCTTCAACGCCTCGCCGTTCCCTCACACCATCAGGTCATGTCCGGCGTGGCCATCCCATTTGTGACCCCCGTCATCGGCGCCCTGGATGGTAATCGTGATCAACTGTTCGGTGCCGTCTTCGGTGGTCACCGTGAACGTGTCCGTGAGCGTGTCGCAATCATCGAGCGACTGCACCTTGCAATTGTCGTTGTCGATCGTATAGGTCCACACGCCGTCCGCCGTCATCGTGAACGTGCCGTAGCCGCCGTCGCTCTTCTGGCATTTGACCGGCATGAAGCTGTTCGACGGGTTGTCGACATCGATGCTGGTCAGTGTTCCGGTCGCGGTCGGTATACCGGGATCCTTGCAGGCGGCCTCGACCACCGCGCCGGTCGTGTCGCCGGAAATGACGGCAGGGTCGTTCCTGCCGCCGATGACGATCGTCACCACCTGCTCGGTACCGTCGATGGAGGTCACGGTGAAGGTGTCGGTAAGCGTGTCGCCGACATTGAGCGCTTGCACCGCGTTGTTGCTGTCATCCAGCGTGTAAGTCCACACGCCGTCCGCCGTCATCGTGAAGGTGCCGTAGCCGCCATCGCTCGCCGTCGGCGAACTCACCGCCGTGAAGGTATCCGGTGCATCGTCGACGTCGGTGCTCGTGAGCGTGCCGGTCGCCACACGCGGCGCATGAGCGGCGGCAAAGCGGGCGAGACCGGCAAAAGTCGCGGCCTCACCCACCGAACCGCTGGTGTCGCCGGCGATGATGGCATCATCGTTGACTCCGTCGATACCTATCGTGAAGTCCTGACTGGCCGAGGCTGTGCCGTCGGATACCGTAACGACGAAAATCTCCGTCGTGGGTCCCTTCAGCGCATTGATCGCAGCGTCGTCCGGCACGAAGGTGTAGGCACCGGTCGAGCTGTTGACATAAAGCGTGCCGTAATCGCCAACCTGCGAGACGTCGTAGGTGACCCCATCGAGCACCGTGCTGGCGGGGATTCCGCCGCTGATGCCGTAGGTCAGCGGAGCCCCACTGTTGGAACTGTTGGCGCTGAAGGTCCCGCTCGTCGCTGCGAAGGTGTCGAATACGACCGTGTCGGTTTCGGTCGGCCCCGAGCCCAAGGCCAGCGTCAGGAACGGCTGCGGCTCCGGAATGGACGCCCGGATGAAGACCCACTCGGCCGGCGTTTGCGCCGACGGGAGCTCGGGGAGCGAATTCAATTCCGCCGGCGCGGCGGGCTCGGTGAAATTGATTGGCTGCACCGGCAGCGTATCGCCGAAGGGCGTGACGCCCGAGCCGGCCGGTCCCAGCCCCTTCGCCAAGTTGGCATAGGCCTCCTGTTGCGCCTCCTGCAACTCCTCCATGCGGGCTGCACTGTTGGCAAACTGGCTCACGCTGACCGTGGATCCGCTTCTGCTCAGAACGACCGTCTCTCCGGGATCCTCGACAATGATGTGGCGCGGCATCGCCTCCTTGGTCACAAGTTCGAACGCGCCGTGCGCCATGTCCTTGTACGAGATGGTGTCCTCATCCAGAGACGTGAGCTGGGCGTCGGCTCCCCGGGCATCCTTCACAGAGGAGAGCATCAATGCTGCGAGCGACAGCAGGCCCATCCCGCCGCCATGGGAGCGGCGCTGCATGCCTTCCGGATGCGAGGCACCGCCGAGGCCGCGCACGCCCAACGCCCTCAGGACGCGATCGCCGACCGTCAATGGGCTGACCGCGACGCTCGCGTGAGCGAGAGTGTCGATTGCGGCCTGAATGCTGCTCGTCGCGTCATTGAAAATGACTTGATTGCCGATGCGTGGGAGAAGCGGACCCGCGACGGCCCTCGCCTCGCTCCGAGCCTGCCCGCAGCGAGACCGACCAGACAATACCGTCGCTTCGTCGCCAGACATGCCGCCTCCCCCCCCCTCAAGAAGCTTCCCGATTATTTCGAGTGCGAAAAGCGGGCCTTTCGTCATCGCCAATCAGCCGTTGGGGTTAGAGATAACCGGTTTGGCTGAACTGGCCTGCGGTCGCCGGTCTGACATGATGCGCGTTGCGGTGCGGGCCGCCCCGACCGGCAATTCCAATCCAGGAGGGCCTATCATGCGCGCGCATACGCTGGCCGTGTTGACGGGCTTCATCATCGCGACGATCGGCCTCTTGCCTGGTCGGGCGCTGGCACAGACCGAGCCGGCGCGGCCTGCCGTTCAGCAGTTCGAAGCAAAACCCATCGGGAGGGTCGTGACCGCCACCGGCTCCGTCACGATCGAGCATGCAAGTGCGGTCGTCATGCAGGCAAGCGCTGCCGGCCCGACGAAGGTCGGCGATCTCGTCTATCTCGGCGACGTCGTTGAGACCGGGGCCGACGGGCGCGCCGGCATCAACTTTGCCGATGGCACCTCGTTCAATTTGTCGAGCAACGCCCGCATGACCCTGAACGAATTCGTTTATGACCCGAACGGAAAATCGAACTCGACCCTGTTCAGCCTGTCCAAGGGGACCTTCACGATGGTAGCCGGCACCGTTGCGAAGACGGGCGACATGAAGATCGACACGCCCGTCGCCACCATGGGCATTCGCGGCACGACACCGCACGTCGAAATCTCCAACGATGGATCGGTCAGGTTTTCCACCCTCATCGAAGAGGGCAAGCGCAGCCTGGTGAGGAAGTCCGCGGCACCCGCGGCTCAGCCGCCCAAGCAGACGGCTGAGCCGCGGCCGAGGCTCAACATCTGCCGGGGATGCTAGCGCATGATCCGGACGCGGACCGCGGCGTTGGCACCGGCGCTGGCCCTGCTGTTGTCCGCAGCGCCAGGAGCCGCACAGACGCCGGGCAAAGACGGCTATCTCGGGAACATCGAGCTGTGCAACCGCACGGACCTCGCGGCGCTCGACAGCCGGATCAGCGGGTGCACGGCGCTGATCGATGCAGGTCATAGCACCGCCGTCGCCCGGGCCATCGCCCATAACAATCGCGGCAATGCCTACATCGCAAAGGGAGAGCTCGACCGCGCCATCCAGGACTTCGATCTGTCGATCAGGCTCGATCGAAACTATGTCAAGCCGCTCAACAATCTCGGCGTGGCTTACATCAGGAAGGGCGAGCCGGACCTTGCCATCGAGACCCTCGACAAGGCGATCAGGCTCAATCCCAACTACGGCAACGCCTACGCCAACCGGGCCGCGGCCTTTCTGAAGAAAGACGACTACGTTCGCGCGGCACAGGATTATGACGAGGCAATCCGTCTTGATCCCGGCCTGACGTCCGCCTGGCACGGACGCTGCTGGACGCAGGCGATCCTCGGTCAGTTGCAGGCGGCACTGCAGGCCTGCAACAAGGCCCTTCAGTCCGGATTGAACAGCGCTGCAGCACACGACTCGCTCGGGCTGATCCACCTGAAGATGGACCAACCCGGGGCAGCCATCGATCACTACAGTGCCGCGCTGCGCCTCGATCCAAGGCTGGCGAGCGCGCTTTATGGACGCGGGCTCGCCCGGCTCAAGGCGGGCGAGCAGGCCGCCAGCGAAGCCGATATCGCAGCAGCAAAGGCGATGGCGGCGGGGATCGGCGACGAATTCACGCGCTATGGCGTGCGCTTTTGACAGGTACAGCCACCTCCAGGCGATGCGTCAACGCAACCGCTAGCCGATCGTCGCCGCCATCGGCCTTGCCTTGTCGACACCGCCGACGATCGCGAGCTTGACCGCCCACGAGATGCGCCCGGTGACCCAATCGCTCTGGTGCAGCCGGTGGTCATCCAGCGGATTGACCATCCGGTCGAAAGAGACCTGCTCGACCTCGAGCAAGCCCTTCATGAACGCGAAGCGGCGGAACACGTTGACGCCGGCCTCGTGCGCCAGTTGGCCGATCGCCTCGACCATCGCGATCGCCTTGTCCTTCTTGGCCGGCGTCAGCATGGCCGGCACATACTGGACGTCCATGAGGACGACGTCGGCATGCGCTTCGTTGCGCAGCCTGACGAGTCCCTTGCGGATGGCCGCGGTGGTTTCGTCGAACGAAGGCGGTGGCGGATCGTTGTCGGGACGCTGCCAGACCGCATTGGTTCCGACCTGCCAGATCACCAGATCGGGCTTCTCGGCGATGACGTCCCTGTCGAACCGCTCGAGCTGGATCGGGGCTTCCTGACCGCCAATCCCCTTGTTGGCGATGGTGATCCTTGCGTTCGGATAGTGCTCATCGAGGAATGCCTTCAGCCGCGCCGGATAGGGCTTCACGTCACCTTCGCCGGCCGTCGTCGACGAGCCGATCGCGACGACCCTGACCCGTTCCCGGGCAAGGCCCTGCGCAAAGTGAATCAGGCCATGGTCGAAGGGGATCGGCTCGACCGGAATCCGTGAGGGATCGACGTCCATCGGTCACCTGTCAGTCCAGCATGAACAACGTGAGGTAGAAGAACGATAGCGCATCACGAACGCTGGCGGTAGATATCCGGCCGGTTCTAGTAAGCTTCCCGTCCAAGCATGAGATCGATGGTGTGGGCGGCGATCTTCCTGAGCTGCGCCTCGTCACCGAAGGCGCGCTCCAGCACGGCGAGGCCGCGCGTGACGGTTGCGATGTGCAATGCCGCGGCCTCGGGGTCTCCCTCGAACTCGCCGCGCCTGGCGCCCTCGGTCAGAGCTTGCCGGATCAGGCCGGTGATGCGGGTCATCAGCTCCGCGAAGGCTTGGCGCGCGTTCTCATCCAGCCCCTCGCCTTCCGCCGCGCCCAGCTCCATCAATCCGCGCGTGGTCGGACAGCCCCGGGGCGGCGAGCCGGAACGAAAATTCCTGATGGTCAGGTCGAAGAATGCCGTGAGGCGTCTTCGCAGGGAACCCGAGCCGAGCGCCTTTTGCAGCACGCCGACATATTCGCTCGCATAGCGCTCGTAGGCCACGAGGAACAGTGCCTCCTTGCTGCCGAAGGCGTTGTAGAGGCTGCCGCGCTGCACGCCGGCGTCGCGCGCGATATCGGAAAGCGACGTGCCGCGCACGCCCTTGCGCCAGAACTGCTCGAAGGCAATGCGCAGGACCTCGTCGTGATCGAACTCGCGCGGTCTCAAGGTTGTCCTCCTCCGAACGCCACGGTTCGTCTCGATTCTCATGGTGAGGAGGCGCGCTTGCGCCGTCTCGAACCATGAGGCCGGGCTGGTGGCCTTCATCCTTCGAGACGCGGCCCAAGCGGCCGCTCCTAAGGATGAGGGGATAGAACCGGTTTGGCGTCCCTTAACGCATTGCAAAAAGTATTTGACACCACGTCAAGAACGTGACGTTTATTCTAAACATCGTGTCAAAAACTGCAAGGAGGCCTCGTCATGCCGATCATTCACGTCTCGCTGCGCGCCGGGAAGCCGCCAGCCTACCGGCAGGCGATCTTCGACGGGCTTTACCGGGCGATGCGCGAGACGTTGCAGGTGCCGGAGGACGACCAGTTCATGACCATGTCAGAGCACGACGCGGCGAATTTCCGCACCGGCACGGCCTACGGCGTCGCCCGCAGCGCCGACGTCGTCTACATCCAGATCACCGTGTTCGACACCCGCACGCCGGAACAGAAGAAGGCGCTGTTCAAGCGGACCGCGGAGCTGCTCGGCAAAAATCCCGGCATCCGGCCCGAGGATGTGTTCATCACCGTCCTCCCCAGCGCGAAGGAGAACTGGTCGGTCGGCAACGGTGTCGCGCAGTTCGCCTGAGGCGACGAGCGTGCTTGCGACGGGCGGCAAGGAGCGATTGGCGCTGCGCCTGCCCTGCTGCTAGAACCCCACGCCATGCCAGACCTGACCCAGCTTGCCCTCTACTTCGCCGCGGCCCTGCTGCTCGCCGTCACGCCCGGACCGGGCATCTTCTACGTCGCGGCGCGCACGCTTGCCGGCGGACGCGCGGAGGGCGTCGCCTCCAGTTTCGGCACAGGGCTTGGCGGCATGGTCCACGTGCTCGCCGGCAGCCTCGGCGTCTCCGCCATCGTGCTTGCGAGCGCCGAGCTGTTCACCGCTCTGAAGCTGGTCGGCGCGGCCTATCTTGTCTGGCTCGGCTATCGCACGCTCCGCGCAGCGCGCCGCGACGCGTCCGCAGGCTTGCAAGGCGACGCCGCGGCGCCGCCGATCGGGCCGCGGCGGGCGTTTCGCGAGGGCGTGCTGGTCGAGGCGCTGAACCCGAAGACGGCGGCGTTCTTCCTCGCCTTCATACCGCAGTTCGTGGACCCAGCCGCAGGCACCATCGCCCTGCAGTTCGTGGTGCTCGGCTTCGTGTCGGTGGCCCTCAACACCCTTGCCGACATCGTCGTCGCCTTCGCAGCCAGCCGCATCCGGGAAGGCGCCGCGGCGCGGCCCGCATTGATCCGCCGGCTGCGCGAGGCTTCGGGAGGCGCGATGATCGCGCTCGGCTTAGGGCTTGCGCTGGCGCGGCGCCCTGCGAACTGATCGCCGGCAAGTCCCGGTCAGTTGGCCGCAGCAGCGACGAGCGAGCGGTCGTCTTCGATATCCCTCCGGGTTTCGTGCGCGACTGGCTGGCCTTCCGGGACCGGCGCAGCGCGCGTCAGCAGCTTCTCTGGCGCGGGAGTGTCATTGCATTGGCCGCCGTCGGTGCGTCGGCGCTGGTACTGGGCGCGCTGGACTAGAAGGGCGGGGCTGAACGATTTGCTCGGCACCATGCGCCCAGCGCACGCATCCCGCCTCATCCCTTCACCGTCACCGCGCGCCCGATCGCCATCGGCTGCACTGGCGGGTTGGCGGCGAGCGCGGCGAGCTCCTTGATCAGGCGGTCGGCGTCGGCGGCAATCCCGTCCGGCGCCTGGATGACGAGGCGCTCCAGCGCCCAGCGGTAGGAGGAGATGCGCCGCTCCAGGCACTGCTGCACCCACTGCACGATCAGCGCGTTCTCGTCCATGCGGGCCACCGCATCGGCCTGCTCGCGCGGCGACAGCTCGGAGACCAGTTTCAGGCTGGCGTTGCGCTTGCGGTCGAGCTCGATGACACGGGCTGCAGCCGTATAGAACGGCTCGAAGCGGGTGATGTCGCTGCGCACGTCGTCGATCAGCACGCTGTAGCGCGACATGTGCGAGCGGTGCGGCTCGTCGATCAGATTGCGGCCGTACATGGTGCGGTCGAAGACGATGTTCTGCCGCCAGGGCGAAGGCAGCGGCTTGTAGTCGCCCCACACGCTCTTCCAGGCCGGTCGCGACAGCGGCGGCTCGACCAGGGGATAGGCGAGATCGCGCAGCAAGCGTTCGTTGTCGGTGAGCTGGAACTGGGAGGCCTTCATGCCGACGCTGCCGGTGACCTCCTTGCCCATCCAGCGGTGCATGTCGTCGCTGCGCATGTTGTCGCGGGTGCGCCAGAAGTCGCCGCCGCTGCAACCGGCGAGCAGCGCGCCGGTCAGGACAAGGGCAACAGCCGGGAATGAGCGCCGTGCTCCGGTGATCCGGTTCGCAAGCATTGCCGGCATGTTAATTCCCTAAACGTCAGGTGCGCCGACGGCGACGGCGTCCGGGAGCGGTCCCCTCTTCCGGTCCGCCGCCATCGCCATCGCGGTCGATGCGGACGACGGGAAGGATCAGGATGGTCCCCATGCCATCGCGCGGTGCGCCATCCATGCCGTGATCCAGGCGCCGCGCAGGCGCGTCCGCCGGGAAATCGATGATGGTGCCCATTTCCGTTCTCTCTGGTCGCCGCCCGCGCATGAATTCGCCGGCGGCCTGCCATTATTAAGAACAGCGGTTGGTTAACGGGTTCTTAATTCTCGGGCTCGAACAGTGCCGGAGTGAGACAGCGCGGCCGCAAAGTCACATCGCTAAAATTGTAACGATCGTTTTCACGGCTTGTTTTCCTTAACCGGCTCTTAAAGCCGGCTGACTAGGCTGGCCGCGAAGAGTTTCCACGAGTCGCGTACGCCGATGACCACAGCTCCATTGTTTCCGGGTTTCGACGGGCTGATGACGCTGTCGCGCCGCGAGGGCGTCGACATCCGCCCCACCCTGCTGCGCGTGCTGACCGACCTCTACGTCCAGGCCCGCTCGCACAGCCCCGACGAGGAGCGGCAGTTCGTCGAGCTGACCTCGCGCCTGATCGAGCAGGTCGACGACGCCACCCGCGCCGCGGTGCGCGCGAGGCTGGCGATCTATCCGGGCACGCCGCTGAAGACCATGATCCAGCTCGGCCTCAAGCCCGCGCATCCCAATGATCCCGTGCCGCTGGCGGACAAGATTGCGGTCGCCGGGCCCGAGCGCGCCGCGCGCGCCCCGACGGACGCTGCGCTGCGGATGGCCTCCAACCTGTCGATGCAGCCGAAGGATGCCGCCGAGATCAGCGAGCTGTTCTTCTCAGCCGACGGTCCCGAGCGCGCGGCGATCCTGCACAATCTCGACGACACGCCGCTGAAAGCCTCGGCGCGGATTCCCGAGCACCGCGCCCGGCGCGCGCTGCATATCCTGGAGATGGCGGCGTTCGCTTCCGATGCCGAGAACTTTGCGCTCGAGCTCGGCGAGGCGCTGATCCTGCCATCGCTGATCGCTGCGAAAGTCACCAGCGATCCCGGCGGCGAGCCGCTGGCTTGTGCGATGAAGGCGCTTTCGACGCCGAGCCCGATCTTCCAGCGCATATTGCTGTTCCTCAATCCGGAGTTCGGCACATCGGTGCAGAAAGTGTTCCGGATCTCGCGGATGTACGAGCGCCTGACCGAGCGCTCGGCCCTGGTGATGATATCAGCCTGGCGCGGCTCCAGCATGGCACTCGCGCGCGCGAAATACCGCCCCACTCTCTACGACGACGAACGCCAGCGCGCCCGCTGGGCGCCGGGCGAGAGGCGCCCCGCCGTGCAGCCGGCCAGCGCGCCGGGCGTGCGCGCGGGCACGGACAAGGCGGGGCGCTGATTTTCGCCGTCATTGCGAGGAGCGACAGCGACGAAGCAATCCATCGCGCCGCGTGCCGATAGATGGATTGCTTCGCTTCGCTCGCAATGACGAGCCTCAGGCTCTTTCTACTTCGTCAGATCGAGAAAATGCCGCCCTGACCGGTCCTCGGTCTCGACGATCCAGGCATCGGGATCGAAGCGGACCTCCTTGGCGAGCCGTTCCTCCACCGCTTGCTCCGCCACCGGCTCTTTCGAGACCGGCGCGAACACGCGCTCCACGGGGCGGCTGTCGTCATAGGCCGACTGCGGCGCCGGCGCATAGAGCATGGCATGGCCGTCGAGCAGCGCCACTTTCACGAACACCGCGCCCGCCTCCTCGGCGCCGCGCCGGCGCACCGCGCCGAACACGCCCTCTCCCTGGCAGCGTCGCAAATACGCCGCCACCCAGATTGCAGATTTCAATCGCATGCGAAGGACGATAGGCCAGCCGCAAGACCGGCGCCAGAGCTGTTCCCGTTTGAAGCCTTGATGACCAACCGGAAAATCATCCGCAACTGAAGCGGACTTTCCACAGCGAACCTGCACTCTCGGGCTTGATTGCCGCGCACAGCCGGCGGCGGACAATTCGTTGAATAATCAACATGACGACAACGCAGGCTTCGAAGGCAAACCGACCGTTCACATCGGCGTCGCGCGAACGTCACAGCCATTGGTTAACGGAGCGTTCTTGCCAGTACCAAGCCAACAGCCAGGGAGCAGAGCATGTCGCACGACCACCACAGCAACTATCGCCACAACGGTCCGTTCGGAAAGACGAAGTTCGGAACCAACGCAGACGACACCATTTTAGGGTCGGACCACAGCGACATCATCTTCGGCCTGCGCGGCAATGACACCATTCTCGCCGGTGCCGGCAACGACACCGCCTTCGGCGGCCGCGGCAACGACTGGATCGACGGCGGCAAGGGCAACGACTCGCTGTTCGGGGAAAGGGGCCACGATGCCCTGATCGGTGACGAGGGCAACGACGACCTGTATGGCGGCCGCGGCCGCGATCTGCTGCTTGGCGGCGCCGGCCGGGACAACCTGAGCGGCGATGAGGGCAACGATAAGTTCCTGCTCCGCAAGGGCATGGGCGTGGATACGATCGAGCATCTCGACGCCGGCGACCGCGTCGATGTGCGAGACTTCAACATCCCGTCGTTCCAGGCGCTTCTCGATTCCGCGCGGCAGATCGGGCACAATGTGCAGATCGACCTCGGCAACGGCGACAAGCTGATCCTCGAGGATGTGCGCATCGCCGACCTTCACGCCGAGCAGTTCATCCTGTCCGACGAGGTGAAGGGCGTGTCGAGCTCGCAGACGCCTTACCTGCTCAGCAGCGATCCCCACGTCTACACCGAGTCCTTGCTGACGGTCGGCGACAGCGTGAACGGCTACAAGATGGCCGGCATTCCCGACGGCCTCGGTGCCTTCGACAATGGCGATGGCACCTTCACCGTCCTGATGAACCATGAGCTTCGCGACACCGCGGGCATCGTCCGCGCCCACGGCGCCATCGGCGCGTTCGTGTCGGAATGGGTCATCGATAAGACGACGCTGGAGGTTCTGTCGGGCAAAGACCTCATCCATGACGTCTGGATGTACGAGAACGGCACCTATGTCGACCACAACGCCGCCAACAGCCCGGTTACGTTCAGCCGGTTCTGCTCCGCCGATCTTGCCAATCCGGGTGCGTTCTACAACGCGGAGACCGGGCTCGGCTTCAGCGGCAGGCTCTATCTCAACGGCGAAGAGTCGGGTGTCGAGGGGCGCGCCTTCGCCCACATCGTGGGCGGTGCCCAGGACGGCAACAGCTATGAGCTGGCTTGGCTCGGCAACATGGCTTACGAGAACCTGGTAGCCAGCGCACACACCGGCGACCAGACCGTGGTCGCAGCGCTGGATGACGGCCAGAACGGCCAAGTCTACTTCTATTCCGGCACCAAACAGGCGACCGGAAACGCCATCGAAATGGCTGGCCTGACCGGCGGCCATCTGCTCGGAATTCACGTGACCGAATTCGAGGGTTCCGCGAACAACGCGCCGAGCAGCACGACGGCACTTGGCGGCGACGAAAGCTCCACCTTCACGATGATCGACCTCGGCGACGTCAGCGGCAAGACCGGCGCGCAGCTCGATGCGGCCAGCGAAGCGGCGGGTGTGACGAGCTTCCTGCGGCCGGAGGACGGCGCGTGGGATACCCTCAATCCCAACCGTTTCTACTTCGTCTCGACGAATGCGTTCAACCAGCCAAGCCAGCTGTGGGCGCTGGACTTCATCGATGCGGCGCACCCCGAGCTCGGCGGCACCATCAAGCTGCTGCTCAACGGCAGCGAAGGCCAGCAGATGTTCGATAACATCGCCGTCGATGCCCACGGCAACGTCATTCTCTGCGAAGACGTCGGAAACCAGGCTCACCTCGGCAAGGTCTGGCAGTACAATCCTGCAACCGACACGATGACGGAGCTGGCCCAGCATGACGCGAGCCGCTTCGTCACGGGAGGTGCGAACTTCCTGACCCAGGACGAGGAAGCCTCCGGCATCATCGACGTCTCGCACATCCTCGGCAGCGCCGGGGAAAACGTCTACCTGGTCGACACCCAGGCTCACTACAACGCTGGAGCCGAACTGGTCGAAGGCGGCCAGTTGCAGCTGATCCACCAGTATCTCGTCTGACGGCAATCGCCCGACGAAGATCACCGCTCGATGCGGAGGTGCCGGATCAGTGGCCGGCACCTCCGCTGCTGTCAAACGGCTGTCACAAACCATCGACAGTAAGTAGCGGTTTCGTTTCCTTGATGTTCCCGGTCGGCTGTTCGAGACAACTCCTCACCGGAAAGCCGCGGAGCAATTGCGTGTGATGATGGCTGCGCAGGAAGGCGTTCCTACAAGCGCAGGGTCGGAGCTGCGCGCAGCACTCGGATCGTGCCGCTCGGCCGTTCTGGGGATCGCGGCGTTCAGCGGACTGATCAACGTCCTGAGCCTGACCGGCTCGCTCTACATGCTTGAGGTGTATGATCGCGTGTTGCCTGGCCGCAGCGTGTCGACGCTGGCCGGCCTGACGATCATCGCGGCCCTGCTGTTCGTTTTTCAGGGCGTTCTGGAAGTCTTTCGTGGGCGCATGCTGGTCCGAATCGGCAACCAGATCGATTGGCGCGTCGGTGACCGCATCTACGATCTGGTGGTCCGTCTTCCGCTTCGTTCGCGCGGCAGCGGCGACGGATTGCAGCCGGTTCGGGACGTCGACACCATTCGGTCAGTGATTTCGGGTTTGGGCCTGCCTGCCCTGTTCGATCTGCCGTGGCTGCCTTTCTATCTTGCCATTTGCTTTGCCTTCCATCCCCTGATCGGTGCGACAGCGCTCGGCGGCGCGCTCGTGCTGGTGATATTGACGCTGCTGACCGACCGGCTATCGCGGCAGTCCGTGCAGCGGGCGTCGGGCTATGCCACTGCGCGCAATCGCCTGGCGGAAGCCAGCCGCCGCAACGCGGAAGTCCTGATCGCGATGTCGATGTCCTCGCGCTTCCTGGCGCGATGGCGCAAGCTGGGCGACGACCATCGCCGGCAGCAAAGAATAGCCAACGACATATCGGGAGGCTTCGGCGTCGCGGGCCGGATTCTGCGCATGATGCTGCAATCGGCCGTGCTCGGCGTGGGAGCCTATCTCGTCATTCAACAGGAAGCATCCGGCGGAATCATCATCGCCAGCTCGATCCTGACGGGTCGTGCACTGGCACCTGTGGATCTCGCCATCGGGAACTGGAAGAACTTCATCGCCGCGTTCCAGAGCTGGCAGCGTCTCAACGGACTCATGGCGGCCCTGCCCGTTTCCGCCGGCAAACT
This sequence comes from Bradyrhizobium sp., assembly GCF_052389815.1. Lineage (GTDB taxonomy): Bacteria > Pseudomonadota > Alphaproteobacteria > Rhizobiales > Xanthobacteraceae > Bradyrhizobium. Next base: position 39,036 of record NZ_JBQTHN010000001.1, on the reverse strand, counting down.
GCCATTGCCGGCGCCGGCGCGGTCTCTTGTCGTCGACAAGCTGTCGGTCTCGGCCCCTGCATCAGAGAAGGTGCTGGTCGCCGATGTCAGCTTTCACCTGAAGGCAGGCAGCGGGCTTGGCATTGTCGGCGCCAGCGGCTCAGGAAAATCCTCGCTGGTGCGCGCCCTCGTCGGCGCATGGCGGCCGTTACGCGGCGTCATCCGGCTCGACGGTGCATCGCTCGATCAATGGTCGGCCGATGCGCTGGGCGACCATATCGGATACCTGCCGCAGGACGTCGAACTGTTCGAGGGTACCATCGCCGAGAATATCGCGAGGTTTGCCCCGGACGCCTCCATGGAGTCGGTGCTCGCCGCGGCCAGCGCGGCCGGCATCCACCAGCTCATCGTGAGCCTCCCCGATGGATACAACACCGAGATAGGCGAACAGGGAGCAATGCTGTCGGCGGGCCAGAGGCAGCGGGTGGCGCTCGCGCGCGCCCTCTTTGGCAATCCATTTCTCGTCGTGCTCGACGAACCCAACTCCAATCTGGACATCGAGGGTGAAGAGGCGCTGACCCGTGCCATCCTCGGCGTTCGGGCGCGCGGAGGCATCGTCGTCATCGTCGCGCATCGGTCCAGCGCGCTGGTTGCCGTGGATTTCGTGATGACGATGCTGCACGGACGACAGCAGGCCTTTGGACCCAAGGAAGAAGTGGCGTCGCTGGTGGCAAGGCGGGAGGCTGCGCCGGCCGCGCCATTCAAGGTCGTCGTCCCCCAACCCGCCGCATCGCCATGAACGCCTCGACAACAGGCGAAAGCCGCAGCCTGCGCCGACATCTGTTCGCCGGAACCCTTCTCGCGGCGGTGTTGACCGGGGGGATCGGCGGCTGGGCGGCCACCACGGAACTGTCCGGTGCGGTAACCGCCGCCGGATCCGTCGTCGTCGATTCCAACGTCAAGAAAGTCCAGCACCTTACCGGCGGCATCGTTGGAGAGCTGATGGTCCGCGAAGGCGACCGCGTCCGCGCCGGAGACGTCCTGGTGCGGCTCGACGAGACCGCACTGCGCGCGGGCCTTGCCATCTACGCCAAGGGGCTGGACGAGTTGCGCTCCCGCAAGGCCCGTCTTGCCAGCGAACGGGATGGCGCCGACCGCTTCGTGGTCGCGCCAGAGCTGCTCGACAAGCCTTCCCCGGAGTTAGTCGCAGCGCTCGACAGCGAACGCAAGCTGTTCGAGCTGCGCGCGACTGCGCGGCGGGGGAAGAAGTCGCAGCTTCGCCAACGGATCGCGCAGCTCGAGGATGAAGTCCGCGGCTACACGGCTCTGCAGCAAGCCAAGGCCGAAGAGATCGAACTGATCGAGCGCGAGCTAACGGGGGTGCGGAGCCTCTGGCAGAAGAATCTCATCCAGATCAATCGCCTTACCCTGCTGGAGCGCGAAGCCGCGCGCCTCAAGGGCGAACTCGCACAGTCGATCGCCTCTACCGCACAAGTCAGGGGCAAGGTCACCGAGATCGAGCTGCAGATCATCCAGATCGATCAGGAGCTCAGCAGCGAAGTCGCGAAGGAATTGCGCGAGATCGACGGCAGGATCGGCGAGTTCGTCGAACGCAAGATTGCGGCCGAGGATCAACTGAAGCGGGTGGACATACGCGCCCCGCAAGACGGCATCGTGCACCAGCTCAATGTCCATACGGTCGGCGGCGTGGTAAGCCCGGCCGATCCGGTCATGCTGATCGTGCCTGAAGCCGACCTGTTGATGGTGGATGCCAAGATTTCCCCCGCGGACATCGATCAACTCTACGTCGGTCAACCCACGGGCCTGCGCTTCTCCGCATTCAACCAGAGCACCACGCCGGAAATTCAGGGAAAGATCCGCCGCATCTCCGCCGATGTGACGCCCGATCAGCGCACCGGCCAGAACTTCTACACAGCGCGCGTCTCGATAGCGCCCGACGAGTTGGCCCGACTCGGCAACGTCAAGCTCCTGCCCGGCATGCCTGCGGAGGTCTTTGCCAAGACCTACGATCGCAACATCTTGTCCTACCTGACCAAGCCGCTCTCGGACCAGGTTGCGCGGGCCTTCCGCGAGCGCTGACGCAGGACGACGGAGCGCCGACCGACCGGCACCCCGGCGAAGCTCTAGTCGATCGGGCGTCCCGTCATCGCGCCGAGCTCGCGCACCAGGCGGTCCGACATCTGGCCGGTCGGCGGCAGCTTGCGGTCGCGCTCGAATTTGAGGATCGCGGCCTGGGTGTCGGCGCCGATCAGGCCGGTCGGCTTCAACTGGCCGTAGCCATATTCGGTGAGCGCGCGCTGGACCGCGGCGATCCTGCGGCCGGCGGCGGTGTGCGGCGTCGCCGCGGGCACCGGCGCCGGTGGACGCACGATGGCGGTTGACGAGGCGGCGGCAGCGGGTGGCGCTGCGGTCCTGGCGACGAGGTTGCTCATCGCGTCCGGCTTCGAGTCGGCCTTGGACTCGGAGACCTTGACGTCCGCCGGCGTCAACTCGACGGCGCGCGCGTTGGCCTCCGCCGGGCGCGGACGCGGCAAGGGATTGGCGGCCGGCTGCGCCGGCACGACCACGACACTCGTGCGGAACATCGGCGAAGGGTGACGGCCGGCCTGCAGGAACAGCGCATTGGCGACGATGGCACCGATCGCAGTCGCCGCAAGCAGGCCCGCGATCACGTCCTTCGGGCTGTGTAGGAGAAGCCGCATCAACAGGCCGCGCTCTTCCTCGACGGCAACCGCCTTGGCACCACGGCGGCGGCGCGGCATCTCGTCGTCCACTGACTTTCTAGGCACGTTTCTTCACCTGATAGGGTTGTTCTGACGGCATGGAACGCGGGGCCGGCGTCAGTGTCGCGACGTTGCTAACGGGCTCGCCGGCGACCGGCGGCGTGTAGAAGAGCGGCAGCGCGACTGCAACCGTGGTGCCTTCGCCGACCCGGCTCTGGACGTTCATCTCGCCGCCATGCAGCGCAACGAGGCTCTTGACGATGGAGAGCCCGAGGCCCGTGCCCTCGTGGCGGCGCTGATAGGCCTTTCCCGCCTGGAAGAAGGGATCTCCGATGTGCTTCAGATCCTCGGCGGCGATGCCGACGCCGGTGTCGGCGACGCGCAGCACAAGGCGCGCGCCTTCGACCGCAGCGGATGCCGTGACGGTGCCGCCGCGCTCGGTGAACTTGATGGCGTTGGAGACCAGGTTGAGCACGATCTGCTTGAACGCGCGCGGATCGCCCGTGATCTCGGGCAGATCGTCGGGTGCGCGGGTGACGAGATCGATGCCGTTCTCGCGCGCCTTCAGCGCCAGCAGATTGCAGCAATTGACCAGCGCGGCGCGCGGCGCAAACGGCTCCGGCGTCAATTCGAAGGTACCGGATTCCATCTTCGACATGTCGAGGATGCCGTTGACGACCGACAGCAGATGCTGGCCGGAGTCGTGGATCAGCTGGGCGTATTCCTTGCGCCTTCTCGCATCGAGCATCAGGAGCTCTTCCTGCATGATCATCTCGGAGAAGCCGATCACGGCGTTCAGCGGCGTGCGCAGCTCGTGGCTCATGGTGGCGAGGAAGCGCGACTTGGAGGCGTCGGCGCGCTCGGCGGCGGCGCGCGCCTCCTGCAGCGCCTGCGCCTGCGTCTTGCGGTCGGTGACGTCGCGCATCACGGCGACGACTTCGCCGTCCCCGGACGGCACGCCCTGCTCGAGCGGGCGGCAGCGCATCTCCACCCAGACGAAATCGACGGTGTTGCCCTTGCCGTCGCGGCGCAGGCGGAATTCGACGCTGCGGCCCTCGCCGCCATGCGCGCTGTCGGCAAGTGCGGTGAGATAGGCGGGCCGATCGGTGACGTGGACGCGGTCGAACAGGCCGTGGCCGAGCAGGCCGGAAGCCGGCGTGCCGAGCACGGCTTCCGCCGCCGGCGAGATGAACTGCACCGCGCCATTCTTGCGGTGGCGCGAGACCACGTCGCTCATGTGGCGCGCCAGCAGGCGATAGCGGTCTTCCTCGACATTGAGCAGCGACACGCTGGTGCGCGCCAGCGATTCCGCGCCGAAGGCGAGGCCCGCGGCATAGAGCGTGGCCGAGGCGACGCCGAGGCCCATCATGACGTTGCGCAGCGCCGGATCGCCGGCTTCCTGCGCCGGCAGCCAGCCCGACTGGCCGGCCGCGATCAGCAGCATCGCGCAGCTCAGCGCGAGCGCGGCTGCGAACGTCACCACGCGGCGCGAGGCGGAAAGCGCAGCTTCCAGCGGCACCACCACCAGCCAGATCGCCGCGACGGATTCGATGCCGCCGGTGAACAGCGCGATCATCACCACGGGGCCGGCGAGCGCCAACGAGGAGAGCACGTGCGCGCCCTCGTAGCGCCCGGTGCGCGACAGGAACCAGGCGAGCAGGATGGGCGCGATCAGCCAGGCGAAGGCAACGACTTCCAGAGCGGTCGGCGCGCCGCGCATGGCCAGGTACACGGGGAATGCGGCGAACGCCGCCAGGCTGCCGATTAGCCGCGGCGCGATGAAGGCCCGATGGCGCGCGCGGGTCAGCGCGCCGTATCGCGCCGAGGGATGCAGCAGCGCATCAAGACAATCGCGGATGTGACTTATGATACTCACGTGAATTCGCGCTTCGGCTCGTTCCGTCAAAAGACGCGCCGGAACGCCTCCTTTATCTTTCGGCTCACCGTGTCAGAGCGACATTAAACGAACGCTAAGGCGGCCGCGTTCACCAGCTTGGTCGCTGATTTGCCGGGGTTTTAGCCCGCCGCGTGCAGCCGAATTCACCGGGATGGTGAACGCGAAGTTTAGAGATCGCTCCCGCTATGGTTTCGAAATGGTGCACGCGCACCTCACGGCCTTTCGAATCGGCGTCGATCGAAAATTTGCGGCGGAACTCTGCGCGCGGCATTCTTCGCAAATTTTCGCCGAATTAATCTCAATGCAAACACTTGCGCTTTATCTGGACTCGTTAGTCGTGCCGTGCCGCGCCGATGCGCGGACGGCAACAAGGGACGGACGACCGGGTCGCAAGATGTGGTTCCTAGTGCGTTTGACGTTCTGGCTCGGGCTGGTGCTGGTGCTCCTGCCGCGGGACAAGACGCCCGAATCGGAGAAGCTGCCGCAGATCGGCGCCTCCGAAGCGGTGCAGGCTGCGACCGCGGCGATGTCCGACATGAGCCAGTTCTGCAAGCGCCAGCCCGCGGCATGCGAGGTCGGCGGCCAGGCCGCCACCGCGATCGGCCAGCGCGCCGCCGACGGCGCGCGCAAGGTCTACGGCATCATCACCGACAAGGCCGAGAAGGCCGAAAGGCCCGACAAGGCCGACAAGCCGGAACCGGCCGACAGGAACCACAAGATCGACAGGAAGACGCCGGGCGACAGGTCCGACAAGAAGGCGCCCGATCATACCGGCTCGATCGGCACCGTCGCGGATGCCGAGCAGGCCATGGCCACCGAAGCGCCGCGCGACACGCTGACGGCGGACGACCTCGCCGTGGAGTGGCGGCCGCCGACGCCATAATCCAAATTTGGGGCCGCCGCCGGTTCCATTTCCATCGCTTTTGGTCGTCCGTGACCCTATATAGTCCGAAAGACGAGGCGGACACGGGCCAATATGAGCATCAACGAAATCAGGGAAAACTTCGAACTGCTGGACGAGTGGGATGACCGCTACCGCTACGTCATCGAGCTCGGCCGCACGCTGGAGCCATTGCCGGAGGAAGAGCATTCGCCCGCGAACAAGGTGCAGGGCTGCGTCAGTCAGGTGTGGCTATCGAAGCGCGTCGACCGCAGTCACGGCGAGCCGCGCATCAACTATCGCGGCGACAGCGACGCCCACATCGTGCGCGGCCTGGTTGCGATCGTGCTGGCGCTGTATTCCGGTCGCACGCCGAAGCACATTCTGGATACCGACGCGCTTGCCGTATTCGAGGAATTCGGCTTCCGCGAGCACCTGACGCCGCAGCGCTCCAACGGCCTGCGCTCGATGGTCGAGCGCATCAAGACCGACGCGCGTGAGGCGCTGGCGGAAGCGTCGTAGGAAATGCGAAGGCCCTTCCGTGGATTTCAGCTCCGGAAGGCCCTGTTTCCAATTCAGCCACTCTCGCCAAGTGACACGGAACCGCGCACCACTTGCGCTCCGATCAGCGGCGGCCGACCCGATTGACCGGGCCGCCGCGATTCATCGGCGTCCCCGGCCGTACGCCTACTCCCGGCGCGCCAACGCCAGGCGTCACCACGGCGCGCGCCACCGGGCGTGGCCGCAGCGCGACGCCGGGCCTGACGACGCAGCCGACGGGGTAGTCGATGTATTGGCAGTAGACCACGGCGGCACTTGCCCGCTCTGTGCTCGCAGCCATGAATCCAACGATTAGAGCCGCGGGCAATGCAATCGAAGACTTCATGTCGGCCTCCTTCGGTCCAAGAGTTCTCTCTGTGCTCCACAAGATGGTCGCCGACTTGACGCAGATCAACGATGCCAGGCATTGGGCTGGCAACGTCAATCGTGCTGTCGGTTTTTTTCTACCGCCCCCACAATAAGCGGTGAGTTTGCGTGACATGAGCGCAACACCGAGAGCCGAATCGGAAGCGGTCTCCACCAATGGACGAGACATCGAGCCGCTGATCGATGCACTGTCATTTCCTGTCGGGAGGACACTCAGATGACACCGTGCACATCCGGACCAAAGCCCCGCTATCAGCTTTTTTGTGCAACCGTTGGCTTCGCAATGGCCACGGCGGGATTCTTGCCCGACGCCGCATATGCGGACGAAAGCGGAGTCTCGTATTGGCTACCTGGCCGGTTTGGCAGCCTCGCCGCGGTCCCGACCGCACCCGGATGGTCCATGGCGGCAATATATTATCATACCAGCGTGTCGGCGTCGGGTGCGACGGCCGCAGCAAGGGAAATTCAGGTCGGTAGATTCCCCGCGACCGTGAACACCAGCCTGAATCTCAACCTGGATGCGCAGGGCGATCTCGTCATACTCAACCCTACTTACACGTTCGCGACGCCGGTGCTGGGCGGACAATTGGCCATTGGCGTAGCCGGCCTGTTCGGTCGGTCTAGCGCCGATCTTAGCGGGACTCTCACGGCTACCGTCGGACCGATCACGGTGACGCGCACGGGAAGCATCGGCGACTCCATCACCTCCGTCGGCGACCTGTATCCGCAGGCGACGCTGAAATGGAATGCCGGTGTCCACAACTTCATGACTTATGTGACGGGTGACATTCCCGTTGGCGCCTACGATCCGAGGCGCCTCGCCAATCTCGGCATTGGTCACGGCGCCATCGACGGCGGCGGCGGCTACACCTATTTCAATCCGCAGACGGGGCATGAATTTTCCGCTGTCGCGGGGTTCACCTACAACTTCAAGAACCCGGACACGCAATACCAGAGCGGCATCGACTTCCATGTCGACTGGGGCGCTTCCCAGTTTCTCTCCAAGCAGTTCTTCGTCGGCTTGGTGGGATATGCCTATCAGCAGATCACCGACGATTTCGGGCAACATCCCGTCCTGGGTGGTTTCCGGTCGCGCGTCATTGGCGTCGGTCCGCAGGTCGGATTCCTGTTTCCGGTTGGCGACATGCAGGGTTACCTGAACCTGAAGGGATACGGCGAATTCGCTGCGGAGAACCGGCCCGCAGGCTGGAATACGTGGTTGACGTTCTCGATCTCCCCGATGGCACCGCCCAGCACGGTGGTGCCGACGCGTCGAATGGCGACCAAATGAAGGAGAGCGCCCTGGCTGGGTTGCCAGCCTTGTGTTTGAAATAGTCGGGTGCTTACCTAAGGAAGTATTGCAACGGCTGCTCTCGAATGTCCCGGGCTGTCGTCATGAAGAAGATTCGGAAAGAGCCGTTGGTGCATTTCCTGCTGGTTGGTGCCGTCTTGTTCGGTGCCTACGCCTGGATGCGCACGCCGGAAAATCCCGCCGCCAACAAGACAGCGAAAATCGACATCACCGCGGGCGATGCCCGCTGGCTCGCGGAAAACTGGGCCACGCAATGGCGGCGTCCGCCAACCCGTGATGAGCTTCGCGGACTGATCGCGGACTACCTGAACGAACAGTTGCTCGCCCGCGAAGCCCGCGCCCTGGGTCTCGAGGACAACGACGTCATCATTCGGCGGCGCCTGGCGCAGAAATTGACCTTCATCATAGACGATACCATGCGTCGTGCTGAGCCGACGGAAGAGGAATTGCAACGATACTATGACGCCCATGCGCGACGCTTTCGAAGCGACGCTCGCATCTCGTTTGCGCATATCTATTTCAGTCCGCAGCGGCGCGCCGATGCGCGTTCGGATGCAGAGAATGCGTTGAAGCTGCTCGTCGCGGAGGGCGCCACGGCATGGAATGCCAGCCTCGGCGATCGCCTTTTGGTGAGATCCGAGCTGCGCGACGAAACCGAGCAGTCCGTCTCCAGCACATTCGGTCCCGACTTTGCGCGGGCAGTGTTCGCACTCGAGGCTAGCAGTTGGAGCGGCCCGGTCCAATCTGGATACGGCATGCACCTGGTCCGTGTTTCGGCCATGAAAGAAGCGAGTGTGCCTCCGCTATCCGAAATTCGCGAGCGCGTCACGGCGGAATGGAAGCGCGAGCGGGAGATGGAGGCCAAAGAGCGATATCTAGCCGAACTGCGCAAGAAGTACGACGTTGTCGCCGACGAGGAGGTAAAGGCGCTGATCGGGTCTCAAGGCGAGCGTCGGGATGATTGACATGCGTACCCGCCAGCTTGACCTCGCCGCCTGCCTGTTTCGATCTTTGAAGCCGGGACTAATCGCCGCCCTTGTGCTGTTGGGGGCGCAGTGGCAGTGCATTGCGCACGAGGTCCGACCGGCCTACCTCGCAGTGCAGGAGAATCGCACAGGCGAGTTCGAGGTGCTGTTCAAGACGCCGATGCGGGGCGACCTGCGCCTCGCTCTCACGGCAACTTTTTCCGGCAGGGCCGATGCCCTTATTCCCGTCACCACGCGAACGACGAGCGACGCTGCGGTCCAGACCTGGCGCTTCAAAGCCGTCGATCCATTGCGCGGCCAGGTCGTTGCTATCGCCGGTCTTGAAAACACCATGACGGACGCTCTGGTCCGCGTCGTATTTCTGGACGGCAGCTCCTGGGTTCGCCGGCTGACGCCGCAGGAACCATCCGCAGCGATCCCGGCGCGTCAGAGCGGCTGGTCCGTGGCCGCACTCTATCTCAAGCTCGGCATAGAACACATCCTGCTCGGTGTCGACCATCTTCTGTTTGTGCTTGCGCTGCTCATCATCACGCGCGGCACATGGCTGCTGGTGAAGACGGTGACCGCGTTCACGGTCGCGCATAGCATCACGTTGGCGCTGGCAACGCTGGGATACGTGCATGTGCCGTCAGCTCCGGTGGAGGCGCTCATCGCGTTGAGCATTGCCTTCGTGGCCGTCGAGATCGTCCGCCAGTGGCGCGGACACGAAGGCTTGACGTCGAGAGCGCCATGGCTCGTGGCGTTCACGTTCGGCCTTCTGCATGGGCTCGGTTTTGCCGGCGCATTGAGCGAGATCGGTCTGCCCGAGGGGCAGATTCCCCTGGCGCTGTTTTTCTTCAACTTCGGCGTCGAAATCGGCCAGTTGCTGTTTATCGCCGCAATACTCGGCATATTTGCAGTGGTCCGGCGCGTTCGCTGTTCCTGGCCGGGTTGGGCACGCTTGGCTGCGCCTTATGCCATCGGCAGCATCGCCATGTTCTGGGTCATCGAACGTGTCGCCGCATTTTGAGTTGCGGCAATCATTGAGGAGGGAGACAAATGACGAGGACGTTATCGCAGCAACCGGTTCTCGCCGGGCTGATCGCAGCCGCTCTGGTCTCGCCGGTCTTCGCGCAGGATGTCGGCACACCGACAAAGGAACAGCTCCAGCAGGCCCTGCCGAAGCCTCCCTATTCGCCCTATGCGGACCGCGATTTCCCCACACGGCCGTTCTTCGGCGACACCCATCTCCACACCTCGTTTTCCATGGATGCTGGTGCATTCGGTGCCCGGCTAGGCCCCAAGGACGCGTATCGCTTTGCCCGCGGCGAGCAGGTCATCTCCTCGACGGGCCAGCCGGCAAAGCTCTCGCGCCCGCTCGACTTCCTCGTGGTCGCCGATCACTCCGACAACATGGGGTTCTTCCCGGACCTGTTCGCGGGCAAGCCCGATGTGCTTGCCAATGCAACCGGACGCAAGTGGTACGATTTGATCCAGTCCGGCAAGGGCGAAGAGGCCGCGATCCAAATCATCGTCGCTTTCTCGCAGGGGACGTTCCCGAAAGACCTCATGTATTTTCCGGGCACGCGCGCCTATCGAAGCGCCTGGCAGGAAACAATCGCAGCCGCAGAGCAATACAATGAGCCGGGCCGCTTCACCGCCTTCATCGGCTACGAGTGGACCTCGAACACCGGCGGCAACAACCTGCACCGCAATGTCATCTTCCGCGACAACGGCGACAAGGCCAGCCAGGTCCAGCCGTTTACCGTCTATCCGCCCTACGGCAGCGACAATCCCGTCGAGCTCTGGAAATGGATGGAAGCCTACGAGCAAAAGACCGGCGGCAGCGTGCTCGCCATTGCGCACAACGGCAATCTGAGCAACGGATTGATGTTCCCCGTCGTCGAGGCGTTCGGAAAGCGGCTCGACCGTGACTACGCCGAGCAGCGCGCGAAGTGGGAGCGGCTCTACGAGACCACGCAGACCAAGGGCACCGGCGAGGCCCATCCATCCCTGTCGCCGAACGACGAGTTCGCCGCCTTCGAGATTTGGGACAAGGGCAACCTGGACGGCAGTGTTGCAAAGAAGAAGGAAATGCTGGAGTTCGAGTACGCCCGTTCGGCCTACAAGAACGGCCTGAAGCTCGAGCGGCAGTTTGGCGTCAATCCATACAAATTCGGTCTCGTCGGCAGCAGCGATTCCCATACCGGGCTCACCGCGATGGAGGAAGATAGCTTCTTCGGCAAGACGGTGCCGCAGGAGCCGAGCCCGCGCCGGATATCGAATGTCTTCGTAAGCAATTCCGCAAGCGGCGTGAAAGTCATGGACTGGGAGGTGGGCTCATCCGGCTACGCCGCGGTGTGGGCCAAGGAGAACACCCGCGCGTCCCTGTGGGATGCCATGCAACGCAAGGAGACTTACGCGACCACCGGTACTCGCATGATCGTGCGTTTCTTCGGCGGATGGGACTTCGCCGCCCAGGACGCGAGTAATCGCCTGCCCGCTCAGATCGGGTACACCAAGGGTGTCCCCATGGGGAGTGACCTGCAGGCCGCCCCGCAAGGCAAATCGCCCTCGTTCCTCGTGGCCGCACTGAAAGACCCGATCGGGGCCAATCTCGATCGCTACCAGATCATCAAGGGTTGGCTCGATCGCAATGGCAATCTGCAGGAGAAGGTCTTTGACGTTGCCTGGTCCGGTGACCGCAAGCCGGGCAGCGACGGCAAGCTTCCGTCCGTCGGCAACACCGTCGATGTTGCGAACGCGACCTGGACCAACACGATCGGCGCGCCTGAGTTGATCACGGTGTGGCGGGACCCGGAGTTCGATCCGAGCCAGCCGGCCTTTTACTATGGGCGAGTGATCGAGATCCCGACCCCGCGCTGGACCGCCTACGACGCAAAACGATACGGGATCGCGCCGCTGCCGGGCACGGCGATGACCGTCACCGAGCGCGCCTACACCTCACCCGTCTGGTACACGCCGGCGAAATAGCAATTAGAAGGCCAGGAGCGAGCGAGTGGCCGTCATGGGCAAGCATCGCAAGACAGCCGTTACAGGTCCAGCGACATGGGCTTTCCTGCTCAGCCTACTGATCGGTTGGTCCGGGCCGCAGGCTGCAGCCTGCGGCTATCATGACGATGTATCGCTCGCGCGCGGCGTCCTGAACTGGACCTACCCGGACGCGCTTCACGTCGTGGGCGCGATATCGACGGCAGTCGCCGAAAGGCGGCTGCCGGCGCCAGCTCCCGCGGGTGGCGGGTTCGGGCTTCTCGGCTATCACGGGATCGCGCGTGCGCTTGACCAACATGCGCAGCAGCTGCGCTCGTCGTCGGACGAGAAATCACAGCCGTCCTTCTCGCTGTTACTGATCGAAGCGATGCTGTGGAGCCGCTTCGTTTCGGAAGGCGGCGATGTGCAACCGCAGGTCCACGTGCCCGGTCCGCAAGCGGGAGACTTGGTGGTGATTTCCGGCGAAGACGTCATTCGGGAAATCGTCCACAGCCGATTGTCGATTGGCGAAGCCTATCGCCATGGGCTCATCCGCCTCTACGGAACAGAAGAGCAGCTGAGAGCCTTCTTGGCCCGCTATGATCAAGTTGGAAGCATGCATTCCAACTGATCCATGGGCACGCGCAACCCGTCGCAGTCTCCGCGGCTGCCCCCCTGGAAACAACGCGGCCATCAACTTCAGTGCGCCAAGCTACCGTCGGTAATGAGCACGCGGCTTGATGTTATTTGCCGCGCCGCCGCCGCTGCTGGCCCAACCCCATTTCCTTGGCGAGCTGCGAGCGCGCCACCGCGTAGTTCGGCGCCACCATCGGATAGTCCGGCGGCAGGCCCCATTTGTCGCGGTATTGTTCCGGCGTCATGTTGTACTGTGTGCGCAGATGCCGCTTCAGCGACTTGAAGCGTTTGCCGTCCTCCAGACACACGATGTAGTCGGGCGAGATCGACTTCTTGATCGCCACCGCGGGCTTGGCCGGCTCCAGCGGCGCTTCCGTGCGGCCCGACGAGACGCGCACCAGCGCGGCGTGGATCTGGCCGATCAGCCCGGGGATTTCTGCCGCCGGCGTCGGGTTGTTGCTGAGATAGGCCGAGACGATGCTGGCGGTGAGGTCGATGAAGTTCTTGGGCGGGGCATCCGTCATGGTCGGGCCATCCGGGGGGGGAATGGGGTCGGACAGTATCGCGGCGACGAAATACGTTCGCTAACCGGCCGAACTACTTGCGAATATAGCTCAATGCTAGCACGGACACACGAACGGCGCCGTTTTATTTTCGGCGCCGTTCAATGCCCAAGTACAGCGACCGGGTGCCGCCTACGGCCGCTGGTCGAGATGGGCGCGCAGTTCGTCGATGGAGGCAAAACGCATCATGCCTTCCGGCATCTGCGCCTCGATCGAGCCGTCGGAATAGAGCGAATAGGCCATGCCGTCGACCACGCCGGACTTCAGCACGGTGACCTGCGGCGCCTCCTCGCGTGCGGGAGCTGCGGGCGCCGCCTCCGGCGCCGCATTGCGAGGCGGGCGCCGCGGCCGATCGGATTTGGGCCAGGCGTCCTCGAAGCTCGGCGGCACCGGCTGAGCCGGCTCGACCGGCGGCGCATCCATAGCGGGCGCATTGGGGCGCAGGTCGGCCGACAACAGGTCCGGCGCGAGCGGCTCGCTGGCGCGCGCGGCGGCGCGTTCGCGTTCCTTGCGCGAGGTCGAGGTGAACAGCAGGTTGCGCCGCGGCTTGGGTGCAGGTGCAGCTTCAGGGGGCAGCGGAGCATCGCCGCGTCCTTCGACCCATGGCGGCGGCGCCGCGCCGGCATCGGCGATGGCGGGTTCAGGCGGGTGCGGCGGCGGAGGTGCCAGCGCGGGGGCGAGCGACGGTTCGGTCGGGAACGCCGGTTGAGCACTTGCGCCCGCGGCCCTGCCGAGGCGCTGGGCAATATCCTGCAGCTGGCGGGCGACCGTCCAGAGGCCGAGCATCAGCAATCCCGAGCAGCTCGAGACGGCGCCCGCAATGACGAGCGTGTTTCCGAAACCGAATTCGTTGTACAGGAACCCGTAACCGAGCGCGCCCAAGCCCGCCAGCAGCAGGCCTATTCCAGCGCCCAACAGCACCATCAACATCGAACTTACCCCCGCACGGGCAACCGTGCTCGACCGCCGTTGCCACGATACCGTCATATTGCAGGCATCGCCAACGGCCATTTGCAATCCCAGCCAATGGGACCGGAAACGCCACCGCAGTTCTACGGACAAGCTAGGCAAGAGTTCCAATACCCCTGCTAAGCCTCCGGGAAAGTTTCGATTATGTAATCCTATGCTGCGGCGCATCAGGCGAATTACGCCACAATTTCCAATTACTTGGTAATGGAACTTGCGCTATATGAATGCCGGGGAAGAGGCTCACAAGCGCCATCGCTGAGCCAGGGACGCCGGGTTTTTATAGCCATGTCATCGATCACGACTTCGGCCTTCGATACGCCGGTGCGGCGCTCGGTCGAACGGACGTGTGACGATCTTGCCTTGTTTGTGCTCGGCATCGTCGCCATCGTCGCAGGACTGACGTTCCGCGATTACGGCCTCGGATGGGACGACTACACGCACGCCGAATATGCCGACCTGTTGCTGCGGATGTATGGCAGCGGCTTCAAGGATACCGCGGCGCTGTCGTTCGCCAATCTCTACATGTATGGCGGCGGTTTCGACATGGCGGCGGCGCTGCTGCACAAGGCGATCCCGCTCGAACTGTTCGAGACGCGCAGGCTGCTCGGCGCCATCGTCGGCCTGATCGGACTTGCGGTCACCTGGCGGCTGGCGCGCCGCGTCGGCGGGCCGCTTGCCGGTCTCGCGGCACTTCTGCTGCTGGCGCTGTGTCCGACCTTCTACGGCCACATGTTCATGAATCCCAAGGACGCGCCGTTTGCGGTGGCGATGGTCGTGCTGATGCTCGGCCTGGTGCGGCTGGCGCAGGAATATCCCTCGCCCTCGCCGCGCACCATCCTGATCGTCGGTCTCGGCGCCGGGCTTTCGATCGGCTGCCGCATCCTCGGCGGGCTTGCGCTGGTCTATGCCGCGGCCGGTTTCCTGCCGCTTTTCATCGACGAGTTCCGCAACCAGGGCGCACGCGAAGCCGTGCATCGCTTCGCCCATGTCGTCTACATGCTGCTGCCGGGCCTTGCCTTCGGCTATCTCGTGATGGGGCTGATGTGGCCGTGGGCGATCCTGGAGCCCGCCAATCCCCTGCATGCGCTGACCTACTTCTCGCATTTCTTTGAGAAGCCGTGGAAGGAGATGTTCGACGGCGCGCTGGTCTCCGTGCCCGATATGCCGTGGTCGTACCTGCCGACGCTGTTCGCGTTGCAGCTGCCCGAGATCCTGCTGGGCCTGCTTACGCTAGGAATCGCAGGCACCTTCCTGTCGCTGTCGCGCAACGACGTCACGGCGCGCCGCAAGACGATCTTCCTGATGCTGACGCTGGCGGCAACGCTGCCGCTGGTCGTCGCGATGGTGAAGCGCCCTGCGCTCTACAACGGCATCCGGCATTTCATCTTCGTCATTCCGCCGATGGCGGTGCTCGCGGGCGTTGCCTTCGCCAAGCTGATGGGCTGGCTCGGCGAGACGAGGCGCGGCTGGCAACCGGCGGCGCTCGCCGTGTTCGCCTTCGGCCTGCTGCTGCCGCTTAGCGAGATGATCCGCCTGCATCCCTATCAGTACACCCATTTCAACCAAATCGCCGGCACGGTGCGCTCCGCCAACAACCTGTTCATGCTGGACTACTGGGGCCTGGCGCTGAAGCAGGCCTCTCAGGGACTGCGCGAGCAGATCGACGAACGCCAGGAAGTGCCGCCGCAGGGCCGCAAGTGGAAGGTGGCGGTGTGCGGCCCGCAGCGCCCTGCCCAGGTCGCGCTTGGCGATGGCTTCACCATCGGCTGGGACTCCAACGCCGCCGATTTCGCAATGACGCTCGGCCAGTTCTACTGCAAGGGCCTGACCGCGCCCGTGCTGGTGGAGATCAAGCGCGACGACGTCGTGTTCGCCCGCGTCTACGACATCCGCGGCCGCAGCATCTCGAGTTTGCTGGCGATCCCGGCGCCCTGATTGAGGAATCGCGCGAGTTGGTGTAAAATTCTCGCCAACTACCTCTGCACTACGGAATCAAACGCCGCCCAATCCCGGGCGGCGTTTTTGCGTTGGCGCACTATTTGCGCTCCTCCAGCGCGCCGTACACCGCGCCCAGCACCAGGCTGTAAGCGAGAATCATCGCCAGCGAAAACAGCGCGGGCGTGACGCCGAGCCCGAGACCGGCGGCGAATGGCCCCAGTCCGATCAGCGGAAAGAACACGAGGCCCATCGCCAGCCAGCCGGCCACGCCGAACGCCAATCCCTTGGCCAGACCGCTTCGTCCCGGCAGGCTCGGATAGAGGTGACCGAAGGCGAAGCTCAGAATGGTCGCGCCGTTGAGGAAGGAGAGCGCCCACGGCACGATCGGAGGAATCCGGCTGCCGAGCATGTGGCTGAGCGCGGCCTGAAGGCTCTCATAGGGCTGGAAGGCCGGCAGCAGGCCGGTGCGCGCCTTCAGATACATCAGCAGCGTATGCGCGAGGCTGCCGCAGAATCCGGCGATTCCCGCCTTCCACAACCAATGTTTCGTCAACCGTTCTATCGCGGCACCTCCGCCAACGCCGCGAGGACGCGCGCCCAGGAGCGGATTCCCTTGTGGTAGCTCTTCAGATCGTACTTCTCGTTGGGAGAATGGATGTTGTCGTCGTCGAGGCCGAAGCCGATCAGGAGGCTGTCGAGGCCGAGCGTCTTCTTGAAATCAGTGACGATCGGAATCGAGGCGCCGGAGCCAACCAGCAGCGCCTCCCTGCCCCAGTCCTCGGTCAGCGCGCGCCTTGCCGCCGCGAGCGGCTTCATTTTCCAGTCGAGCGCGATCGCCGCGCCGCTGGAATGCTCGGTGAAGACCGCCTTGCAGTCGCCGGGCAGCCGCGCGGTGACGTAGTCGCGGAACGCCTTCTTGATCTTCTGCGGTTCCTGTCCCTCGACCAGCCGGAACGAGACCTTTGCGGAAGCCTCCGCCGGGATCACGGTCTTGGAGCCCTCGCCGGTGTAGCCGCCGAAAATGCCGTTGATGTCGCAGGTCGGTCGCGAGGACACCTGCTCGATCAGCAGGCGATCCTTTTCGCCGGCGGGGATCGAAAGGCCGATCGGCTTGAGGAACGACCCGGGCGTGAGATTGAGATTCTTCCACTGCGCCAGAATATCCGGCGGCAGGTCCTTCACGCCGTCATAGAAGCCGGGAATGGTGATGCGGCCATTGTCGTCGAACAGCCCGCCGAGAATGCTGGTCAGGACGCGGATCGGATTGCGCGCGCCGCCGCCGAACACGCCGGAATGCAAATCGCGGTTGGCGGCCTTGATGGTGACCTCGTCATACACCAGCCCGCGCAGCGAGGTGGTGATGGCGGGCGTGTTCGGGTCCCACATGCTGGTGTCGCAGACCAGCGCGAAGTCGGCTTTCAGCTCGTCCTTGATGCTCTCCATGAACGGCACGAAATTCTTCGAGCCGACTTCTTCTTCGCCCTCGATCAAGATGGTGATGTCGACCGGCAGCGAGCCCGTCACCTTCCTCCAGGCGCGGCAGGCCTCGATGAAGGTCATCAGTTGTCCCTTGTCGTCCTCGGCGCCGCGCGCGACGATGATCTTGCGGCCGTCGGCATGGTCGGTCACCACGGGCTCGAACGGCGGACGGTGCCAAAGACTGAGCGGATCGACCGGCTGCACGTCGTAATGGCCGTAGAACAGCACATGCGGGCGGCCGGCATTGCCGTTGGCCTTATTGCCATTGGCCTTGGCGACGATGGCGGGATGGCCTGCGGTCGGCCGCACCTCCGCCTTGAAGCCGAGCGTCTCGATGTCCTTTGCCAGATGGTCGGCGGCCTTCCTGCAATCCTCGGCAAAGGCCGGATCGGCCGAGATCGACTTTATCCGAAGCAGGTCGAACAACCGTGCCAGGCTGTTGTCGAAGTCGGCATCGATATGGTCGAGCACCGGCTGCAGGTTCGCGTTGGCCATGGCGGTTTCCTCAACTTGGGGCGCTGTTGACGTCAGGTTGTAGCCTGCCTGCCGGCGGAGACAAGGCCGGCGGCGGATGCCGGATGTGCCAGACCAGCCCCGCGGCCAGCACGGCGGTCGCGGCAAGGTTGTTGCCCCAGGCCTGCAGGTCGATCGGAAACAGCGGCAGCGCCAGCAGCAGCAGGATGCCGGCACAGGCCAGCAGCCTCCATGTGCCGATTCGCACGCTGGGCCGCGGATCGAGGGCCGCGCGATGCATCAGCACCGTCATGGGGAAGAACAGCCACATGAAGTAGTATTGCCGCGCCAAAGGCGAGGCCACGGTCATCAGGCAGAACAGGATGCCCAGCTCCTCCGCATCGCTGCGCTCGGTCCGTCGCGAGGCCGGCGGCATCACCGCGAGGAAGCCGAAGCCGATGGCAAGCGACACCGCCGCGACGATCAGGTTCGCGGTCCGAAAGCCGACGTCGATCACGTTCATGGTCCGCGCAGGCTTGTTGGGATCGTCCTGATTGTAGTTGACCGGCCGGGTCAGCCGGTGGGTCACCGCGATGATCGACTGATTGACCCAGGACCAGTTCTGCTCGTCGCGCTGGCCAAATCCCTTTTCCGAGCTCGAGGCCACCATGCCGCGGTACCAGGTCTTCAGCTCCGCGATGTTGTGGTCGAAGCCGCGGATCGGCGCCGGCAGCACGAACAGGAATACGAGGAGAAAGACCAGCGTGCCCGCGACCGCCTTCCACTGCCGCCGCCACACCAGATAAGGCAGCACCGCGATCGGAAACACCTTGATGGCGATGGCGAGCGCGAACATCGAGCCGGCGAACCACGGCCGCGCGTCCCGCAAGAGCCAGAAGCCGTACAGCATCAGGGCCAGCAGCATGAGGTTCGGCTGGCCGAGATCGTACATGTCGAAGATGGAGGTAATGGTGACGAAGCTCGGCAGCGCGAACAACCACGGGCCCGGCGCACTGCCCGCCCCCGTCATGGCGTTGGAGAACTGCGCAGTCATCCACCACGCCACCGCGTTGATCGCGGACAGGCAGAGATACAGCGGGATCTTGCCGAACCAGGCGGGTACGGCGAGCAGCACGGCCGGCAGCGGCGGATAGATGAATTCGAACTGCGCGTTGGGATCGCTCGGGTAGAGATCGCGGCCGTGCAGCACCTGCTGGCCCGCCCAGTACCACAAGGGATAATCCTTGGTCTTGCCGTTGCCGAAGATCTCCGGCACCAGCACGTCGGCGGTCAGCACGATGACGCAGAGGAAGAACAGCCAATCGAGCGGCGCCCGAAGCGACGGATATCTCAGCACGCGCGCCGTTCCATTGGTCGCAGGGACATCTGGGCTGGCTGGCTATCGCCGCAACAGGCCGCCGAGCGCACCGCGCACCAGCGAACGGCCGATCGAGCCGCCGAGCGAACCGCCGACCGATTTGCCAACACCGGCCGCGAGATCTCCAATCACCTTGTTGGTAACCGAGCGCGTCACCTGGCGCGCGATGACCTGCCCGGTCGACATCCGGCCGCGCTTGACATTGGTGCCGAAGATCGTGCCGACGATAGCGCCGAGTTGTCCCAGAATGCCGCCGCCTCCACTCGCCGGAGCGCCACCGCCTGCCTCGCCAGCGGTCGCCGCCGTGCCGGCGATGCGCTTCTGGATCATCTCGTAGGCCGACTCCGCATCGATGGCGGTGTCGTATTTGCCCTTCAGCGGGCTTGCATTCATGACCTGCTTGCGCTCCTCCGGCGTGAGCGGCCCGATCCGCGCCGACGGCGGGCGGATCAGCACCCGCTCGACCATCGACGGCGTGCCCTTGCCTTCGAGGAACGATACGAGCGCCTCGCCCGTGCCGAGCTCCATGATGACGCGGGCGGTATCGAGTTTCGGGTTGGGCCGGAACGTTTGGGCCGCGGCTTGCACCGCTTTCTGGTCGCGCGGGGTGAAGGCGCGCAGCGCGTGCTGCACGCGGTTGCCGAGCTGGGCCAGCACCTTGTCCGGCACGTCGATCGGGTTCTGCGTGACGAAGTAGACGCCGACTCCCTTGGAGCGGATCAGGCGCACCACCTGCTCGATCTTGTCCAAGAGCGCCTTCGGCGCATCGTTGAACAACAGATGCGCCTCGTCGAAGAAGAACACGAGTTTCGGTTTCGGCAGGTCGCCGGCCTCGGGTAGCTCCTCGAACAGCTCCGACAGCATCCAGAGCAGGAACGTTGCGTAGAGCCGCGGGCTCTGCATCAGCTTGTCCGCGACGAGGATGTTGACATAGCCGCGGCCGTCGCTGTCGGCCTTCATGAAATCATTCAGCGCCAGCGCCGGCTCGCCGAAGAACTTGGTGCCGCCCTGGTTCTCCAGCACCAGCAGCTGGCGCTGGATGGTCCCGACGGTGGCCTTGCTGACATTGCCGTAGCCCTGCGCGGCCTTGCGGATGTCGGCCAGCTCGTCCACGTCGTCTTCATCGACCGGCTTCTTGCCGCCGTTGGGCGCGATGGCGTCGAGCAGCGCACGCAGGTCCTTCATATCGACCAGCGTCAGGCCGTTTTCGTCCGCGACGCGAAATGCGACGTTGAGCACTCCCTCCTGCACGTCGTTGAGATCGAGCATGCGCGACAGCAGCAAGGGGCCCATCTCGGTGACGGTGGCGCGCACGGGATGGCCTTGCTCGCCGAAAACGTCCCAGAACACGGTCGAGAAGCGGTCGGGCTGGAAACTGAGGCCCATTCCGCTAGCCCGCTTGGTGATGAAGTCCTTGGCTTCGCCGGTCGCGGCGATGCCTGAAAGATCACCCTTGATGTCTGCGGCAAATACGGGGACGCCGGCACGGGCAAATCCCTCCGCCATCACCTGCAGCGTGACCGTCTTGCCGGTGCCGGTGGCGCCGGTGACGAGGCCGTGCCGATTGGCCAGCGCCAGCGTCAGCCATGCCTCCTGCTCGCTTTTTCCGATGAAAACCTTCTCGGCAGTATCGGCGAGCTTGTTGTCAGACCCGGCCATCATCGCCTCTTCGCGCAAAACATGGGTTGAGTGTCGTGGGACGACCATACTGCATCTTGCAATGCGATTGGAACGGGTCAAACGTACCTTTGAGCGCGTCGAAAAGCACGGATGGAGGGCGTTCCAACTCTCCAATCTCCTCCGAAAGTTGCAGGCGCTGTCGTGGCCGCGACGATTCTCCGCGAAAATTCGCGAACGATCTTGCATTGCTGCAACACTTGGCCCGCGATCGCAGAGCAAACTTTGCTCGACATGTGCTCATCGCTTGTAATTCGCGTCACAGGCGATCAAGATCGAATTTCAGATATAGGGTCCGGCAATAACGGGCTGGGGCGGGGCAAATATGGACGAACTGGTTGGACGGCTGGCCTCCAAGGCCGGCATCGACGATGCTGTCGCTGAAAAAACCGTCGGCATCGTCCTTGGTTTCCTTCGCCGCGAAGGTCCGGCCGACAAAGTCCAGGCCCTGATCGACATCATCCCGGGCGCGGAAGCAGCGATTGCGGCTTCCGAGCGCGGCGCCGGGCTCTCCAGGCTGATGGGCGGCGGCGTAATGGCCGTCGGCACCCGCCTGATGGCGCTGGGGCTGGGGATGAGCGAGATTCAGAACATCGCGCGTGAACTTTTCAGGTTCGGTCGCGACAAAATCGGAGCGGAGCACATGAGCGAAATCATCTCGGGGACGCCGGGTCTCGGCCAGTTCGCTTAAAGCCACTGCGCGTCAGCATTTTCCTTATCCTGTACCATGACATATCCTCTCTCCGAGATCGAAGGCCTGACGGCCTATTCCGCCTCGAAACTGAAATCGCTGGGCATCCGCACCACCGACGCGCTGCTGGAGGCCGCCCGCACCGTCAGGGGCCGCAAGGCGCTGTCGGCCAAGACCGGCATCAGCGAGCAGCAATTGCTGGAATGGGCCAATTTCTCCGACCACATGCGCATTCCCGGCATGGGCAAGGCGAAGATCGAGCTGATCCGCGCCGCCGGCGTTACGACGGTGCGCGAACTCTCCTTGCGCAATCCCTCGCGGCTGGCGCAGAGCATGAAGGATGCCAACGTCAAACGTAAGCTCGTGCGGGCGATGCCGTCGGAGAAGTCGGTGGAGCTGCTGATCGAGCAGGCGCGCAAGCTGTCGCCCAAGATCACCTATTAACGCGGCCTGCATTCCCCTTTCGAACCGTTTTTCCCGCCTTGACACCCTGCTACGGACCGCGCAAAGCGACCGCATGATCGCAACCACGTCCAGATCAGTCAGCGCGGCCGCAAAGGCCGGCCGCCTGGACCTGCCGGCGCTGCTGGCACGGCCCTGGCCTGCCGTGATGGGCGTGCTCAACATCACCCCGGACTCTTTCTCCGATGGCGGGGCGTTCATCGCGCCGGAAAGCGCGCTGGCGCAGGCCCGCCGCATGATCGCGGAAGGCGCCGACATCATCGACATCGGTGCGGAATCCACCCGCCCCTATCCGGGCGCGCAGCCGGTGACGGCGGAAGAAGAGCTGCGGCGGCTGGAGCCGGTACTGTCGGAAGTGGTCGCGCTCGGCGTGCCCGTCTCCATCGACAGCATGAAGTCGGCCGTCGCCGGCTGGGCACTGGAGCTGGGCGCGGCCATCGCCAACGACGTCTGGGGCCTTCAGGGCGACGCCGGCATGGCGAGGCTGATCGCCGAGCGCAATGTGCCTGTCGTGGTCATGCACAACCGCGACAGCGCCGATTCCACCATCGACATCATGCAGGATATTGCAGCGTTCTTCGCCCGCTCGCTCGACATCGCGGCCAAGGCCGGCGTTGCGCGGGAAAATATCGTGCTCGACCCCGGCATCGGCTTCGGCAAGACGCCAGAACAGAGCATGACGGCGCTGGCGCGGCTCGGCGAGCTGGCCTCGTTCGGCTTGCCTGTCCTGGTCGGCGCCTCGCGCAAGCGCTTCATATCCTCGGTGACGCCGTCGGAGCCGCAGCAGCGGCTGGGCGGCTCGATCGCGGCGCATCTGCTCGCCGCGCAGAACGGTGCCAAGATCATCCGGGCCCATGACGTGGCGGAGACCGTGCAGGCGCTGCGCGTGGCGGCAGCGATCGGGAGCCTGAAATGACCGACACCATCTTCGTCAAGGGCCTCGTCATCCATGCCCGCCACGGCGTGATGGACCACGAAACCGAGGTCGGGCAGCGCTTCGTGATCGATCTGGAGCTGTATTCCGATCTCTCGGAATCCTCGCGCACCGACCACCTGTCCGACACGGTGTCGTACGCCAATGTGGTGACCACGGCGGTCGCCGCCTTCAAGAACACCAATTACAAGCTGCTGGAGCGCGCGGCGGGCGCGGTCGCCGATGCGATCCTGGCGGCCTTTCCGCGCATCCGTGCCGTCAAGGTCACCGTGCACAAGCCGCATGCGCCGATCGCCGCGATCTTCGAGGACGTCGGCGTGGTGCTGACGCGCGCGCGGCTCCCGCCCTCGAACGGCTAGCGGCGATGGCTAGCGCCCTGATCGCGCTCGGCGGCAATGTCGGTGACGTCCGCGCTACGTTCAGCAAAGCGATCGCCAACATCTGCGGCATGACCCAGGGCGCGCTGGTGGCGCGCTCGTCGGACTACGCGACACCGCCCTGGGGCGACGAGCGGCAGCCGCCCTTCGTCAATGCCTGTATCGAGATCGATACAAGCCTCGATCCCCATGCGCTGCTGTTCGCCCTGCACAAGATCGAGAAAAAATTCGGCCGCGACCGCGCCCAGGAGCGGCACTGGGGACCGCGAACCCTCGACCTCGACCTGCTCGCCTATGACGACGTCAGGCTCGACAAGCCCGAGCTGACCCTGCCGCATCCGCGCCTGTTCGAGCGTGCCTTCGTGCTGGTTCCGCTCGCCGAGATCGCGCCGGAGCGCGTCATTGCCGGAAGGCGCGTGCGGGAGGCGCTGGAAAAACTCTCCACCGACGGTATCGAGCGACTACCCGAACTGCCCTAGACGCGAAAATAGCGAAAACAACCCCATGCAAAGTAGGCGGGACTGGGCTCCGAGCCCAATCCAGCCCGGAAAATGCCAAAACAGGGTTTGGCTTGGCGGTTCGCCCGTGGCAATTTCCGGCCCAAACAAGAAGCAGAAATTCCGGGAAACGATGACCATCACGACTGAAGATTTGCCCCTCGCAGCGGATTTCGCCCCGGCGAGCTATGACGACTGGAAGAAGCTGGTCGCTGGCGTGCTGAAGGGCGCGCCGTTCGAAAAGCTGGTCGGCAAGACCTATGACGGGATCAAGATCGATCCGATCTATCCGCGCGCGAAGGGCGCTTCACCGATCGCGGGCCGCGCCGCCGCGGCGCCCTGGCAGATCATGCAGCGGATCGATCATCCCGACGCGGGAGAGGCCAATGCGCAGGCGCTGCACGATCTCGAAAACGGCGCGACCGGGCTGACGCTGGTGTTCGCCGGCGCCAACGGCGCCCATG
The DNA here is from genome assembly GCF_052389815.1 of Bradyrhizobium sp. Taxonomy (GTDB): domain Bacteria; phylum Pseudomonadota; class Alphaproteobacteria; order Rhizobiales; family Xanthobacteraceae; genus Bradyrhizobium. The sequence goes on along the minus strand of NZ_JBQTHN010000001.1, from coordinate 14,823 downwards.
GGTTTGGGCTCGATCCGTCGGCGGAGGCGGTCGCAAAGATCCTCGACGGCGTCTTCCTCGATGCCGGCATCGCGCTGGAGCTGCAGATCGGGCCGCAGTCGCGGATGGCCGCGAGCCGTGTCGCCGAATTCGTCAAGCGCAAGGGCTTCTCGCCCGCCGCCTGCGATATCCGCTTCGGCCTCGACCCGCTGGGCGGCGCAGCCGTGTGGGGCTCGAGCCCCTATGCCTGGGCCGAGATCGTGCCGGCGGTGACCGGCGCCGTGCAGGGTCTCGTTGCCCTCGGCTTCAAAGGTCCGTTCGTCGCCGCCGACGGCCGCGTCGTGCACGATGCCGGCGGATCCGAGGTGCAGGAGCTTGCCTTCGCGCTGGCGTCCGGCGTCGCTTACTTGCGCGCGATCGAGCAATCCGGCATCGCGCTCGATGTCGCGCAAGGCATGGTCTATGCACGGCTCGCGGCCGACGCCGACCAGTTCCTGACACTGGCGAAATTCCGCGCCATGCGGCTGCTGTGGGCGCGCATCGAACAGGCTTGTGGCCTCGCGCCAAGGCCGCTGTTCATCGCCGCCGATACGGCCTGGCGCATGCTGACCCAGCGCGACGCCTTCGTGAACATGCTGCGCGCGACCATGGCGACCTTCTCCGCCGGGCTCGGCGGCGCCAATGCCGTCACCGTGCTGCCGCACACGCTGGCCCGCGGCCTGCCCGATCCCTTTGCCCGGCGCGTGGCGCGCAACACCCAGCTCGTGCTGCTGGAAGAATCCAACCTCGCCAAGGTGAGCGATCCCGCCGCTGGCTCCGGCGGCATCGAAGCGTTGACGCGCGAGCTGTGCGAGGCGGCCTGGGCGCTATTCCAGGAAACCGAGAAAGCCGGCGGGCTGTTTGCTGCGCTGGAGCGGAACATCATCCAGCGCAAGGTGGCAGCGACGCGCTCGGCGCGCGAGGTCAATGTTGCAAAACGCCGCGACGTGCTGACCGGCGCCAGCGAATTCCCGAACCTGCACGAAGCCGACGTGGCCGTGCTCGACGCAAGACCCGTGGTGCTGCCGCCCTATGGCGAGGCCCAGTTCAAGTTCGATCCGCTGCCGCCGATGCGGCTCGCCGCGCCCTTCGAGGCGCTGCGCGACCAGTCGGACGCGATCCTGAAGAAGGCCGGACAGCGGCCAAAGATCTTCCTCGCCAATCTCGGCACTGCAGCCGACTTCACCGCGCGCGCCACCTTTGCCAAGAGCTTCTTCGAGGCCGGCGGCATCGAGGCCCTCGACAACGAGGGATTTCTTGTCTTCGCGGAGCTCGCCGGAGCCTTCAAGGCCTCCGGCGCGGCCATTGCCTGCGTGTGTTCCTCGGACAAGGTCTATGCCGGCAAGGCAGCAGATGCAGCCAAGGCCCTTCAAGCCGCGGGCGCAAGGCATATCTATTTGGCAGGCCGGCCTGGCGAGCAGGAGGCCGTGTTCCGCGGCGCGGGCGTCAGTGATTTCGTGTTTGCCGGCTGCGATGCGCTGGCTGCGTTGCGCGACGCCTACAAGCGGACGGAGCGAGCATGACGGATGCGGCAAAACCCGTTCTGACCGGCGGCTGCCAGTGCGGCGCGATCCGCTTTGCGGTGTCTAAGTCGCCGACGCGGATCAGCATCTGCCATTGCCGGATGTGCCAGAAGGCGACCGGCGCGCCATTCGCCTCCTTCGCCGACATCGCGCATGGCGATTTCGCCTGGACGCGCGGCAAGCCGGCGACGTTCCAGTCCTCCTCCATTGCGCTACGCGACTTCTGCGCCGCCTGCGGCACGCCGCTCAGCTACCGCCTGATCGACGGACCCAATATCGAGATCATGACCGGCACCTTCGACCGGCCTGACCACGTGGTTCCGACCCGGCAATTCGGCACCGAATCCCGCCTCGGCTGGGTGGTCGGCATCGCCAACCTGCCGAGCCAGACCACCCAGCAGAACTACGGCCCGGAGAAGATGGCGACCATCAGGAGCCATCAGCATCCCGACCATGACTGAAACGCCGGGCCGGATTACCTGCCTGTGCTACAATGGATGACCATGAGCCGCATACCGAACTTTGCCGATATCGCCTTTGAAAAGGCCGCGCCCCCCTCGCCCGCCGGCCGCGCCGAGCCGTGGCTGACGCCGGAGGGCATCCCGGTGCAGCCCGTCTATGGCGAGGCCGACCTTGCCGGCATCGATTTCCTCGAGACCTGGCCGGGGGTGGCGCCCTATCTGCGCGGGCCCTACCCCACGATGTACGTCAACCAGCCCTGGACCATCCGGCAATATGCAGGGTTCTCCACGGCGGAAGATTCCAACGCGTTCTATCGTCGCAACCTCGCTGCGGGCCAGAAGGGCCTGTCGGTCGCCTTTGATCTGGCGACCCACCGCGGCTATGACTCAGATCATCCGCGCGTCTCCGGCGACGTCGGCATGGCCGGCGTTGCCATCGATTCCATCTACGACATGCGCACGCTGTTTGCGGGCATCCCGCTCGACCAGATGAGCGTGTCGATGACCATGAACGGGGCGGTGCTGCCGATCCTGGCGCTGTTCGTCGCCGCCGCGGGCGAACAGGGCGTGCCGCCGGAAAAGCTGTCGGGCACCATTCAGAACGACATTCTGAAAGAGTTCATGGTGCGCAACACCTATATCTACCCGCCGGCGCCCTCGATGCGGATCATCTCCGACATCTTTGCCTACACCTCGCAGAAGATGCCGAAGTACAATTCGATCTCGATCTCCGGCTATCACATGCAGGAAGCCGGGGCGACGCAGGATCTCGAGCTCGCCTACACGCTGGCCGACGGCGTCGAATATCTGCGCGCCGGGCTTGCCGCCGGACTCGACGTCGACCGCTTCGCGCCGCGGCTGTCGTTCTTCTGGGCGATCGGCATGAACTTCTTTATGGAAGTCGCCAAGATGCGCGCGGCGCGGCTGCTCTGGGCAAAGCTGCTGAAGCAATTCAACCCGAAGGATCCGCGCTCGCTGTCCTTGCGCACGCATTGCCAGACTTCGGGCTGGTCGCTGACCGCGCAGGACGTGTTCAACAACGTGATGCGCACCACCATCGAGGCAATGGCGGCGACGCAAGGCCACACCCAGTCGCTGCACACCAACGCCCTCGACGAGGCGCTGGCGCTGCCGACCGACTTCTCCGCGCGCATCGCCCGCAACACCCAGCTGTTCCTGCAGCAGGAAAGCGGCACCAACCGCATCATCGATCCCTGGGGCGGCTCCTATTATGTCGAGCGGCTGACCCGCGATCTCGCGCAGAAAGCCTGGGGTCATATTCAGGAAGTCGAAGCGCTCGGCGGCATGGCCAAGGCAATCGAGGCCGGCGTGCCGAAGCTGCGCATCGAGGAAGCCTCCGCCAAGACGCAGGCCCGCATCGACGCCGGCCGTCAGGCGGTGATCGGCGTCAACAAGTACAAGCCGGTCGACGAGGCGCCAATCGAGATCCTCAAGGTGGAGAATTCCACCGTGCGACGGCTGCAGATCGACAAGCTGAAGCGCCTGAAGGGCGAGCGCAGCCAGAAGGACGTCGACGAGGCGCTTGCAGCGCTGACCCGCTCCGCCGGCGAAGGCAACGGCAATTTGCTGGCGCTCGCCATCGATGCGGCGCGGGCCAAAGCCACCGTCGGCGAAATTTCCGATGCGATGGAGAAGGTGTTCGGCCGCCACCGCGCCGAGATCAAGTCCATCACCGGCGTCTACAAGCGCGAGGCCTCCGCCATGTCCAACAACAAGGTCGAGAAAGTGCAGGCGCTGATCGACGCCTTCGAGGAGGCCGAAGGCCGCCGCCCCCGCATCCTCGTCGCCAAGATCGGCCAGGATGGCCACGACCGCGGCCAGAAGGTGATTGCATCCGCCTTCGCCGACGTCGGCTTCGACGTCGATATCGGGCCGCTGTTCGCCACCGCCGACGAAGCCGCGCGGCAGGCGGTCGAGAACGACGTGCATATCCTCGGCGTGTCGTCGCTGGCGGCCGCCCACCTCACCGCGGTGCCGGAGCTGAAGGCCGCGCTCAAGAAGCACGGCCGCGAGGACATCATGATCATCATCGGCGGCGTGGTACCGCCGCAGGATTACGATGCGCTCTTTGCCGCCGGCGCCGAAGCGATCTTCCCGCCGGGCACGGTGATCGCGGATGCCGCCGAGGAGCTGATCCACAAGCTCAACGCCCGGCTCGGCCATAGCGAGGCGGCGGAATAGGTGTTTGTCTTCTCTGACTGTGCTAGGATCAAGTTATGAGCGCGGTCGCAGAAATCACCATCCAGGAAGTCGTTTCCCGGTTGCGAAAGATCGAGCCGGAAATCAGAGCCCTCGGCGTGACCAGACTTGCGCTGTTTGGTTCCCGTGCCCGCGGCGATGGGCAGCCAGACAGCGATCTGGACGTGCTGGTCGACGCGACGCCGCGCGGCAGTTCTCCGGCCTTTGACCTGTTTAAGGTCATGCACCTGATTGAAGATGCGACCGGTCTTCGACCCCAAGTCTCGATGCGGGACCTTTTGAAGCCACGCATGGCCGAACGGATCGCCGATGACCTCATCGAGGTGTTCTGAGTGCCGCCGACTACCCAGGACCGGTTGCTCGACATCCTTGAAGCGATTTCATCGATCGAGAAGATGATACAGGGCAAGAACCTGGATCAGTTTGCCTCCGACATGATGATGCGAATGGCGACGGAGCGCCTTCTCGAGATCGTCTGTGAAGCTTCGAGAAGCCTGCCCGATGAAATCAAGAAGTCCGAGCCTACAATCAATTGGCGAAAAATCATCGACTTCGGAAACGTATTGCGGCACGCCTATCACGCCATCAGAGTCGATATCCTCTGGGACATCGTCCAGGTTGATCTTCCGGCGTTGAAATCCTTCGCTGCACGCAACATCAAGCGCGACTAGACAAAAGCACATGCTTCCCCGACACCTCGCCAGACGCGCACATATCCTTTGGATCTGCATTATCGCAACCCTGCCCGCATCGTTTGCCCTCGCCGCCGACCCCAAGCCCGATGCGACGCTGAAGAACAAGGCGTTCGAGGGCAGCGTCTATCTCGACGACAAGATCAAGGCCGATCCGGCGCTTGCGGCGGATAGCCTCGCCGAGGGACGCAAGCTGATAGCGAAGAAGGCGGCGGAGGCAGAACGGGAGCGCAAGCAGGAGCCGGAGCTGTTTCGCGAGCGCGGCTGGAGTTTCGAGCGCCGCTACAATTTCCGCTCGCTGGTCGACGGACGCTATCTCAGCATCGTCAGGGCCGACTACGAATATACGGGAGGGGCGCACCCCAACAGCTGGTCCGACACCATCCTGTGGGACCAGACGGCGAAGAAGCGCATCAACATCCGCCGGTTCTTCAACGAGACCGCCGACAACGGCCCGACTCTGAAGGCGATGCGGCAAGGCGTTATTGCTTCGCTCAAGGCGGAGAAGAAGAAGCGCGGCGCGGAAGGCATCGATGAAGGCGCTATCGAGGCCATCGAGCCCAAGCTGCTCAAGATCGGACCGATTGCGCTCGCACCATCGACCGTGGAAGGCAAGAGCTCGGGCCTCTCCTTCTATTACGCGCCCTACGCGGTCGGCTCCTACGCCGAAGGCGAGTATGCCGCCTTCGTGCCCTGGGAAACGCTGAAACCTTACCTGTCGCCGGAAGGCGTGACGATCTTTGGCGGCGCCCGACCCAAGGGCGACGCGGACGGGATGCAATAAGCCTCCTGCTAGCCCGGGTTTATTCTCTCCAGCGCGACACGCGGCAATTGTGGACCGCATCATACACGCGTAACATCATTTCCGGATCAATCCAGGTTGCGAATTTCCGTTCCGAGAATTCATGCATGACTTTGACTTACAACGAACCGTCCTTCGATCCCGCGCAGCCGCAACAACCCCATGAGACATTCTGCACCTATCTCGCCAAGCAGTTCATCGCCAAGCAAGGCTTTGAGGTAGCTCGCGTTCCCGAGGTCGAGCGGCTTTACGATGTCTGCGAGATCGTGCTGGTCCGATCGGATGGATATGCGTTCAGCATCCTCGCCTTCGTCGACCGCGAGGCGCGTCCCCATGCGGCTTTCGGCATCGACGCGGAAGAGCTCGAGCAGATCGGCCAAGCCTGCCTGAAGTATTCCGGCAAGATCAACCGGCGTCAGATGCCAGTTTTGATCGGCGTGATCGAGGTCGGTCCGGGATCTCCCGAGCAACCACGACGGCTTGGGGCGTTTCGGCGAACGGGCATGCTTGCGAAAGTCGCGCCGTTTGCCATGATCGTGGACACGAATTCCGGCGTGGTCTGGAACAACAATGCGACCTGGATATGGAAAGGCCTTTATAACGGCTTTGTCGAACGGCTTCTCGCCGCGCCACGGGAAGCGGTGGACATATCGCGGGCGGCCGTCGCAACAGCGCCCCCCACGTTTCCGATCCTGACCACAGCCCTGCTCGCGGTGCTGTGCGCGGTGTTTTCAGCCGAAATCGTCTTCGGCATCGGTCCGTGGACCAAACTGCTGGAGCCATCGATCACCACCCTGGTGACGTTCGGCGCATTGACGAAGAATCTCGTCGTGCAGTCCGGCGAATGGTACCGGCTGCTGTCGGCGCCGTTCCTGCATGTCGACGCCGGTCACCTGGCGATGAACGCAGTTGCCCTGTACCTGGCCGGTCGCGCCCTCGAAGGACTGATCGGACGCGCCTGGTTCGGTGCCGTTTATGCCGTCAGCGCGCTCACCGGCTCCCTGCTGTCACTCGTCATCAATCCAGTTTCGATCGTGGCGGCTGGAGCTTCCGGTGCGATCATGGGTCTGTTTGCAGCGGCGCTTGTCATCAGCATGCATTTTCCGCCCGGCGCCATCCGCATGAGCCTGCAGATGAACGCGACGTATGTTCTGATCCCTTCATTGCTACCGTTGTTTGGCGCGCTGAAGGGCCAGAAGGTGGATTACGCCGCGCATTTCGGCGGCACGCTTGGCGGCGTGTTGATCGCCCTCCTCATCCTCGTCATCTGGTCGCCGGCCGAGGCATGGCCAAGGTTCCGGCGGGCGGCTGCAGCGGTTGCGATCGCAAGCGCGGCCGCGCTGATCTATCCCGCGATATCCATCTTGCAGGACTACCAGGCCGTCGCATTCACCGCGCAGCTTATTCCCACCAACAGGCTTCCAAAAACCGGCACCGAGATGCGGTCTCGCGCGGCGCAGCTGATCAAGCAATATCCGCGCGATCCCCGGCCTCGTTTCACCGTAAGCGCCGATCTTCTCGATGCCAACGACCTCGCCGGCGCGGAACGCGAAGCCCGAGCCGGGCTGGCCGAGGAGAAGTTTTGGCGCGCAACCCTGTCGCCGCAGCTTGGCGACGGGCTGCGGGTCGTGTTGGCGATCGCTATCGACAGGGATCGGCATACCGAAGCGCTACAGACCGCGCGCCCGGTCTGCAACGCCTTCAAGGACGGTCCGATGCGCAAGCTGCTCGACGACAAGAAGCTTTGCAGCGGCTGAACCGTTTTACCCCTCCCGCCGCGCCAGCGCTCGTACGAGCGAATTCGTCCAGTCCGGAATCCAGGACTGAAACATCTGGTGCCAGCGCTCCGCGTCCTGCGGTTCGCTATCCAGCGCCACCGACCATTCGATGAGGGTGCGGTTGCCCTCGACGATCTCGTGCAGCCGCATTGTTCCCTCATAGCGCACGGGGCTATGCGCTTCCGCCAGCTCCGATGGAAACGGCAGCGGCTCAAGGCCGGCATAGGTCAGCGAATGCGCGGCGTCGGAATGATCGGCCAGCCGCTGGCGCACCCAGTTGCCGAGATAGCAGAAGCGCCTGACCGCGCCGACCTCGTCGCTGCGCCTGTCATCCTCGATCGTGCTCTCGCTGACACCGTCGATATAGGCGGGGTAGTTGTTGAAATCGCGAATCAGCGACCACACGGTTGCCAGCGGATGATCGAGCACGGTGCTGTAGTAGGCGGTTGTCATGGCTTGCTCCCGATAATGATTGCGATCATGGAGCTGCCAACGCGCGAAACCCACCCGATTTCCGAGCGCGCCTGTGAGCGGTGGGGTGCTGCCCAATGCACGCAGAGCTGAAGATGCGCCGTCGTCTTGCGACCGCCGCGCAAACTTGCCTAAGATGCCGGCGTCACAAGAGCGCCACTTCACCGGCGCCGCGGGAGGATCAACAATGCCCAACATCACGCGCCGCGCCTTCGCGGCATCCACTGCCGCCGCAGCTGCGGTTGCCGGACTAGGTCTCAAGCCAGCCTCGGCGCAGGCCTACCCCTCGCGTCCCGTCACCGTGATCGTGCCATGGGGCGCCGGCGGCGGCACCGACGCCACCGCGCGCATCGTTGCGGCGCTGCTGGAGAAGGAACTCGGCCAGCCCTTCAACGTGGTCAACCGCACCGGCGGTTCCGGCGTGGTCGGCCATTCCGCCATCGCAACCGCAGCGCCCGACGGCTACACCATCGGCATGCTGACCGTGGAAATCTCCATGATGCACTGGCAGGGGCTGACTGAGCTCGGGCCGAAGAGCTACACGCCGCTCGCACTGATGAACGAAGATCCTCCCGGCATCCAGGTCTCTTCCACCTCTCCCTACAAGACCGTGAAAGAACTTGCTGACGCCATCAAGGCCGCGCCCGCAGGCAAGTTCAAGGCTTCGGGCACCGGCCAGGGCGGCATCTGGCACCTTGCGCTGGTCGGCTGGCTGCAGGCGATGGGGCTGCCCGCCAATCATGTCGCCTGGGTACCGTCGAACGGCGCGGCGCCCGCGATGCAGGACCTCGCGGCGGGGGGCCTCGACCTCACCACCTGCTCGGTACCGGAGGCGCGCGCGATCATCGAAGCCGGCAAGGCGAAGAGCCTCGCCATCATGGCTCCGGCGCGCAATCCCGTCTTCCCCGACGTGCCGACGCTGAAGGAAGCGATGGGTATCGACTATTCGACCGGCGCCTGGCGCGGGATTGCGGGTCCCAAGGGCCTGCCCGCCGACGTCGCCACCAAGCTCACCGCCTCCCTGAAGAAGGTTTTCGACTCGAAGGAGTTCAAGGACTTCATGGCCAATCGCGGCTTTGGAACGGTGTGGGGCGATGCGGCGCAGTTCGCCGCCTTCATGGACAAGGGCGACGCCGCGATGGGCGTGGCGATGAAGGCCGCCGGCCTCGCCAAGACCTGACGGCCGCGGGTTTCTCGAAAGCAAGGCGGGGCTCGTTCATGCGTCTTCCCGATCGCGTCACGGGATTGTTTCTCGTTGGGCTCGGCGCAGCAGCAGCCTACGGCGGGTGGAGACTTCCACCCGTACCGGGCCAGCCAGTCGGCCCGAACGTGTTTCCGCTGGTGATCGGGATAGGGCTCGCGCTGTGCGGGCTCGCCATCGCCTTCGGAATCGGCCACTCCTTCGAGGAAGAGGAAGAGATCGTCCCCTATGAGAGCGGCGAAGCGCCGGCGCCGCGCGGCAAGCTTTACGGGCTGCGCGCGCTGCTGCCGCCGGCGCTGCTGCTGTTCTACGTCGCCGTGGCGGACCGGGTCGGCTTCATCCTCACCGCTGGCATCATCGTCTTTGTGACGGCGACGGCGCTGGGTGCGCGATGGAGGCTTGCGCTTCCCCTCACGGCGCTGGCCCCCATCGCCATCCACCTGATCTTCAGCAAGCTGTTGCGCGTGCCGCTGCCGATCGGCCTGCTGCCTATGCCCTGGTGAAACATGCTCGACACCCTGATCCAGGCTTTCAACCTCATCACGACCTGGGAAGTCATCATTGCGATGCTGGCGGCATCGGTCTACGGACTCGTGATCGGATCGCTGCCCGGCCTGTCCGCGACGATGGCGACCGCCCTGCTCGTCCCCGTCACCTTCTATCTCTCGCCGATCGCCGCGATCGCCACCATCGTGGCGGCCTCCTCGATGGCGATCTTTTCCGGCGACATTCCCGGCGCGCTGCTGCGCATCCCGGGAACCCCGGCCTCCGCGGCCTATGCGGATGAAGCCTATGCCATGACCCGCAAGGGCGAGGCGGAGCTGGCGCTCGGCGCGGGCGTGTGGTTCTCCGCCGTCGGAGGCATAGCGGGCACGCTGTCGCTGATGATCCTGGCGCCGCCGCTCGCCGAAATCGCCCTGTCGTTCTCGACCTTCGAATATTTCTGGCTCGCCTTGCTTGGCCTGATGTGCGCCACGCTGGTGGCGCGTTCCTCGCCGGTGAAGGCGATCGCCAGCATGTTCATCGGCCTTCTGGTTGCGTGCATCGGCATCGAAAACCCGGGCGGCGTGCCGCGCTTCACCTTCGGCGTGACCAACCTGCTGGGCGGCATCGAACCTATTCCTGCGCTGGTCGGCGTATTCGCGGTGGCGCAGGTGATGCGCGCGATGCTCACCCCCGAGCCGCCGCCGATCCCGCGGCGCAAGTTCGGAAGCATTCTGGCGGGCCAGTGGACGCTCACGAAAAAGTACAACTCGCAGATGACGCGCGGGAACATCGTCGGCATCATCATCGGCGTGCTGCCCGGCGCCGGCGCCGACATGGCGGCGTGGGTCAGCTATGCCATGTCCAAACGCTTCTCCAAGGAGCCCGAAAAGTTCGGCACCGGTCATGTCGAGGGCCTGGTCGAGGCCGGCGCCAGCAACAATGCCAGCGTCGCCTCGGGCTGGGTGCCGTCGCTGCTGTTCGGCATTCCCGGCGACACCATCGCGGCCATCGCGATCGGCGTGCTCTACATGAAGGGCCTCAATCCCGGGCCGACGCTGTTCACCGAAAAGGCGTCGAGCATGTACGCCATCTACCTGATGTTCATCATCGCCAACATCCTGATGATCCCGCTCGGCATCGTGATGATCCGCCTTGCGAGCCATGTGCTGCGCGCGCCGCGCTCCACAGTGATGCCCGTGATCATGCTGTGCTGCGCGGTCGGCTCGTTCGCAATCGGCAACAATCTGTTCGGGGTCGTCACGGTCGCGGCCTTCGGGGTGATCGGCTATGTCATGGAAGCCAACGGCTATCCGGTCGCCGCCATGGTGCTCGGCATCGTGATGGGCACGATGGTGGAGCAGGCGTTCGTGACGTCGTTGATCAAGTCCGACGGCAGCATTTTGCCTTTCTTCGAGCGGCCGATCGCCGCGATCCTGGCGGCGATGGCGATCGGCGCATTCATCTGGCCGGTGCTGGTCTGGCTGTGGCGGCGGCTGAAGCCGCGGACGGCGGCGCCGGCTTCCACACCAAGTCGTTGACGCGCCGTGCAGGCCCCTCGCCTGCCTTCCCCGGCCGTTGTAAAGCAAGGCATGATTCAGAAGAAGGCGGCCCTCGATATCAAGACCCTGGCCAAGGGCCTGCGTACCGGCCAGCGCGCGGCGCTGGCGCGGGCAATCACGCTGATCGAGAGCCGGCGCGCCGACCATCAGGCCTCCGCCCGCGAGCTGGTGCAGGCGCTGCTGCCGGACACCGGCAAGGCGGTGCGCGTCGGCATCACCGGCTCGCCCGGCGTCGGCAAGTCCACCACCATCGATGCGCTCGGCATGTACCTGATCGGGCAAGGCCACAAGGTCGCGGTGCTGGCGGTGGACCCGTCGTCGGCGCGGACCGGCGGCTCGATCCTCGGCGACAAGACGCGGATGGCGCAGCTTTCGGCTTCCGACCACGCCTTCATCCGCCCCTCGCCCTCCTCGGGCACGCTCGGCGGCGTTGCGGCAAAAACCCGCGAGGCGATGCTGCTGTGCGAAGCTGCCGGCTTCGACGTCGTGCTGGTCGAGACCGTCGGCATCGGCCAGTCCGAGACCGCGGTCTATGACATGACCGACTTCTTCCTGGCGCTGATGCTGCCCGGCGCCGGCGACGAGCTGCAGGGCATCAAGAAGGGCCTCGTCGAGCTCGCCGACATGATCGCCATCAACAAGGCTGACGGCGACAACGTCAAGCGCGCCAATGCGGCGGCCGCCGAATATCGCAGCGCGCTGCATATCCTTACCCCCCGCTCGGAGCACTGGTATCCGCCGGTCGTGACCTATTCGGCGCTATCAGGCACCGGCATCGCCGAGCTCTGGCAGAAGGTGCTCGACCATCGCACCGCGATGAACGCCTGCGGCGAATTCGCCGCGCGGCGGCGGGAGCAGCAGGTCAAGTGGATGTGGTCGATGCTGGAGAGCCGCATGATGGCGCGGCTGCGCTCGGATGCGGCGATCCGCTCAAAGGTGAAGAAGACCGAGGCCGAGGTCGCCGGCGGCAGGATGACGCCGGCGGTCGCCGCCGAGCAGATCGCGGAGTGGCTGAAATGAGCGGCTTGCGCATCGTCGTCACCGGCTTCGGCCCGTTTCCCGGCGCGCCCTACAATCCCACCCAACCGCTGGTGGCGCGCCTCACGCGGCTGCGCCGCCCGGCCCTCGCCGATGTCGAGCTGGCCGGCCACATCTTTCCCGTGACCTACCGCGCGGTCGATCGGGAGCTGCCGGAGCTGCTGGCGAAGCTGCGGCCGCAGGCACTCTTGATGTTCGGCCTTGCCACACGCACCGCGCATCTGCGCATCGAGACCCGCGCCCGCAATGCCGTGACCATGCTGTGGCCCGACGCCGCACAAACGCGCGTGCGCAAGGGATCGATCGGCCTCGGTCCCGATGCCATGACGTTCGGCCCGCATACCGCAAAACTCCTGCGCGCCGCGCGCGCCACCGGCATCGACGCGCGTCCCTCGCGCGACGCCGGCGCCTATCTCTGCAACTACCTGAGCTGGCGCGCGATCGAAGCCGCCTGCACCGACGATCATCTGCAGCTTGCCGCCTTCATCCACATTCCCCTGCTGGCGCGCGGCAAGGCGCAGCGCAAGGATGTCGGCCGCATCACTCTGGAAGAACTGGTCGATGCCGGCGAAGCCATGCTGATGGAGATAGTCAAGCAGGCACGGCAATCGGCTAGACCGTAACGGAAAATGAAACAACCATGAAGAAAGCGACCAGGAAGAGCGGCGGGAACAAAACGGCGGCGGGCGACTCCCCCAGCCGCCTGATCGATGCGCGCCTCGAGAAGCTCGGCGACTGGCGCGGCGAAACGCTCGCCCGCGTGCGCGCGCTGATCAGGCAGGCCGATCCCGACGTCACGGAGGAAGTGAAATGGCGAAAGCCGTCGAACGGGATGCTGGGCGTGCCGGTGTGGGAGCATGACGGCATCATCTGCACCGGCGAGACCTACAAGGCCGCGGTGAAGCTGACCTTTGCCAAAGGCGCTTCGCTGAAGGATCCCGCAGCGCTGTTCAACGCCAGCCTCGAAGGCAACATGCGGCGCGCCATCGATATCCATGAAGGCGATGTCATCGACGCGAAGGCGTTCAAGGCGCTGATCCGCGAGGCGGTGGCGTTGAACGTTTCGGCTCGGGCCGCTCGAGGCAGGAAATAGCCGTCGTAGGGTGGGCAAAGGCGCGCATGCGCCGTGCCCACCATGCCCGGCAATGCTGCTGAGGGTGGGCACGCTTCCGCCTTCGCTCTTCGAGCTACGGCGGACAAGTCGCTTTGCCCACCCTACGAAATCTCCGGGGTCAGACCAACTCGCGCATCTCCGCGATCAGGCGGCTGCACTGCTCGTCCGTTCCGACGGTGATGCGCAGGAAGTCCGCGATCCGCGGCTTCTCGAAGTGCCGCACCAGAACGCCGCGCTCGCGGAGCCCTGTGAAAAGCCCGGCGCCGCGCCGCGCGGGATGGCGCGCGAATACGAAGTTCGCCAGCGACGGCAGAACCTCGAAACCGAGATCGGCGAGGCCGCGGACCAGCGTGTTGCGGCTCGCCATGATGCGCCGGCGCGTCGCCTGAAACCAGGCGTCGTCCTGGATCGCCGCGATCGCGCCCGACATGGCGAGGCAATCCAGCGGATAGGAGTTGAAGCTGTCCTTTACCCGCTCCAGCGCCTCGATCAGCGGCTGCTGGCCGACGGCGAAGCCGACTCTGAGGCCCGCGAGGGCCCGCGACTTGGAGAGGGTCTGGACCACCAGCAGATTGTCGTGGCGCGCAACCAGCGGCACGGCGCTCTCGGCGCCGAAAGCGACATAGGCCTCGTCGACCACGACCAGCCGGTCCGGATGTTCGGACGCCAGCGCCTCGATCGCCGCGCGCGACAGCGCGACGCCGGTAGGCGCGTTCGGATTGGCCAGCAGGATGGCGCCGCCCGGGCGCCGGTAATCGGCAAGCTCTACCCGCATGGCGGCATCGAGCGGCACTTCTTCGTAACCAATTCCATAGAGCCGGCAGTAGACGGGATAGAAGCTGTAGGTGATGTCGGGAAACAGCAGCGGCGCATCGTGCTTGAGAAGCGCCTGGAAAATGTGCGCCAGCACCTCGTCCGAGCCGTTGCCGACGAACACCTCTTCGGGCGCGACCTGGTAATGGGCGGCGATCGTCTCGCGCAGCGCCGTCGCGCGCGGATCGGGGTAGAGGCGCAGGCGATCCATCGCGGCGGCGATCGCCTCCGGCACACGCGGCGATGCGGGGTAAGGATTTTCGTTGGTGTTGAGCTTGACGATGCCGTCCTGCTTCGGCTGTTCGCCCGGCACGTAGGGCGACAGATTGCGGACGACCGGACTCCAGAAGCGGCTCATGATGTGCGATCCAAATGATTCTAGTCCGTAGGGCGGATTGGCGTCCACGTCCACCGCGGCGCGGCGAAGGACAGCGGAAGCGTTTATCCGCCGCGGCTCGATCCTGGACTTCGTCATCGCTACCGCCCCGCGAACAGGCGGTCGGCGAGCCAGGACGGCAGGCCGTTGGCGCGGATGCGGTCCGCGGCCGCGGCAATGTCATAGGGCGCGCGGTACCAGGTGATCTCGAGCTTCTCGGTGTCGAACATCGCAAAGGACGCGGCCGGATTGCCGTCGCGCGGCTGGCCGA